>JAEXLD010000089.1 GCA_023445445.1 Bacillota bacterium
TTGAAAAGCGTGAGGATGAGATTAATAGATTAAAGGAAGAACTTTTAGTATATAAGATACTAATTAAGGATTTAATTCATGATGAGCCATCCTATATAATTAGAAATAAAATATTAAATATTGCATATTTCATAATAGAAGATATTGAACTTTTTGATTATTTAAGCACTACTAAAAAATTTCCTATAAATAGACTTTTAAAAAGAACACCGATTGATAAAGAATTTTATGAAACTTGGAAAGAATATATAGTAACCTTTGTTGTTATATTATCAAATCCTAATTATAAGTATTTGCAGGAATATTTACAAATTGAAGAAGCTGTAGAAGTTCCTAGCTCAGAAGAAATTATACAAATTAATAGGGAAGAAGAACATAGGGGTATAATACTTTCTAAGAAGCTAAATAATTCTATTATTTTAACTTCAAAAGGTGAATTTATTAAAGTCAAGTCTAAAAAGGAAAATAGAATAGGGGAAGATTTCATTAGCAAGGAAAGTTTTACTTTAAAGAAATATAAACTCCAAATTTCTATAATAGTAAGTATGCTAGTAATAATTTTTATTATAGGTATATTTCAGTACAGAGCAATAGATAAAATTATTGCAGTAGAAACAACATCCTTAATAACTGTAGAGGTTAATAAATTTGATAAGATTATCGATGCATATTCTAAAACTGAAAGAGGTAATGAAATGCTAGATAACTTAAAGATAACTAATACTAATATAGATGATTCTATAAAAGAAATATTAAGATATGCTAATAATAATGACATGGTTCCTGATACAGGAATTGTAATTACCATAACTGGTAAGGCACTTAAATATAATGCTTTAGAAAAAACAGAAAAATTTATTAAAGAAAACGGACTTCTGGTTAAGCTGAATAATTCAGGAGATGAAAATAAGGTAAGTCCATAAAGGTGATAGAATGAATCAAAAGAATAAAGAATACGTAATCGTACATAAAGAAAGAGGATCTCAAGTTAGGCTTAATAAGTTTATAAGTGAAACTGGATATTGTTCAAGAAGAGAAGCTGATAAGCTTATTGAAGATGGAAGAGTAACTATTGATGGCGTAAAAGCTGTTATGGGAATGAAGGTAAATTTAGATGCTAATGTAAAAGTAGATGGAAAGCCTTTAAAAAAAGAAGAAAAATTAGTTTATATAGCTTTAAATAAGCCAGTTGGAATAACTTGCACTACAGAGAAAAAAGTAAGAGGAAATATAGTTGATTTTGTAAATCATGAAAAAAGAATTTTTCCTATAGGTAGATTAGATAAGGATTCACAGGGATTAATTTTATTAACTAATGATGGTGATATAGTAAATAAAATATTAAGAGCTGGAAATAATCATGAAAAAGAATATATAGTAACTGTGGATAGACCTATAGACAATAAGTTCATAGAATCTATGTCTAGTGGTGTTAGAATATTAGGAACCATAACAAAGAAATGTGTTGTTAATAAAATTAATGAAAGAACTTTTAGAATTATATTAACTCAAGGAATGAATAGACAAATAAGAAGAATGTGTGAAGCCTTAGGTTATAATGTAACTAAACTAAATAGAATAAGGATAATGAATATAAATTTAGGTAACTTAAAGATAGGTAGTTGGAGAAATTTATCCTCAGAAGAACTTAGAAAATTAAATTCATTAATAAGTACTTCTGTAAAAACTAAAGAAGCTGATGAATAAAATTTTATAGAATAAAATAAGCTAAAATCATAGTGTGACAAAATACACTATGATTTTTGTTTGTTTAAACAAAAATTTTGAAGTTATCCACAATTTTTTTATAATTTAGAATTAAAGTAGAAATAAGGAGTGGTTTTATAAAGAATTAAAGTTAAATAATGTATGTTACACACACTATCCACATTGTGCTGTGGATAAGTTGTGAAAAATATGTTGAAATCTACCTAATAATTATTAACAACATTGTAGATAATATAATAAAGTGACAAGTTTGACTTTTATTAATATTCAAAATAATTACATATAATTGGGAGAAATAGTTATGAAAAAGGTATGTAAATTAATAATAATTACATTATTATTAACAACTAATTGGTGTACTTATCCACATGCTATGTTAATAAGTATTGAGGATAATTATGTAAAAAAAACAAGTATTGTGGATAAGATTATAAAGGAAAAAACTAACTTTATAAATATTGATGTAGAAATACCTCAAATAGTTGGATTAAGTAATGAAAATAAAGAAAGAGACATCAATAATGAAATCCTGGATTGGACTAACAGTTGGATAAAAGAAACAAAGGATACTAGCGAAAGCCTTAAACCAACTATACCCTATGAATTAATGGCTAGATATACAGTAACTAATAATGAAGAGATACTAAGCTTCTATATAGATTATTATCAATTTAGTGGCGGAGCTCATGGAATAACCACTAGAAATACATACAACATCGATACTATAACAGGAAATAAGATAATGCTAAAGGACTTATTCACAGAAGGATATGATTATAAGACCTATATTAATAATGAAATATCAAAAGAAATAAACAAGCACCCAGAATACTATTTCACAGGAAAAGAAGGCTTTAACGGAATTAAAGAAAACCAAAGCTTTTATATTAGAGATAATAAGATAATAATACACTTTCCATACTATGAAATAGCTCCCTACGTTACAGGAATGCCAGAATTCGAAATTAACTATGATATAAAGGAAAGAAGCATATAAAAGTTATACATAAGTAAATATTTTATAAATTCCATAAAAATAAAAAAAGAAGTTCAGCCTCAGCTGAACTTCTTCCTTAATTCTTAACTCTTAACTCTTAACTATTAGTTATTATCTATTAACTACTAAGCTACTTTGCTAATATCACTATCTTCTTCATTAGAATCAAAGTCAGAAGATTTCTTATTATTAACAGCATCTCTTATAACCTTAACTATTTGAACTATTAAAGTTGGAATAAATGCAAATAAGTAAATATATCTTACTTGTGAACCAGTTAATGGAGCTACTTCAAATAATCTTCTTAATATTGGAACAAATAAAACTAAATTTAATAATATTAAACCAGCTCCAAATGCTAACCAACTAGCTACATTCGTAAATAATCCTATAGAGAATATAGACTTATCATCTCTACAGTTAAATCCATGGAATAATCTTGCTAAACAAAGTGTTGCAAAGGCCATTGTAGATGCTACATTACTATCTGTTTTTAATCCCACATAGAATGATAATAAAGTAAATATAGTAATAACTATACCTTCAAGTAATATTTCAGTTATAAAGTCTTTAGATAAAATTGAAGCATTTCTAGCTCTTGGTTTATCCTTTAATAAGTCTTTTTTAGATTGTTCCATACCAATTGCTATAGCAGGCAAACTATCTGTTAATAAGTTAATAAATAATAAATGTACTGCATGGAATGGCATTGGTAAAGCCATTATTGATGCATATAGTACTGATAATATACCAGAAGTATTACCAGATAATAAGAACTTAATAGAATTTTTAATATTCTTATATATATTTCTTCCGTTAGCTACAGATTTAACTATAGTAGCAAAGTTATCATCTGTTAAGATAACAGATGCAGCATCCTTTGATACTTCTGTTCCTGTGATTCCCATTGCAATACCTATATCAGCTTGTTTAAGAGCAGGAGCATCATTAACACCATCACCAGTCATAGCTACAATTTCATTATTATCTTGGAATGCTCTAACTATTCTAATTTTATGTTCAGGGGAAACTCTTGCATAAACTGAAATATTCTCAACATTTTTTCTTAATTCTTCATCAGACATTTTATCAAGCTCTACACCTTCAATAGCTCTATCACCATCTCTTAAGATACCAATTTGTTTTGCTATAGCTGATGCAGTAATCTTATGGTCTCCAGTAATCATTACAGGTTTAATTCCAGCTGTTATACAATCTCTAACTGCTGCAGCAGATTCCTCTCTTGGTGGGTCTATCATAGAAATAAGACCTATAAATGTATAATTATTTTCATCTTCAAAGGATAAGTTAGCTGAAACATCAAATTCTTTGTAAGCAAAGGCTAAAACTCTTAAACCACTTTGTGATAACTGTTTATTAGCATTTATTATATTTTGCTTATCTTCATAAGTTATATCTCTTACTCCAGAAGAAGTCTTAATTTTAACTATTCTATCTAACAATACATCAAAGGCACCCTTTGTAAACATTAATTCTTTATTATCAAATTTATGAATAGTACTCATAAGTTTTCTATCAGAATCAAAAGGCATTTCACCTAATCTTTCATAGGTTTTTCTAATTTCTAATTCATCTAAAGATAATTTATTTCCTAATTTAACTAGTGCCACTTCAGTTGGGTCACCCATTTCCACACCATTTTTTGATGTAGAGTCATTACATAAAATTGAACTATTAATTAAGTACTTAGTTAATTCATCATTAAGATCTAATTCTTCACCATCAATTAATTTGTTATCAAGGAATATCTTTTTTACTGTCATTTTATTTTGTGTTAATGTTCCTGTTTTATCTGAGCATATTACAGAAACAGAACCTAAACCTTCAACAGCTCTAAGCTTTTTAACAATAGCATTTTCTTTAGCCATTTTTTGAGTTCCTAGGGCTAGTACAATTGTTACTATTGAACTTAAAGCCTCTGGAATAGCAGCAACAGCTAAGGCTACAGCAAACATAAGAGAATCTAAAAGAGTAGTTCCTCTATAAAGACTAAGAGCAAAGACTATGATACAAACTACAAATATACCAATAGCAAGTTTTTTACTAAAATCATCTAGACTAACTTGAAGAGGGGTTTCCTTTTCTTGTGTTTCTTCCATTAAGTTAGCAATTTTACCTATTTCAGTATTCATTCCAGTACCAGTAACTACTACTAAAGCTCTACCATAAGTAACTAAAGAACCAGAGAATACCATATTTTTTTTGTCTCCAAGAGCTATGTCTTCTTCTTCTATAACATCAACAAATTTATTTACACTTTCAGATTCCCCAGTAAGAGAACTTTCGTTAACTTGAAGTGAAAAATTTTCAATTATTCTACCATCAGCAGAAACCATATCTCCAGCTTCTAAGATTAAGATATCCCCAGGAACTATTTCCTTAGACGGTATTTCTACTTTTTTACCATTTCTATAAACCTTAGCACAAGGAGATGATAGAGCCTTTAAGCTATCTAGTGATTGTTCTGCTTTAAAATGTTGAACTGTTCCAAGGATTGAGTTAAGGATAATTACTGCAAAAATAACAAGAGTACTTTCTAAGCTACCTGTCATTGCAGATATAATAGCAGCAGCTATTAATATTAATACTAATAAATCCTTAAATTGACTAAGAAAAACCTGTAATACAGTTTGTCTTTTCTTTTCCGTTAATTGATTAAGTCCAAATTTTTCAGTGTTAGAACTTACTTGCTTGTCCTCTAATCCCTTTTTCGAAACATTAAATTCTTTTAATACCTCTTCATAGGGCATTGAAAAATACTTTTTCATTAATAATTCCTCCAAACATTAGAATAATTTTTATCAAATTCATTGATCTATAGAAAATCCTTTTATATAAATTAAATTGGGTATATACCAGAGTTATATAAAAAAGAGACTCTTAATACAATTTTCATTTTATAAAAAACTGTATTAAAAGTCTCGTAACCAAATTGGTATATAACACCAGGCCTAAAGACCGCGAATGTTGATGCTATATTTTTTACTACTCCCTCTTAATGGAATATTTAGTTTATATTATAATTTTATTCTTAATTAAAAAAAATGTCAACAAATTAATTTTATAAATTTTATAAGATTTATAAAATTTATAAAATTTGTATAACTATAGTATAAACATTAGCTTAAATATTAATTTATTTTAATATATCTAAATTTTTTCTATACATTTTAGGCGTTATATTAGTTATTTTTAGGAAGTTTCTATTAAAGGATCTAATGCTTGAATATCCACAAGCATAAGCAATATCAGTTATTGTATCATCAGTGTTTTTTAATAGATACATTGAATAATTTATTCTATTTTCATTAATAAATTCTACAAAGGATATGCCCAAAGTATTATTAAGATATTTAGATAAATAGGTATAGCTATATCCAAATCTTTTAGCAATATCCTGTAAGGATAAATCCTTTTTAAAGTTGTCTTGAATATAATTTAAAGTTTTATGTAATAATTCATAATCATTTTTTTCATTTTCTATTATGTTAGATTTTTTTAATACTTCTGAACAAATAAGATAAAGGTAAGCCTTCATTTCTATTAAATTAGGGCTACTCTTAAATATATTTTCTATAATTGAAGATTTAAAATCAAAATCTAAAGTAAATACTGGATTATCAACATATTTTCCATAAACCATATTATGAAAGGTTTTAATATATTCAGGAGAAAAAACGCAAATATATGAATCGGAATAGTCATTAGTAACAAAGGAATGTATTTCATAAGGAAGAATTATAATACATTCACCTTCCTTTACTTCAAAGGTTCTATTATTAATGCTAATTTCAAGAGACCCACTTTGTACATAAACCAGTTCAAAGCTTCTATGTAAATGCTTAGGAAAATCGAAGTTATAGTTATGATAATGAGAAAAAGTATTCATTTCTCCAAAGTGGTAAGATTCATAAGTTAACATAATAATCCCCCTAATAATAAATTTTGTCTATAATTATACATTTTACACTTTTTTGAAGAAAATAACTACTATACATGGAATTTTTGCAGTATTAATAATTATTAGAATTTAATTGTTGGATAATAAAGAAATGAATCCTTTAAAAATTATTAAAGTGTTAAACAATTACATTTTATAGGTATAAATATTGAAGATGATAAATATTGTCTATAAATAGATAATTAATTTCTTGTTAGTATGTAATTATAGTAGGTATCATAAAGTCATAGGAATTTAATAGAAAATAAATTAGAAGGATGGTTTGTTATGAATAGAGATAAAAGGATGACTCATGAAGAAGCATTAACAAAAGCAAAAGAATTAGTTGCAAAAATGACATTACAAGAAAAGGCATCACAATTAACATATAATGCAGCACCAATAGATCACTTGAATATTCCAAGATATAACTGGTGGAATGAAGGGTTACACGGAGTAGCTAGAGCAGGTACAGCAACTATATTTCCACAAGCTATTGGACTAGCTGCCATCTTTGATGAAGAATTTTTACAAAGGATAGCCAATGTAGTATCTACAGAAGCACGTGCAAAGTATAATGAAAATACTAAAAAAGATGATAGAGATATTTATAAGGGTATAACATTATGGTCACCAAATATTAATATATTTAGAGACCCAAGATGGGGACGTGGACACGAAACTTATGGGGAAGATCCATATTTAACTTCTAGACTTGGGGTTGCGTTTATAAATGGGCTTCAAGGAAATGGAAAGTATTTAAAGGCAGCTGCATGTGCAAAGCATTTTGTTGTTCATAGTGGTCCAGAAGGTTTAAGACATGAATTTAATGCAGTAGTAAATCAAAAGGATTTATATGAAACTTATTTACCAGCTTTTGAAGCAGCAGTAAGAGAAGCAGATGTAGAGGCTGTAATGGGAGCTTATAATCGTACAAATGGAGAGCCTTGCTGCGGAAGTAAAACCTTATTAAAGGATATATTAAGAGGAAAATGGGAATTTAAAGGACATGTAGTTTCAGATTGTTGGGCAATAGCAGATTTCCATTTATATCATAATGTAACAAGTACAGCAACAGAATCAGCAGCTTTAGCAATTAAAAATGGTTGTGATTTAAACTGTGGAAATATATATCTTCAATTATTATTAGCATATAAAGAAGGATTAGTTACGGAAGAAGATATAACAATAGCAGCAGAAAGATTAATGGCTACAAGAATAAGACTTGGAATGTTCGATGAAGAATGCGAATTTAATAATATTCCTTATGAAGTAAATGATTGTGAAGAACATAATGAACTTTCTTTAGAAGCATCAAGAAAATCAATGGTTTTACTTAAGAATAATGGAATATTACCAATAGATAAATCACAATTAAAATCCATTGCAGTAATAGGACCAAATGCAGATAGTCAAATTATGCTTAAGGGAAATTATTCAGGTACTGCATCTAATTACACAACTATTTTAGAAGGTGTACAGGCATCTGTAAATAAAGGTACAAGAGTATACTATTCAGAAGGAAGTCATTTATATAAGGATAGAGTAGAAAATTTAGCTCAACCTAATGATAGAATAGATGAAGCAGTTTCAGTAGCAGAAAGATCAGATGTAGTAGTATTATGCTTAGGTTTAGACTCTACAATTGAAGGAGAGCAAGGAGATACAGGAAATAGTGAGGCAGCTGGTGATAAGCAAGGTCTTAATTTACCAAAGAGCCAACAAATTTTACTTGAAAGTGTATTAAATACTAATAAGCCTGTAATAGTAGTTTTAGGAGCAGGAAGTGCTCTTACTCTTAATGGATTAGAAGATAAATGTGCTGCAATATTACAAGCGTGGTATCCAGGAAGTCATGGTGGTACTGCAGTAGCAGATTTATTATTTGGAGAATGTTCACCAAGTGGTAAATTACCATTAACTTTCTACAAGAACACAGATGATCTTCCAGACTTTACTGATTATTCTATGAAGGGAAGAACTTATAGATATGTTGAATCAGAAGTATTATATCCATTTGGATATGGCTTAACTTATTCAAAAGTAGAATTAAGTAATTTAAAAGTAGAAGAAATAAATAAGGATTTTGAAACTGTAAATGTAAGTATAGATATTAAAAATGTAGGTGAATATGATACTGATGAAGTAGTTCAATGCTATTTAAAGGATTTAGAATCTAAATATGCAGTATTACATCATAGTTTAGTTGGATTTAAACGTGTATCTTTAAGAAAAGGTGAAGGTAAAACTGTAAGTTTTGAATTAAGAAGAAGAGAATTTGAAGTTGTAAATGATAATGGTGAAAGAGTGTTAGATAGTGGAAAGTTTAAGCTATTTGTTGGAACTTCTCAACCAGATGAAAGAAGCGTTGAGCTTATTGGAATAGCACCATTATCAAAAGAAATAAACCTATAGGGTGCTAGCGCACAATGTATAATGAAGAATGAAAAATGTAAAATGAAGGTATAAACTCCTGGGGAGTTCATAGAATATAATATAGTAATTTGGAACAAATTACTTCAATAATTCTTCATTTTACATTCTACATTTTTAATTATAGGAGGCTGTTTTAACAGCCTCCTATTTTCTTTATGTAAATGTTTTAAAGAGGTAAAGAAAACAAAGAATTAGGTAAAGATATTTTATATTTAAAAGGAATGGAATAATGTAATATAGTTATTGAAAACGATTAATGAAAGAGGGGGGATCACAGCTTGAGTAATGTACTTTTAGAAATGAAAAATATTCATAAGAGATTTCCAGGAGTTTATGCACTTAAAGGAGCACAATTAGTAATAAGGAAAGGTGAAGTACATGGACTGCTAGGAGAAAATGGGGCAGGTAAGTCAACACTGATGAAAATACTTGGTGGAGTTCAAGGACAAGATGAAGGGGAAATATTTGTTGAAGGAACTAATTATGGAATAATAACTCCAGATAAGGCTAAAGAAATAGGAATTGGATTTGTACATCAAGAATTAAACTTATCTGAATCATTAACGGTTGCTGAAAATATTTATATGGGAAGATTACCATATAAAAATAATTTACTAAAAATAATAGATTTTAATAAGTTATATTCAGATACAGAAAAGATCCTTAATAAATTAAATGTTGATATTAATCCAAGGGACTTAGTAGAAACGTTACCTACAGCAAAAAAACAAATGATTGAAATTGCAAAAGCAATAAGTTTAGATGCAAAGGTAATTATATTTGATGAACCCTCAACATCTCTATCAGAAAAAGATGTGGAGAACTTATTTAGAGTTATAAAAGCTTTAAAGGCAGAAGGTGTTGCAATAATCTACATATCCCACAGATTAAAAGAAGTATTTGAAATATGTGATAGAACTACTGTCTTAAGGGATGGTACTTATATAAATGAATGCGAAATGAAAGGAATAGATGAGAAACAACTTATAAATATGATGGTTGGTAGAGATATAACAGAGTTGTTTCCAAAGGAAATATTTGAACCTAAGGAATATATATTAGAAGCTGAAAATTTATCAGATTACAACAATAAAGTAAAAAATGTAAGTTTTAAAGCAAGAAGAGGCGAAATATTAGGTATTGCAGGATTAGTTGGAGCTGGAAGAACTGAATTAATGAGATTAGTTTTTGGAGCAGATCCAATTAAAAATGGAAAAATAAGAATTAATGGTAAAGACATAAAAATTAATTCGCCAATGGATGCCATAAAAAATGGAATATGTTTATTAACAGAAGATAGAAAGAATCAAGGATTATCCTTACAAATGAGTGTAGTGGATAACATAACATTAACTAATTTAAAGTCCTTCCGTTTAAATCATAAAGAATTAAAAGATATCGGGGAAAGATTTAGAAATGCAATACAAATAAAAGTAGCAAATATTGATGTTATGGCAGGAACTCTTTCAGGAGGAAATCAGCAAAAGGTAGTTTTAGCTAAGTGGTTAAATTCAGATTCAGAAGTTTTCATATTTGATGAGCCAACTAAGGGGATAGACGTAGGAACAAAGGCTGAAATATATGAAATAATGAATGATCTTGTAAGAAGAGGGAAAATAGTAATTATAATATCTTCTGAATTACCAGAATTACTTGGAATGTCAGACAGAATATATGTTATGTGCGAAGGAAGAGTAACTGGAGAGCTTAAGAGAGAAGAAGCTACTCAGGAAGAAATTATGAAATTAGCTACACTTGGAGGTATTAATTAATATGAGTGAAAAAGTTTTAGATAGTAAGATTGTAAATGAAAAGAAAAAAGTAAATGTAAAAGACTTAGTATCAAAGTACTCAATATACTTAGTATTAGTAGTTTTGATTATATCATTTTCTATTATAAGTCCTGATTTTTTAGGAATGGCAAATATTTCTAACTTCTTTAGGCAAATTCCAACAGTTGGTATATTAACTGTAGCTTATGCAATGATATTAATAACTGGAAATGTTGACCTTTCTATGGGTGCTAATGCAGCTTTTTCAGGATGTGTTGCAGTATATTTATCAGTAAATGGTTTTAATCCAATATTATCAATATTAGCAGCTTTAATTGTAGGTGCTTTATGGGGATGCTTAAATGGAGTTTTAATAACTAGATTTAAATTAGAATCCTTCATACTTACTTTAGGTACAAGCTATTTAATACGTGGAATAATACTATTTTTAACAAATGGTATTTATATTAAAGGATTACCAGAATGGTTTTACAATATATCAAATACAAAAGTAGGTACACGACTAATTCATACAAATACAGTAATATTCTTTGTAATATTTATAGCAGTTATGTTTATTATGAAAAATACAAGGTACGGAAGATATTGCTATTCAGTTGGTTCAAATAAAGAAGCAAGTAGATTATCAGGAATAAATGTAAATAAACACATAATCAAAGTTTATATAGTTGAAGGTGCTTTAGCAGCAATAGCAGGAATTCTATTAATGTCAAATATTAATGTAGGTGCACCTAGTGAAATCAATGGGCCAGAATTATATGCCATGGCTGGATCTATCATGGGTGGAGTTGCTTTTGGCGGTGGAATTGGTAGCATAGGTGGAGCTATAGTAGGTATTTTTACTATTCAAGTATTCCAAAATGGATTATCAATCTTAGGAGTAAACTCATTTATACAACAAGCTGTTACAGGAGGCATTATTATAATAGCTATAGTTGTAGATTTCTATAGAAGAAATGGTGTTTTAAAGAAAAAAGCTAAATAAATAATAGAATAAAAAAATCAAAAATTAAAAAATCAAAGGATTTAATTTAGGAGGTAATTATTATGAAAAAGAAGATAATAGCATTATTATCAGCAGCAATTATGGTAACAGGATTAGTTGGATGTGGAGCAGGAAATGGTGGAAGTGCTTCAGCAGGAGATTCTAAGGAGAAAAAGGTAATTTACTATATTCCTATAGTTGATACAGGAGCATATTGGTCACCTATGAAAAATGCAGCACAACTTGAAGCAGCAGCTTTAGGATATGAATTAGTTGTAAAAACAACTCCTCCAAGTGAAGCACAAAAAAATGAAAGACATATTGGTTTTATTGATGAAGCAATAAGCAAAAATGTTGCAGGTATAGCAATTGCACCAATGGATCCAGAAATGTTTGATAACAAAGTAAAAGAAGCAAAAAATGCTGGTATTCCAGTAGTAACTTTCGACGCTGATGTAAAAACAGCTGAAAATAGAATAGCTTATGTAGGTACTGATAATAAATTAGCTGGTGAGCAATTAGGAGAAGAAGGAGCTAAGGAATTAAAAGAAAAAGGTATTAAGAGTGGTAAAATAGCTCTTGCAGCAGTAAATTTAACACAAACAACAATGACTTACAGACAAGAAGGTATTAAAAGGGGATTTGAAAAAGTAATGGGAGATGATGCTAAGAACTTTAAGTGGTTAGAAGCTGTTCAAGATAATGACCAATCATCAGTTTCAAAGCAACAATTAGAAGGACAAATAGTTGCTAATCCAGATATGGTAGCTGTATTCTCATTAGGTTCAGAAGGTCCAGATACAGGAGTTATGGAAGCTATTAAATCACAAGGAAAAGGTGGGAAAATATATCACTTTGGATTTGACTACACAACTACATGGGAAAATGGAATAGAGAATCAATTAATTACAGGTATAGTTGATCAAGATTCATATGAAATTGGAAAAACAATAATTGATGTTTTAGATAAGCAAATAAAAGGCGAAACAGTTGAAAATAACTATCCAGTAAAGGTTAAATGGATAAAAGCAAATGAAATAATTAACTATGGAGTAGAAAAGCAAAAACAATTTACTGAAGAAACAAAATAGTAGTAATATATAGGCTAATATAATAATCCGTCATAAGTACAATTATATGATGGATTATTATGTTTATTATAAATAAATATATGAATTAATATAATAAATGTTGAAAATAAAAGTATTTTGTAAAATAAATTATATTTATTATAGTATAATTAATATATCAATTAAAAAACATCCCTTATAAATATAAAGCTGTACTTATTTATAAAAGAAGAAAGGAATATGTTTATGAAAAAAGTATCCATATTTTCGATAATTATAGTTTTATTAATTAATATGTATGGTTGTACTGAGAAAAAAGTGGAAAATAATGAAGAACCAATTACTTTAACAATGTGGCATATATGGACACAAAAATCTGACAACACAAATGGAAGCATCGTAGAGGAAGTAATCCAGGAGTGGAATGAAAACAATCCAAATATTCAAATAAAATCTGAAATAGTAGAAAATGAAAGATACAAAACTAAAATAAAGACTGCAATTGCCACTAATGAACTACCAGATATATTCTTTTCCTGGGGAAGTGGTTTTAGTAAACCTTTTGTAGAGGCTGGAAAGGTCTTAAATTTAAATCCTTATTTAGATAATGAAATAAGAAATAAAGTTAAAAAGGATATGTTTGATAATGTTGAGTATAATGAAGGAATTTATGGATTACCTATTACACTTTCAATTGGTACTTTTTATTATAATAAAAAATTATTTGAAGATAATAATGTAAATATTCCTGAAAATTATGATGAACTATTGCAAGGAATAAAAACCTTTTCAAATTTAGGAATAATACCATTAGGTGCATCAGTAACAGACAAATGGACTAGTATGCTATATTATGACATTTTAGCTCTTCAAGAGGGTGGAATTGATGGAGTAAAGTCAGCTTTAAATGGTGAAAATTATGAATTACTATTAAAAACAGCCTATAGAATGAAGGAATTATCTGATTCAGGAGCCTTTAAAGCGGAAGACATAGATTTAACAAGAGATGAGTTAGAAATGAAATTTAAGACTGGAAAAGTAGCTATGTACTATACTGGCAATTGGTTTATAGGTGACTTAGAAAATTCAACTATAAAAGAAGATATAAGAATAGGTAATTTTCCAACAAAAAATGGTGATTCTAATGAAAAAGTTTTCTTAGGCGGAACAACAGATTACTTAATGGTAAGTAATAATAGTGAACATAAAGAGGCAGCTGTTGAAGCTATTAAATTTATTTCTGAAAATATATCAAAGAAGTTTTATGAGTTTGGTACAGGCTTACCAGCATGGAATGAATCTGAAGAGAATGAAGAGTTAAATGAATTATCTAAGAATTTAAAAGAATTAACTAAGGAGTCAAAGTATTTTCTTTACTGGGATATTTACTTAGGAGAAGAAAAGGGAAATGTTCATAAAAGGTTAGTAGATGAATTAATTAATGGTGAAATAACCCCAGAAGAATTTGCAGATATTATGAATGATTTATGATGAGGATGTATTATGGGTAAGAAGTTGCTAATTAGTAGGATAAAAGATAATTTTTTGAATTTAAGTATTATGAAAAAGATAATTATTTATTTCACTTTAGTTTTTCTCTTTTCTATTTTATCAATAACTATTTTATATGAAAGAATAAATACTAAATATACTTTAGAAAAGTTAGAACAAAGCTCATTAGAAGTTTTGGAAAGTGCAAAATCTAATATGAATATAATAGTAGGAAATGTTAGTAATGTTTCTAAAATGATAATATCTTCTAGTAATATTCAAAATGCATTAAATAATTATGAAACAGATGATAAGTCATTAAGAAATAATATTAATGACTACCTATCTCAATTTACTAATTTTCAATCCAATATATCATCAATATATCTATTAGATTATGAAGGAAATAAATATTACTCTGAAAGCTATTTATATAAAGGTCTTAATTTAAGTGATGTAAAGAAATCTAATTTATATGAAGAGTTATTAAATAAAGATGGTGAGTATATTTTAAAATATAATTGTGGAGGACTAATAAAAGAAGCAGATAGGAACTATGTTTCTCTTATTAGAGTAGTTAACAATATAAATACTCAAGAGCCTATGGGAATAATGATCATAAATATAGATGAAGATAATTTTTTTGACTCTGATACAAATTTAAATGATAAATTTTCAACTAAAATATTCATTAGAGATGGTGAAAATAACTTTATAACTAAGGATAGCCATAGAGAAATCTTAAGTAAGCTAGAAAATGAAATAAATAATTCTATTGATAATGGAACTATAACTAAGAATCTTAATAAAAACAACTATATATTATCTAGTGTTTCAGTAGAGGGGATTAATTGGAGTATAGTCTCAGTTTCTTCTTACAGTAGATTACTAGAACAAAATCAATATGTAAAATATATATTAGTATATTTCTTGTTATTTAGCTTTGCATTAATAGTCCTAGGAGCTGTAATTATATCTAAATTTATTACAGGACCTATAAATAAACTTTGCGAATCTATGAATGATGTTGGTGATGGAAAGTTTAGTTTAGTAAATACAAAAACATATAATGATGAAATTGGACAAATGAAAAATAGATATAATGGCCTTATTATAGAGATTACAGAACTTATGAAGAGAATAAAAGAAAATGAAGAGAAAAAGAGGCAAATAGAATTAGATTTACTTATGTCTCAAATTAAACCACACTTTTTATATAATACACTAGATTCTATAAACTCCCTTGCTTTATCTGGAGAAAGTAAAAAAATATATAAGATGATAAAATCCTTAGGTAAGTTTTATAGAGTAAGCTTAAATGAAGGAAATAATATTATATCAGTTCGAGAAGAAATTGATACTATAAAGAACTATTTAATAATTCAAGAAATGAGATATGGAGAATTATTAGATGTTGAATATAACCTAGATGATTCTTGCAATGAGTATAGAATAATAAGATTAGTTTTACAGCCCTTAGTTGAAAATTCAATTTATCATGGAATAAGAAATAAAGAAGGAAAAGGCAAGATAGTAATATCAACTTATGAAGATAAGGAGAGCATTTATTTAAGCGTTGAAGACAATGGTCTAGGAATAAAGGAAAGCAAGATAGAGGATATCTATAACAATAAAGGCATTGGAGTAGGGTTAAGAGCAACAAAGGAAAGGTTAAGAATATTTTATGGGGATAAATTTAAATTTAAAATTGAAAGTAAGCTGGGGGTAGGAACTAAGATAACAATAAATATTCCTAAAGAAAAACTTACTTTAAAGGAGGATTCCCTTGAAGACAAAAATAATTATCGTTGATGATGAATATTTAATAAGAAATCTTATACGAAATTGCATAGATTGGGATGAATTAGAAGTTGAGATAATAGGAGAGGCATCTAATGCCCATGAATGTTTAATGTTAATAGAAAAAGATAGGCCAGATATAATATTAACAGATATAAATATGCCATTAACTAATGGATTAGATATGACTCAGCATATTATAGAAAAATATTCAGGTATTAAAGTTATTGTAATAACTGGTTATGATAAATTTGAATATGCTAAAAGAAGTGTAAAGCTTGGAATAAGTGATTTTATATTAAAGCCAATAGATGATGATGAGTTAAAGGAAGCTATTTTAAAATTAAAAGACAAAATACAAAAAGAAAAAGCAGAAATTAATGAAGTAAAAAACATTAAAGAAGCTATTGGTGACCTTACAGAAATAATGGAATTAGAAGTAGAAAATAATGATAAATATATAAGTATCAATCAAATAAAGAAATACATAATTAAAAACATATCTAACCCAGATTTATCATTAAAAAGTGTAGCTCAGCATTTCTATTTAAATTCAAGTTATTTAAGTAGATTTTTTAAGGAGAAAACTAATGAGAATTTTGGAGAGTATATAATAAAAACTAAAATGGAAATCGCACTTAAGATGTTAGAAAATCCTAATATTAAGGCTTATGAGATTTCAAAGAAAATAGGTTTTGAAGATCCAAACTACTTTAGTAATTGGTTTAAAAAATATATGGGACAATCTATAAAGGAATATAAAAGAACTATGGGTAATAAACAATAAGGAGGAGGCTTAGTGGAAGAATTAGTGGAATACAAAGAGATATTTATGAGAAGACCATCTGAAAATTATAATAAATACAGATGTTTAATAATAGAGTGTGAAAATTACAAAAGGGGTTTTAATTTAGAAGGTAGTATAGATGAAGATTTATATAATTTAAATAATATAGTTAGAGATATAGTAAAGAAGGATAAGTACTATAATAACTTCAAAATAATAGATTATAGAAATGGATATGATATAGTTCTTATATATAGGGAAAACTTATTAGAAATAAATGATGTGAAGGAAGAAGATTATATTAATTCACTAAAAAGAAATATAGAGAGAAAAATCAATACTAATGTATATATCTATAAAGGAAAAGAAATAGATGATTCTAGAGACATAATTACAGCCTATAATTCAGCTGTTATTCAAAGGGTTTTAGATGAAGTTTCTAAAATTAAAAATATAAATGAAATGAATGATAAATTAACTGATTCTTATAGTTTAGGAAAGGCCTATATAAGAGAAATAATAAATGGAATTCAGGAATATAACCAAAATAAAATTATAGAAAATATAGATTTATTATATTATAGCTTTAAAATAAATTTAACTGATTTAGAAGTTATAAAAATGGAGTTTAACTACTTAATATATAAAACAATTATTCTTCTTAAGGATTTAAACTTAGAGCATAGCAATAATATTATTAAATTTATTACCTATGACTTAAATGAAATATTAATAAGAAGAGGTAGCTATAAATATTTGAAGGGCTTTTTATTAGAATTATCAAAATATATAAAGGAAGCTAAGGAATCCTTAAGTCTAGATGTATTGACCTGTGTAGTTAATGAAATAAATGATAATTATATGAATAAGATAAGCTTAAAAACCCTAGGTAAAAAGTATTTTATTAATAGTGCATATTTAGGACAATTATTTATGAAAAAATATAATAAGAATTTCAAAGATTACTTAAATGAAGTTAGGATAGAAAAGGCTGTAGAATTATTATGTAATAGTGATAATAAGGTTTATGAAATATCAGAATTAGTAGGATATAGCAATACAGATTACTTTATAAAGAAGTTTATGGAGATAAAAGGTACAACTCCCCTAAGATACAAAGTAGACATAGCTAAACTTTAAAAATGACAAAAAATGTCTATATATAGATAATTAATTACTTGTTTAGATAGGTAAAAATGTAATAGTATACATAATATAAGGATACTATGTAAATATTTACTTGAATTTCCTTAAGGTGTTATTATTAATATATGGATGTAGGAGAATGCTATGAAGAAAAAGGTGAAAAATCAGGCTAATAAAATTAAGGGAGATTTAAAAAATAAAAAGCACAAATTAAATAGTCTTTATAACTTATGGAGGAATATTAATATAAAGTATAGGTTAATATTTTTCTATGGCTTTTTAATACTTATGATAATTTTAGTTATAGGAGTAATTTCATTAGTTCAATATAGAGATGCTATTAATGATAAAAGTAAAAAGTTTTCTTCCCAAATCACAGCGCAAATCAAAAGGAACATTTCAAATGAAATGGATAAGCATGTGGATTTAGCAAAATCTTTAGTTATGGAAGTAGAGCTACAAGATTATTTACAAAATAATAAAACTATGGATTACAACACAAAATATGATGCAACAAATTCCTTATCTAAATTAATGAGGCTTAGAGCCTTATCCAATAAAAATATTCATAATTTAAGTGTTATAGATAATGAAAATAGTAGCTTAGGTAATACATCTCTTATCATTATGGAGTACATAAAAAGCAATGAAATTAAGGAAAGCAAATGGGTTTTACAAAAGGATGATGATGCTTATTCAATTTATAATATTACGCCAATTAATTCTTCCAATAATGGTAAAAAGATAGGTTTATTAGTTCAAGAAATTGACCCAAATATTTTCTCAAATATATTAAAGGATATAGATTTAGGAGAAGAATCTAGCGTTTCAGTAGTAAGCTTAGAGGGAACTATTATAGGGAATGCTGAGAAAATTAATATAGGGCAAAAGTATAGTGATAGTGATATTATAGAAAATCTTAATAAGGAAGTTAGTTTATTAAATACTGAAGAAGTAAAAGAGAAAACCTTTTCTGATTCTAAAGATAAGCAATTAATATCCTTTGCAAGTATAGAAGTAAATGATTGGTATTTACTATCTAATATTCCATATAGCTATTTAAATAAGGAGGCCAATATTATTAGTATAAACATCCTTATAATTGGATTAATATCCTTTGTAGTAGCTATGCTTATTTCTATATTAATATCAAGAGATATATCTAAGCCATTACAAAAGTTGATAAACCATATGGATAAAGCTAAAGAGGGAGACCTAAGCATTTATATACATAATGAGTATAAGGATGAAATAGGTAAGGTTAATGGAGCCTTTAAAGAAATGCTTAACAAGATTAGTGGATTAATAGTAGATATTAAAAGTTTAATGGTGAATATCTCAAATGGAACAGAGGTTATTTCTGTGGCATCGGAGCATTCATATTCTGTGTCAGAAGAAATATCAGCAATGATGATGGAAATAGAATCAGGAGCAGTTGGACAAGTAACCAGTGCTACTGAAAGTCTTGAATGTATGAATAATTTATCAAATGATATAAATATAGTTAATGAAAAATCAAACAAAGTAGTTAGACACTTAGAAAAAACTAAGGATATACAAAATGAAGCAGTAGATACAGTTAAAGTATTAAATTTAAGGGCAGAAGAAACTAATGAAATATCATTAGAAATTGTAAGTGAAATAAATGCTTTAAATTATGAAGTAAAAGAAATAAAGGATATTGTAAACATAATAACTGATATTTCAGAACAAACTAACCTTTTATCATTAAATGCAGCTATTGAGGCAGCAAGAGCAGGGGAAGCTGGAAGAGGTTTTGCAGTGGTTGCAGAAGAAGTAGGAAGTTTAGCTAGTAAGTCCAAAGAATCTTCAATAAGAATTTCTAATATAATAAATAACATTCAAAAGAAAACAGAGGGAGTTGCTAGTATGGCAAATAACTCTAAGGGTGTAATTACACAACAAATGGCTGCTTTAAAAAATACTAGTTTAGCTTTTAATGAGATATTTAATTCAATAGATGAAATTGATAGTGAATTAAAAGATTTCTTTGAACTTATAAACAGTATAGTTCAGTCTAAAGAAATAACTAGAGTAGCAATAGAAAGTATTGTGGCTATTTCAGAAGAAACAGAGGCAACCACTAGAGAAGTATCAGGAGCAGCTCAAGAGCAAATAAAAGAAATAGAAAAGATTTCTGATTTCTCAAAGGAACTAGATAGAATAGTTGGTAAGTTAAAAAATACTATTTCTTATTTCCATATAGAGGAATAAAAGTTGTATAATTATAGTATATAGGGAAACTACTTAAGGAGCTATATAAGATGATAAATATTGTCTATAAAAACATAAGTAATTTCTTGTAGCAGTAATGTTAGATATTATAAGATAAATATGAAAAGAGATTAAGTGGGGGGAAGAATATGTCTATAGTTGAACAGTCATTTGGAAAAACAAAAAATGGCTTAGAAGTAAAAAGCTATACCTTAACTAATAAAAACAAAATGGAAGTAAAAATCATAACTTATGGTGGAACTATTACAGAAATTAAAGTTCCAGATAGAAATGGTGATTTTAGAGATGTTGTTTTAGGATATGACAATATAGAAGGCTATGAAAATGGCAAAAAATTTCATGGAGCTTTAATTGGACGTTGTGGAAATAGAATAGAAAATAGCAAGTTTACCATTAATGGTGAAGAATATACTTTAGCAGCCAATGACGGAGTTAATCATCTTCATGGAGGAAATAAAGGCTTTGATAAAGTTATATGGGATTCAGAAATAATTGATAATGAAAATAATATATTAAAGTTATCATACTTAAGTGAAGATGGAGAAGAAGGGTATCCTGGAAACTTAAATGTAAATGTATTCTATTCTCTAACAGATGACAATGAAATAAAGATAGAGTATAAAGCTATTAGTGATAAAGATACAGTGGTTAACCTTACTAATCATGCTTATTTCAATCTTGCTGGACACTCTTCAGGACTTATCTTAGATGAAAAGTTATATATAAATGCAGATAATTTTACTGTAAATGATAAATATTCAATTCCTACAGGAGAAATAAGAAGTGTAGAAAATACACCTATGAACTTTAAAGAATTAAAAACTATAGGACAAAATATTAATGATAAAGATGAACAAATTGAGTTTGGACAAGGTTATGATCACAACTGGTTATTAAACGCTAAAGGAGACTTATCAGTATTATCAGCTAAGGTTGTTGATGAAGCTTCTGGAATTGCTATGGAAATGTATACATCAAATGTGGGAGTTCAATTATATACAGGTAATTTCCTAGATGGATTAGATAAGGGTAAGGATAATACAGCTTATGAAAGAAGAAGTGGCTTATGTTTAGAAACCCAATTTGTTCCTAATGCTATAAATGACAATAATTTTGAAACTTCATTATTAAAGGCAAATGACCAATATAGCCATACTACAATATACAAATTCACAACTATATAAATAATAAAATATAAAAAAGAAGAGAGGTAGTAATAATGAAATTTTTCTTAGATACAGCTAATGTAGATCACATTAGAGAAGTAAATGAAATGGGAGTTATTTGTGGGGTAACAACAAATCCATCTCTTATAGCAAAAGAAGGAAGAGATTTTAATGAAGTAATTAAAGAAATTACTGATATAGTAGATGGACCAATTAGTGGAGAAGTAGTTAGCGAAGAGGCTGCTGGAATGATAAAAGAAGGTAGAGAAATTGCTAAGATTCATAAAAATATGATAGTAAAAATTCCTATGACTGGTGAAGGCTTAAAGGCAACTAAGGTTCTAGCTAGTGAAGGTATAAAAACTAATGTAACTCTAATATTCTCAGCAGCTCAAGCTTTACTTGCTGCAAATGCAGGAGCTACCTATGTTAGCCCATTCCTTGGAAGATTAGATGATATTTCAATGACAGGTATGGACTTAGTAAGAGATATTGCAGAAATATTTAGTTTACATGGAATTAAAACTAAAATAATTGCTGCAAGTGTTAGAAATCCAATACATGTTTTAGAAGCAGCTAGAGCAGGATCAGATATAGCAACAGTACCTTATGATTTAGTTAAACAAATGTTATATCATCCATTAACAGATCAAGGACTAGAAAAGTTTAAAGCAGATTGGGCAAAGGCCTTTGGAAATAAATAATATATAAGTTATAAGGATAAGTGAGGAAAATATGAATATAGAATTGGATAAACTATCTATTAATGCTATAAGAGTTTTGTCAGCAGATGCAATACAAAAATCAAATTCAGGACATCCAGGTTTGCCACTAGGAGCAGCTACCATGGCATTTACTTTATGGACTAAGATGAATCATAATGGAAAAAATCCTAATTGGGATAATAGAGATAGATTTATATTATCAGCTGGACATGGTTCCATGCTTGAATATTCTTTATTACATTTATTTGGATATGGAATAACTATAGAAGATATTAAAAACTTTAGACAAGTTGGAAGTTTAACTCCAGGACATCCAGAGTATAAACATACAAAAGGAGTAGAAATAACAACAGGACCACTTGGGCAAGGTATATGTAATGCTGTGGGTATGGCTATGGCAGAAAGCTACTTAGCAGAAAAGTTTAATAAAGATAATTTTGATATAGTTAATCACTACACATATACAATTGTAGGTGATGGGTGTCTTATGGAAGGAATTTCAGGAGAAGCATCATCCTTAGCAGGAACATTAGGATTAGGAAAGCTAATAGCTCTTTATGATTCTAACAATATCTCAATAGAAGGAAGTACAGACATTGCTTTTAGAGAAGATGTTGCTAAAAGATATGAAGCTTATGGCTGGCAAGTAATTAAGGTTAATGATGGAAATGATATAGATGCAATTTCCAAGGCAATAGATGAAGCAAAGGCAGAAACTTCAAAGCCCTCTATTATAATAGTTAAAAATATAATAGGTTTTGGATGTCCTGCTAAAGAAGGAAAGGCATCAGCTCATGGAGAGCCATTAGGTGAAGACAACATAAAGGCTTTAAAGGAAAACTGTGGATGGAAATTAGAACCTTCTTTCTATGTTCCAGATGAAGTATATGAAAATATGAATAACTATATTAATGAAGGAATAGAAAAAGAAGAAAAATGGAATGAAGTATTTAATAAATATAAAAATGCTTATCCTGAACTAGCAAATGAGTATATTAAATGGATGAAAAATGAAGTAGATAAAGAGGAATTATTAAATAATGAAGAATTCTGGAGCTTTGATAAAGAAATGGCAACTAGAGATTCTTCAGGAGTTGTTATAAATAGATTAGCTAATATAATTCCAAATTTAATTGGAGGTTCAGCAGATTTAGCTCCTTCAAATAAGAGTTATATGAATGGGAAAGGTGATTTCTCAGCAGAAGATAGAAGTGGACAAAATCTTCACTTTGGAGTAAGAGAACATGCAATGGCAGCAATAGCTAATGGTATCTATGCTCATGGTGGACTTAAAGTTTACTGTGCAACCTTCTTTGTATTTAGTGATTATATGAAGGCTGCAATGAGATTATCTGCATTAATGAAGCTACCATTAACATATGTATTAACTCACGATAGTATTGGTGTAGGTGAAGATGGACCAACCCATCAACCTATAGAACAATTAGCAGCACTAAGAAGTATGCCTAATATGGCTGTATTTAGACCAGCAGACTCAAAGGAAACAGCTGCTGCTTGGTATTATGCTGTAACTAATGGAGAAACACCAACATCATTAGTATTAACAAGACAAAAGTTACCTCTATATGATGGATGCCCAAAGAGAGCCTTAAAGGGTGGATATGTAATTAAGGAATCTAAAAAGGAAATTCCAGATATTATATTAATGGCATCAGGTTCAGAAGTAGAATTAGTATATAAAGCAGCTGATAAACTTTATGAAGAGGGTATTGATGCAAGAGTAGTAAGTATTCCATGCTTTAAGTTATTTGATGAACAAGATGAAGCTTATAAGGAAAGTGTATTACCTAATTCAGTACGTAGAAGAGTTGCAGTGGAAGCATTAACTTCCTTTGGATGGCACAAATACGTAGGCTTAGATGGGGATATCATATCTCTTGATACCTTTGGAGAATCAGGAAATGCTAATGAGTTATTTAGGAAGTTTGGCTTTACAGTGGAAAATGTTGTTGATAAATCAATAAAATGTGTTAATAAAAATTAAAAGTGATTTCAGGGGGATTTTAGGAATTACTATTATTGAGAAATTATTTGGAGGAGATATAAAATGAATAATACACCAAAGGTTAAATTAGGAATTGTTGCAGTAAGTAGAGATTGTTTTCCAATGGAATTATCAGCAAATCGTAGAAAAGCAGTAGTAGAAGCTTTTAATGGAGATATATATGAATGTAAAGTAACAGTAGAAAACGAAATCCATATGAGAGAAGCTTTAAAAGATATAAAGGATGCAGGGGTAAATGCTTTAGTAGTTTACTTAGGAAATTTTGGGCCAGAAACAGCAGAAACATTATTAGCAAAAGAATTTAATGGACCAGTTATGTTTGTAGCAGCATCTGAAGAATCTGGAGATAACTTAATTGGTGGAAGAGGAGATGCTTATTGTGGAATGCTAAATGCTAGCTACAATTTAGCACTTAGAAACATAAATGCATATATACCTGAATATCCAGTTGGAACAGCAGAAGAAGTTGTAGAAATGATTAAAGAATTTGTTCCAGTAGCAACATCTTTAATTGGACTTAAAAATCTAAAGATAATATCTTTTGGACCAAGACCACAAGACTTCTTAGCTTGTAATGCACCAATTAAGCAATTATATAATTTAGGAGTAGAAATTGAAGAAAACTCTGAATTAGATTTATATGCTGCATTTAATGATCATAAAGATGATCCTAGAATTCCAGATGTAATTGCAGATATGGAAAAGGAATTAGGTACAGGAAATAAAATGCCTGGTATTTTACCAAAGCTTGCACAATATGAACTTACATTATTAGATTGGATGGAAGCACATAAGGGTTCTAGAGAATTTATAGTATTTGCAAATAAATGCTGGCCATCCTTCCAAACTCAATTTGGATTTGTTCCATGCTATGTAAATAGTAGATTAGCAGCAAGAGGAATACCAGTGTCTTGTGAAGTAGATATTTATGGTGCATTAAGTGAATATATTGGAACTTGCATAAGCCAAGATGTTGTTACTTTATTAGATATTAATAATACAGTTCCAAAGGATATGTACGAATCAGAAATTAAAGGCAAGTTCGATTACACATTAAAAGATACATTTATGGGCTTCCATTGCGGTAATACAGCAGCATGTAAATTAACAAGCTGTACAATGAAAAACCAAATGATTATGGCAAGAGCTTTAGAGCCAAACCAAGAACCAAACATTACAAGAGGAACTCTTGAAGGAGATATTCTTCCTGGAGATATAACTTTCTTTAGATTACAAAGTAATGCAGATGCTGAGCTTACTGCATATGTTGCAGAAGGAGAAGTACTACCAGTTGCAACAAGGTCCTTTGGTGCAATAGGAATATTTGCAATTCCTGAAATGGGAAGATTCTATAGACATGTATTAATACAAGGTAGATATCCTCACCATGGAGCAGTTGCTTTTGGTCACTTTGGAAAGGCTATATATAATTTATTTAGATACTTAGGAGTTAAAGAAATAGGCTTTAATCAACCTAAGGGAATGTTGTATAAAACTGAAAACCCATTTATAAAATAATAAATTTTACTATAATAATTTTTTTTACCAACCAAGGCTGTATCCTCATCAAATACAGCCTTATTCTTTTTCACAAAAAGAAATCCATAGCATAAGATATATAAAAGAATTTACGTGGAGTTGAAAATTATTGATATACGGGCTAATATTAGCAGGAGGAAAAGGAACTAGGCTTTATCCTTTATCAAGATCAGCAAGACCTAAACAATTCTTAAAGGTTATTAATGATAAAAGCTTTCTACAAAATACAGTAGATAGAGTTTCACCATTAATAAGCAAAGAAAATATTTATATTATTACTAATAAGGATTATGAGGATAAGGTAAAGGGAGAATTAGATAATATTAATTCAAACAATATTTTCACAGAGCCAATGAACAAGGAAACTGCAACATGCATAGGATTATCAGCTGTAAAACTATTAAAGAAAGACAATGATGCTATTATGGTTGTTTTACCTTCGGACCACCATATAGAAAATGAAAAGTTGTATATTGACACATTATCACAAGCTGTTGAAATAGCAAATAAAAAAAGGGGTATAGTAACCTTAGGTATTACCCCTTCAAGAGCAGAAACAGGTTATGGATATATTGAAATGGGCCAAAGAGCCGTAGCAGAAATACCAACCTTTAGAGTAGAAAGATTCACAGAAAAACCTAACTTAGAAGTAGCTAAAGATTTCTTGCTAAAGGGAAGCTATTTATGGAATTCTGGAATGTTTATATTTAGAGCTGATGTAATACTAAGAGAAATAGAAAAATACCTTCCTAAATTATATAAGTCATTAATGGAAATATATAAGTATATAGGAGAAGAAAATGAAGATGAAGTTATTAGAGAGCAATACTCTTTAATAGATGGAATATCTATAGACTTTGGTGTTATGCAAAAAACAAGAAAAGCTTATGTTATTAAAAGTGATTTTATATGGGATGACATTGGGAGCTTTTCAGCTTTAAGTAGATATTTAGAGGAAGATAAAAATAATAAAGTAAGCGATAATGTATACCTTCAAGATAGTGAAAATTGTGCAGTTTTTGGAGAGAAAAACCTAATTATTGGATTTGGACTAAAGGATTTAATAGTTGTAGATGCAGGAGACGTTATTCTAATTATGGATAAAAATAAAGAACAAGAAATAAAGCATCTATTAAATGATATAAGTAGTGAGCGAAGGTATGGAGAATTCATGTAAATAAAATTATCAAGGCTAATTGATAATTTGTAAAAATTAAGGCTGTTGCTTAAGTATTTTACTTAAGTTATAGCCTTAATTTAATAGGGAGTATAAATACATATTTTTTAGATTTTAAAATATTTGTTTTAATATGGTAAAATATATAAGGATACATAGACAAGTTCATATGAAATAGTGAGTTATTACTTATTTAGAATTGTAATCTTAGAAGGGTAAATTTATATAACAGATAAAAATATATAGAAATTATGAGGGAATTATGGGAGCAATTATTGTACTACTGATAATAGTTATAGGGATAGTAACGTATAAAAATAGAGAAAAAGAAAAGCATATTAGGGAATTAACCAAAAGAATTCAAGAGATAGAAGAGAAATACAAAAGATTAATTTCTGAAGATAGTAGAGAAAAAGAAAATCTGGTATTAAAAAATAAGATAGCAGAGTTAGAGAAAAGATTAACAGAATTAAAGATAGGTGAAAATAAAAAGAAATTAAGTAAGGAAAAACCTATAGATAAGTCTCATGAATATAAAGAGATAGGAAATAGGAATAATAATCTTAATAGTAATAAAAAAAATATACATCAGAAATCTAATAAAACACCAAAAGAACAATTTATACATAGAGAATTAGATAATACTCAAAAGAATTTACAGAAAAGTATAAATAATAAATCTTTAAGTAATGAAGAAGAAAAATATACTAAAATAGATAATCTTAAAAATAAAGAGGAGATTATAAATAGAGCAAAATTTTTAGCAAATAATAACTTATGGAATGATGAAGCTATTAAACTAAATAGTATTATTATTGAAATTGATAAAAGAAATATTGCTGCATACACAAGATTAGCAAAATGTTATGTGGTTAAAGAAAATTATGTAATGGCAGAAAACCTATATAAAAAGGTATTAACTTTTGATCCAAATAATACTATCGCAAAAAATAGATTGCATGATGTTGAAATACAAATAAAAAGACAATTTAATTATAGATTTTTTAAAGTAATAAGGTATTTTGAAAATCAATTTAAGTCATTTGTAACTATAGACAGTTTCAATAATGAATTTATAATTTTTTATATTGATACTTATAACCCTTATAGAAGAGGAAATAATAAAAGGTTTAGAAAAAAAGAAGATGGTAATATACTTAGGCTTAAGGAAAATGAGGTTGAAGTAATTAAGGAATATAGTAATTTATTTAATTTAAAACTTAAGAACTTAAAAGAAGTTTTAAATGAAAATGAAGTAGTAATTATATCAGTGCCATCTAGTAAGGCTGGAAAAAAGAATGGTATAAATTATGTAGCAGAAAGTGTAGCTAAAGAAAATGGTTTTTTAGATAAATCTAGTAATTTAATAAGATTTAAAGATATTCATAAATTATCAATAGGGGGAAAAAGGGATAAAGAGGTTCATTTAGAATCTATTAAATATTTGAAGGATCAATGTGATTTATCAAATAAAACAATAATATTAATGGATGATATTATAACAACTGGAAATTCCTTGATTGCATGTAGGGAAATACTTATCAGATATGGAGCAAAGCAAATAATTGGCTTAGGTATAGGGAAAACATATACTAATTAATTTAATATAGGTAAAGTGAGGATAATATATGAATTTATTAATACCAATGATATTAAAGCAAATTAAAGGTATGGGTCCAATTAAGATAAAAAATATAGTTTTAAATAATCCAATACCTGAAGATAGCAATGAAATATATGATTGGCTAGAGCTTACTTTAGCAAAAGAAAGTATAAATAATATTAGTACTGATGAATTTAAGTATATTTTAGATAAAGCATATGAAATACAAGATAATTCAAAAAAGAATAGTATTGGTATGATATCAATATTAGATAATAATTACCCTAAAACACTAAAAGAAATAAATAATTCTCCTTCAATATTATTTTATAAGGGGAATAATAAATGCTTGTTAGATGAAAATGCTATAGCTATTGTAGGAACAAGGAAGCCAACAGATAATGGAGCTAGAGTAGCATATAAAACATCTAAATTTTTTTCAGAATTGAATTATTCAATAGTTAGTGGACTAGCTATTGGATGTGATACTTATGCACATAAAGCTGCTATTGATTCTAATGAAAGCACCATTGCTGTTATGCCTTGTGGACTAGACTCCATTATTCCTAAAACAAACATAAAATTAGCTAATGATATACTAGAGAATAATGGTTGCTTAGTAAGTGAGTATGAATATGGAAGTAAATTATCTAGGTATAATTATGTAAATAGAAATAGGATACAAAGTGGATTAAGTAAAGGAATTATTGTTATAGAAACAAGTGAAAAAGGTGGAACTATAGAAACCATGAATTTTGGAATAAAACAAAATAAAATTATTGCTTGTTATGATTGTAATGAAGATTATGAAGAAATAAAAGGAAATAAAAAATTTATAAAAGAGGGTAAAGCATTTGCTTATAGGACATTCAATGACTTAAAAGTTATTGAAGAGAAGATTAAAGAAAACCATAATATTGATATTAAACAGATAAATTTTAATATATTATAATTAAAATAATATAAATAAAAGGGTATATATTTAAATATAATAATAGTTTATATAATTAAGGCTATAATTAAGTGTTTTACTTAATTTATAGCCTTTTTTATTTGTAGATATTTTAAGCTAAGAGGTAGCTTGTAAATATGATTGAAATAATATTTCATTTAAGTTATAATTTAATGAAAGAAAATAACTTATTTTATAGATAAGAATAGAAATAATTAAAGTACAAATTACATAATGAAATTTTAGGAAGGAGGAAGTATAAAGAAATTAGAAGTATTAATTTAAATAATTCTAATTAGATTATACTAAGGAAACTATGAAGAGAATATTATGGGGTGGAGCAACAGCAGCCAGTCAATATGAGGGTGGCTTTAATGAAGGGGGCAAGGGAATAGACACACAAGATTGTCGTCCATATCTGCCACGTACTTCACAAGCTACTACAAAAACAAGATTATTAAGCTTTGATACTGTTGAAGAAGCTAAAAAATGTAAGGACATAGGTAACTATGCTTTCCGTAGAGGGGTTGAAGGATTCAGTCATATTGATGAAGATTTAGAGTTAATAAAGGAACTAGGATTAGATGTATATCGTTTTTCTATATCCTGGGCAAGAATTTTCCCTTTAGGTGATGAAGAGACTCCTAATGAAGAAGGTTTATTATTTTATGACCATATAATTCAAGAGTTAAAGAAAGCAAATATTAAAATATTTATTACAATGAATCACTATGCAGTACCATTACATCTTGTAGAGAAGTATGGTGGATGGCGTAATAGAAAAATGGTTGACTTTTATTTTAAATTTGCCAAGGTGGTTATTAACTGTTGGAAGGATGATGTTGATTTTTGGCTTCCTTTCAATGAGATAAATGCAGGATATTTTTCTCCTTATAATGGTGTTGGACTTATTAAAGAAGAAAATGAAAAATATGATCAATCCCTTGTTTTTCAATCATTACATCATCAATTTATAGCAAGTGCAAAAACAATAGAGTATGGAAAAGATATATGTAAGGGTAAGTTTGGATGTATGATTTCATGTTTCTGTTATTATCCTTTAACGCCTAAACCAGAAGATAATTTTAAACTTGTACATGATGAAAACGTAAATCAATGGTTTTGTGCAGATGTATTAGCAAGAGGATACTATCCATCATATATGAATCGTTTCTTTGAAGAGGGAAATATTCAAGTGAAGATGGAAGAAGGAGATGATGAACTTCTTAAAAATAATGTTGCTGACTTTGTTTCATTCTCATACTATTCATCTAGTATTGTTACTATTGAGGATGCAGAACAAACAGCAGGAAATCTTGTTGCAACAGTTAAGAATCCTTATTTAAAAGCAACAGAATGGGGTTGGCAAATTGATCCTATAGGATTAAGAACTACTCTTAATAAGGTTTATGATCGTTACCAAAAGCCAGTTATTGTTTCAGAAAATGGATTAGGAACTCAAGATACATTAAATGAAGACTTAACTATTCATGATGATTATAGAATTCAATACCTACAAGAACATTTCACTGAAATTGAAGAAGCTATAAAAGATGGCGTAGATGTTAGAGCATATTTTATGTGGGGAATCATCGATATCGTTTCTGCAGGAAGTGTGGAAATGAAAAAACGTTATGGAGTAATTTATGTTGATGCTGATAATGAAGGCAATGGAACATATAAACGCTATAAGAAGGATAGTTATGAATGGTATAAGAACTTTATAAAAGAGCATAAGTAATATTTATAAAAATAAACTACTAATACTAAATCATAGTAAATAGAGAATATATTTTTCATAAAGCAATTGAAGTAGAATTAAAATAATTTATCTTATATGATACTATATAAAAAAGACTCTATATAAAAGACTCTTAATGATAAGTGTCTAAAATATAGGGTCTATTTTAATTAGGCTAGTTCATTTTCTATGTAACCTTGATTTAATAAATTTGGTGAGGTAACCTTTATTCCAATTGCACCAATTGGTGCAGTTATTAATACACTTAAAATTGCTATGGCCTGCATTATTTCTCCTCCAGCTACGCTCATTTGAAGAGGAATTCCAGCTTTTGCAGACTGAACAGTAGCCTTAGGCAAATAAGCTATTATACAAAAGATTCTTTCCTTTAAAGTTAGATTTGTACCTATTAAAGAAACTGCAACACCTATAGAACGAATAGTTAATGAAATTATAAGCATTACTATACCTATCCATAAATATTCACCCACTAATGAAGGGTTTATAGCCATTCCCACAAAAGCAAAAAGATATAACTTCCCATATTTCCAAAATATATTTATTCCATCTTGGATTTTTTTAGCTAAATCATTTAAAAATGTTCTTAAAAAGAAACCATAAATCATTATAGTTAATAATGAATTAAAGGATGATAAATGCAGTTGATTTTCTATGTATCTAATTGCTATACAAATAGTTAGAGAAAAAATAACTCTAAGAATATTATTATTGATTTTTGATAATAGCCCCTTAGTTAAGTATGCTAGTATAAATCCAACTATTATACTTACAATTATAGCTATTGGTATGGAAATAAGTTCTGATAAAATAGATATGGACTCACCATTAATACTTGACAGATATACTCTTAGAAATGTTGTAAATAATGTTATAGCTACTGTATCATCAGCAGAGGCTCCAACTAATAGCATTTGAGGAATTGCTTTATCTTGACCTATTTTCCTATTAATTAAATCTACCATAGAAGGAACTAAAACAGCAGGACTTACTGCAGCAATTATAAAGCCTAATATAGCTCCTTGGACAAAGGAGAAATTTAAGAAAATCATAGATAAAAATGCAATAGCTAATCCTTCCAAGGTTGCAGGAATAATACTAAGCAAAAATGCTGGCCTACCTATTTCTTTCATTTGATTTAAACTAATACCGAGGCCACCTATAAATAAAACTGTAACTAATGCTATATCTTTAATATATGTAGAAATATCTAATGTATCTTTTGGTACAATATTAAGAAAAGCTGGTCCTATAAACATACCTAATAAAATCATTCCTATAAGGGATGGTAGTTTTATAAACTCAACTAATTTACCTGCATAATTTGCTAATAACCCTATAACTATCAAACTGAAAATAATTATTAAAATCTTCATTTTTTAAGCCTCCTATATAACTGTAAATAATTATAATAAAAAAAATTTATAATTTATACAATAAACTTAATTGATAATTAAATTTATTTATGTAAACATATTCTATATAGTATATGTTAAAATATAAATATAATAATATATTGCAAGAGGGGGAAGTGCCTTTGGGTAAGGGAATTAGTATTGAATGTAAAAAGTGTGGATATAGTGCTACTATCTTTGAAGGATTAGGTAGCAGAACTAAAGAGTTTGAAGAATACATTAAGACATTTAATGAAAATGATAAGGAATTTATAAATTATATAATAAGCAAAGGTACTATAGAAGAAATAAATTATCATAATTCATATGGAAAATGTAATAAGTGTGGAGACTTATCTACAATAAACTATGTGAAAATTAAATATGATAAGGATAAAATTTTTACATTAGATAATAAGTGCCATGAATGCGAGGGTAAATATGAGGTTATAACTTTAGATGAGGTAAAAAGCAGTAATTGTCCTACTTGCAGTAATAAGAAATTTAATAGTTATATGACTTTAGAGTGGGATTAATAGTGATTATAATTTGAATAAGTATATCAAATAAAAATAAAAGGTTGTGAACTAGTTTTGGTACACAACCTTTTGTTATTTATGTTTAATAATTAGCAGTTATGGATATATATACTTAAGTGAGGAATAATTCTGAATATTTAATTAATTTTTTCTTTTATAAATATTATTTTAATGTTTTTTAGTGTATAATCAAAGAAAACAATATGGGAGTTAAAAGGCTATGAATGTTGAGAAAAAAAGAGAGTTTATAATAAATGTAATTTACTTTTTAATAATTGCAGCAATAATTTATATAACTATTAAATATGCCCTTGGATGGTTTTTACCCTTCGTACTAGGATTCGGTATAGCCTTTATGTTAAAACCTCTTATTAATTTAATAACTAAGAAACTAAAAATTAATAGAAAAATAGTGGCTGGACTTACTGTATTATTATTTTATGGGACAGTAGGTGCATTATTTACATTAATTATAGTAAAGGTATTTATTGCATTAAAGGAAGTATTTATGAAGCTTCCAGAGGTATATAGAAATAGCATTGAGCCAATTATATTTAATATTTCCAATAACGTTGATGATTGGGTAATTAAATTAGACCCTACACTAGTTGAAACTATAAGAGAAATGATATCATCTATAGCAGAATCTTTGGGATCAATTGTATCTAGCATATCATCAGGAGTGGTAGCTTTTATATCTGCAACAGTTTCAATGGTACCAAGTTTCTTTATTATGCTAATCTTTACAATTATATCTTCCTTCTTCTTTGCAATGGATTATGTTAAGATTACAGGATTTATAACGAAGCAATTTTCACCTAAGATAAGAAGTATTTTCTTTGAAGTTAAAGATTACATTGTTGGTACATTATTTAAGTTTATAAAGGCATATTCTATTATTATTACAATAACATTTATAGAATTAGCTATTGGACTTTCAATATTAAGGATAGAAAATTCAATAACCATTGCCTTACTAATAGCTTGTGTAGATATATTACCTGTTCTTGGTACAGGTGGAATAGTAATACCTTGGATATTTATAGAGTTATTTAAGGGAAATATACCATTAGCAATAGGATTAACTATAGTTTATGTTACTATTACAGTTATTAGAAATATACTTGAGCCTAAGATAGTTGGCCAGCAAGTAGGGTTACATCCTATAATTATGCTAGTTTGTATATTTATTGGAGCAAGACTTTTTGGATTCATAGGAATATTTATTTTACCAATTATAGTAATAATATTTAAAAACTTAAATGATAGTGGAAAAATTAAAATATTTAAGTAAAAGCACAGGAGATAAAAATTGAAAGTAGAATTTTATAAAAAAAATAAAATAGATAATGATAAGTTACTTTATGCAATAGTTGTATCTAGATATAAGGATAAATGGATATTTGTTAAGCATAATGAAAGAGATACATGGGAAATCCCAGCTGGGCATAGAGAACCTAATGAGGATATAGATTATACAGCAAAAAGAGAATTGTTTGAAGAAACAGGAGCAAAGGATTTTAAAATAACATATGTTAATGATTATTCAATAACATTAGGAGAAGAAAAAAGTTATGCAGCATTATTTTATGCTGAGATATATACTTTAGGTAAACTACCAGATTTTGAAATTGGAGAAGTTAGAGAATTTGAAGATATACCAAATAATTTAACTTATCCTAATATACAGCCTTATTTGTTTAATAAGGTAAAAGATGAAATAAATAAATTTGTTTTTTAAAACAAAAAATTATATTATTAAATTATGAAAGAAATGAGGTGAGGAATTTATGATGATGAATACTCACAAGTCTTTAGCTGTTTCTTTTATTAAGAATGTTGAATTAGATAAAAAGTTTTTAATTAATGATAAGCATTTTATATGGGGAAATCTAAAGCCAGATTCAGTATCAAAATATAAGTTTAAAAAGCATTATTTTGATGAAAGTATTAACATGATAGTAAACAAAATATTGTTTCTATCTTCATTAACCTTAGATGATATATTTATAAGATATTCTGTAGGTAAATTTAATCAAGAGTTAGGGGTTATATGCCACTTTTTATGTGATTATTTTTGTGTACCTCATTATCAAAGGTGGGAATTTAAAAGTCCTGGTGCAGTTAAGGATCATGTTTTATATGAAAATGACCTAAATAAGTATAAAAAATCTTATAATCTTAAAAAGGACTTAAATGTTTCTTTAACTTGTGATGATGTAAAAAAATATATATATAATCTTCAAGAGGAGTATAGTGGAATAGTTTCTTATGAAAAAGATTTACAATATGCCAGTCATATTTGTAACACAATAATTAATTTAGTTTTAGATGAAGTTGTCTTAAATCAAAAAAATAAAGAAAATATTGCACTAGTAATATAGTAAGTTTTAAGGAGTTATAAAGTAACTCCTTTTTTTTATTAAAAAATTTTTTAATAATGTTGACTAAAACACTTGGATAAGAATATAATAATATTAAAAGAAACATATGAACAATTATTCATATGTTTTAGTGAATGGAGGAATAGAAATGGGAGATAATAAAGTTGAAAGTTGTAATTGTACTATAATTCATAAGGAAATTGTTGAAAGAGTTAGAGAAAGCTTACCAAGTGAAGAAGTTCTATATGATTTAGCAGATTTATTTAAGGCCTTTAGCGATTCAACTAGAATAAAAATATTACATGCTTTATTTAAGGAAGAAATGTGTGTATGTGATTTAGCAGCTTTATTAGAAATGACTCAATCAGCTATTTCTCATCAACTTAGAGTATTAAAAAGTAATAGATTAGTTAAGTTTAGAAGAGATGGAAAAGTTATATATTATTCCTTAGCGGATGATCATATAGAGCACATCTTTAATGAAGGATTTAAGCATATTTTAGAATAGAAAGTGGTGATAACTATGAGTAAAAATGAAACAAAATTGATTTTATCAGGATTAACTTGTGCAAACTGTGCAAATAAAATAGAGACTAGGGTAAATGACTTAGAAGGAGTTAAAGAAGCTAATTTAAACTTTACCACATCTACTTTAACTATAGAAGGAGATGGAAATAAAGAATTAAATGACATTATTATAAAGGCTAAAGAAATAATTAAAAAACTAGAGCCAGAAGTTAAGGTATTCAATAAAGATAGTGAAAATGTAGTAGTTGAAAATGTAAATAGATGTACAAGTGATACATGTGCAGTAGAAAATCATAGTTCACATGAAGAACATGGACATACTTCCAAGGATGAACACTCTTATAGCCATGAACATTCTCATGAAGATTCTCATGGACATGGACACTCTCATAATCACTCACACAGTGAGCCAATAACTTTAAAAGAAAATTTAAGGTTAATAATTGGAACTATAATTTTTGCAGTAGCAGTAATTTTAGATAGAGACTCCATGGTAACACTTGCTTTATTTGTGATAAGTTATTTATTAATTGGTGGAAATGTAATTTTAACAGCAATTAAAAATATACTAAGAGGAGAAGTTTTTGATGAAAATTTCTTAATGACTATTGCAACTTTAGGTGCATTCTTTATTGGTGAATACCCAGAAGGTGTAGCAGTTATGTTATTCTATGAAATAGGGGAGTTGTTCCAATCTTATGCAGTTAATAGATCAAGAAAGTCAATAACTTCTCTTATGAATATTAGAGCAGATTATGCCAATGTTATAAGACAAGGAAAAGAAGAAAAGGTAAATCCAGAAACAGTAAATATAGATGAAATAATTTTTGTGAAACCAGGTGAAAGAGTTCCTTTAGATGGAGTAATTGTAAATGGTAGCAGCTTCGTAGATACATCAGCTCTTACTGGGGAATCAGTACCAAGAGAAGTATTTAAAGGTGATGATATTTTAGCAGGCTTTATTAATACTAATGGTGTTTTAAATATTAAAGTAACTAAGAGTTTTAAAGAGTCTACAGTATCAAGAATATTAGAACTAGTTGAAAATGCTTCTAATAAAAAGGCACCAACAGAAAAGTTTATAACTAGATTTTCAAGATATTATACTCCAGTAGTTGTATTTTCAGCTATAGCTTTAGCAGTAATACCACCATTTTTATTAAACAATGGAAGCTTTAATGAATGGTTATCTAGAGCATTAATTTTCTTAGTAGTATCTTGTCCTTGTGCTTTAGTAGTATCTATTCCTCTTGGATTATTTGCAGGAATAGGCGGAGCATCAAGAAAGGGTATATTAGTTAAGGGTGGTAATTATTTAGAAGCCTTAAAGGATGTTAATACAGTTGTATTTGATAAAACTGGAACTTTAACAAAGGGAGTTTTTAAAGTAACAGAAGTAAATAATGTTAATATAGAAAAAGAAGAATTTATTAGAATAGCTGCAATTTCAGAAAGTTTATCTAACCATCCAATTGCACAATCTATAATTAAGGAATATGGAAAAGAAGTAGATTCAAATGAATTAGTTAATTATGAAGAAATTTCAGGCCATGGAGTAAAAACTATATTAGAAGGGAAAAAAATATTAGTTGGTAACTATAAGCTAATGGAAAAATTCAATATTAAGTATGAAAATGTTGATACCATTGGAACTATAGTCCATGTAGCTATTGATAATGAATATAAAGGAAATATAGTTATATCTGATGAAATAAAAGAAGGGTCTAAAGATGCTATAAAAGCTTTAAAAGAAATAGGAGTTTCACAAACTGTAATGCTAACTGGTGATAATAGTACAGTGGCAGAAAAGGTATCAGGAATAGTTGGTGTAGATAAGGTATACTCTGAATTATTACCAGGTGATAAGGTGGAAAAAGTAGAAGAAATAATTAATGGTAATAAGTCTCAAGGAAAGGTAATATTCGTAGGTGATGGAATTAATGATGCTCCAGTATTAGCAAGGGCAGACATAGGTGTTGCTATGGGCGGTATAGGTTCTGATGCAGCTATTGAAGCAGCAGATGTAGTTCTTATGAATGACAATCCAGAAGCCTTAGTTTCAGCTATAAAAGTAGCTAGAAAAACTAACAAGATATTATGGCAAAATATTATATTTGCATTAGGAATAAAAGTATTAGTTTTAATTTTAGGAGCTTTTGGGATAGCTACTATGTGGGAAGCTGTATTTGCAGATGTAGGAGTTACAGTTCTTGCAGTAATAAATTCCACAAGATGCCTAAAGTAACTAGTAGATAAATATATAAATCTTTAATTGTAAGTAGAAGGTTTACGTTATAAATATTTTTTTATAATTCCGAAATGAAATGAGGAATTATTTCCTTTAGTGTTAAAAGAAAAGTAGTTTACAATATCGTAATAAATAAAAGGAATTAGGCTCTGCATAATTCCAACAATTAGTATTTAAGTTTACCTATGAAATTTTGTGGTGACTTGGAGTGAAACGACGGAACAAACAAAATTTGCATAGGTAAACTTTTTTTATTGACAAATTTCATCAAATTAAATATAATTATTTGAGTTGAGAACATTCAGGCATAAGGGAAGCATACAAGATTACTTTTATTTACAAAGTTTAATTTTGTAAAGTTAAGACTTATGTATAACGCATCTGCTACGTTATACATAAGTCTAATTTTTTTGTATATTTATTTAATATAATTAAAAATATTTCCTTATTAGAAATAATAGTAAGGTATAAAGTTAATAATATATTTGAAATGCTTTGTTAAATAGATAACTTAAAATGTTTTAAAATATAAATAAAAGTGTTAAAATAAATAATATAAATGAATATAAAGCGTGTTTTAAATAAAAATAAAAAAATAAAAATAGGAGAATCAATATGGAGAAGAAAAAAAATATTTCAATGGCAGTAATTAAGAGACTGCCAAAGTATCATAGATATTTACAAGAATTATTAAGAAATGATGTGGATAGAATATCTTCAAAAGAATTAGGTGAAAAAATCGGCTTTACTGCATCACAAATTAGACAGGACTTAAACTGCTTTGGAGACTTTGGTCAACAAGGTTATGGTTATAATGTTAAGGATCTTTATAACCAAATTAGTATTATATTAGGATTAAATAAAGAGTATAATGCCATAATTATTGGAGCTGGTAACATAGGTCAGGCAATTGCAAACTATAGTAGATTTGCACAAAATGGTTTAAATATTGTAGGAATATTTGATGCTAATCCTAAATTAATAGGAATGAGAATAAGAGATATAGAAATTCAAGATATTGATGTTTTGAAAAACTATCTATTAGATAATTCTGTAGATATTGGTATTATATGTGTACCTAGAATAAATGCACAAAAGGTAAGTAATATTTTAGTTGAAAATGGTGTTACTGGAATATGGAATTTTGCACCTGTTGATTTATCTGTTCCAGATGAAGTAACAGTAGAAAATGTACACTTGTCTGAGAGTTTATTAACACTTATATATTTACTAAATGATAAAGAACAATGTAAGTGATTACATGAATAATTTGCCTTAATTTAGAAATACTATTGAAAAAGGAATTTTATACGTTTATAATAATAATTGAAGCTTAAGCTTCAATTATTTTTTAGATACATTGTTAATCTTATAACAATTTTTCTATATGAAATAGATATTATAAGTTTTAAAAAATAATATATATAGTTTATAAGGAGGACTTTAAATGGAATTGAAAAACATAATTCTTGAAAAAGAAGAACACTTAGCAATTGTGACTATTAACAGACCTAAAGCTTTAAATGCATTAAATTCTGACACATTAAAAGATTTAGATGCAGTTTTAGAGGATTTAGAACAAGACAGTAATATATATTCTGTCATCTTAACAGGTTCTGGTGAAAAAGCTTTTGTAGCTGGTGCAGATATTTCAGAAATGAAAGATCTTTCAGAAGAAGAAGGTAAAAACTTTGGTCTTTTAGGAAACAAAGTTTTCAGAAGATTAGAAAAATTAGACAAGCCTGTTATTGCTGCTATCTCAGGATTTGCCCTTGGTGGTGGCTGTGAACTAGCTATGGCTTGCGATATTAGAATAGCTTCAGAAAAGGCAAAATTTGCTCAACCAGAAGCAGGACTTGGAATAACACCAGGATTTGGTGGAACACAAAGATTACCTAGATTAGTTGGAGAAGGAAAAGCTAAAGAACTAATTTACACATGTGCAATAATAAAGGCTGATGAAGCTTTAAGAATCGGTTTAGTAAATAAAGTTGTACCTCTAGAAAACTTAATGGAAGAAGCTAGAGCTATGGCAAATACAATTATGTCTAATGCTCCTATAGCTGTTAAGCTATGTAAAGATGCTATAAATAGAGGAATGCAAGTAGATATAGACTCTGCAATTGAAATTGAAGCAGAAGACTTTGGAAAGTGTTTCGCAAGTGAGGATCAAAAAGAAGGAATGACAGCTTTCATTGAAAAGAGAGCTAAAAATTTTTCTAACAAATAGTCAGAATAAAAAAAATATATAAAATAGTCCTAAATTTAAACGCAATCCAATTATAAGGAAAAGGGTACAATATCAAGGAGGGTATATTTAATGAATTTTCAATTGACTAAGGAACAAGAACTAGTAAAAAAAATGGTTAGAGAATTCGCTTTGAATGAAGTTAAACCAATAGCTGCTGAAATTGACGAAACAGAAAGATTCCCTATGGAAAATGTTGAAAAGATGGCTAAAATCGGAATGATGGGAATTCCATTCTCAAAGGAATATGGTGGAGCTGGTGGAGACACTCTTTCATATATATTAGCTGTAGAAGAATTATCAAAGGTATGTGCAACAACAGGTGTTATACTTTCTGCACATACATCTTTATGCGCGTCTTTAATTGATCAGTTTGGTACTAAAGAACAAAAGGATAAGTATTTAAAAGACTTAGCAACTGGTAAAAAAATAGGTGCTTTTGGTTTAACAGAACCGGGTGCTGGAACAGATGCAGCCGGTCAACAAACTGTAGCTGTATTAGATGGTGACAATTATATATTAAATGGATCAAAAATATTTATCACAAATGGTGGAGTGGCTGAAACATTTATTATATTTGCCATGACTGATAAGAGCAAAGGTACAAAAGGAATATCTGCATTTATAGTTGAAAAGAGTTTCGAGGGATTCTCAATTGGAAAGAAAGAAGACAAACTTGGTATTAGAGGCTCTTCAACTACAGAATTAGTAATGAGTAATTGTGTAGTTCCTAGGGAAAACTTAATTGGACAAGAAGGTAGGGGCTTTGGCATAGCAATGAAGACTTTAGATGGAGGAAGAATTGGTATAGCTGCTCAAGCTTTAGGAATAGCTGAAGGCGCTTTTGAAGAAGCTGTTAATTATATGAAAGAAAGAAAACAATTTAACAGACCATTAGCTGCTTTCCAAGGATTACAATGGATGATAGCAGAAATGGATACATAAATTGAAGCTGCTAGACATTTAGTATATAAGGCAGCATGGCTTAAGGAAAATAAACTTCCATATTCAGTAGATGCAGCAAGAGCTAAGCTTTATGCAGCAGAAGTAGCTATGGATGTTACTACTAAGGCTGTACAAATCTTTGGTGGATATGGTTACACTAAGGAATATCCTGTTGAAAGAATGATGAGAGATGCTAAGATTACTGAAATCTATGAAGGAACTTCAGAAGTTCAAAAGATGGTTATTTCAGGAAGCGCTTTAAGATAAGGGGAGGATTTATAAATGAATATAGTAGTTTGTTTAAAACAAGTTCCAGATACAACAGCTGTTAAAATTGATCCAAAAACAGGAACACTTATAAGAGATGGAGTGCCATCAATTATAAATCCAGAAGATAAGCATGCATTAGAAGCTGCATTAACAATAAAAGATGAAGTTGGAGGAAAGGTAACTATAATAAGTATGGGACCTCCACAAGCAAAGGAAGCTTTAAGAGAAGCATTATGTATGGGTGCTGATGAAGCTATACTTATAACTGATAGAGCTTTTGCTGGTGCTGACACTTTAGCAACATCAAAAACATTAGCAGGTGCTTTAAAGAAATTAGAATATGATATAGTATTTGCGGGTAGACAAGCTATTGATGGAGATACAGCTCAAGTTGGACCAGAAATTGCAGAACATTTAAATATACCTCAAATAACATATGTTCAAGATGTAAAAATAGAAGAAGATGGATTGTTAGTTAATAGAGCTTTAGAAGATGGATATGAATTAATTAAAGTTCAAGCTCCAGTTCTTTTAACAGCAATTAAAGAATTAAATGAACCAAGATATATGAATGTTGGATATATATTTGATACAGCTAACAAGGAAATTCAAGTATGGTCAGCAGATGATATAGATGTAAACAAAGAAGAGTTAGGACTTAAAGGTTCACCTACTAAGGTTAAGAAAACAATGACTAAGGAAACTAAGGGAGCTGGAGAGTTAATAAAAGAAACTCCTCAAGAATCTGTAAAATATGTATTAGGAAAATTAAAAGAAAAACACTACATCTAAGATATATGGGAGGTAAAAAAGATGAATATGGCAGATTACAAAGGCGTTTGGGTATTTGCTGAGCAAAGAGAAGGAGAACTTCAAAAGGTTTCTCTTGAATTACTTGGTGAAGGTAGAAAGATTGCAGATAAATTAGGCGTAAAGTTAACAGCTTTACTATTAGGTGATAATGTAAAATCATTAGCAGATACATTAGGTAGACATGGTGCAGATGAAGTACTAGTTGCAGAAAGTAAATTATTAGAACACTATACTACTGATGGATATACAAAGGTTATTTGCGATTTAGCAAATGAGAAAAAGCCAGGAATAATATTCATAGGTGCTACATTTATAGGAAGAGATTTAGGCCCTAGAGTAGCAGCAAGATTATCTACAGGTTTAACAGCAGACTGTACAGTTTTAGATGTTGATGTAGAAAAGGCAGATTTACTTGCTACAAGACCAGCTTTTGGTGGAAACTTAATGGCAACAATTGCTTGCCCAGATCACAGACCACAAATGGCAACAGTAAGACCTGGAGTATTCTCAAAACTTCCTGATGAAGAAAGAAGCTTCACAGTAGAAGAAGTAGAAGTAAAATTAGAAGATTCAGATATAAGAACTAAAATAGTAGAAATAATAAAAGAAGCTAAAGAAATTGTAGACATAAGTGAAGCAAACTTTATAGTTTCAGGTGGTAGAGGCGTTGGTGCTAAAGAAAACTTTGCTATTTTAGAAGAATTAGCAGAAGCTTTAGGTGGAACAGTAGCTGGATCAAGAGCAGCAGTTGAAAATGGCTGGATAGAAAGAGATTATCAAGTTGGACAAACTGGTAAGACTGTAAGACCTAATATATATATAGCTTGTGGTATTTCAGGAGCTATTCAACACGTAGCAGGTATGCAAGAATCAGATATGATAATAGCAATAAACAAAGATGCTACAGCTCCAATAATGCAAGCAGCAGACTATGCAATAGTTGGTGATTTATTTAAAGTTGTCCCTGAAATGACAGCTCAAATAAAAGCACTAAAAGCAGAATAAAATTAATGGATAATGCGAAATGCATAATGTATAATAAAATTAATAGATAATGTATAATGCGTAATAAAATTAATGGATAATGCATAATGCGTAATGCGTAATTCAAATGTAAAATGAATAATGAAAAATGTAAAATTAAGGTTAAAACTCCTTAAGTAGTTTTTTAAAATTAATATAATTTTAGTAATTTGGAACAAATTACATCAATAATTATACATTCTACATTTTACATTCTTAATTTTAGATATTTTAAAATCTAAAATTATGCATTATCAATTATCAATTATGCATTAAATTAGGAGGTTTTTAATATGGAAAAGATTTTTGTAATTGGTGCAGGAACTATGGGAGCAGGAATTGTTCAAGCTTTTGCTCAAAAGGGATATGAAGTTATAGTTAGAGACATAAAGGATGAATTTGTTGAAAGAGGAATTAATG
>JAEXLD010000096.1 GCA_023445445.1 Bacillota bacterium
GGTATTAATATTTTTTGGCATAACTTTTCCTCCTAAATTTATATAGTATATTATTCCAAAACTACCAGCTGTTCATACAAAAAAACAGTAGTTAGTTTTGTTTTTACACAAAACCAACTACTGTCCCTATTTAGTGAAGAGATTAGCATTTTTTTATGGATATACAGTGATCTTTTAAAAATGTATATTCATTAGTTAAATATCCTGTTTTCTCTAATATAATTAACCAGTATTCTGTTTCAGAAGCTTCCTTTAGTGAAATATGTATTTTATTTATAAAATCAGCTTTGCTGATAGCGTACTTTGCTTCGTGTATATTAGCACCAATACTAGTTGCACTTTTAAGGAGTTGTTTTGACATAACAAACTCCTTTCCATAGGAAATAAGCCATTTATAGTATTCCACAATGTAAACAGAAAAGTCTATAGATTGTTTAATTAACTCACTATCTTTCATTTTTTTACCTCATATTATATAAAAAATTTTAATATATATTTAAACTATATCCTATTAAAAATTACCTATTCAGTCTTATTTAATAGGAAGTTATGCAAAGAAAAATAACTATAAATTTTCTTTAGAGAAGAGATTGGCTATGATATTCAATTTTTCTAAAAATAATATCTAGTTAATAGATCAATTGCTAGTAATATAGCTAAAACTATGTTATTGATTCTACTTTTATCATCTTTATCCTTTTTAAAAAAGGAGAAAATATTTCCTATAACAATTAATCCGAAAACCACAGTCATAACTAGTTTAGATAAATCAAATGATGGTCTGTATTCAATTAATAACATAGCATACAAAGAAAATATATAGAATATTACACTTACTGCATATAACTTTGGACTCAAATTATTTGTTTTTAAAAATATTATTAATTTTTGTTTTATTCTTTTTCTATTCACTACATATATCTCTCCTCGCAAAATATTACTAATAATCGTTAAATTAATTTATATTAAAATAGTAAAATACTTAAATTATTATATAATTACAAAGCTTTTTTACTTTTTTTAAGCCTTCTATATAAGTAAAGTGATATATCAAATATAATAAGGCCACATAATAGCCCTAGAGCACTTGAAAAGTTGATAGATGTTGAAGTTATAACTTTTCCTACTATAAGGTAGAAGGAAAACATAAAAATATATTTAAATAAATAGTTTGAAATAAAATTCTTTATAATAATACCTCCTTAAAAATGGTTTATATTTAGCATTTTACATACTTATATTATACATAATATGGTAATTGGATTCTAGTGTTGAAGTAATTTGTAATAAGTGAGTAATTTTCTTAAACATAGATGATAATATAATATATAAATTTATAGTTGCCTTATTAAATAATTTATAAAAATTTAATAAAGTAACGTTATTGAATTATAAAATACAATATGATAGTATTTTTCCTTGCATGCAGAAAAGGAGGCAGAATAGTGAAAAATAAAATAATAGGAAACACACTAATATTCATATTTATAATAACTTTTGTAAATATATTTAAGAAATTATTTGGAGAAGGAAATACATTAATGGGTGTAACTATTATTACTACAGCCTTAACACTTATGGAAAAAGATTTAACTATATCTCCAGTTAAAAATTTTATGAAAATATTATCCATAAACACATTTAGTTTAATATTTTCAGTTTTAGCAATTAAGAATGTATTCTTAGGAATAATAATAAATTTTATTGCACTTTTTGTTATAGGATATTTATTTAGCTATGATTTGAAAAAATCAGTTGTAGTGCCTTTTGGACTTCAGTATTTTTTTATGTTATTTTATCCTGCTGAAGGATTGGTATTATATAATAGATTTTTATCTTTGATTTTTGGATCTATATTTATAATGATAATCCAATTTATAGTTAATAGAGATAAGGTTTTTAAAGTTGGTATTAAAGTAGTAAATGAGATTAGTGATAATATACTTATTAAGATAAGAGCTATACAGAAGAATGAGGATACTACTAAAGGAAATCTAAGTATAATAGAATCAATTAATTATTTAAAGAGAGTGATTTTTGATAAAAGAATAGATGATTATTATTTAACTAATGATGGAATTATAGTAACAGATATTTTATGGGCTCTTGAGAGAATAAACTTATTACTTGATGATATAAGTACTTTAGAAAATAAAGAAGATTATTATGATTTGCTAAATGATGTATATAAAGAGGTTATTGTTATAAAAAATAGAGATTTTAATGATAGTAACATAAATATACTTAAAAATAATTCTTATGATGAAAAAATAGAAAAAAAGTATGTAGAGGAATTTATAGGATTAATTAATACTTTACTTAAAGAAGTTGCAGAAATAGATACATTAACTCAAAAGGAAAAGAATAATATAAAAGTAGATTATGAAATTCCTAACCATTTTCATAACATAACAGTACATAAGAGAAATTTTAATATTGATTCGTCAAAAGTTAGATATGCAATAAGGTTAGGAATAGTGGGGACATTTACTGTATTTATTGCTAAATTATTGAATTTATCAGAAGGAAGATGGATATGTTTTACAATATTTTCACTAATACAACCTTATTCAGAGTTTTCTAAATCAAGGGCAAAGGATAGAATAATAGCAACTATAATTGGAGGACTAATTGTAATAGTAGCATTTACTGTTTTAAGAAATAATACTGAAAGAGCACTTGTTATATTAATGGCAGGATATTTAGATCCTTTTACTAGGAATTATAGAGAGAAAATGATTGCTATAACTGTATCAGCAGTAGCTTCAGCCTCACTAGCAGGAGGAACAATAGACATGGTTTTAACAAGAATTATGTTTGTAATAATAGGAGCTATATTAACATTACTTGCAAATAAATATATACTTCCTTATAAGATAAAGGATATGAAAAAATATTTATATGAAACATATGAAGCATTAATAAAGCAGATGAAAGAAGATATTGATGAGAAGCATAATGATTATAGTATAAGGAACCTATATTTAATAACAGGATTTATAGAAGATAAAATGAAGTTATCTATAAATATAGAAAACAATAAAGAGCTTAATGGTTACTTAGAAAGTAAGAGGTTAGAGGTAAATAATATCTATAAGGATTTTCTTTTATATAGTAATTTGTAAATCATATTAAATACTTTTCATGATTCAGAATGAAATGAGTAATTATTACTTTACGTTGAATGCAAAACTAAGTGACCTATATAATAACATTTGGGCTAGTTTGTCAATTCTAAGGTGTTTTTTCCGTTGCATAGTCTATTAATTGACATAATTAATCCTCCTAATATGATAAGTACAAATATCAAATTAATTATATAAGATACTTTGCAAGACTAACTTCTGTTTAAGTAAAAAAAACGGAAGTTAGTCTTTTTCAATTTACAAGTTATATTTACAATGCAAAATAATTATGGTAATATTTTACATATAAGTTAATTAGTGAGATATGATGAAACATAGATATAGAGTCTAGGTAAATATATATATAACAATAGTTGTTCAGCATACCGATTGAGAGTAATTTACAATTAATGAGATGAGGTGTAAAGGTGAGTGGAGAGTTATTTGTAAAATGCAAAGAATGCAAAAATATTGTTCAGAGAAAAAGTTTAAAGAAAAATAACTTTGTATGTAGCTTGTGTGGGTTTAATGAGTCCTTAGATTTTCAAGAACGAATTGATTTAATTGTGGATAAGGATTCTTTTGTGGAGGTTAATAAGTTTTCAGAGTTTTATAATCCTATTGATTTTCCAGGATATTTTGAAAAACATGCAAAGATTGTAGAGAATACAAATCTTCGAGAAGCCGTTGTTACTGGGGAAGCTAAAATATCAGGTTATTCAGTCATGCTAGGGGTAATGGATACTAGATACATGATGGGAAGTATGGGAGTTGTCGTTGGAGAAAAAATAACAAGATTATTTGAAATTGCTAGTGAAAAAAAGTATCCAGTTATTATTTTTATTGCGTCTGGTGGGGCTAGAATGCAAGAAGGTATTTTTTCTTTAATGCAAATGGCAAAAACTACAGCAGCAGTCCTAAAATATAATGAGTTGGGTGGACTCTATATCAGTGTATTAACTAATCCAACAACTGGAGGAGTAAGTGCAAGTTTTTCATTTTTAGCAGATATAGTATTAGCAGAACCACGAGCATTAATTGGATTTGCAGGCAAAAGGGTAATAGAACAAACTATTAATGGGAAAATACCATGCAATTTTCAAACAGCTGAATTTTTATTTGAAAATGGGTATATTGATAAAATTGTAGAAAGAAAAGAAATAAGAAATACTCTAAGTAAGATATTGTTATTACATAGAGAAAGCATAAAGGGGGTAGGAAGTGAATAACGATAATTGCATTAATAAGAAAAAAATAGATGGATGGAACAAGGTTCTTATAGCTAGAAAAATTAATAGAGTCCATAGTCTTGAAATTATAGAAAATGTATTCGATACTTTTTTAGAACTACATGGAGATAGATTTCAGGGAGATGATAAATCAATTGTAGCAGGAATTGCAAAGTTGGATAACATCTCAGTTACTGTTATAGGGCAACAAAAGGGAAGTACATTAAAGGAAATGGAAATACGCAATTATGGAATGACTAGTCCTCATGGATATAGAAAAGCATTAAGATTGATGAGGCAAGCAGATAAGTTTAATCGTCCCATAATATGTTTTATTGATACTCCAGGAGCATTTCCAGGGGTATCAGCTGAAAAATATGGACAAGCAGAGGCTATTGCTAGAAATCTGTATGAGATGGCTAGTTTTAAGGTTCCTATAATATCTATTATTTTAGGCGAAGGAGGTAGTGGTGGAGCTTTAGCTTTAGGTATAGCTAATAAAGTCATTATGCTTGAAAATTCAATATATTCCGTTGTATCTCCTGAAGGATGTGCAAGTATATTATTTAAGGATTCTAAAAAAGCCCCAGAGGCAGCCTCAATGCTAAAACTAACAGCAAGAGAATTGAAAGAATTAGGAATTGTAGACCTTATTGTTAGTGAGGAAGGTACAGAAACTGAACTTTATGAAAGGATAAAAGAACTAATAAAAAGACTGTTAAAAGAGTATAGGTTAATTGACAGCGGAATACGAGAAGAACGAATTAATAGGTTTAGAAATATTGGAATTGAAATTGCCTTTAGTGATACAAAGGAAATATAATTAGTAAATGAAAGAGGGATATATAATGAAGGATTTTATTAATAATATTGGAGACTTGGAAAAGATAATTAATAAATGTGAACAATCTAAAATAGAATCATTTTACTATAAAGATACAGAATTTACATTACAGTTTTCTAAACAAAATGAATTAAAAGAAACTTTAACTATACAAGAAGAAAAAAATAGTAAAATTAGTTATAAGGAAAATAAATCTATTGATAATAAGGAAGATGCAATATTTATAGAATTAAAAGAAACACAAAAAGTTATTGAAGATAACATAATAACTATAAAATCACCTTATGTGGGATATATTGAGTTAAGTAAAAAAATTAAGATAAATAGTGGTGAAATAGTGATAGAAAAAGGGGATTCTTTATGTTCAATAGAAGCTATGAAATTATATAATGATATAATTTCCCCAGTGAATGGAAGGATAGTTGAAATATTAGTTGAAAATTCATCATTTGTAGAATTTGAACAACCAATAATGATGATAAGGGAAGATAAATATGAGTAAAAAATATAATAGAATATTAGTTTCTAATAGAGGAGATAGTGCTGTTCGAGTTATAAGAGCTTGTAAGGAACTTGGTATTGAGACTGTAACCATTTATTCAAAGGCTGACATTGGATCATTACATACAAGATTAGCTGATTATGCAGTGTGTATTGGTGACTCTAAGAGTTCAAATTCATATTTAAATTCCTATAATATCATGGCTATTGCGAAGGAATACAATGTAGATGCCATACATCCTGGAATAGGATTTCTAGCTGAAAGTTCGGATTTTTGTGAATTATGTGAAGCCTGCAATGTGGATTTTATAGGGCCTAAAAGTAGCGTAATTAATAAAATGGCAAATAAAATTGAAGCAAAAAAATTTGCTGAAAAATGCAATGTTCCAATAGTTATTAGTAAAAGTTTTGAATATTTTTCAGATGAATGTATAGAATTTGCTGGTAGAATTGGATATCCAGTTATAATTAAGGCTGCATATGGTGGAGGGGGAAAGGGGATAAGAGTAGTTAATAAACATTCTGAATTAAAATCCTCGTTAGAATCTTGTTTTAAGGAAGCAAAAGCATATTTTGGAGAAAGTAATGTATTAATAGAAAAATATATAAAGAATGCAAAACACATTGAGGTACAAATTATCGCTGATAAATATGGAAATGTGATATATTTAGGAGATAGGGAATGTTCAATTCAAAGACATAATCAGAAATTAATTGAGGAAGCTAGATGTTCTACTATTTCGGATACCTTAAGATCTAAATTATATGAAGGTGCAATTAATATTTGTAAAAGTATTCAATATGAGGGTCTTGGTACAGTGGAATATTTAGTGGATGAAGATGATAGAATATATTTTATTGAAATGAATACTAGACTACAAGTAGAACATACAATTACAGAATTAATAACTGGTATTGACTTAGTAAAAGAGCAAATTAGGATTGCTCAAGGAGAGGCATTATCATATTTGCAAGAAAATATACAATTTAACGGATACGCAATTGAAACGAGAATTTTAGCTGAGTATTATAATGGGAACTTAATACCAGATTATGGAGAAATAACACATTTTTTTATACCAGGTGGATTAGGTGTTCGTGTTGATGTAGCTTACGAGAGTGGGAATGTAGTATCATTATTTTATGATTCATTACTCTGTAAGATATGTTGTCATGGAAAGAGTAAAGATGAAGCTCTAATAAAAATGATTAGATGTTTAGATGAGTTAGAAATAAGAGGGGTTAGAACCAATAAGGAATTTTTAATGAAAATATTAAAAGATAAGAGGTTTAAAGAGGGAGACTATAATACTAATTTTTTAGATGAAATTAATTTTTAAATAAAATAGACTTTGAAATAGAGTATGTATATAAAGGTATCTAATAGAATCATAATAATTTCTATTTGATACCTTTTACTTATATAATTGATATAGCAATAACTGAGCAGCTTATTATAACCTAAAAAAGAACTATGATATTATTACCATAGTTCTTAAATATAGCTAGAATAACTGTTTTTATAATGTAGGTAGAATAAGTTATTTATTCAAGAATTCAATAATTGGATTAATATTTTCCTTTTTAGTCCAGTCTTGATAAGTACCAACTGATTGCACTAATGCTGATTGCCAAGGTTCATAATTAATAGGATCTTTTTTAGAAAGAACTTTTTTTAGCATTTTACACAAAGTTTTATCCTTAAGAGACATTTTATTTTCGTTCCAAGTGCCCCTCAAATAGTAAAATGGAATATTAGGTAAAGTGTTTTTTAAAATACGGTTTTTAATGTCAAATAAAGTAGATTCTGTATTAGGTGATGCCCCAACAGCAAATAATACGATAGTTTTGTGTTTTAAGAGTTGGTAATTCTTTGATAAAAAAGAAAGAGCAGCAAGTCCAGTTTCATAGATACCGCTACCAACAATAACTGTATCATATTTTTCAATTTTTGATATAATCACCTTTTTTATTTCTATGAAATCACAAGATAATTCTTCACTTAACCACTGAGCATATTTTTGTGTAGCTCCATATTTGGATTGATACACTACTAATATTTTAGACAATAATTATTCCTCCTCTATAGATAAATCCATTATTATAATATTAAATAAATAAATAATTAAGTACTATAACTGAATTATTTATTTATGAAATGATTAGTAACATAAAAGTAATTAACATATTCCATAATATTTTCCGAATTATCATCTAAGGAACAGATACTTAATTTATAATTAGTATCAATAGTTATACTTTTTAAGGAGAAATTTCCATGAAAGTGATTTGAATCTACCCTTATATCATTTAAATTATCAAGTATAATTGAAAAAGAATTTAAGGGGATTGATAATCCTTTACCAACACATTTAACAAAACTTTCTTTTGCTGTCCAAAGAGTATAAAAATTATCTAGCTTATTGCTAACAGTCTTTGCTTTGAAAATATAATTATATTCTTCTGATGTGAAAAAATGTTTTGAAATACTATCAATATCAATGATTTTAATTAATTCTATATCCACACCTATTGGAAAATTACTTAAGCAACATACAATATATTCTCCAGAATGAGATAGATTAAAATACAAATTAGGTAAATTATATATAAATGGTTTACCGTAATCATTTTTACTCAAAGTAATATCTTCATTTTTAATACCATATTTGCAAATCAAAATACTTCTAATTAATAAATCTCCTAATAAACATCTAATCTTGTCATCTTTAAATAAAAATTTTTTAATGGATTCTTTTTTATAGTCCGAAATAAAATTAGTTAAAGTATCAATTGTTTCATCAGATAAATCAATTATTTTTAAAATATATGTTTTCATTATTATATATTAAAATCCTCTCTAAAAAATATATCAATACAATATTACCATATTTTACAAATAAAATAAGATAGTAATCCTAAAAATATATAATTTCATATTTTGAAAGTAGAAATTAACACTTAAATATTATTACCTTGACTAAAGAGAGGGAGTATGAGAAAATATAAATGTAAAAAAATGGAAATATTATAATAGTTTATTAAATACACTTCAATATTAAATATAATAATATATTATTCGTGGAGGATTATATGAAAAAGATAGGAGTATTAGGTGCAGGTGTTATGGGGGTTGGAGTAGCTCAAGCATTTGCAGAGCATGGCTTTAAGGTAATATTAGTTGATATTACAGAACAAATACTAAGAGAAGCTAAAGAAAAAATTGAAGAAAATGTAAGGCTTAATAATTTACTATTTAGAGAAAGAAAAAAAATTGACTTAGCTTTACTTATGGAAAATATTAACTTTACAACTGATTATGAAGAATTAAAATATGTTGACTTTGTTGTAGAGAATGTACCTGAAAAATGGGAAATAAAGAAAGGGGTATATGAAAAACTAGATAAGATATGCAAAGAAAATTGTATATTTATGGTTAATACCTCCTGTATATCCATAACAAAAATTTCAGATTTAACTAGGAGGCCTGACAAGGTTGTAGGAACACATTTCATGAACCCTGTGCCTATTAATAATACAGTAGAGACAATAAAGGGTTATCATACCTCAGAAAAAACTTTGGAAATACTAGAAGGATTATTAGGTGAAATTAATAAAGAATCTATAGTTGTAAATGATTATCCAGGCTTTGTATCTAATAGAGTTTCACATATTTTTATGAATGAAGCGGCTTATTTAGTTCTAGAGAATGTTGCTACTCCAGATCAAGTTGATGAAATATTTAGGAAGTGTTTTGGGCATAAAATGGGACCACTAGAAACAGCAGATTTAATTGGATTGGATACAGTAATGGATTCTCTAGATGTATTATATGATAGTTATAAGGATTCTAAGTTTAGCTGTTGCCCTTTAATTAGAAAATTAGTCTATGCAGGTAGATGCGGAAGGAAAAGTGGAGAAGGTTTTTATAAATATAATTAATAATATATTAAAAAGGAGCTGATGTTATGGATGATATTAAAGGTACTGTTAAAGTATTCTTATCTAAGTATTTTAAAGGTTACGATTTAAAGGATAATGAAGATATTTTTGGGTTAGGTTTTGTAAATTCATTATTTGCAATGCAGTTAGTAATGTTTATTGAGAAGGAATTTAAAGTAAATATCAACAATGACGATTTAGATTTGAAAAATTTTAATTCCATTGATGCAATCGTAAATTTTATTGAAGGAAAGAATAGGGTAGCTATCTAATAGCAAGCATAAATAGGAGGTGATTTATTGGATAATCATAATAAGTTTAGAGAAGAATTCTCGCAATTTTGTAAAAAAAATATAGCTCCATTTGCAAAAAGCAATGATGAGGATGAAAAATTGGATGAATCAATAATTAGAAGTATGGCTTATGCCGGTTATCTTGGATCTATGATTTCTAGTGATTATGGAGGAAAGGGATACTCTTCTGAAACTATAGGTATCTTAAATGAAGAAATTGGGCGAGTTTGTTCTTCTACTAGAAGTTTATTAACAGTACATGGTATGGTAGCAATAGCAATTAGTAAATGGGGAACAGAAGCACAAAAGGAATATTGGTTACCAAAGTTAGCAGAAGGTAAAAAAATAGGTGCTTTTGCATTAACAGAAGCAGAAGCAGGCAGTGATGCAGGTTCATTAAAAAGTACTGCAGTTGAAGAAAATAATTTTTATATACTAAATGGTAAGAAAAAGTGGATAACTATGGGGCAAATTGCTGATATATTTCTTGTATTTGCAAAAATAAATGAAAGTGTTACAGCTTTCTTAGTACCTAGAAATACAGAAGGTTTAACAGTTACACCTATGAAAGGCATAATAGGAGTTCGAGGTTCAATGCTAGCTGAAATTGAATTTCATAATTGTACAATACCTAAAGATAATATTATTGGTAAGCAAGGCTTTGGATTAAATCACGTAGGATTATTTTCCCTAGATTATGGTAGATATACAATTGCTTGTGGATGTGTAGGACTAGCACAAGCATGCTTGGATGAATGTTTAGGTTATGTTAAGAGTAGAGTTCAATTTAAGGTGAAAATAAGCAGTCATCAGTTGGTTCAGAAGATGATTACTGAGATGGTTGTAGGTATAAAGTCAGCTAGATTACTTTGTTACAATGCAGGAAAACTAAGAGATAATGGTGATCCCGATTCAATAATAGAAACTTGGTGCGCAAAATATAACGCTTCTAAAATGGTAAATGATGTCTCAAGCAAAGCTGTACAATTATTTGGAGCAAAGGGATTATCTAAAGATTATAATATCGAAAGGTATTTTAGAGATGCTAGAGTTAATGAAATTATTGAAGGGACTAGTGAAATACATGAAAGTTTAATTGCAAGGAACCTGATTAGAGAATGGGTATAATATGGAGGTAACTCTATGAGTATAGGGGTTAAAGAAAAAACTAAAAAGATAAAATGTGTTGTATGGGACTTAGATAATACATTATGGGATGGTATATTGAGTGAAGATACACAAATTTATATGAAAGAAAATGTTTTATCAATAATTGAAGAATTAGACTCTAGAGGGATTCTACAATCAATTTCCAGTAAAAATGACCGAGACATAGCAATTAATAAGTTAAAGGAGTTTGGTATAGAAGAGTACTTTATTTATCCTCAAATTAACTGGGGACCTAAATCTGACTCAATAAATAAGATAGCTGAATCAATAAATATAGGACTAGATTCAATTGCATTTATTGATGATCAAACATTTGAATTAGAAGAGGTTAAATTTTCATATCCAGAAGTGAGTTGTATAGATGCTTCTAAAATTTATTCTATTTTAGAAATGGATGAAATGAAACCACTATTTATAACAGAAGATTCTAAAAAACGTAGAATTTTATATATGAATGATATTGAAAGAAATAAATTTGAGGAAAATTTTAATGGTACAAAAGAAGAATTTTTAGCCTCTCTTAACATGAAATTAAAAATAAGCAAAGCTAGAGAAGAAGATTTAAAAAGAGTGGAGGAACTTACAGTTAGAACTAATCAGTTAAATACTACTGGATACACTTATTCAATTGAAGAGTTAGAGAAGTTTATTTTTTCAAGTAAGTATAATTTGTTAGTGGTAGGGCTTGATGATAAGTTTGGCACCTATGGGAAGATAGGATTAGTACTGTTAGAAATAGAAGAGGATTGTTGGACTATAAATTTATTTATAATGTCATGTAGAGTTATATCAAGAGGAGTAGGCAATATAGTTCTTAAATATATATTAAATTTAGCAAAAGATAATAATGTAAAGTTAAAAGCTAAATTTGTACCTACCAGTAGAAATAAAATGATGTACATTACTTATAAATTTGCTGGATTCATTGAGATAGAGAAAAAAAATGATTTTATAATACTTGAGAATGAGCTATTAGAAAACTATAAATATCCATATTATGTAGAGATAGAAGATTAAAGAAGGTGGGATAATATGAGTGATAGTACTAGGACAAAAGAGAAAATTAGTGATTTTATAAAAGAAGTAACTGAAGAAATATTGAATAAAGAGGTTACTGGATATGATAATACATTTGTAGAGATAGGATTAAAATCAGTTGATATACCATTTTTTATTAAAAAGGTTTCAAATGAATTTAATATTAAGTTAGAAGTGGAAACAATCTTTAAGTATCCTACGATTAATAGATATTCTGAGTTAATATTTAATAGATTAAATAATATTAGTGTATATAGTGAAGATGAAAAAGAAAAAGCACCTATAACTAATGAAAAAGAAGAGGTAGCAATAGTAGGTATGAGTTGCCGCTTTCCAAATGGAGCAAATAATCCAACAAAATATTGGGATATTTTAACTGAGGGAAAAAGCGGTATTGTCGATATGCCGAAAGAGAGATGGGATGTTGATAAATATTATAGTGAGGATAAAAAAGAATCTGGAAAAATGTATGTAAAAAGAGCTGGATTTTTAGATGTTCCAATTAAAAAATTTGATGCTCAATTTTTTAATATTTCTCCCAAGGAAGCTGAGGCTATGGATCCTCAACAAAGGTTATTATTAGAATTGGTATGGGAGGCTTTTGAAGCATCAGGAAGTGATATAAGAGAGTACTATGGAACAAATACAGGAGTATATTTAGCTATTGCTGGGGAAGAATATTCTTTTGCACATTGTAGATCTGGTAATTTAAATAAGGTAACAGAATATTCACTAACAGGATGTACTTTTAGTACAGCATGTGGAAGAGTTTCATATACTTTTGGATTTGAAGGACCAGCTATGGCAATAGATACAGCATGTTCATCAGCTTTAACAGCAGTTCATGTTGCTTGCAAAGCTATTGAATCAGGAGAAGTAGATACTGCAGTAGTTGCAGGTGTAAATATGATATTAACACCTCTAATACATGTTTGTTTCTCAAGATTAGGTGCAATTGCTGTTGATGGCCAAAGTAAAGCATTTGATGCATCAGCTAATGGCTTCGGTAGAGGAGAAGGATTAGCGGTTATTATTTTGAAAAGAGTGAAGGACGCAAGAGCTAATAATGATAATATTTTAGGAATAATAAAGGGAACGGCTATTAACCAAGATGGAAAGAGTAATGGATTAACAGCACCCAATGGAGCAGCTCAAGAAAAAGTTATTCTTAAGGCATTAAAAGATGCAAATTTAAAGGGAACTGATATTAGTTATGTAGAGATGCATGGGACAGGAACTGTATTGGGAGATCCAATAGAAGTAGATGCAATAACAAAAACCTACTGCAAAAATAGAATAATTGAAAAACCACTTAAAATTGGTTCTGTAAAATCTAATATAGGGCATTTAGAAGCTACAGCAGGGTTGGCAAGCATAATAAAAGTGTTATTATCATTTAAGAATGAAATGATTCCAGGTAATTTACATTTTACTAATCCTAATCCATTAATTGATTGGGAAACTTCACCCATAAAAGTTGTTGATTGCAACACAAATTGGAAAAGAGGAAAAAAAATTAGAAGAGTTGGAATAAACGGATTTGGATTTGGTGGTTCAAATGCACACGTAATATTAGAAGAACCTGAAATATTTGATGTAGAAGAAAAGAACTTAAATGATCCACGATATATTTTGAAAGTGTCTTCAAAAACTAAGGAGGGATTACGTAACAATATAAAAAATACTATAGAGTTCATAGATGAAAATGAAGATATGAACTTTAGGGATTTTATTTATACAAACAATATAAATAAATCAGATTTTGATTATAGGTTCGTAGTTTCAGGAAGAGATAAAAATGATATAACTGAGAAAATGGAAGCCTATGTAGAGAATAATATAAAAGAAGATATTTTTGATAATAGTAATATTGAAACTAGTTTGAGTAATAAAAAAATAGTATTTTTATACACTGGTCAAGGATCACAATATGTAGGTATGGGAGAAGAATTATATAAGAATAATTTAGCCTTTAAAGATGCATTTAATGAATGTGATAGACTATTTGAACCATATCTATCTAAATCTTTAGTAGACTTAATTTATAGTAAAGATTTTTCTAATAAGTATATTGAAAGAACCCTATATGCACAACCATTAATTTTCTCTATTGAATATGCACTTTCAAAGTTTTGGAAAAGTATTGGAATTGAACCAGATATAGTTTTAGGTCATAGTATAGGAGAATATGCTGCAGCTGTAATTTCAGATGTTATAAGTTTAAATGATGGAGTAAGGTTAGTGGCAGCAAGATGTCGTTTAATGGATTCAGCACCAGGTGAAGGTCATATGATATCGTTATATACTAGCTTGCAAGAAGCAAATCTATTGATTGAAAATTATAAAGATAGAGTATCTGTTGCGGTTCACAATGCAAAAAATAATATAGTTATATCAGGTGAGAGAAAATCTATAGAAGAAATTGCTATAATAGCTGAAAATAAAGGAATAAAAGTTAAAGAGTTACATGTATCACATGCATTCCATTCTCAAATGATGGAACCCATATTAGATGAATTTAAAGAGATAGCTTTAAATATTGAATATAAAACTTCAAAATATGATTTTATGTCAACTAAATTAGCTAGATATGTGGAGAAAGATGAAGTTTTAGATGCTAATTATTGGACAAGACATATAGCTGAAAAGGTTGATTTTTATAATGCCTTAAAAAGCATATCTAAACAAAATAATATAGTATTTGTTGAGGTTGGTGCAACCAATACACTGTGTGCCTTAACAAGATTAATATTAGGAGAAGAAACTGTAATAATAAATTCCTTAGATATTAAGAAAGATGCATTATCTGTTATAGGAAATGCCATAGGGCAACTTTATTGCAATAATTTTAATATTATATGGGAAAAATGTAATTTTAATAAAGATAATTCTTATAAAAGAGTATCTTTACCAATTTACCAATTCAACAAAGAGGAGTATTGGATTGAACCGGTTTATGAACAAGATAATAATACTTCTAACAAGAATATTGACTATCATCCATTAATTGGAGAGAAAATTAGCACACCGTATCTTAAAAATACTTTAATTTATCAAAGCGTTTTTACAAATGAATCACCATACTTCATGAAAGAACATGTTATTTTTGACACGGCAATTTCACCAGCAGCAGCTCATATGGCAATGTTATTATCTATTGCTAAAGAGTATCAGAATCCATTTATATGCACAATAGAAAATGTTGAATTTCATGCACCTTTAATTGCCACAGAAGAAGAAAAAAAGGTGGTACAGTTTATTATACAAGATACTAATTTAGAACAAATGAAATTCGAGATTGTAAGTAAAGAAAAAGAATCTAGAAACGAAAGGTGGATTAAGCATTGTAAGGGTAATATTGCCTTATCACAAGAAAATGTTTCAGATAAAAGAATAAAAGTAGATGAGTTAAAGGCTATGTATCCAGAAGAAAATTCCGGATTTAATATGTACAGGGTTATGGAGAAATTTGGATTTAAATTAGGTGATGGATTTACAAGAATATTTAAAACTTGGAGAAAAAATGATGAAGGGGTATGTTATGTTGAACCAGATAATAATGTACCAGAATTAAAAGAATATACTATATATGCAGGTACTTTAGATTCAATTTTCCAATCTATCTTTTCAGTTTCAGAGCTAAGTAGAGAAATGGATAATGAAACTGATAAATATTCAATGAAAACAACAATTCCAATATCTGTTAAAAAAATAAAATATTATTATAGAGATGCAAAGGAATATTGGTGTCATGTTAAAGTTAATAACTCTCAAAAATCAGGGGTTGTTGGAGACATAACTGTCTACAACGAAAAAGGTGAAATTGTTTTTGAAATTGAAAAAATGATGGCTAAATTAACAGATAGAGAGAGTTTATTAAAGGAATTAAATAATAACGGAAATAATCTTTTATATAGCGTAAATTGGAATAAAGAAAATGCAAAAGATAAAAAGGTGAAATTTACAGAAAAGGAAGTTATGGTTGTATTTAATGATGATGAATCTATAGTAAATAGATTTAAAAGTAAATTGTTAGAATATGATGCAAACACAATAACTGTAATACAAGGAAATGAATATATAGAGTGTGATAATAATTTATATTATTTAAATTATAAAAACAAAAAGGATTTTGAAAAACTTTTATATTCAATTTCAAATAAATATAAAGAGTCAAGTTTTAAATTACTTTATATTAGTGCTTCAAATGAAACAGAAATTACCTATGATAAATTAGTTTCAAAAGAAGAGCAAGAATGTAGCGGATTATTACATCTTGTTCAAGTTATAACTGAGTTAAATCATGTTCAGAAAATGAAATTAAAAGTAATCGTAAATAACGTTCATTCTTTAGAAAATTCAAAAATTTCTATATATCAATCTACACTTTGGGGTTTTTCACAGGTAATTAGACTTGAGCATACTCAGTTATGGGATGGAATAATTGACTTAGATTATGATATGTTAATAAACAATGTAGATTTGATAATTAAAGAGGTTAAAAATAGTAAAGATAAACAAGTGGTAATTAGGAATAATAATAGATATGTTCCAAGACTTGTTAAGAGTAAAAAGAATATTGAAGAAGTTGATATAACAATTGATAAGAATGCAAGTTATATAATTACTGGTGGAACTGGTAATATAGGACAAGTATATACAGAATATTTATCAGATAAAGGTGCGAGAAACATAATATTATTAAGTAGAAGAGAACCTAATGAAGAGGTATTAAATAAAATAAATTTATTTAATACTATGGGAGTAAATGTTTATGTAGAGAATATAGATGTTAGCAATAGGAATGAAATATTATCATTTGTAAAAAGATTGAAAGATAATAGCATAGAAATTAAGGGAGTAATTCACACAGCAGGTATATTAGAAGATAAGATGATAAGAGATCAAGACTGGAGTAGTTTTGAGAAGCTATTTAGGACTAAAGTATGGGGAACTTATAATTTACATGAAGCCTTAATACATGAAAATTTAGATTTCTTTATTATGACATCCTCTATTACAGCTATAGCTGGTAATATTGGACAAGCAAATTACGCTGCAGCTAATTATTATATGAATGCTTTTGCAGAATATAGAAGAAGTTTAGGTATGCCGGCAATGGCTGTATGTTGGGGTGCATGGGCAGATGGTGGCATGGTAACTCAAGGTAACGATATTATGAAAAATATCTATGCAAAAGGATTATATTCAATTTCAAAAGAATTAGGTAAAAAAATGATTGATAAGGTATTTAATAAAGATATTGCTTCAATTATAGTAGCAGATGCTAATTGGAAAATGTTTGCAGAGAAAACTGGAGTTGACGAGGTAACAGAATTTTTATCAACATTTATAGAAGAAAAAGATTTAACAAATAATAAATCAACTAATGAAGAAGATTTATTATTTAATTTAAAAAGTTTAGATAAGGAAAATAGAAATGAATATTTATTGAAAAAGCTACAACAGATAACTGCAGAAATAATGGGCTTCAATAATATTAATAATTTATCTATTGATAAAACTTTTACAGAACAAGGTGCTGATTCTTTAATAATATTCTCTATAAGAAATGAAATAAAGAAGTTAATAAATGAAGAAATAGATATTTCAGTATTTTTTAATTATCCATCATTAAGGAAGTTATCTGAATATTTATTAGAAGAAATAATTGTTTTCCATAGCATTGAAGAAAAAGAAGTGGAAAAAGAAAATCAGGTAAAATCTGATGAGACTGTAGAAGATATTTTATTAGAGATTACTTCATTAATTGACTAAATAATGATTTATTAAAAAATATAAAAGATGGGGCTGTCGCACAATGCAAAAATTCTACCTGTTATATTATAAATTTTTAATTTAGGAGATGTTGCGACAGCTCCATTATATAAAGGATTATATCTAAAGTTGATTAAATTAATAATATTATACATAGTTGTAGGGAGGTAAAATGAATAATTTAGTAGAGACAAAAAATATATTTATTTTTGAAGGGATAGGAAGTAAATATAGAAGTATTATTAGAACTTTGGATAAAAGCATATTAGAACTTTTAAATAAGTATTACAAAATTATTATAGATCAGTTAGGAGTGGATTTACAGGAATATATTTATGAGGATACTACTAATAATGCACTTTCAGACAATGATAATACGTTTTTAGAGTGGATCTTAATTTTTACTTGTGATTGCATTATTTACAAGTCATATTTAGCAAATAATATTAAACCTAAGATGCTAGTAGGATATAGTATGGGACTAATTACAGCTATGGTATGTACTGGTTCAATATCATTTAATGACGGACTAAGAGTATTAGAAAGGATATATAAATATCCTAAAGAGAGTAAAAGAGATAATGAAGCAATGGCTACAATAATAGGGTTAAATTATAAATCTATAGTAGAAATAATTGAAGATTTAGAGTTTGAAGAATTATTAGAAATATCTAGTGAAAATGCTGAATATTGCATTGGGGTTTCTGGAGTAAAAAATGCTATAAATAAGATTTTGATGGTTGCAGAAGAGCAAGGGGCTTTAAAAACAATTAAACTAGATGTGCCCTTTGCTTTTCATTCAAAGTTTGCACTAAAAGGAATAGAAACAGTAAAGGATTTAATTAATAACTTAGAAGTTGGTAAAGCCACTATTCCTATTATGTCAGTATATACTCAAAATATAATTGTTAATGAAGAAGAATTAAGAAATGAATTGTTAACGAATTTATATAATTCAATGGAATGGAAAAAGACAATATATAAGTTAGGTAATATGGGAATTGATAATTTTGTTGAGGTAAGTTTAAGTGATAGTTTAAGTAAAATGTCTAGAGAGAATGCAATAAATAGTAAGTTCATAACATTTAAAGATGTATTTAATAACTAATTAAGGGGGGGAGTGAATGAAGAAGATAAAGTTATTCTGTTTGCCGTATGCTGGTGGCTCAGCAACTATATATCTAAAGTGGAGACAGTATTTAAATGATAATATAGAAATCTATCCAGTAGAATTACCAGGGCGAGGAGCCAGATTCAATGAAAAACCATATACCAATGTGAAAGACATGATTGAAGATATAAGTATAACTATTATGAATGAGATAAATGACTGTGAATTCATGATTTTTGGGCATAGTATGGGGGCTATTTTAGCATATGAACTTATACATAAGTTTAATATTATGGGAATTCATAAGCCTAAACACGCATTTTTTTCAGGAAGAGGGGCTCCACACTTACCAGTTTTAAAAGAAGATGCATATTTATTACCAGAAGATGAATTCACTAAGAAAGTATTTAGTTTAGGTGGTATGCCAAGATTGTTGTTAGAGCAAAAGGAAATATTAAATATATTTATTAAAATTCTTAAGGCTGATTATGAGGCCATTGAAAAATATGAATATTCTAATAGAGACTATAAATTTGAATTTCCAATATCAGTTTTAAATGGAGTTGATGATTTATTAACCCAAAATTGCATTTCACAATGGGATATTCATACTATGAAAGAATGTGATATTTACAATTTCAAAGGTGGACATTTTTTTATTAATGACTATATTAAAGAGATTACTGAAATTATATTGTCAAAAATTTAATTGAGAATGAGGTATAGTGATGATATTAGATAAAAATAAAGAATGTATCAATAGGCATGAACTAGAAGAAATACAAAGTGATAGATTAAAGAAAATTGTAAAGTATGTGTATAATAATGTGAAGTTTTATAGAGAAAAGTTTGATGGAGAAGGAATAGATATTGATAGGATAAAAGGAATTGAAGATTTAGCTAAACTACCATTCACAAGTAAAGAAGATTTAAGAGATAATTATCCATATAAATTATTTGCAGTACCAATGGAGAAAATAAGCAGGATTCATGCTTCCTCGGGGACTACAGGGAAGCCTGTTGTAGTTGGTTATACAAATAGTGATTTGGATTTATGGAAAGAAGTAGTAGCGAGATCATTAAGTGCTTATGGAATTACAAAAGAGGATATAATACATGTTTCTTATGGATATGGACTCTTCACAGGAGGATTAGGATTAAATAACGGTGGTGAGCAATTAGGAGCTACAATAATACCGGTTTCATCAGGAAATACTAAAAAACAAATACAGATATTAGAAGATTTTGGAAGCACAGCGATAGCTTGCACACCATCATATGCATTGCATATTGCAGATATTATAGAAAAAGAAGATATAGATAGAAGTAAATTAAAGTTGAAGGTGGGCATATTTGGAGCAGAACCATGGACAGAGGCAATGAGAAAGCAATTGAAGGAAAAATTAAATATTAAACCCTATGATATTTATGGGTTAAGTGAAATAATCGGGCCAGGAGTATCATTTGAATGTGAAGAATTAGACGGATTGCATATAAACGAAGATTATTTCTTACCAGAAATAATTGATCCAGTTACACTAGAAGTTTTAGAAGAGGGTAAAAGTGGGGAGTTAGTAATAACTACAATTACTAAGGAAGGAATACCATTAATAAGATATAGAACTAGAGATATAACTAAGCTAAACTACAAAAAATGTAAGTGTGGAAGAACCTTAGTACGAATGGAGAAATGTTTAGCAAGAAGTGATGACATGATTATAATTAGAGGAGTTAATATTTATCCAACTCAGGTTGAAAGTGTATTATTAGAATCTAGGAATATTGAACCACATTATTTATTAGTAGTGGATAGAGTAAATAATCTAGATACACTAGAAATATTAGTAGAAGGTAAAGAAGAATTACACATGCATGGACAGAAAAAAATAGATGAAGTAAGTAGTTTATTAAAATCTAAGATTCAGTCTGTATTAGGAGTAAGTGTGAAATTAAATATAGTGCTACCTAATACTTTAGAGAGAAGTTCAGGGAAGATTAAGAGGGTAATTGACAACAGGAAAATATGTAATTTGGAATGAGGTTGGTGAAAATGGAAAATAATGAAGGTAGATATAAAGCAATATTAAAAAAAGCTGCAAATAAAATAGAAGAGTTAAATAATGAAATTAATTATTTAAGCAAAAAAATAAATGAAAGCAATCAAGATATAGCAATAATAGGATACTCTTGTCGTTTTCCAGGTGGGGCAAATGACGCAGAAAGTTTTTGGAAGGTATTAGCTAATGGAGTTGATACAGTTAAAGAAATTAGCGAAGATAGATTTGACACTGCAAAATATCATAATGAAAATAAAGGTATGATTACAAAAAATGCAGCCTTGTTAGATGAAGATATAAAACTTTTTGATAATACTCATTTTGAAATTTCAGGAATTGAGTCTACATCTATGGATCCACAACAGAGGCTATTATTAGAAGTGAGTTGGGAGGCATTAGAAAATGCTGGTTTGAATATTGAAAAATTAAAAGGAAGTAGGACAGGCGTATATGTTGCAATAAATTCGTTTGAATATGGAAAGCAAGAGTTGTTTTCAGGTGATATTTCCAATATAACAACATATTCAACTACAGGAACATCACATAATTGTGCTGGGGGAAAGTTAGCATATTTTTATGATTTTAAAGGGCCATCTATAGCTTGTGATACTGCATGTTCATCATCACTTGTTGCCTTAAGTATAGCAGTTGATAATTTGAAAAATAATCAGTGCGATATGGCAATTGTTGGAGGAGTAAATTTGTTATTAGAGCCTGAAAATTTTGTTGGACTATCAAAGTTTGATGCTTTATCAAAGGATGGACGGTGCAAAGCTTTTGATGACTCAGCTGATGGATTTGGACGAGGCGAAGGTTGTGGAGTTGTAATATTAAAAAGGCTTAAAGATGCCAGAACTGATGAAAATGAAATTTTGGCATTAATAAAGGGAGTAGCAGTAGGACAAGATGGAAAAACAAATGGATTTACAGCTCCAAATGGAGTATCACAACAAAATGTAATTATAGAAGCATTAAATAATGCAAAGCTTAATGTAAATGATATAGATTATATTGAAACTCATGGCACAGGAACTTCCCTAGGTGATTTAATTGAAGTACAAGCAATATCAAAGGTATTTAAGGAAAAAGAAAAAAAGGTTCTTATTGGGACAGTTAAAGCAAATATAGCCCATTTAGAAGCAGCTGCAGGAATGGCTGGTTTAATTAAGGTATTATTGGCATTACAAAATAAACAATTACCACCAAACATTCATTTTAATACTCCTAATAAAAATATTAATTGGGATCGTGTAAGGGTTGTGGATGAATTAATTGAGTGGGAACCCTCTAACAGAGTAAGGCGTGCGGGTATAAGTTCTTTTGGATTTAGTGGAACTTTAGCACATGCAATAATTGAAGAAGCACCTAAAGAATATATTGATAATAATCCAGACAAACTACCACATCATATAATTACAATTTCAGCAAAAAGTAACAATTCATTATATTCTTATCTGCAAAAGATAAGGGAATATATTTTACAAAAAGATACAGATATAGGTGATATAGCTTATACAACAAATATTAACAGGTCTTATAATAAATATCGAATTGGAATAACAGGAAGTAATAAAGAAGAAGTTATAAAAAAAATTGATGATATATTGAAGAATGATAAAAGTGAAAGTTACATTCTGAATAAAAATATCAAAAACAATAAAATTGCATTTTTGTTTACTGGACAAGGTTCATTATATAAAGGAATTGCAAAAAAATTATTTGAGACATCTAAAGTATTTAGAGATGCTTTAAATTTGTGCAACGAAAAGTTTAAAGAAGTATTAAATATAGACATATTAGATGGATTATATGGTGATAATGAGGATGGGTTATATAATCCTATTTATTCACAAACAACAATTTTTTCAGTTGAATATGCATTAACAAAAGTATGGGATTCATTGGGGATTAAGCCTTATGTAGTTATTGGGCATAGCATAGGTGAATATGTTGCAGCATGCTATTCTGGCCTTATAAATTTAGATGATGCAATAAAAATGGTATCTATACGCTGTAAAGTTATTATAGAATCAGCAGTATGTGGCAAAATGGTTGGTATTCTTACAAATGTTAATAATGTAAGAGATGCCATAGAAGAGAGTTGTTGTAAGAATGTTTCAATAGCAGCGATAAATTCACCAGAAAATGTAACCATATCTGGAGAAGCAAAGGAAGTAGATGAAGTTTTAAGAATTTTACAAAACAAACATAAAGTGTTTATTAATCAACTAAATATCAATCAACCATTTCATTCTACAATGATGGTAGATTGCATGAAAAAATATGCTGAAGCTATTAAAGATATAGAGTTTTCAAAGTTAAAAATAAATATAATATCAAGTATTACTGGAAATTTAGAGAAAGAAGAATGTTTTGGAAAAGCACAATACTGGGCTAAACATTTATGCAATACTGTTAATTTTGAAGCAGCTATAGATAACGCAAAAAAACTTGGCGTTAATATTTTCATTGAAATTGGAGGAGATGCTACATTATCTGGATTAGCAAGCCAGTGTATAAATGATGAAAGCATTAAATTTGTACCTTCATTAAGGAAAGGTGTAGAACCCTATAGGCAATTATTCAACTCTATAGTTCAATTGTATCATAATGGAGTAGATTTTAATTGGAATTTATTTCACAAGACCTATAAAAAGTCTAAGTTAAATCTTCCAAATTACAGTTTTCAGAAGAAGAGTTTTTGGCCACATTTAAACAATAAAGATTCAATTGAAGAAAAACAGGAGGAAGGGGTTAAGATGAAAGAAATTCAGCAGAATAATGAAGATAACAAAAATATTAAAGCAAAAGTTGAATTAGATCTTAAGGAAATGATAAAGGAATTAACATGGTTAGAAGTTGAGGAAATTCATAGCGAAAATAATTTGTTTTCTTTAGGATTTGATTCATTGGTATTAGTTGAATTAAATAAAAAAATAAGTTCAAAATATATGCTTGAAATATCTATGAGTAAATTCTTTGTTGAATTAGATACTTTAGAAAAAATAGTTGCTTATATATTAGAAAATGTAGATGAAGATATTTTAAGAAATTTATATGAAACTAATAGTAGTTTAAAATTCGTAGATGAAGATAAGGATATACATGATAATAGAGATAGGGTAATTAAGAGTGATTATTTAGAAACTATATCATCTAATGGATATAGTAGTGAAATTCGAGAACTTTTCAAGAGTCAAATAAAAATTATGGAAGAACAGTTGAAGATTTTAAAAAATGTTTCACATGGGAATAAAACTACGAAAGATAATGGTGTGTTGCTACAACAAAAAAATACTGAAAAAATAAACAATGAAATAGCAAATAGAAAACCTGATTATTATGTGCCATATAAAAAGTTAGATTTTAGCATGCAAGAAAAAATAGATGACTTAAAGGGAAAATATATAAAGAATATAGAACAAAAGTACACAAGTTATTCTAAAAGTTCTAAGGAAAATACCCAAAGATACAGAAAAATGTATGCAAATAATAGAAATGTAGCTGGATTTAGACCTGTTTTTAAAGAAATGATATATCAAATTGTTGCTAATAAAGGTTATGGATCAAAAATCTATGATCTTGACAATAATGAGTTAATAGATATTACCATGGGGTTTGGAGTAAACTTATTTGGTCATAGACCTAAATTTGTTGAAAGGGCATTAAATGAAGAAATCATTAATGGTATGCCACTAGGACCTATGGGAAGATTAGCTGGACAAGTTGCGGAGCAAATATGTGATTTAACAGGAGTTGAAAGAGTTGCATTTTACAATTCTGGAACAGAAGCTAATATGGTAGCTGTTAGGATTGCTAGAGCTATAACTGGGAAAAATAAGATAGTAATATTTTCAGGAGCATACCATGGAACATATGATGGATTTCTTGGCTTATCATCGAATTCTAAAACAGGTGAAAAGATAGCAATACCAATGGCGCCTGGAATCATGGATAGTATGATAAAAGATTTGATAATATTACCATATAATGATGAGTCTTCAATAGATTATATTTTAAAAAATTCTAATGATATTGCTGGTGTATTAGTCGAAACTGTACAAAGTAGGAGACCAGATCTGCAACCTAAAGAATTTTTAATGAATTTAAGAGGAGTAACAGAAAAGAATAATATTGCATTAATATTTGACGAAATAATTACTGGATTTAGAATTGCGGCAGGTGGTGCTCAAGAATATTTTGGAATAAAAGCAGATATAGTAACATTTGGGAAAATTGCCGGGGGAGGCATGCCAATAGGTATTGTTGCTGGAAAGTCAAATTACATGGATAGTATTGATGGGGGGATGTGGAGTTATGGAGATGATTCTGTACCACCATGTGAAGAAAAAAGAACTTTTGTAGCGGGAACCTTTTCACATCATCCATTAACTATGGCAGCAGCAAATGCAACTTTAAAGTATATAAAAGAAAATAAAGATATTATTTATCCTAAGCTAAATGAAAAAACAAAAAAATTTGCTGAAAAAATAAATTCATATTTTATTAATGAAAATATTCCTATTGAAGTAGTGAACTTCGGATCATTATTCAGATTTGTATTAAGAGGAGATTTTGAAATATTTTTCTATGGGCTGCTAGAAAAAGGAATATATATATGGGAAGGAAGGAACTGTTTTTTATCAACAGAGCATTCCGATAAAGATATAGAAAAGGTGATTTCAGCAATAAAATTAACTACAGAAGAAATGAAAGAAGCAGGATACTTTGGAGAAAAGAATTTTAATGAGATGAAAGAAGCTGTTGTAAAAATAGAAAATGCATCAAACTTTGAAATGTCATTAATGCAAAAAGCAATATTTACACAAAGTATAACAAGCGAAGAAGATCCATATAATATAATTTCAATTTTTAAAATAATAGGAAAACTAAATGTTGAAAAAGCAGAAAATATTATAAATCAAATAGTGAAAAGACATGAAACTTTGAGAACTAGACTTTATGTTGATGGCATAGATTTAAGACAAGAAGTATTGAATGATGTTAAGTTTAATATTCAGAGAATAGAAATGAATATTAAGGATAATTTGAATGATTTAATTAATGAGTCAATAACAAATTTTAATTTAGAAAAAGCACCATTGTTTAAAGTAGTGTTAATAAGTGTAAATAAAGATGAAAATTATTTAATTTTCATTTTCCATCATAGTATTGCGGATGGAATATCTATGAATATATTTACAAAAGAATTTATTATGTTATATAGAGGTGAAAGACTCTTACCTTTGAAAAAGCAATATAGAGATTTTGTGAATTGGGAAAGTAACTATGTGAAGTCTCATGAGAAAACTGAAAATGAAAAATTTTGGTTAGAGAAAATTGATGATAATGTTGAGGCTTTAGATTTACCAAGTGATTATAAATTAAATTCGGGTATAAGCTTTAAAGGTAATACGGTTAAATTTGAAATTGAAAAATATGTTGTTGATGAATTGAAAAAAATAGCTAAAGAAAATAATTGTTCGTTATTTATGGTATTAGTTGCTGCATTTAATATATTACTAAAAAGGTTGTCGGGTAATAATGATATTGTTATAAGTACTCCTGTAACTAACAGAGGCATAGGGGAATTTGAAGATAGTATTGGAATGTTTGCTAATACAATATTATTAAGAAATACTGTAGATGATGAAAAGGTAATTTCAGAATTTTTAGATGAAGTAAAGAAAAATTGTTTAGAAGCTTATTCTAACATGTATTATCCTTACAGTCTTTTAGTAAATAAAAGTAATAGTGGAAAAAATCATCTGAATAAAGTTATGTTTATTTATGAAAATGTGAATATGAGAAAGTTAGAAGTTGATAACTTAGAAATAATGAAATATGAGTATAAGGTAAAGGCTTCTGATTTTGACATTACTTTTGAGGTTCTAGAAGAGAATGGAAGGTTTAATGTAAATATAAACTATAAAATAGCACTATATAAAGAAGAAACAATTAAAAGGTGGGGTGAATATTATAGCACAATCCTAAAATTTTTAACAAAAAATAAAGATCCATTTGCAAAGATAAAGGATGTAGAAATTATAGATGATGCTGAGAAGTATAAATTATTAGTTGAATTTAATGATACTGATATAGCATATTCAAAAGATAAGACAATACCTCAACTATTTGAAGAAACAGTAGATAAAAATCCCCATGATATAGCCATGGTTTTTGAAAATGAAGAAATTACTTATGAAGAATTAAATAAGAAGTCAAATCAATTAGCAAGAGTATTAAAGGAAGACTATTTGATACAACAAGGAGATGTAATAGCACTTAATTTTGAAAGAAGCATTGAAATGGTAATTGGAATAATAGCAACCCTAAAGGCAAATGCAATATGTTTACCAATAGATAGAAGGTATCCAAGCAACAAAGTATTAGAATTAATAAATGACAGTAAAGTAAAAGTTGTGTTGAATAATAATAAAAATCTTATATACGAAGGATTTGATGGGGCAGTAGTAACTTACAATAAAGACTTAAATATAGAAAAATCAAGAGAAAATTTAACAAATAAGGTAGACTCAGATGCTAGTGCATATTTAATTTATACATCAGGTTCTACAGGAAAATCTAAAGGGGTTTTAATTTCTCATAAAGGAATTGTAAATCATTCTTTAGCAAAAATAAAGGAAGTAAATATGTGTAAGGATGATAGGTGTTGCCATAATTTAAGTTTTAATTTTGTAGCATCAATATGGCAAATATTTTCACCATTATTTTTAGGGTGTAGAGTTTATTTATATAATGAAGAAACTATAATGGACGGATATAATTTATTTAATAATGTAGAAAAGAACCAGATTACTATAGTTGAAGTAATACCATCATTACTGAATTCCTTTTTGGAACTAGAAAAGGAACCAGAAGATATTAAAATGAAAAAATTGAAATATATTATTTTAACAGGAGAAAAGGTATCAGCAGAATTAGTAAATAAGTTTTATAGTCGATATACTACTAAATTATTAAATGCATATGGACAAACAGAAGTTTCTGATGACACAATACATTATCATATTCCATATGATACAAATACACAAATGGTTCCAATTGGAAAACCAAGCAATAATACTAGAGTATATATTCTTGATAAAAGTAATAAAATTGTTCCTATTGGAGTAATAGGAGAGATTTGTATATCTGGAGATGGAATTACAAAAGGTTATCTAAATAATGAAGAGTTAACTAAGAAAAAATTTATATTAAATCCATACGAGTATAGAAATGTTTTATATAAAACCGGAGATTTGGGAAGATGGTTACCAGATGGAAACATCGAGTTTATGGGAAGGATAGATAATCAAGTTAAAATAAGAGGATTTAGAATTGAAATGGGAGAGATAGAGAATAATCTATTAAAGGTAGATGGAATTAGAGAATGTGTAGTAATTGATAAAGGTGATGAGGTAAATAGATATTTATCCGCATATTATGTTTCTAACAAAGAATTAGAAGGCAACACTATAAAAAAGGAATTAAAAAGATTATTACCTGACTACATGATACCATTATACTTTAATAGATTAAGTAGTATTCCTTTATTACAAAATGGGAAGGTAGATAGAAAAAAATTATTAATTTTAGAGGATAAATTTGATAATAAAGTAGAATACGAAGAGCCCCAAAATAATATCCAAAGAAAATTAGTTAAAATATGGGGAGAGGTACTTGGAATTGAGAAAATTGGAATAAGTGATAGTTTTTTTGATTTAGGTGGACATTCTTTAAAAGCTACTATATTAGCTAGTATGATTCAAAAAGAATTAGGGGTAAAGGTACCATTAAGAGTAATATTTGAGTATGGCAATATAAAAGGACTTAGTGAGTATATTATAAAAAGCGAAGATACCAGTTTAGAAAATATAAATATCTCGGAAGAAAAAGACTTCTATGAGGCATCTTCTGCTCAAAAGAGAATGTATATTATACAAGAAGTTAATGAAAAGAGTATAGTATATAATATGCCAGTAAGGTTAGATATATCAGGAAATATTGATAAGTCACAACTAAAAGAAATATTTTCAAAAATCATAAATAGGCATGAGATATTACGAACTAGATTTCATAATATTAACAATACTATTTTCCAAAAAATTTGTAGTCCAGAAGAGATTAAATTTGAAGTTGAGGAAATACAAATAGGTAATGAAGAATATTTAGATACAAAAATAAATGAGTTTATTAAACCATTTAATTTACATGAAGCTCCATTACTAAGAGTTGGATTAATAAAACTTGAAGATAATAAAAATATTATTTTGCTGGATATGCATCATATAATTTCTGATGGAACATCTATGTCAATACTAACAAAGGAGTTCAGTCAATTATATAATGGAAATAGATTGAAGCCATTAAGTATTCAATATAAAGATTATTCAGAGTGGCAATTAAATTATAGAAACAGTGATGATTTTAGAAAACAAGAAGAATACTGGCTAAATGAGTTTAAAGATAATATACCACAGTTTAATATGCCTACAGATTATGAAAGACCTGAATTTAGGGATTATAAAGGAGATAATATATTTATTAATTTAGGTAAGGAACTATCATCTAAGCTTAGAACAATGATGAAGGAAACTGGAAATACAATGTATATTATATTATTAGCAAATCTGAATATTTTATTGTCAAAGTATAGTGGACAAGAAGAAGTAATAATAGGAACACCTATAGCAGGTAGAAATCATTTGGGATTAGAAAATGTTATAGGTATGTTTGTAAATACATTACCAGTTAAAAGCACTGTAAGTAGTAATTTGATTTTTAATGATTATTTAAAAATATTAAGAGAAAAATTATTAAATATTTATGAAAATCAAGATTATCAGTTTGAAGAAATGGTAGAAAAACTTGCAATAAAGAAAAGTAAAAATAGAAATCCATTGTTTGATATAATTTTTGCAGTTCAAAATTTTGAGGGTAGAGAATTGAATATGGATACTTTATTGATAAATGAAAAATCATTAAATAATAATTTAGCGAAGTTTGATATTACAATAGAGGTTGAAGAACATGAGGATGACATTCACATAAGCATTAGTTATGCAAATTCATTATATATTAAAGATACAATAGAAAAATTAATGGAATATTATAAATATATAATAAGAACTACATGTGAAAATCGTGAAATATTATTATCAGATATAGAATTAATAACAGATAGAGAAGAGTCTAATATTATTGAAGAGATGAATTGTTCTTATGAAGAAGTATTAGAGTTTGAGTTTTAATATCAGCATTGTTATACAATAATTAAGTTATATATTTTATAGTTAATATATAGATTGTAGTTATGTATAACAATGCTGTACTTTTATTCTTTAGTAAATAAATTTCATCTAGTAATATAAACATGGTGAAATATACAAGGAGGAGAATATGAAAGTCTATGAAGAAAGTAAGAGAGAGATACTGAAGGAATCAAAGGAGTATTGGCAGGGAATTTTTCTAAATGAATTTGAAAATGCAATAGTCGAAAAGACTAAAGGTAGATATAGTAAAAAAAATATTTCCATGGATATTGATTCTACACTATCAAAAAAAATATTGAAATTATCAAAAGAAAATGACTTTATGATATATTTAATTTTATTAACTATATATAAACTTTGTGTATATAAACGATTTGGAAGTAAGAATATAGCTATTGGTATTCCTCAATATTTTAAAAGTAAAGAGAGTGTATGCAATAACAAATTTTTAATTTCTCAAATTGATTTATATGATAATAAAACCTTTAAAGAAATACTTATGGAGGTTAAAGAAAATATACTAAATATATATAAAAATCAATTTTACCCATTAGATAATATGTATAAAATGAATAATATAAATGAAAAAGTAAATTTCTTTTGTTTAATGGATAATATTCATACAGGGAAGCAAGTTAAAGAAATTTCAGATTTACAGCACAATTTAATTACTCTTAAAATTACAAGATATGAAAATACAATTAATATCAATTTTATTGGCAATGAGATGGTATCTGAATCTGAAATTAAAATAATTAAAAATATGTTCAAGTGTGCTTTAGAGAGTTGTTTAACAAATAGTAATGTTAAATTTAGTGAAATTAATTTTTTAAACCAAAATGAAATGAACAGATTATTAATAGAATTGAACAATACGAAGACAAACTATCCTAAACATAGCACAATAAGTAAGCTATTTGAAGAACAGGTATTAAAATTCCCAAATAAAATAGCTATAGAATTCAATAATGAAATATTGACTTATAAAGAATTAAATGAAAAAAGTAATTCAGTAGCTAGAGAGCTGATTAAATATGGAGTTAAAGAGAGGGATTCAGTAGGGATAATTGTAGATAAGTCAATAGAAATGATAATTGGAATTATTGCAATTCTAAAAATAGGAGCTTCATATGTACCTATTGACCATAAATATAATGAAGAAAGAACCAAATTCATTATCAGAGATGCGAACATCAAGGTAATATTATGTGAGGAAAAGTATTCAGAAAGTATTCAATATGGTATTGAAGTAATAAGTTTAAATGACAGTATAATTTATATAAATGATAATAGTAATTTAAATAAAGAGTTTAGTAGTAGTAATTTAGCATATTTAATATATACTTCTGGTACAACAGGTAACCCTAAGGGTACATTAATTACTCAGTATAGTGTAATTAGAGTTGTAAGAAACACAAATTATATTGAAATTACAAGTGATGATACAATTTTACAATTATCAAGCTATGTTTTTGATGGATCTGTGTTTGATATCTTTGGAGCTTTATTAAATGGTGCAAAATTAGTAATACCTAATAGGGAAGAGGTCTTAGATTTACTAAAACTAAGTTTATTAATAGAAGAAAAGATAAATGTATTATTTATGACAACGGCTCTATTTAATGCCCTGGTAGATATCAATATATCTTCTTTGAAGAATATTCGAAAAATACTATTTGGTGGAGAACGTGTATCTGTAATTCATGCAAGAAAAGCACTAAATATACTTGGCAAAGATAAAATAATTCATGTGTATGGTCCAACAGAGAGTACTGTATATGCAACATATTATCCAATAAATGAGATTAATGATAATGATAGTACAGTACCAATAGGTAAAGCTCTATCTAATACAAAGCTATATATATTAGATAAAGATAACAGGATTAATCCAATAGGTGTTCCAGGTGAACTATGTATTGGGGGGGAAGGTCTTGCATTAGGTTATTTAAATAATCAGCAATTAAATCAAGAAAAATTTATTACAAATCCTTATTGTATAGAAGAAAAATTATATAAGACAGGCGATTTGGTAAGAATGTTAGAAAGTGGAGATATTGAGTTTATAGATAGATTTGATCAACAAGTTAAGATAAGAGGATTTAGAGTAGAGTTAGCTGAAATTGAGAAAGCTATTTCCAAGATAAATGGCATAATGGAAAATAGAGTGATAGCAATAGAAGATGGAAATAGTAAAGCATTATGTTCTTACTACAAATCAGATATTAAATATTATGTAAGTGATTTAAAAAATGAACTTAAGAAATCATTGCCAGATTTTATGATACCATCATATTTTGTTCAGTTAGAAAATATCCCATTAACTATGAATGGGAAAATAAACAAGGAATTATTGCCAGATCCGAGAAAAGAAATAGATTCTGGAGTTAAGTACGAGGCTCCGCGGAATGAAGTGGAAGAAATATTAGTTAAAGCTTGGGAAGAAATATTAAATTCAAATAAAATAGGCATAAATGAAGATTTTTTTGATTTGGGTGGAGACTCAATAAAAGCAATTCAGCTAACTTCAAGGATTAAGGAAAGTGGATATAGTTTTCAAATAAAGAATTTATATGAAAATTCAACAATAAAAAAATTAAGTAAGTTTATAATAAAAGATAGTAGCATAATTAGTCAAGACACAATAAAAGGGAAGTTAAAATTGAGTCCAATACAAAAATGGTTCTTTAACAAAGGATTTGAAAATGAACATCATTTCAACCAATCAATTATGATTATTAAAGAAGATGGATTTAATATAGAAATATTAAACAAGGCAATTAATAAAATTGTTGTACACCATGATGCGTTAAGAATGATATATTTAAAAAACAATAAAGATGTTATACAAGTAAATAGAGATATAGAAGGGATTTTTTATAATTTAACAGTATATGATAATCTACAAGAAAAAGAAATATTGGAAAAATGTAACGAAATCCAAAGCTCTATTGATTTAAAAAATGGACCATTAATTAAACTTGGTTTATTTAAAAGTAATGTAGAAGATAAATTATTAATTGTAATACATCACTTGGTAATAGATGGGGTTTCTTGGAGAATATTAATTGAAGATTTAGAAAATATATATAGAAAACTAGAGAATGAAGAAGAAGCAATACTGCCTTATAAAACTACTTCATTTAAAGAGTGGGCAGATAGGCAAGTTGAATATTTAGAATTTGTAGATTGTGAGAAAGAAGTTGCATTTTGGAATAATATGCTAGATTGTAATAGGGTTAATCTTCCAAAACAAAAAGATAAAAAAATTAGAGCAATTAAAGATTTATCCATTGAGAGTTTTGAATTGAATATTTTAGATACTAATAGGTTACTTAAGAATTCAAATAAAGCATATAATACTGAAATAAACCATATCTTATTATCTTCATTGGCATTTACAATAAGTAATTGGACTAAATGTGAGAATACATTAATAAACTTAGAGGGCCATGGAAGAGATGAAATATTTGAAAAAATGGATTTAAGTAGAACTATAGGCTGGTTTACATCACAATATCCATTGGTTTTAAATGTATCAAATAATATTATTGATACGTTAATAAATACAAAAGATATGTTAAAAAGAATTCCTAATAAAGGAGTTGGATATGGGATAATTAAACACCTTTCAGATTTAGATATAAACCGCAGTATAGAGCCAGAAATATCTTTTAATTATTTAGGGCAAATAGGTAATGACACTACTAATAGTATCTTTAGATTATCTAATTCAACATATGGTAATGAGGTTTCAGAGAATAACGTAAGTCTATATTTATTAGATTTTGAAGGAAGAGTAGAGAATGGTAGATTAAATATTAGTGTTAAGTATGATCCAGAGGAATTTGAGGATAAAATTATACAAAAATTACTTTATAATTATAAAGAAAACTTGCTTTATATAATTAATCACTGTGTTGAGAAAACAATTCCAGAAATTACAATATCAGATTTGACTAATGAGCCTATAACTATTGTAGAATTAGAGAAATATAAGAAAAAAATAAACACAATAAAAAAAATATATAAACTTACTCCTCTACAAGAAGGAATTTTGTATCATACTTTAACTGACAGAGAAGACTCTTATAATATTATAATGAGCTTAGATATAGAAGGCTTCATTGATAGAGATATTTTAGAACAAGCATTTAATATTATAATAGAAAGACATGATATATTAAGGACAGTTTTTGACTATTCATCATTTAAAGAAAACATGCAAATTGTTTATAAATATAGGAGAGCTGAGTTAGAATATCTTAATATAAGTGATGATACTATAAATGAGAGTGAGTATATTGATGAACTTATTAAAAAATACAAAAAAAAGGTATTTAATTTAAATCAAGATTTATTAATGAGATTGATTTTGGTAAAAAGAAAGATTAATAAATATACAATCATTTTAAATACACACCATATTTTGATGGATGGATGGTGTATTGGTTTAATATTGAATGAATTATTTAAAGTCTATAATGTTACAAAATCAGGATATGATATTAAATTAAATAATCCTGTGCAGTATTCTGAATTTATAAAATGGTTAAATACTAAAAATAGAAAAAATGCAGAGGAGTATTGGAAAAATTATCTTATTGATTTTAACCAAGTAACTAAATTACCATTTGAAAAGTCAAATACTAATAATATAGTGATTAATAAAAAAGTATCCTTGGTATTAGATGAGGAAAAAATTCACTTGATTAATAAAATATCAAAACAGTATAAAGTTACTCAAAATACAATAATACAAAGTATATGGGCAATATTACTAAAAAAATACAACAACTGTAATGATGTAGTATTCGGTTATGTTGTATCTGGGCGAAATCATCCAGTTGAAGGTATCGAAGGTATTGTAGGATTGTTTATAAATACGATTCCATTAAGAATAAAATTTACTAAAGATATGTCATTTAAAGAATTGCTAATAAACATCAATAATACAACCTTGGATAATAGTAAATACGATTATTTAGGATTGAATGAAATACAAAATTTTAGCCAAGTAAAAAGGAATCTTATAGATAGTATCTTTGCTTTTGAAAATTATCCTATAGATAATGAAGGACTAAATAAAGAAGTTTCAAAAAAAGGAGACATAAAAATACTTAAAAGCAATATGCTAGATGATACTAACTATGATTTTAATATTATAGTGGCTAAAGATAAAACAATAAATATTGATTTTAAATATAATGAAGAAGTATATTCAACAGAGGATGTCATGAAGATAAAAGAACATTTTGAGAATATAGTTAATGAGATAGTAGCTAATCATGATGTTAAAGTAAATGATATTAATATTTTAGGGAATGATGAAAAGTTAAAGTTGTTATCAGAATTTAATAACACAGCAAAGGAATACAATATAAATAAAACAGTAGATAAATTATTTGAAGAGCAAGTTCAAAGGACACCAGAGTCTATTGCAGTTATAGATGAGAACAGGAAGTATACTTATATGGAACTTAATGAAAGAGTAAATTCATTAGCAGCAGGTTTAAGAAAAAATAATATTCAAGCTGGAGATGTTATTGCAATAAAGATGGAGCGTTCTATAAATATGATAATAGGAATATTGGCAATATTAAAAGCTGGAGCAGGTTATTTACCAGTTGATCCAAAATGTCCTAAAGAGCGACTTGACTATATACTAGAGGATAGTATGGCAAAAATTTTGTTAACAAATGATAATATCAATGATTTTGATATTAATGTATTGAATATGAAAAATATAAATAGTAATACAGAAATCAACAAAAATATGGGAAAATATTGCAATTGCCATGATTTAGCATATATAATATATACATCGGGATCTACTGGAAAACCTAAAGGAGTTGAAATTACTCATAAAAGTGTAGTGAACATTCTGACTGCATTACAAACTATGTATCCAATAGATAGTACAGGAAGATATATACAAAAAACAAATTTTACTTTTGATGTTTCAGTTACTGAATTGTTCGGGTGGTTTATGGGGGGAGGAACACTTGTATTATTAAAAAATGGTTATGAAAAAGACCCAAAAGAAATAATAAATACCATAAAAGAATACAGTATTACCCATATTAACTTTACATCAAGTATGTTTAATCTGTTTTTATCAGAGTTAGATAATATTGATGATATACAATGTTTAAAGTATATTTTAACAGCTGGAGAAGCACTAAAGTTTAATGATAGTATAAAAGTACAAAAAATATTAGACAGAAATATTAAAGTTGAAAATTTATATGGACCTACCGAAGCAACTGTATATTCAACTTATTACTCAATAAAAAATGTTAAAGATAAAATTGTTATAGGAAAACCAATAAGTAATACCAAGGCATATATACTCAATACTTTAAATGAATTATGTCCAATAAATGTACCAGGTGAATTGTGTTTAAGTGGAGTTGGACTTGCTAGAGGATACTTAAATAGAAAACAATTAACCAATGATAAGTTTATTGATAATCCCTATGAAGTAGGAAGTAAATTATATAAAACAGGTGATTTAGCTAGATGGCTTCCAAATGGAGATATAGAATACTTGGGAAGATTAGATAATCAAGTTAAAATACGAGGATTTAGAATAGAAATCAACGAAATAGAGAATAATCTATTAAGTTTAGAAGGAATTAAAAATGTTGCAGTAATAGATAAGGAAAATAATTATACAAAATATCTAGTAGCCTATTATGTGTCAGATAAATGTTACAAATTAAATAAAATAAAGAATGAATTAAAAAAAGTATTACCTGAGTATATGATTCCTTCTTATTTTATACCATTAGATGAAATGCCACTATCTTCAAGTGGAAAAGTTAATGAAAATTTATTACCAGAAATAACTGATATCAGCAATATAAGAGAAACCTATGAAGCAGCAATCAATGAATTAGAGGCTAAAATACAGGATGTTTGTGAAGAAATATTAGGAATTAAAAAAATTGGAGTTAATGAAAATTTATTTGATATAGGAATGGATTCACTTTCTGCTGTAAAATTATGTCAAATTTTGAGTTTAAAGGGAATTAATATAGCTATTAAGGATATATTTTATTATCAAACAATAAGAAATATGTATAATAATTGTATTGCTAGAGAAAGTATTGAAAAAGTTAGTTCTTGTATAGAAGAGGAAAGTAATGAAGATTTAGATATCAAAGATATAGAAGTAGATTTATTAAAACAAATTAGTAAATTTAATAATGACATTTTACAGACAGGCGTAGTTAAGGAATATAATATATCTGCTATACAAGATGTAACAATAAAATTAAACAATACATTAAGTGGAGATGTTATAAACTTAAATCAGTATATTGATATTAACTTACTAAGAAAAAGTATAATTAGTGTAATTAATAGCCAAGGAGTATTTAGAAGTACTATTATTAAATTAGATAATGAAATTAAAATACAGGAATATGGAAAAGTGGATGAGCTTAGTATACCCTATGTCAACTTAGAAAAAAAAGATAAAGAATTTAAGGATAACTTTAAAGACAATATCCTTAGCAAGTTTTATATGGAAAATTTATCTATAAATGAAAAAACTTACAACAGATTACTCTATTCAGTAGTAATTATAAAGTTGTCTGATGAAAAATATAAAATTTATATACCCTGCAACCATTTAATTTTCGATGGAATGAGTAGTGAAATACTTAAAGCCAATATATTAAGAGCATATTCTAACAATGGACACCTAAAAGAAGATAATATGTTAGAATACTCTGATTATGTTAAACAATTAATGAAGGGGCCAATGAATGTAACTGAAGAAGAAATAATAGAAAAATTTAACCTTAATAATTTTAAAGATGCCTATAAAGAGTATTTTTATAAACTTAATAGCAGTGAACTAAAAAAATCTGAAATAAATATAAAGTTATCGAAAGAGGTTAAAAACTATATAATAAATAATCATTGGGAAGCATCATTAAATATCTTTGTAAAAATATTACAAAAAAGTTTTGAAATTGAAAATGTACCATTGGTGTTACTTAATCAAGGAAGAAGTTATGTAGGCAATAATTATTATAATACAATTGGTGAATTTATTGATATATTACCATTAACTATAAAAAGGAATGGGGATATGTCCTATGAAGATGTAAAGGAATTATTAAATTTCGCCAAAGAGAAAAATATTAATTTTGTAACACTATTGTCTCAAAGAAAGTTAAAGTCAAAATTAAATAGGGTTGATAATATATTTAATGAAATATATGAAAACTACTTAGATGTTCCAATATTTAATTATATAGAATTTTATGATTTAATTTTGGAAGATGAAGAAATAATTGACAAAAGCAATATTTTTAATACAAATAAAATGTTCAACAATATTAGTATAAAAATTAAGGAGGATAGACTAGTTATTAATTTATTCTGTGATCCAAACAAAGTAGATGAAATAAAAGAGGAAATATCAAATCATATTTATAGTCTAGTAAGTGTTTTTATAGAATAGGTAAGGATGATAAAAGAAAATGAGTGAGATATTTCTAGAAAACTAGTTTTAATTAAATATGCAGTGCTGTTAAATTAAGTTTATAGAGGAGATAGATAAATGGAAAAAGTTTTGATAGAAGTAAAAGATTTAACTAAAGAATATAAAATAGGTGATGTATTAATAAAAGCAGTAAATGGAGTAGACTTTTCAATCAGTGAAGGTGAGTTTGTAGTGATTTTAGGGGCAAGTGGTGCTGGAAAAAGTACTATCTTAAATATTTTAGGAGGGATGGATAATGCATCATCTGGAGAAGTTAAAGTTGATGATATTGATATTACAAAGTTAAATGAAAAGAAACTAACAGGTTATCGTGCAGAGAAAGTTGGATTTGTGTTTCAATTCTATAATTTAATTCAAAACTTAACAGCCTTGGAAAATGTTGAATTCGCTTCTGATGTGTGCAAAAATCACTTAGATGCAAAAGATATAATAGAAAAAGTTGGGCTTGGAGACAGGCTCAACAATTTCCCATCACAATTATCAGGGGGAGAGCAACAAAGAGTAGCAATAGCAAGAGCTATTGCTAAAAATCCATTGCTATTACTTTGTGATGAACCAACAGGGGCGCTAGACTATGTAACAGGTAAGCAAGTATTAAAATTACTTCAGGATATAAATACACAAACTAAAAAGTGTATTGTGTTAATAACACATAATTCAGCAATTGCTCCTATTGCAGATAAGGTAATTAAAGTTAAGAGTGGTATTGTAGAAAGCATAACTATTAATGAAGATAAAAAGTCTATAGAGGAGATTGAATGGTAATGAAAAAATTACTTTTAAAATCAATAAGAGATATTAAAAACTCTAAGGGACAATTTATGGCAATTATAATTGTTATTGCAATTGGAGCATTGATATCTACAGGATTATCCAATATATCTAAGAGTTTAAGTTCTTACTCAGATAAATATAATAAGGAATATAATAGCGCTGATTTATATTCCTACTATAGAAATATATCAATAGATGATATTTCTATATTTAATAAAATAGATGGAATAAAAAGAATAGAAGGACGTTTCACATTTGATGCATCACAAGTAAAAGATAATACAACATCAGATTTAAAAATACATTCAATCCCAAGTCATAACCAAATAAATAAGATAGTTATTATTGACGGTGAAAAGCCAATTAGCAAGGACGAAATACTAGTAGACTCACATTATGCTAAAGAAAATAATTATAAAATCGGAGATAAGTTTATAGTTAAAATAAATGATAAAGATTTTGAATTTAAAATAAGTGGTCTTTGTGAAAATGTTGAACATGCATTTGCTGTTAAGGATAACTCAACAATATATCCTAATCATAAATTATACGGGTTTGCATATATCTCTGATAATAAGATAACTGACATTATTGGTGAGCACTACTACAATGAGTTAATTATAGATATTGAAGATAATTACGATGTAGAGAAAATAGCTGATCAAATAGAAGAAAAATCTAGCAATCTACCGTATATATATCAATTAATAAAAGGAAGAACTATTAGTAATTCCAAAATAGATGCAATGGTAGCAAGTAATAAAGGAACAGCTATGATTTTACCAATGGTTTTCTTCATAGTTGCATCTGTAATTATATTTACCACTATGTCAAGAATTGTAAATTCACAAAGAAGTCAAATTGGTATTATGAAAGCTTTAGGTATTAAAAATAGAAATATAGTATTACATTATATAGGATATTCAAGTGTTCTTTCTATTATAGGATGCTTGACTGGGGCTATCTTAGGTACAATTATATTTAGGGGAATAATACTAGATACAATTGAAAAATATTACTCATTTCCAGATTTTAATGCAAAAATAGATGTTATGACAATATTTATTAACTTAATTTCAGCTAGTATTTTAGGCGCTATAGCTTCATATTTGTCTGGAAGAAAAATACTTGGAGAATGTGCAGCTCAGGCAATGAGGCCAAAACCACCTAAGAACTCAAAAAAAATATTTATTGAGAGGTTTACAACAGTTTGGAATAAAATTTCTTTTGGAAATAAAATAATACTAAGAAATATATTTTTGACAAAGCAAAGAACTTTGGGGACTGCAATAGGAATAGTTGTTTGTATTTTACTTTTAATTGTTGGTTTTGGATATAGAATTTCTGTGAATGATATGAGAATGCAAATTGATAAGACTTATCAATATGACTTAAGAGTAGATTATAATAGTTCAATAGATTTTACTACTAATAAGCTACCAAGTGGAATTAAAGAAAAGTATGAAATTAATGAAATACCAGTAGAGTTTATTAAAGATAATGATAAAAAGGATACACTCTTAGTTGTTTCAGAAAAAGATAATACACTTATTGTTAATTATGATAATAAAGAAAATGAAGTTGCCTTGGATGATACAGGAGTAATAATATCTAAGTCATATGCGGATAAATATAATTTAGATATTGGGGATTCCGTAAAATTAAAATTTTTATTACCTAACTTAAGTGATAAAGAAGTAGAAGTTAAGATTACAGGAATATCGGTACAGTATTTAGGTCAATCAATTTATTGTACTCAAACATATCTAGAAAGCTTTGACATTGAATTTAATCCAAGTACTCTACTATTAAAATTTGAAGATGATAAATATAAAGATTATGGATACGATTTTCTTAATGATGATAATTCAGTATATAAAGTTAGCTCAAAAGATGATTTAATTAAAATATTTGATGATAATGTAACTGATAACTATCCACTTATGATTATATTTGTAATAAGTGCCATTGTATTCTCATATTCATCAATCTATATTATTTCTTCAATCAATATTTTTGACAGAACACATGAATTGGCTACGTTAAAAGTATTAGGATATCAAAAGGGTAAAATAAATAACCTAATATTTCTTGAAAATATAATTATAACTATGTTCTCAATAATAATTACATTACCGATATGTAATTATTTTTATAAGGGTTTTGCAAGAACACTATCTGCAGCTAGTTCTTATACACCAGAAAAATTAAATCTACAAGCAGTAATTATAGCTATAGTAATAACTCTTTTAGTTACTATAATATCAAACATATTGCTAAGAGGAAAAGTAAACAAGATTCATATGATAGAATCATTAAAAGGTGTTGAATAGGAAAATCATTATTAAAAGGTTCTTATTGCATTTGTTTTTGAGCCATCAATGATGGCTTTTTAAATTTGATAATTGAGATGCTTATAAGGAAGGGGGAAATGAAACTGAGAGTAGCACTTTGTCAAATGGAGATAACTTGGGAAGATAAGATTAAGAATTACGAAAAAGCTAATAAGTATATAAAAGAAGCTGCCTTAGAGTCTGCTGATATAATATTTTTCCCAGAAATGAGTTTTACAGGTTTTTCTATGAATATCGAGAAAACTAAAGAGATAAATGGAGAAACCATTGAGTTCATTAAAAGAAAGTCAATAGAAAATAATATAAGCATTGGTTTTGGATGGGTTAAGGGTAATTCTGATAAGGCTGAAAATCACTACTCAATTATAAATTCTAAGGGAGACATGATATTAGATTATATAAAAATTCATCCTTTTAGTTATGCTGGTGAAGATAAGTATTTTATTTCAGGTAATGAAATAAATCATTGTGAAATAAATGGATTAGGCATTAGCATATTTATTTGTTATGATTTGAGATTTCCAGAGATATTTCAATCAATATCCAACAAGGTATCACTTATTGTTATTCCTGCTAATTGGCCACAAGAGAGAAAGGAACATTGGATAACTTTGTTAAAAGCACGAGCTATAGAAAATCAAGTATATATATTAGGTATAAATTCAGTAGGTAAAAATAATGGGCTATGTTATTCTGGTGATAGTTGTATTTTTGATCCATTAGGTAATAAGTTAAAAGAATTATCAAATGAGGAGGGTATTATTTTTGAAGATATTTCAATAAATATAGATAAATTAAGAGCTGATTTTCCAGTAAAAGCTGATAGAAAAGTTAATCTATATAAAAAAATATTATAAATATAGATATTACCTAGTATTAATATATTTTTAAGAATAGCCATATAAATTCATATATTTATAAATGGGGGGGGATATTAAAGTGAGATTCACAATGTTAAAAGGGAAAATACACAGAGCGATGATTACAGAATCAGATTTAAATTATGTTGGTAGTATAACTATAGATGCTGAGTTAATGGAAGAAGCAGGAATATTTGAAAATGAGAAAGTACAAGTAGTGGATATTAATAATGGTAATAGATTTGAGACCTATGTTATTACCGGAGAAAGAAAAAGTGGAATGATATGCGTAAACGGAGCAGCTTCAAGATGTGTTCAAAAAGGAGATAAAATTATTATTATGGCTTATTGCGAAGTTGACAGTGTAGAGATAAAAGAGCATAAACCTAAAATTGTATTTGTTGATGAATATAATAATGTAATTGATATAACTAATAAGGAGATACATGGAGAAATTAGATAGTCTTATTTTATAGAGATTGAGGGCTAGATTATTAATAAGAGTTTGGAATGATGTAGGAAGATTTTATAAAAGTAAATCTACTACATCATTTTTTTATATTTTTAAGTGGTAGTTTGGAATAGTACTTTTAGTATAATAATTGGAAGAATCTATCAATAATCATTCACTATTTTTAACAATTAAATTTTCATTAAATGTAGCAAAAGCATATAAAGATAAATACATATATATTAATAGTAATATAATAGGAGAATAACCATATGCAAATGATGGATATGCTTTTTAGAGGGCTAATGGGAGGCGGAATGCCTAATATGGGAGGTGGAATTCCTAACATGGGAGGCGGAGGTAATCCACTTGGAGGATTAGGTGGAAATCCACTTATGAATATGCTCATGGGATCAATGATGGGCGGAATGGGTGGTCAAGGACAAGGCTCTCAAGGACAAATGAATAATCCACTATCTATGCTTATGAATGGAATGTCAGGAATGGGTGGTATGGGAGGTGGAATGCCAGGAATGAATGGAATGCCTCAAGGAAACAATGCCAATCAAGGTAATGGTATAAATCAGCTGCTAAGTATGTTAATGGGTGGAAATAATATGAATATGCCTAATCAAAATAGAAATATGAACAACATGAATAACATGAATAACCCTTTGGCAAACTTTATGAATAGTTTAAACCTTCAGCAACCAAATCAGCAACAGAATCAGCAAAGAAATCAGCAAATGAATCAGCAAAGAAATCAAGGTATGAATAATAGTATAGATATGAATCAATTAATGAGTATGCTAATGGGAGGAAATCAAGGAACACAAAATAATATGAATAATGGAAATATGAACGGTGGAAATAATATGAATAATCAAGGAAATTCTCAAATGGACCCATTATCAATGCTATTTGGTTCAATGAATGGTGGAAACAGCAATGGAAGTAACAGCAATGGAAGTACCAACTCTAATTTAAATAGAAGTAGAGATTCATCTAGGAGACATAGAAGAAGATAGAACTAATGCATAATGCATAATGCGTAATGGATAATTAGAATTAAAAAATGAAATAATGAAAAACTTTTTAATATGTAATATAGGGGAAAAATCTTATTGAAGTATTTTTGGTTAAGATATGTTGTTAATTTAAAAGACGTTGCATTAACTATAACTTAGGCTGTCCTTTGGGCAGCCTAAGTTTACTTAACATAATATAGATTATAATAAGAAAAAATATTAAATTAAGGGTTTATTAATTTAAAAAAAGATGTTATTCTATATAATCGAAAGTATAATATAGGAGAGTAAAGCAATGAATAAAGAACTAACAAAAGATATGACAACTGGTAGTCCAGTAAAATTAATATTATTGTTTTCAATACCTTTATTAATAGGGAATATATTTCAACAGTTCTATAGTATGGTTGATACCATAATAGTAGGTAGATTTGTTGGAGTAGATGCATTAGCAGCTGTTGGTACAACAGGCTCTATGTCTTTTTTAATTAATGGGTTTGTTGTTGGATTAACTAGTGGGTTTGCTGTATTAATATCTCAAAAGTTTGGGGCTAAGGATGAGATAGGGCTTAAAAAGGCTACAGCTAGTACTTTAGTTTTATCTTTAATAGCAACTATTATAGTTACAATTATAAGTATGATTTTTGCAAAACCATTACTTAACCTAATGAATACTCCAGAAAATATAATGAATGATGCTTATAGCTATATTATCATTATTTATGGGGGAACAATTGCAACAGTTGCATATAATATGTTTGCAAGTATACTAAGAGCATTAGGTGATAGTAAAACGCCATTATATTTCTTAATAATAGCTTCAATTTTAAATATAGTTTTAGATATAGTATTTATTGTAAACTTTAATATGGGAGTTTCAGGGGCAGCTTATGCCACAGTTATTTCCCAAGGAATATCAAGTATTTTATGCTTAGTATATACATATAAAAAATATAAAATATTAAGACTTAAAAAAGAAGATTTTAAAGTTAAAAGAAGAATGTATATAAAACATTTAAAAATAGGAATTCCAATGGCATTACAGTTTTCAATAACTGCACTTGGAATAATGATAGTACAAGGAGCTTTAAATGTATTTGGTTCAACAGTAATTGCTGCATACACAGCAGCTTCTAAGGTATTACAAATAGTAATGCAACCAGCTATTACCTTTGGAGTTACAATGGCAACATATTGTGGACAAAACTTAGGTGCTAAAAAATACGCAAGAATAAAAGAAGGGGTAAAGAAGTGTACAGAAATATCTATAATTACTAGTATTCTAGCAGGGCTTATATTAGTATTTGGTGGAAAGTTCTTTGTAGGATTATTTATAGAAAATCCAGATGCAACTATCCTAGCTTATGCACAAGAATGCTTAAATTATTCAGCAGTATTCTTTATTCCTTTAGGATTAATATTTATATATAGAAATGCCCTTCAAGGCATGGGAGAGTCCTTTGTTCCTATGATGGCAGGAGCCTATGAACTTATAGCTAGAGCAATTGTAGCATTTACATTACCAAGATTTATTGACTATACTGGAATATGTTTAGCTGATCCAATAGCATGGCTTGCAGCAGCAATTCCATTAGGTCTTTATTACTTTAAGAAAATGAAATCTATAGATAATTCTAATTTAGTTGGTAGTAATTAAAGATTATATATGGATTTAGAATCTTTAATTTTATTAAGAATATTTATGTCGGATAAAAATTTAATATGCAAAGATTGGGGAAGCGAATTCATATTTTCAGTAGGAGAACAAGAATTCTACCAAGAGAAAGGATTCACAAATAAACTAACAAGATGTATATCTTGTAGAAGAGCAAAAAAAGAACAAAATAGAAGAGAATTTTAGATTATTTAAGGTTGTAGTGCAGACTACAATCTTTTTTGATATACTTGCCTAACTTCTATTATCTTTAGCATTATAAATATTGTAAAAAAATATATAAGACCAACTATTTGTAAATTAATAAAATATTTATATCCATTCCCTAACCCCTCTAATATAGTACCTTGAGCAGCAAAATTATCAGTAAAGCTTACAAAAAAATAATTAGTTTTAAAATAGCTATTAAATATTCCCAAATCTATAGATAATATTTCCATCTGTATAAAAACCTCTAATAACTCATTTGTTTTTAATTTATAATTATGAATTACAATAAAATATATAGGTAGTATTATTATTGCTATATGACTTAATGTGAATTTATAGTATTTAAAATAACTTGAAGATAAAGATAAATCCATTGCTATAAAACTACTTAACCCTCCAATAACACCACAAACTAATAAAAAATTAAATATTTTTTTATTCTTATTTAATGCCAAGATTATAGATAATATAGTGCAAATATAACATAGATGAAAAGGTAAGTTATTTATATCTATACCAAGTATTAACCAATTTCCTATATAATAAAAACTTATCGTGATTCCAGTAATAAATGAAAATGCTAATCTTATATTTTTTTCTAACTTTGAATTATATCTAATAAAATCTTTTGAAATTAATATTGTTAAAAATAATAAAAATAAAATTATAAATGGAGTATATCTTTCATAATTATTCATAATATAGTCATCATTATCACTAATATTTACAATAAAATTTCTTATCTTAATCCAATTCATTATGTACTCTCCTAATAGTTTATATTTATAGTAATAAATCTTTATATAATAACTATGAAATATTTATTTATAAAATAACTAAAACAAAAAATGGAATACATAGAATTTAATAATATATTTATGTGTTTGGATATAAAAACTTCAAACTACATCAAAACCATATGAGATAACTATAGGATATAAATGGTTTGTAAAAAGCACATATTACTAATTATTAAAGCTATTGAATTTATTGGATAGTAATGAGTATAATTAATTATAATAATATTTGGAAAAGAGCGTTATGTTTAAGAACCTATATTAATTTTACAGGGGGAGTAAAATTGAAAAAGAATATTTGGAAAGTAATTAGAGTATCTGTATTAAGTATTATTTTATTAGTAGGGGGATTTTTTGCATATTTATATATTAATCAACCTATTTCAATTTACAATGTTAAGGAGTTTGAAAGTATAGGAGATCCAGATTTAGATAAAGAATTATCTGAAGAAGAAGTAAAAGAAGATATTGAGAATATTATAGAAATAGTAGAAAAAACACATCCTATATTTCTTGGGGAAGTACCTGAAAAGTATTATGATTCAAAAAAAGAACTTTTGAGTGTAAGTAATTCTAGTATGACTGTTGGGATTTTGCAAAAGGAAATATCAAAATACTTATCATCAATAGAAGATGGACATACATCTCTTTGGTGGAATGGAAATATGTTTCTCGATGTAGAGTGGAAGTATAAAGATGGAAAGCTAATATTACTTGATAAAGATAAGAAACTAACTAATAAGATTATTAAAAAAATAGGAAATGTAGATATAAATAAAATAGTTGAAATGATACAAGAAACATTTCCAGCAGAAAATAAAATTGCGGAAGCTAGAAATATAGAAAGATATTCTAAGGAAATATATTTTTTAGAAAGTTTAGGAATAAATAATAACAGTATTAATTTAACTATAAAGAATGGTGAACTAGAGGAGAATTTAGAAGTAAAGTTTAATGAAGTTACTGATGATAGTAATAGAGATAATAGTATTTATATTAAAAAGATAGATGATAAAACTGGGTATATAAGATTAGGAGTTTGTGAAATTAACTCTTATTTAGAAACTGTGATAAAAGATATTAAAGAATATAGAAATGAAGGAGTAAATAATTTTATTATAGATGTAATTGATAACCCAGGTGGAAATTCAATGGCATGTATTATGATTTTAGAAGCTCTTAATATTGAACCAGGACATTATGGAACTGTAATAAGATTTTCTTCATTAGCTCAAGAACAAAGAGGCTATTTAAGAAAATGTGGGAATATATCATATAAGAGTAATAATGAAGTAGTAAAGAATGATGATATTAATTTATATGTACTTACAAATGAAGTTACATTTAGTTCAGCTCAAATGCTATGTGTATGGGTATCAGATGGGGAGCTTGGAACTTTAGTTGGTAGGCCTAGCAGTAATATGCCATCTAGTTATGGAGATGTGCTAACATATCAATTAAAAAATTCTAAGTTAATAGGTCAAGTTTCACATAAAAAATGGACAAGACCAGACATTAGTAAAGATAGTGAACCTATATTAGAGCCAGATATTTATGTAGAATATGGTGATGATATACTAGAGGCGGCTTTGAAAGATATAGAAAATAAAAAATAAATTTTATAAACTCATCATTAAGGTGAGTTTTTATATTTTGTATGCAACATTTTAAAGTGATAAATTGTATTAAAGGTGAAAGGGGGAGGAGTGGGAATATGAATGAGTTTTCTTTACCTAGGAAAGAACTTATTTTAGAAGTTATAGAAAAATATAATACCATGGTATATAGACTAGCCTTTTCAAGAACTAAAAGTGTTCAGGATGCTGAAGATATAATGCAAAATGTTTTTATGAAATTTATGGATTGTAATATTAAATTTGAAAGTGATGAGCATATAAAAGCTTGGTTAATAAGGGTAACTATTAATTTAAGCAAGAATTTATTGACCTCAGCTTGGTTTAAAAGAACCACGGCTTTAGAAGAGGATATAGTTATAACCTTGAAAGAAGAAAGTGAAGTATATAAATATGTATTAGATTTACCAACTAAGTATAGAACTGTTATCCATCTATTTTATTTTGAAGATATGACAACAACTAATATAGCAGAAATATTAAAGATAAAGGAATCAACAGTACGGTCTCAGCTTCATAGAGGGAGAAATATGCTTAGGGAAAAAATGAAAGGAGAGGAGTGCCTTGAATTTTAAAGATAGTTATAAAAAGGATAATGAAAATATTAAACCTAGAGAAGAAGTATTAATTAGTTTAAAAGAGGATATTAAAAAATATAATAAACCTAAAAAAAATAATTTTAATTATAGAGTGGTAGCTTCAATAATATCATTATTATTTATTATTTCAATTACAATTCTAGCTAAAGATAAAGTTAATAATAATTTAGTAAATAATACAGAAAATAATAAGAAACAAGTAGTTGAAGATAATAAGAATAATTATAGTAATAAAAATGAAGGAATATATGTACCTAAGCAACAGATTGAAATAATGGATCCAAGTATTCAAGCCTGTAGAATAGCAACTTTAGTATATAAGGGCAGGGTATATATTATGGATATTAGTATAATTCCAGTAGAATATAGTAAAAATTTATTAGATAAAAAGCTTGGTACAACCTGGGATTTATCTGAATTCATTGTTGATAATGGAACTTCAGCAGGTTATATAGATTTAGAGAGCTTAGATGATTTTGCAAGCATTTTTGAAGGGGAAGAAGTTTATACAGTAAAAGGATATGATGAAAATTTTAGATTAATAACCTATTCTAAAAGCGAGGATGAAGAATTAATAACCTTATGGGAATGCTTAAACGACTTTACCTTAAGAGATGGCTCTGATGTTTTCGGAAAGATGAATATAAAAGGTAATATAGAAACTATTACTTGGGATACTTTTAATAATTGGAATAATGGAAATATAAATGAGAAAGAGATAGTAATAGATGATAATATAAATAAGTTTATAGATGCTATGTATAAAGGAGTGCCATATTCTCTTGAAGATGAAGAGTTAAGAGAAAGCTTATTCTATAAAGAAAGTGATTATTCAGGCATAGAAGATTATTCAGAAGCAAATAATGAAAATCAAAAATTTATCTTTTTTAAAATGAAGGATGGAACTAAAGCAGAAATAAGACTCTTTAAGGAAGGATATGTTTATTATTCAGGATTAAACTTCGTTTTTAAATTAGAGGAAGAAACTTTTAATAATATTTGGAATGAATTAAAATAGTATTAAGAATAGTTAGTATATAGCAAAAATAGTCGAGAGTTCTAAGGTCCTTATTTGGTATATTTTACTTGTAAGGAGGGGTAAAGGAATGGAAGAACAAATTGAAGCAATTCAACGAATGCAAGATTACATTGAATTACATCTAGAGGAGGATATTTCTATGGCAGATTTATCAAGAGTATCTTTATATTCTCCATGGTATTCTTATAGACTATTTACACAGTTATTAAATATTACACCTTCAGACTATATACGTAGGCTTAGGTTGTCTAAGTCTGCAATAAAGTTACGTGATGAAAAGGTGAGGATTATAGATGTTGCCTATGAAACAGGATTTAAAAGTGTAGATGGTTATCAAAGAGCCTTTTATCGTGAATTCGGTTGTAATCCAGGGCAATATGCTCAAAATCCAATTCCAATAAATCTTTTTACTCCTTATAGAATTAAATCAATTAAAGGAGGTAAAGAAAAATCTATGACTAATGTAAAAACAATATTTATACAAATAATAGATAAACCTCACAGAAAAGTAATTATTAAGAGAGGCATAAAAGCTACAGAATATTTTGCTTATTCTGAAGAAGTGGGCTGTGATATTTGGGGATTACTAAATAGTATGAAATCAATAAGTGGAGAGCCAGTATGCTTATGGTTACCTAAAAAGTATATTGCTGAAGGAACATAAGAGTATGTACAAGGTGTTGAAGTTCCCACAAATTACAGCGGAGTTATTCCTGATGGCTTTGATATAATTGAGCTACCAGCAAGTAAATACTTGATGTTTCAAGGAGAACCCTTTGAAGAGGAATATTATGCTGAAGCAATTGACCAAGTATGGGAAGCAATAAAAAAATATAATCCAAGTATAATAGGTTATAAGTGGGATGATTCAAATCCACGTATCCAACTTGAACCAATTGGAACAAGAGGATATATTGAATTACTTCCAATTAAAAAATTATAGATAATGTTATTTTAAAGCAATAAATTTAAGAGTTAAATAGTAGCTAGTTTTGTGTAAAAACAAAACTAGCTACTATTTTTTTAAACTCCTAAAGGAGTTTTTACCATAATTCTACATTCTACATTATTCATTTTTCATTGTGCGATAGCACCTAAAACCCTCTTTTCTTAGCTTCAGCTCCACTTTCATTTATCCCAGGCTCTTCTGTACTAAAATTATAGTGATTATTAGCATGTTGATTTTGAGTCTTTACTCCATTTCTTAAAACATTTTCTTTAGAATTAGTTTTTCTATTATCATTTTTCATAATTTTTTCCTCCTAAAATATTAGTCATTTATATTATTAGGAGAATTTAAATTATTATAATATGTAAAAGTTTTTATTTAAGAAAAATATATAAAAGAAATTTTTTATAAGGAAATAGATTAATATACAGAATATAAACATATTAACTTCACACCAAATTCATAAGAGAGTTGTATACTTAGGTTATAATTACAAAACTATAATATATGATAAATACTATATTTAATATATAATAAGTTTATATGAAATGATTATTTATTGGAGGCCATATGATTAAAATATTATTTTTAGAGGATGAACCTAATATATTAGAAGTTACAACTGAATATATGAAAATGCAAGGATATGAAGTTACTTGTGTATGTAATGGAGAAGAAGCAATAGATAAATTAGAAAAGGAAGATTTTAATTTAGCTATTTTAGATATAATGGTTCCAAAGATTACAGGGTTAGAAGTCCTTGAATATATAAATAAAAGTAAAAAGGAAATGGCTACAATTATGCTTACAGCTTTAGGTGATGAACAAACTCAACTTAAGGCTTTTAATTTAAAGACTGATGATTTTGTAATTAAGCCTTTTTCTCCTTTATTATTGCTAAAGAGAATAGAAGCAGTGCTAAGAAGGAGTCTAAAAGAAGAAAAAGTTGAGTATAAGGAAAATGAACTTTATATAGATGATAAAACCTATCAAGCCTACTACAACAATGAGAGCTTAAATTTAACATTAAGCGAGTTTTTATTATTGCAAACCTTAATTAAGGAACCTAATAGAGTTTTTAATAGAGAACAACTTATAATTAAAATTTTTAACGAGGACTATATATCAAATGATAGAATCATAGATGCTCATGTTAAAAATTTAAGGAAAAAACTACCTCATAATTATATTAAAACTGTAATTGGAATAGGTTATCAGTTTAATAAGGAGGGGAATTGATGAACTTATCTAGGAAAACCTTTCTATATAGTTCAATTCTTTCAGGAATGATTCTTTCAATAATACTAATTTATTTTATTGTTATGTTGCCATCTTTGTATATAGATTATATAAACAAAAGTCATTATCAATCTATAAAGAAAATTCAAGAAGGCTATATTAAAGATGAAAATTATAATAATATATATTCACCAAATCCATCAGGGACAATAAGTCTTAGAATACCTTCAAGTGGTAAGGAGATATTTGCATCCAATACATTTGGAACAGCAAAAATTACAATTGAAGATAATAATCTAGCTGAATTTATAGAGGATATTAGATATTATTCTAAAAATGTTAATGAAGCAAAGGAACTTGATAATTATGATATAAAGTTTATTGAATCCTTGAAAGATAGCTTTAATATGGAGGCTATTATTAAGGAGTTACCTGTGAAAATTGAATTTTTTAAAGGGAATAATAAAAATGTATTTAGTGAGGGGAAAAGTAAAATTAGTGTTGTTTCAGATGATACTATTATTTATGAGTTTAATAGCTTTGATGGTATAAATTATTATACAATTTTTTCTGCTATTACAATTGATAATGGGAATATAATAGTATCATTATTATCTGTAATGACACCTAGAATAGGAGAAATAAGATCAATAGTATTTCAAAGTTTCCCAATGATTATATTAGTAATTCTATCAATTATATTAATAGCTACTCATTACTTTTCTAGAAAGATTATTATTCCTATAAGCAAGCTGGCAAACCATGCTGAATTTATAAAGAATAATAATATAAGAGAAGTATATCCCATGGAAATCACAGGGGAAGATGAAATATCTTATTTAGGAAATACCCTAAATGACCTTTATACTAAATTAAATGAAAGCTTTAAGGCTTTAGAAGAAAAAAACAAACAATTAGTTATTGAAAATAAGAGACAAGATGTCTTTTTAAGAGCATCTTCACATCAACTAAAGACACCAATTGCAGCAGCACTTTTACTTGTAGATGGAATGATAGATGAGATAGGTAAATATAAAAATACAAAAGCATATTTACCAGAAGTTAAAACTCAACTGCAATCTATTAGAAAGATAGTAGATGAGATACTAAATCTTAATAATAAAGCTGTAAATAAGAAGATGATTGACATAAAGGAATTAATAGATGAGATATTAAAAGAACATAAAATAGAAATAAGAGATAAATTAATAATAATAGAAAAACAATTAGAGAGTGTTATTAAAGAAACAGATTATCATTTAATATATAAAATTATTGATAACCTAATTACTAATGCTATATACTACACAGAAGATTCTAATATAACAATAAAGTTAACTAATGAAAGAATGGAAATTATTAATTATGGAGCTCATATAGATGAGGAACTTTTACCAAATATATTTGATGCCTTTGTATCAGGAAATTCAAAAAATAGGGGCAGCGGCTTAGGGTTATATATAGCACAATATTATTCTAATTTACTAGGCTATAAGATAGAGGTAAGTAATATTAGTAATGGAGTAAAAGCCATATTATATTTTAACTTTTAGAATAGTAAGGCTTCTTTCTTTTATATGAAAGCTACAAATAATTTGCATATAATATTCATAGGAAATTCATACCAAATAGATATAATGAATTTACAGAATAAAAGAAGGGGGCTATATAATGATTACAATAAATAATTTAGAAGTTAAATATGGTAAAGAAACAGCTTTAGTGATTAAAACTCCAATTGTTTTTGAAAAAGGAGATAGAATAGGAATAATTGGTTCAAATGGTGCTGGGAAAACTACTTTAGTAAAGTCAATTTTAGGAATTACTCACTATAATGGATCTATTAATACAGCTTTGAAACCAGAGGAGATTGCAGCACATATGCAATTTAATAATTACGTTGAAACTATGGCAGTTAAGTATATTATAGAAGCAATTTTAGATACAAAGATTAAAAATAATAAAAAATTAAAAGAGTTAATTGATTTTTTTGATTTTAATCCTTGCTTAAATAAGAAGTACAAAGCACTTTCAGGAGGGCAAAAGCAAAGATTAACTATAATATTAGTATTAATTCAAGATTCTCCTTTAACATTCTTTGATGAAGTTACATCTGGTCTTGACTTTGAAACAAGGCAACAATTAATGAATAAGATTGAAGAATGGTATAAAAATAAAAATACAACAATTTGTATAGTATCTCATTATTATGAGGAGTTAGAAAAGTTAACTAACAAAATACTAATATTAGAAAAGGGTAGAGTTATTGATTTTGGAAGGAAAGAAGATCTTTTTGAAAAGTATTGTGGAAAATCAATAATAATCTTAGAAAATACAAATAAAAATAGAGAAATAACAAGGGATTTCAGAAAAGTAGAAGCCCCTAAGCATTTAATTGCCATTTCTTGTTTAGATATAGATGAAGAAGTAGAAGTATCAAATATATTAATTAAAAGTGATATAAATTTTAAAAGAAGTAATTCAGATATAGAAATTATGAGTATTAATGCAAAGGTTAAAAATGGAGTATATAGTGAGGAGGCTGAGAAGGTTGAAAGTAAAATTAGTTAGAGCTAATTTAGTTAAGTATGAGTTCAGAAATTTAGTAGGAAATGTATTTTCAATAATATTTGGAGTTTTCTTCCCAATACTTATGTCTATATTTCTAGGGACTATAATTGGTGGGCAAGTTCCTGAAGAAGCAAGAGAAGCTGTTGTAACAAATATATTTATAAGTAATAGTTTAATGATACCACTAGCTACTGTGTTTATAGGATATTCAGCAACCTTTTCACAAGAACTTGAAAATAATATACCTCTCCGTTTTAGATTATTTGGATTTAGAGAAGAAAGCTTAGTTGCTTCTAAGATAGTTGCATATTTAATATTTTTGACTATATCACTATGCATATACACAATAGCAGGTTTCTTAACTTTAAAAATACAAGTACCATCCTTTACTTCAGCAATTATTTTAATTGGCTCCTTATATTTACTTTCTATTATATTTTTTGCTATAGCTCATGGTATTTCACTACTTATAAAGAAGTTTGGACCAACTTATGCTATAACAATGACTCTTTACTTTTCAATTATGATTTTAAGTGGAATGTTTGGAGTACAAGCAAAGGATTTTCCAGAACCACTTATGAAATTTGCTTATCTTCTTCCTACAACTTATATAGCAAGTGAATTTGTTGATTTTTGGCAAAAGGGAAGTTATAATTTTATGCCATATATACAATCATTAGTATTATTTACAGCTATAGCATTTATAATATTATTCATAGCTATAAGTAAAAACTCTAGATATAGTAATGGAAATAAAGTATCTTTAAATAAGAAAATATAATAATTATGCCTGTAGAGATATAATATCTTTATAGGCTTTATTTTTGCATTTTACTTGTAACATTATGTTAATTTAAAAAAATAAATGATTTAATTGCTTTTAAATGTTATAATCATTAGACGTAATGTTAATATTGATATGTAGGGGATAATAAAATAATTCGAGTATCAATTGGCAATTTTAAAAAAGTGGGTGTTTAAATGTCAAATAACAGATTTTTACCAATCAGTAAAGAAGATATGAAAGAGCGTGGCTGGGAACAATGTGACTTTATTATAGTAACAGGGGATGCCTATATAGATCACCATAGCTTTGGAACAGCAATTATTTCTAGAGTTTTAGAGGACGCAGGATATAAAGTTGGTATAATCCCACAACCAGATTGGCATAGTACAGAAGATTTTATGAAGCTTGGAAGACCAAGACTTGCCTTCTTAGTTAATGGTGGAAATATGGACCCTATGGTTAACCATTATACTGTAAGCAAAAGAAGAAGGGAAAAAGATCTTTATACTCCTGGTGGAAAAATGGGGGCAAGACCAGATAGAGCAACAATAGTTTATTGTAATAAAATAAGAGAAGCCTATAAAAATATAAATATAGCTATAGGTGGAATAGAAGCAAGTTTAAGAAGACTAGCACACTATGATTATTGGGACAACAATGTGAGAAATTCAATAATTATAGATAGTGGTGCTGATTTGCTAATATATGGAATGAGTGAAAAGCAAATAGTAGAAGTTGCAAATGCATTAAATGATGGATTTGAAGCTAAATACATAAGACACGTTAATGGTACAACATATACTATAGATTCCTTAGATGAAATTTATGGTGATTATAAATTATTACCTTCAAGAGAAGAAGTTACTAAGGATAAAATGAAGTATGCAGAGGCTTTTAAAATCCAATATGAAGAACAAGACCCTGTAAGAGGAAAGGTCCTTGTACAAAAGCATGGAGATAGATATGTAGTTTGTAATACTCCAGAAATGCCACTTACAAGGGAAGAATTAGACAAGGTTTATGCACTTCCATATACTAAAGAATCTCATCCTATATATGATGAATTTGGTGGAATAGCAGCTTTAGAAGAAGTTAAATTTAGTTTAGTAAGCTCAAGAGGATGCTTTGGAAACTGCTCATTTTGTGCTATTACCTTCCATCAAGGAAGAGCTGTTCAAAGTAGAAGTGAAGCTTCAATATTAGAAGAAGCTGTTGAAATAACTAATCTTAAGGACTTTAAGGGATATATTCATGATGTTGGAGGTCCAACTGCAAACTTTAGAAAGCCAGCTTGTAAGACACAGCTTACTATAGGTGCATGTAAATCTAAGCAATGCTTAACTCCAAAGCCATGTAAAAACCTAATAGTAGACCATAGTGAATTCTTAGAATTACTAAGAAAGATAAGAAAACTTCCTAAAGTAAAGAAAGCCTTTGTTCGTTCAGGATTAAGATATGATTACATAATGGCAGATAAGAATGATACTTTCTTTAGAGAACTAGTTGAGCACCATGTTAGTGGTCAATTAAAAGTTGCGCCAGAGCATGTTGCAGCAAATACACTAAAATATATGGGTAAGCCTTCTGGTGATACTTATGATAGATTTAGAGAAAAGTTCTTTAAGATTAACAAGCAATTAGGTAAGGAACAATATTTAATTCCATATCTAATGTCAAGCCATCCAGGAAGTGGTTTATATGAAGCAATAGAACTAGCTGAATATTTAAGAGATACAAAATATCAGCCAGAGCAAGTTCAAGACTTTTATCCAACTCCAGGAACTTTATCAACAGCTATGTTCTATACAGGAATAAATCCACTAACAGGAGAAGAGGTATATATTCCAAAGACGAGAGAAGAAAAGGCTATGCAAAGAGCACTCCTTCAATTTAAAAATCCTAAGAACTATAATTTAGTTCATGATGCTTTAGTTAAGGCTGGAAGAGAAGATTTAATTGGTAATGGACCTAAGTGCTTAATTAAATCTAAGGCTGATAGATATATGGCTAAGATAAAGAAAGAAGAAGCTATAGCAAGAGGAAGTTCAAGTAGAGGTAAACAAGGCTCTAAGTCTAAATCTTCTTCAAAGTCAGCATCAAAAAATAATAGCAAATCAAACTCAAAGTCAGCAAATAGCAAAGCTACATCAAAAGGAAAGTTTGGAGATTTTAAAGGTAAGAGTTCTAAACCGAAAAATAATAAGAGTAATAATAAAAGACAAGGAAGATAGGTGCTGTCGCACCAATGTAAAATGAATAATTCTACATTTTACATTCTTAATAGGGGAAGGATAAATGAAGAAAAGTTTTAATATAGATGAATTTTTATTGAAATATCCACATTCAGAAGAAAAAATTAAAACCAATAACATAGATATTAATGTTTTAAGTGATATATATAATAATTTTGTAGATTATGAAGTTTCTTACGAAAATCATGCAGACTTTATTTCAAACATTTTACGTTCAGAGCCAATAATTCATACTGTAAAATCAAGAATAAAGGACCCAGATAGATTAATTGAAAAAGTAATAAGAAAAACAGAAGATAGACAATTAAAGTATGGTAAGGACTTTCAATTGACTTTAGATAATTATAAAAATGAAATAAACGACTTAATTGGAATTAGAGTTATCCATATTTTCAAAGACCAATGGCAGGATATTCATGAGTTTATAACTAAGACTTGGAGTGTTATTGAAGTAACTGCAAATGTAAGAGAGGGAGATAACACTAAAAAGTTTGAAGAACTTGGTATAGAAGTTAGATCCAGAATATCAGGATATAGATCAGTTCACTACTTAGTAGAGTTTTATCCAACTAATGAAAAAGTTATAGCAGAAATTCAAGTTAGAACAATATTTGAAGAAGGATATGGAGAAATAGATCATAGACTAAGATATTCACACTCAGAAATACCAGAAATTCTAAAGTCCAATCTACTTTTATTTAATAGAATAGCAGGTAGTGCGGATGAAATGGCTTCTTTGATTAATGATTTAAGTAAAGAGTACTTTACTAAAGAAAATGAACTTCTAAAAATAATTGAAGAGCAAAAAGAAGAAATTGAAAGATTGAAGATATTAAATAAAGAGTAAATATAAGTTTATTTATAAACTAGGTTAAATTTTAACTCCAAGTAGAATAACTATGTCTACTTGGAGTTTGTTTTATTATTTAACTTTTTTTCTTTTAGATACATTTTCCAAAGACTAATACATGGCAGAACACTTATTGATAAACAAATGTAAGGATATATTGTAAATTCATCTAAGATACTCACAACTAATAAAAACACTAACGTAAGTAATGCAAGAGAAGTTATTGTTATTGAAACTATTTTAAGTGCTTTAGCTCTATCGCTCATTATTTTCCTCCTTTTATAATTAACTTGTAGTTATTTTTTCTTAATATAATAACATTTAAAATATCTGTTTTAAAAAATTTGAGAATTACATAGATGAACTCCATTTTCCTATTTTCTTTTGATTATTTGCTATTTTTATAATTGTTCCGCTAAATATCAATATTAAACCAATTATGTTTATAAGTAATTGTATTTTTACACCTAAATTATTTAAGTTTTTAGAAAGTGTAAAACAATAAAAGCCAATAGCTGAAGTTACATCTCCCAAGAAGTGAATCTTACGCCAGGATTTTAATGCTGATCCTTCTAATTTTTTCTTTGCAAAAATAGGTGTATGTTTTTCTAAAAGAATAGATATACCTTGAATTAATAAAATAATACTAAGTAAACTAAACCAACTAGAGATAGATTTAATAAAATTCATATCAATTAACTCCTATAAAATTAAATTTTTACCTTATTTACATAATTACTAATTAATGATTGTTTTATATACGTATTATAGATTATTAAATTAAAAACAATTTTATAATGAAATTAAATATGCTAGAAATTATAGATAAAGATATTACAGCTATCATTGTTTTAATAATTTTTAATGAATCTTTTTCTATAGGTTCTGGAGTTATATCATCAGGATTCATTTTCTTTAATTCTTTTAGTATTTTTATTGTTTTAATAAATTGAGGAATACCTACAAATAATGCTATTACAATACATATAATAGAAATTATCTTAAGTAAATTTATCATTTCCTATCCTCCTATGAAGCTTGTAGAAATATTAAAGTGTATTTATTTTGAAAATATAAAATTATAAATTAATAATATCATATTTACAAAAAAAGTAAATAATCTAGACTTTCAATATATTAAACAACACTATTTAATAATACTAAGAATATTTTAGGCACTTAGGGAAAAAATACTAAGTATGATTTAAAATATTGAAAGAAGGTGTTTCACTATGTCATTAGAAAGTATGATTATTAAAAAGTATTTTAAAAACAATAATGCAGTACCTTTTAAGGTTATATTTAAAGATGGTAAAGAGTTAAATATAGATAAGGGAGAGCCTAAGTTTGTTATTAAAGTAAATGGAAGTATAGATAAAAAATCATTGCTTACTAGTACATCTTTAGCTTTAGGGGAAGCCTATATGGATAAGGTATTAGATATGGAAGCTGGAGACTTATATGATGCTTTAGATATTGTAATGGGAAGCTTAGAAGAGTTTAATGTTAATGAAGGTGTATTAAGTAAATTAATACATTCATCAACTTCTAAAAGAAATCAAAAGAAAGAAGTAACATCACATTATGATATAGGAAATGATTTTTATGAGCTTTGGCTAGATGAAACTATGAGCTACTCTTGTGCATATTTTAAAAATGAAGAAGATACATTATATGAAGCACAAAAAAATAAAGTTGAATATATTTTAAAGAAATTACAACTTAAAGAAGGGATGAGTTTGCTAGATATAGGCTGTGGTTGGGGATATTTATTAATTGAAGCTGCTAAGAAATATAAGATACATGGAGTTGGAATAACTTTAAGTGAACAACAATATTTAAAATTTAAGGAAAGAATTAAAGAAGAAAATTTAGAAGATTATTTAAGCGTTCAATTAATGGACTATAGAGACTTGGAAAAGAGCAACTTAGAGTTTGACAGAGTTGTAAGTGTAGGAATGCTAGAACATGTTAGTCGAGATAATTATGAGCTTTTCTTTAAGAATGTAGATGCAGTATTAAAGGCGCAAGGACTATTTTTATTACATTATATTAGTGGAAGAAAAGAAAGCTCAGGAGATCCATGGATTAAAAAATACATATTCCCAGGGGGCGTAATTCCAAGCCTTAGAGAAATAATACATATAGGAAGTGAATTTAGTTATTACACCTTAGATGTAGAAAGCTTAAGAAGACATTATGTAAAAACATTACTTTGTTGGTATAAGAATTATAAAAATAATATAGATGAGATTTCAAAAAACTTTGATGAAAGGTTTATTAGAATGTGGGAGTTATATTTATCTTCTTGTGCGGCATCCTTTAATAATGGAATGATTGATTTACATCAAATAGTATTTTCAAAAGGAAATAATAACAATTTAGAAATGACTAGGGATTATTTATATAGATAATTTTATAAAAATAAAAGTATAAAGATTTGAATTATTAAACTTACTGTTTATATAAATAGTAAGTTTAATTTTGTATTGTAAGAAAAAATATAAAAAAATTATAAAAAAAATTAAGGATATATTTAGAAATATTTTTAGAAAATTTAAAAATATATTTATTTAATATATAAAAAAACACAGAATTATATAAATGAAATTTAAAAATAAAGTAATAATAAGTTGTTTTTAGAAATTTTAATGTTGAAAAATAGTACAAAAATAGTATTATAATGGTATTAAATTTATGTGAAAAGTTTGACATTAAAGAAAAATGTAGGTTATAATTCTAATAGTTTAATTCCTAACAGTTAGTACATTAAAATGTTTTCAGACTATATGTAAATAAGATAATGTATTTTAAATAATGCGCATTAAATAGGAGTGAGGTTTAAACTGAGATTTAAAGAGGGGGAGAAAAGATGGTAGGAATTGTCATAGCTAGTCATGGTGAATTTGCTAGTGGTATTTTCCAATCAGGTCAAATGATTTTGGGTGAGCAAGAAAATGTAAAAGCTTGTACATTAATGCCAAGTGATGGACCAGAAAATATAAAAGCAAAAATGGAGGAAGCCATTGCTTCTTTTGATAATCAAGATGAAGTACTATTTTTAGTTGACCTATGGGGTGGAACACCTTTTAATCAAGCAAGTGCATTGATTAATGGTCACGAAGATAAATGGGCAATTGTAACAGGTTTGAATTTGCCTATGTTAATTGAAGCCTTTGCTTCTCGTTTCACTATGGATACTGCACATGAAATTGCAGCACATATTTCTAGTAGTTCTAAAGAAGGAATAAAAATAAAACCAGAATCTTTAGAGCCAAAAGAGGAAAAAGCACCTGTTGTAGCAGAAAGTACACATCAGGGAAGTATTCCAGAAGGAACAGTTATTGGAGATGGAAAAATTAAATACGTTTTAGCACGTATTGATACACGTTTATTACATGGTCAAGTTGCAACGGCATGGACAAAAGCTGTTCAGCCAAACCGTATTATTGCTGTATCAGACTCAGTTGCTCATGATGATTTAAGAAAGAGTATGATTGAACAAGCTGCACCTCCAGGGGTTAAGGCTAATGTTGTACCAATAGACAAAATGTGTAAGGTTGATAAAGATACACGTTTTGGTAATACAAAGGCAATGTTATTATTTGAAACACCTCAAGATGCATTAAGAGCTATTGAAGGTGGAGTAGAAATAAAGAAATTAAATTTAGGTTCAATGGCTCATTCAATAGGAAAAGTTGCATTAACAAAGGCTATTTCTATGGGAAAAGAAGATATTGAGACATTTGAAAAATTATTAGCTTTAGGAGTAGAAATTGATGTACGTAAAGTACCTAATGATTCTCCAGAAAATTTCGCGGAAATTTTGAAAAAAGCAAAAAAAGAATTAGCATAAAAATGGGAGGAAATTAATATGTCAGTAATTACTATCGTATTAATTGTTTTAGTTGCTTTCTTAGCAGGTATGGAAGGTATTTTAGATGAATTCCAATTCCATCAACCACTAGTAGCATGTACATTAATCGGTTTAGTAAGTGGACACTTAACAGAAGGTATTATCTTAGGTGGATCACTTCAAATGATAGCTCTTGGATGGGCTAACGTTGGTGCAGCAGTTGCACCAGATGCTGCACTTGCTTCAGTAGCATCAGCAATTATTATGGTTCTTGGTTTAAAGGGCGGAAATACAAGTGTTACTAATGCAATAAACACTTCAATTGCAATTGCAATTCCTCTTTCAGTAGCAGGTTTATTCTTAACAATGATTTGTCGTACAATTGCAATTCCTATGGTTCACTTTATGGATTCTGAAGCTGAAAAAGGCAATATCAAGGGTGTAGAAATGTGGCACATATTAGCTATAGGATTACAAGGTATCCGTATTGCTATTCCTGCTATTGCATTATGTGTTGTACCTCCAGAAATAGTTACAAATACATTAAATGCAATGCCAGCTTGGTTATCAGGTGGTATGGCTGTAGGTGGTGGAATGGTTGCTGCCGTAGGTTATGCAATGGTAATTAACATGATGGCTACAAAGGAAGTTTGGCCTTTCTTTGCAATTGGTTTCTGTTTAGCAGCAATCAGCCAATTAACACTTATTTCATTAGGTGTTATCGGAATTAGTTTAGCATTACTTTATTTAGGATTAAAAGAATCTGCTGGTTCTGCTGGTGGCGGATCTGGTTCAGGTGACCCTCTAGGGGATATCCTAAATGATTACTAGAATCTTGAAGGAGGATTAGAAAAATGTCAAATAAAATTCAATTATCCAAAAAGGATCGTTTTTCAGTAGCTTGGCGTCATCAGTTCCTTCAAGGTTCTTGGAACTATGAACGTATGCAAAATGGTGGATGGTGTTATTCAATTATTCCAGCTATCAAGAAATTATACCCTGAAAAAGATCAACAAATCGCTGCTTTAAAGCGTCACTTAGAATTCTATAATACACATCCTTATGTATCTGCACCAGTTATGGGGGTTACATTAGCACTTGAAGAAGAACGTGCAAATGGTGCTGTTGTTGAAGATGCAGCAATACAAGGGGTTAAAGTAGGTATGATGGGACCATTAGCTGGTGTGGGAGATCCAGTATTCTGGTTTACTATTCGTCCTATATTAGGAGCTTTAGGAGCTTCATTAGCATTATCAGGAAGTATAGCAGGACCTTTATTATTCTTTATTTTATGGAATGTTATGCGTTTTGCATTTATTTGGTATACTCAAGAATTTGGTTATAAAGTTGGAACAACTATTACTAAGGACTTATCAGGTGGTTTATTAGGAAAAATTACACAAGGAGCATCTATCCTTGGTATGTTTATCATTGGAGCTTTAGTACAACGTTGGGTAAGCATTAGCTTTGCACCTATAGTATCTAAAGTTACACAATCTGAAGGAGCTTATATTGATTGGGAAAGTTTATCTTCTGGAGCAGAAGGAATTAAAGAAGCATTAACACAATATAGTGCTTTAGGAGCTAATGGATTAAATATTGAAAAAGTAACAACTTTACAACAAAACTTAGATTCATTAATTCCTGGATTAGCAGCTGTATTATTAACATTATTATGCTGCTGGTTATTAAAGAAGAAAGTATCACCTATAGTAATTATTATTGCTTTATTCATTGTAGGTATTATTGCAAGAGTTATTGGACTAATGTAATAGAATATATAATATGAAGGCTCGGCTTAGTCGAGCCTTTGTCAATTTTAAATTATGGAGGATAACCATGGCACAATCATTAAATACAAAAGTGGATTTAACAATTTCAGCAACATCATATTTAGGTATATCAAATTATGGTAAAGTCATGATTGGAGATAAAGCCTTTGAATATTATAATGATAGAAATGTAGAAGATTATATACAAATACCTTGGGAAGAGGTAGATTATATTGCAGCCTCTGTTTTATTTGGTGGAAAATGGATTAGCCGTTTTGCAATCTTTACTAAGGAAAATAGTCATTTCTCTTTTTCTACCAGAGATAATAAAAAGACATTACGTGCAGTTAATCAATATATTGAATCTGATAAATTAGTTCGTTCTATTACATTTATGCAAGTTATTAAAAGAGGAATTAAATCCTTATTTGCATAAAAATAAAAGATATAGAACCGTTATATTCATTTTTAAAATTCTCTTTTGTGTATACAAAAGAGAATTTAATTATATACTATATACTATGGATTTAAATCCAAAAAAGTAAATTAAGAAATATATTTATTGACTAAATATAGATAATCATCTATATTTAAATATGGTTATATATAGATGATTGTCTATGAATAGCTTATACATAGATAAATATCTATACAAGGAGGCTGTAATGAACAAAAATTTTGATGATAACATAAAAATACTAAAAGCATTAGGTGAAATAAATAGATTAAAGATAGTAGATATGCTATCTTCAGGAGAAAAATGTGCCTGTATAATATTAGAAAGCTTTCATTTTACTCAGCCTACATTATCTCATCATATGAAGGTATTAATGGATTCTGGAATAGTAAAGTGTAGAAAAGAAGGTACATGGATATATTATAGTTTAGATAAAGAATTATGCGATAAACTTATGAGATTTATAAATGGTATTTTAACAAGTGATGAAAAGTGTATATGTAGTTCAAACTGTATAGATAAATGTGAATAAATTTGAAAGTGAGAATAAAATGAATAAAGTTGATTTAACTAAGGGGAATGTACTTAAGGTTTTAGTTACCTTAGCATTACCTATAATGGGAAGTTCATTATTACAATTCACATATAATCTAGTAGATATGTTGTGGGTTGGAGGCTTAGGGAGTAATGCAGTAGCAAGTATAGGCTCATCTAGCTTTTTTATTGGTCTTGGTTACTCAATTAATGCCTTTGTAGTAATTGGAACAGGAATAAAGGTTGCTCATTCAATTGGGAGAAAAGATAATAAGGCTGTGGATGAATATATATCTGCGGGAGTAATATTAAATGCCATTGTAGCAGCAGTATATTCTTTAATACTAATATTTTTTGGAAAGAATTTTATAGGGTTCTTAAATATAAGAAATTCTGGAGTTGAAAGAGAAGCTTACATTTATTTAGCTATTAACGCACCAATATTGTTTTTTTCTTTCTTTAATACTTTGTTTATTAGGATATTTAATAGTTTTGGAATAAACAAATCAGCCTTATATATAAGTGCTATAGGTGTAATAATTAATTTAATTTTAGATCCAATTATGATATATGTTTTAAAGCTTGGTGTTACTGGAGCTGCACTTGGGACTTTAATAGCAAATGCTGTGATGTTTATATTTTTTATTAAAAAGTCACTAAATTTATATAATTTTGACTTTAAAAATGGACTAAATTATATTAAGCTTAAAGAAATAACAGTTCTAGGTCTTCCTATGTCATTCCAAAGAGTTTTATTTACTCTTGTAAATATATTATTAGCTAGAATAGTAGGAAGCTTTGGTGCAGATGCTATTGCAGCACAGAAAATCGGATTACAAATAGAATCAGTGGTTTATATGGTAGTAGGTGGACTAAATGGTGCTATTGCAGGCTTTGTAGGTCAAAACTTTGGAGCAAAGAAATATGATAGAATAAATAAGGGATATAATACAGCTATAGGTATTGGTATTGTATATGCTTTAAGTGTTAGCTTGCTATTTATATTTACTCCAGAGATATTAGTAAGGCTATTTATTAGAGAAGATAATACTATATTTATTGCAAGTAATTACTTAAGAATAATAGGATATTCTCAAATTTTTGCTACTATAGAGATGATATCCAATGGTGTTTTTACAGGCTTTGGAGTCCCTAAAATACCAGCTCTTATTAGTATAATATTTACTATTCTTAGAATACCATTAGCCCTTATATTAACAAAATTTTATGATGTTAATGGAATATGGATAGGGATTTCAATTTCCAGCATTTTAAAGGGAATAGTAGCTTATTTAATATATAAATTTAAAATATGGAAGGTGTATAAAAATGTTAGATGTGATTCAGTCACTTAATTATAGAGAAGAATTATTAAAGGGGAACTTTGGATTAGAACGAGAAACATTAAGAGTAGATGGAGAAGGTAAATTAGCTTTAACTAAGCACCCAGAGGTCTTTGAGTGTAAAATTTCACATCCATATATAACTACAGATTTTTCAGAAAGCCAGATAGAGCTTATAACTCCAATAGTGAATACTTTAGAAGAGTTGTATAGTTTTGTTAATTCTCTTTATGATATTACTGCTTTAGAGTTAAAAGATGAATATCTATGGCCACAATCAATGCCCTGCAGTATTCCCGAGGATGACTTAATTCCAATAGCTGATTATGGAAAATGTAAAAACGGTGAAGTTGCAAGTAATTATAGAAAGAAATTATTAAAGAAATATGGAGGAAAGAAACAATTAATTTCTGGAATCCACTATAATTTTTCTTTTAATGAGGATTTAATAAAAGACTTATATGAAAAAATAGGAAATGGTGAAACTTATAGAGATTTTAAAGACTCTATTTACTTAAAGGTTGTTAGAAATTACTTAAGATATAGATGGTTATTAATTTATCTTTTAGGTGGAACTACAACTATGCATGAAACCTTTGGAGAAAAGTGTGTAATTGAATTAGATAAGATATCTAAAGATGGTTTTAGTAATATTGGAGCTGTCTCTTATAGAAATAGTGAATGTGGTTATAAAAATCCTATAGATTTATATCCAAATTATAATTCTGTAAAAGAATATGTTGAGAGTGTATATAAATTTATTGATGATAAATTAATAGATAATCATAAAGAGCTTTATACACAAATTAGATTAAAAGCTAAGGATAATGATAGATTTCTAGAGTCGCTTTTAGAAGATGGAATTAATTATGTTGAAATGAGAAGTATAGATATTAATCCATTTAGTAAGGCTGGAATTTCATTAGAAGACTTAAACTTTATTAACTTACTAACTATTTATTTCCTTATAAAAGATGAAAGCTCCTATGAAACATGGCAAGAAGAAGCTCAAAACAATCAAAATATAATCTCAATGTATGGACAAATGGATGTGGTTTTATATAGAGATGGAGAAACAATAACTAAGAAGGATTGGGCTTTAGATATATTAAATGACATTAAGATAATGAATGATAAATTATCTTTAGGTAAGGAAGAAGTAATTAATTCTATGATAGAAAAAATTATGAATCCTAAGTTAACATATGCCTATAGAATATCTGAAATGGTTAAAGAAGAAGGATTTTTAGAGAGTCATTTAAGATTAGCAAAAGAATATAAAGAAGATGCATATAAAAATAGATTTAAATTAGAGGGCTTTGAGGATTTAGAACTTTCAACTCAAATATTAATGAAGGAAGCTATGAAAAGAGGAATTAAAGTTGACGTAATAGATAGAAGTGAAAACTTTATTTCATTAAAGAAAGGTAATCATATTGAATATGTAAAGCAAGCAACTAAAACTTCAAAAGATAGCTATATAACAGTTTTAATGATGGAAAATAAAGTTGTTACAAAGGAAATTTTAAATAGAAATAATATAAAAGTTCCAAGTGGTTTTGAGTTCTTTTCTTTAGAAGATGCTATAGAAAATATTAAAAGATTTGTTGATAAACCTATAGTAGTAAAACCAAAGTCAACTAACTTCGGAATTGGTATATCAATATTTAAAGATGGAGCTAAGGAAGATGATATTAAAGAAGCTTTTGAAATTGCTTTTGCAAATGACAATACAGTTTTAGTTGAAGAGTTTATTAAAGGAAAAGAGTATAGATTTTTAGTAATAGGAGATAAAGTGCCTGGAATTCTTCATAGAGTGCCAGCAAATGTTATTGGAAATGGCAAAAGTACAATTAAAGAACTTGTTGAAGAAAAAAATAAAAGTTCCTTAAGAGGAAAGGGCTATAAAACTCCATTAGAAAAAATAAATTTAGATGATCATGCAAAGTTATTCTTAAAACAAGAAGGTAAGGACTTTGATTATATTC
>JAEXLD010000018.1 GCA_023445445.1 Bacillota bacterium
ATAAGGAGCTGTCGCAGCAGCTCCTAAATTAAAAATGTAGAATGTAAAATGTAGAATTATTGATGTAATTCCAAAGGAATTACTAAAAAGATATATATTTTAGAAACTCCTAAGGGAGTTTCTTCTTTAATTTTACATTGTGCGACAGCCCCTTATATTTTATAAGTGTAAATACTTCTTCTAAAGGCTTACTCACCACTTGTGCCTGTGTAATAACTGCTGATATTACCAAGGAAATAATAACTATTAATATATACTCTGCCTTTTTAAAGCCTATTTATTTTTTAATTTATATTTAGTTCACCATTTCTGCACGCTTTAATTACTAATATATACTTCTCAATTTCATCATATGGAACTTTCATTTTCTCTAAATACATATCTGCCAATAACTTCTGAAGCCCAAGTATTTTATCACGATTTTTAGTATCATAAGGAACCTCACCTTCTGATATTAAAAAATATGTTCTTGCAACATCATATTGCCATGGACCATGACAAACATTCATAAAATCAATTATAGCCTCACTTCCATCTAAATTAATCCATACATTGTTAGGATGAAAATCTCCATGGCATAAATTATCTCCCTCTGGCAGCCCCTCTATATAATCTAGAATAAGTGAATAATTACTGCTTCTTTTAGCTGTCCCTTCTAAAAATTCTTTATATGAAATTACTTCTTGTGTATGACAATTCAAAATACTCTTATGTAAATTGCACATTTTAATCAATAGTTTATCTATATCTTCTCCCTGAATTATCTTATCTAACATTGACCAACCATACAATCTACTATAAATAATTCCTGTTCTATTTCTAATATTAATAATTTCATATACTTTTGGTACTGGAAATTCATCACGTTCCATACATAATGCATTTCTATACTCTTGTTTAATAGCTTCTATAGAATAACCTTCAAAAAATAATTTGCATATCTTTCCTTCTTCATACTCAAAAATTTCTGCTGTATTTCCCCTTGCTATTCTCTTCATAAATTCTCCTTATCATTATATATAAATTATTTATTATAAATAATCTTTTAAATTCATATCTACATTATCATATACTTTAAGAAATAATACCCCCATGAAATATACATTCATATATTTTTTCACTTCTAAAGTATATCTCTTCATACCCCTTAAACCATTGAAATTCACCATCAATAATACAATGATATCTATATTCTCCCCTCTCATATATCATTGGTCCCCTATAGGGGTTATCTTTTGATACTGATAAAAGTACTTCCTTTAAAAAACCTCCTGAAAAATTATCACCTATAACTCTCCCCGAATAATTCATAGCCCAAAAAGGAAGGTTATCTATCCATATGGCCTCTTCACCTATAAATCTCTCACTTCCAAGATAAGTATCAATATACTTTTTATTATCTTCAAAATATATTAAATCATGTGAATTGGGCCTTGATGATTTAACTTCTTTTCCAGCCCCAGCATATGTAGACCTTTTAGCCCTACATAAAAAGTCTATTATATCTTCATCTATATAATTTAAAGTATTAGTTTCTTTTTTACTACATTCATCTTCTATATCTTTTAATAACCTATCGATACTCACCTCAAATATATTACTTATTTTAATAAGCTTGTCCACCTCAGGATAATTATTACCTGATTCCCATTTAGCAACTGATTGCCTAGATACTCCTATAAAATCTGCCATTTGCTCCTGAGATAATCCCTTTTTCTGTCTTAAATCTTGTATCTTTTCATTAAACTTCACTATTATCACCTCAATATTAAGTTTAACATTGTAATATCCTATAATCTACCAACTAAACTTAACCCTTTTGCCAACTTCTAGTTGCTTTTAAAATACATCTGAACAAATATAAAAATTATAGATGCAAACGGACAAGTACAAGTTTTTCTCACCTTGGCTTTCGCTAATAGAGAATAAGTTGATTTAAGAAGTAAATCAATAGAACATAATTAGAAAATTATTAATAAGTATAGTTTATATTGTATAGTCTTAGGTTATTTAATAACCTAAGTCTATTAAATTATCCAATAATACTATAAACAAATAACATCTTACTTCATATAATAATTCTATAAAAATATAGTAGAGGATTGATTATGAAATTTTTTAATTTCTTTTCTAATAGGTCTGATAAACTAGATAAAAGAAAGAGTTTCACTAAAGCTGAAGCATCCAGAATAGCTAAAAAGTTAGGAATAGATTTTTCAAAAGAAAAATTTACTTTAGATGACTTTACTGCAGGAGTAAATGTAGAGCTTGAACATGGTACAAGATCATTACTTACAAATGTAACTAATGATAATCCTATTGTTACTGGGAAAATAGCTTTAGCTCACTTAAATGAGATTCCTGATTATTATGTTAGGTTAAGCAAGCTTGAATCTGAGGCTAAGGCTTATTGGAATAAGCCAATTAAAAATTAATAGTATTCTATAATAAAATAACCCACCAGACGGAATATTTCCTAACTGCTGGGTTAATTATATTATTGGACTTAATGTATATCAGATAATTGAATATTAATAATCTCAATTTTATTATTAGTAAAACTTTTTATTGAATTATTTTCTGTATCTTTTAATACATTTACAGGAAGTTCTATTTTAAATATACTTCCCTTACCAACTTCACTATCAACACTTATATTACCATCATGTAATTCAACTAGTGATTTTACCAAAGATAATCCAATACCAGTACCTTCACTGTTCCGTGATAGAGCTGTATCTACCTGATGAAACCTTTTGAAAATCCTATTTAATGATTCCTCATCTATTCCTATACCAGTATCCTTTACTTCTATTTCAATAATATTTCCTTTATCAATAATATTTATAAATATACTTCCTCCTGAATCTGTAAACTTTATTGAATTTGAAATAAGATTCAGAATAACCCTCTCAATCTTTTCAGGATCACAGGCAATAATTTTTTCCTCTGTATTTGTATCAAAAATAATACTTAATCCTTTTATCTTAATATATTCTGATACTGAATCCACAATATTCTCAATTACACTAACTATATTTTCATTACTAAGATTTATTCTAAAAAATCCTGAATCTATTTTTGACATATCTAATATATTGTTAATAAGCTTCGTGAACTTGTAGCAATTTTGTTTAATTATATTAATACTTTTTAGTGCTTTTTCTTTATTGAAAATAATTAAATCATTTTTTAAGTAAACTTCTATTAATTGATTAGAACTTAAAATTAAATTCAATGGAGTTTTAAATTCATGGGATATATTGGCGAATATATCTTCCTTCATCCTTATACTTTCTTCCATATATTCAACTTTTTCTTTTATACTTTTATCGTATTCTAACAATTCATATTTTTCTATAGTGTTACAAAAAGTATAATACATGCCATATAAAACTAACCCAAGTATGATATAAGATATTAGAATTTCTATTTGCGAATAAAAGGATTTATTATAGTACATTGTAGGATACACAGATAATGAAGTAATAAGTAAAAAAAATGAAATTATTAATATTAAATATATATGCCATCCAGATTTAATGATTTGAATAAAATATCGAAAATGCTTTCTTATATATTTTACTTCAATAAAAATAATTAGATAAAAAGCAATAGCTCTCATTACTAAATAAGGCCATTCTAGTTCTAATGGTAACATCATACAAATATTAGTACATAGCATACTAATGCCACTATAGATGAGAAATTGTGTAAAGAAATTAAAAATAATTACGCATAATTTATCATTAGAATTAACAATTATAATTGTTAGAATAACAAGAAATGTAGTTGGAATGTATATCTTTTCAACAATTGTTACACCTTCATTACTATATAAAATTGTCATAGTAACACATCCTACAATTAATATAATTATAGATATTATCTTTAGAAATTTTGTGTATTTTTTTAAAGATCCAAGTGATAGGTTCATGCCTATTATTGCAACCACAGTTTCAAGACAACGTAATAAAAATAATATATTCATAATTACCCACATTCCTTTATTTTTTCTTTTATTTGACTTATAAATTATTATTTATCCTATACTTAAAATTTCTAATATTATTCATTTTACTATTTATAATCATAACATATTTGTAAAAATATTACACCAATCTTGATGTATTTTAGTAATCATTATAGGTTATTTTACATATAAGAAAACCTTAATCATAAAATTTTATGATTAAGGTATAGAAGGTTAATTTATTATAGCTTCTCTGTATGATTTTTAAGTAAGGTTTCTACATCTTTTCTTCTCTATCTTGAAAAAAGCTTTTAAACTTATTAAAATTATTCCCACCTAAAAAACTTAATAGATACTCCAATACATACAACAGCAAGTATACTTATAACTAAGATTGGTAGTATTACATTATCTATGTTTAAATTAAGTGATGCACTTTTTAAAAGCTTTATTCCCTGTGTTAATGGTAAGATATCTGCCACCTTTTGAAGGGCTATTGGCATAACTTCATATGGTAATGTTGCCCCTGAGAAGATAAGCATAGGGAAATATAGAACACTTGCAATCACCCCTGCTATTTTAGTGTTTTTAGCTAATCCTCCTACCATAAACCCAATACTGAACATTGATATCATTACCAATAAATATACTCCTAAAAAGTTTATCCATGAACCTCTAAGTTCAAATTTGAAAAATATTTTTGCTGTTAGATAAACAAGCATTAGAGAGACAATAGCATATAAGGTATACACCACTCCTTCAACTGCTAAAATCATAGTTGGACTAACTGGTGTAACCCTAAATCTTTTTAATATTTTTCTGTGACGATACTCCGATAAAACCAACGGCAATCCCATAACCCCACCTGCACATATTGCAATGGTTGATACAGCTGCAAAGGATTGTTCTAAAAATGTAAATTCTGCTCCAGGAAATGCTGGCTTATTGCCATAAATAACACCTAAAATAACAGTTACCACTACTGGCATACAGATTGCAAAGATAAACATATCCATTCCTCTTAGTGATAGCTTTAATTCAGTTTTTAGCATTGTTCTAAACACCTTCATCATTAAATTCCTCCTCATCTACAAACCATAAATAAGTATCCTCAAAATTTTCATATGGACTTAGTTCTACTGCTTCTTCAACTGTTCCACAGAATTCTATTGTTCCATTTTTTAAAATACATATTTTATCGCATAGAATATCAACCTCATCCATGAAGTGAGATGTTAAAAAGATTGTAATACCTTGTTTCTTTAAATTTAACAAGTACTTCCACACCTCTCTTCTAGCCTTTACATCTAGCCCTGTTGTAAGTTCATCCAGGAATACTATCTCTGGATTTGGAATTAATGCTAGTATAATAAATAATCGTTGCTTTTCACCTCCAGATAATTCACTCACTAGATTTTTAGCTTTTCCTTTAAGCTTAAATTCTTCTAATAACTTATTGTAATCTAATGGATTTTTATAAAGAACTTTTGTTATTTCACATAATTCTTTCACTGTAATCTTATCCTGATAGCTAGATTCTTGAAACTGAACCCCAACCCTTTGAAATAATTGCTTTCTTTCTTTTTGAGGATTCATACCTAATATTGATACCTGTCCTCTATCAAACTTCTTTGTTCCTAAAATACACTCAATAGTAGTGCTTTTCCCTGCTCCATTGGCTCCGAGCAATCCAAGCACTTCCCCCTTCTTTACTGATAAACTAACATCTCTTAATACTTGAACATCATCATAGGATTTATAAAGATTTTCAACTTTAATTAATTCCATTTGTTATTCCCTCCTTTTCATAAAAAATAATAACACCAGCACAAAGTCTGGTGTTAAAGTGTAGGATTTATATTAAATTCATTTTTCATATACTCTAATTGTTTCAATATACTATATGCATTTTTTTCTGCATCACTTAAGGAAGTAAGAAGCTTATCACATGCTGTAACAATATCTTCATCATTTTGTGGATTATTAATTACCTCTATAATATCTACTTCTCTTCTTTCTGACATGGCATTTATCATTCTCAAAATTGATGAAAGAGAATAGTTAGCACAACGTAAAGTTCGTATTATCTTCAATATACTAATATCAGATTCAGTATAAACTCGATATCCATTCTTCTTCCTCTTAACAGTAAGTAAGCCATTCATCTCCCAATTTCTTAATGTATCCATTGTCACTTGTAAATAATCTGCAGTTTGCTTTCTTGTAAAAAATATATAATTATCTTTAGACTCTATGCCTAATAATAGTTTTTTTGAAATCTCTATGGCCTCTTCTGCATTTTTTCGCTCTTGTTTTATCTGACTTATATAATCATTTGTACAGTTAATTGCTTCCTGAAATTCTCCCTTAGCAGATAACTTAACAACTTTCACTATCTTTTTCCTAAGTCCATTTTGCAGAACCTCTACTTTGAAGGCAGTTCTCGCAAGCTTAAACTGTTCTATATGATAATCAGTAAATACTCTATAACCATTTGGCAATCTCCTGGCTTCTGGTATTAAATTAAGCTTTTCATACAAACGTACAGTGTTGGAATGTACCCCAACTATTTTAGCTACCTCTGCTGTTTTATATAGCCTGTCCATACTGTTTTCACCTCCATGTTATTATCATAACACTTACTCAAAGTATGGTGATATAGTGTATAGTTTTATTTAATTCTTGTTGATACATTAATCCCATTAATTATATTTTTCAGCAACAATTCCTATCCAATCACTCTCTTCCTTTAATGGTTCTCCAGTAAGTGACCCAACCACATTAATAATTTTAAATCTGCTCTTTTCTATTATTTCACTTATTGTTTTTATAGTATAATCATGAAACCAATTTCTATATACCTGTACATCTTCATCATCAATAATTATATATTGATCAAGCCATATATCATTATCATACTTAAAGCCCTCTTCTAAAATAATATGTGTTTTTTCTCTCCAAAATCCCCCTTCACTAATACTCCAATTCTTTTCTATGCCATTTCTTTTTCTAAAAGTAGGAGTAGAAACATCAAAAATAAAAATTCCTTCTGGCTTTAATGCATTTTTAATAATTTGAAAAATTTTAGTCCTTTCACTATCTGAAAAGGTATTTATCTCTCCATAAATTTGTATTACCACATCATACTTCTCAAAATAATTAAGCTCTAATATATTTTTACAAAAATAATCTATATTAAGCCCCTTTTTCCTTGCACTATCTTTTGCATATTTAATGGTATTTTCAGAAAAATCTATTCCCGTTACCTTATACCCCTTTTCACAAAGCCTTTCTGTATATAGTCCTGGTCCACAGCCTAAATCTAATATTTTTGCATCTTTTTTTGAGATATTTTGTCCTATAAATTCTACTATATTATCAATAGTCCTTTTATTATATGATGCAGCATCAGACTTTTCATCAAGATGTGCTTTAAGCATTTGTTTAGCGATATATTCCTCTGTCCAAATATTACCTCCCTCCTTATTAAAAGGTTGTGGTTTTTTCATAAATTCCCTTATTTTATTCAATACAACTTCATTTTTCATAGTCATATTTTCCTTTCCATATTATATTTTTTAACATACTGATCTATTAATCATATAATCTAAAATTCTTGAATATATCTTTCACAATACCAAATGTCATCAATCATTGATTTAACTTTAGTATCATATTCCTTAGTTTTTTATTCTTTCAGTTATCGTTTTTATTGCTTATTGTTATACAATATTTTCACCTCTTACGAATTTAAAATCATCTATTTTTTTATAAACTCTTCCCTTTTCACCAAATAATGGTATAATATATATTATAGATATTATTTTAAAAATTTAAATTATATAGGGGGAAAATAACAATGTCATCATCAAGAATATTGAAATGGGTTACAGGTGGTCTTGAAGCAATTTTAGGAATTCCAGTTTTAGGAGCTTCAATTATTTTAGGATTAGTTTGGATACCACTAGCTATTATGTTAGTATTGCATATAGTTACTCTAGTTCTTACTAAGAAAGATGAAGGAAGATCAACTGGTAGTATTTTAGGAATCGTAACAAGTTGTTTAGGATGGATTCCTTTCGTTGGAATGATTCTTCACATACTTTCAGCTATATTCCTTATGATTGATGCTTCAAAGCCAGACAAAGTATCACAATCTAATTTATAATCATAAGCAGTAATAAAAATGAGCTATCACATTAGAGAATCAATTTTCTTTTAGTGATAGCTCTTTTTCATGTCTATTAAAATATTTTTATATTGAACTTTTCTTGGAATAATTATTTTCAAAATGTACATTTATTATTTATTAACTCTAAATATCATAATCTCTTATTTGCTTTTATATCTATCTTTGTTGTCCTTATAGTTATCCTTTATTTCTATCTTATTATTGCAGTTAATTTTATTGAAATTCTCCATACGCAACTTAAACCAATATTGTTTAAAATCATCATTCATATTAGGGTCAGGATATTCGAAGAATTTACTGCATGGTAATTCACTACATTGTGAACAATTATGATATCCCTTTTCTGCTGAGCATTTGAAATAATCACAAGGCTTATCCTTTGAATAAATCTCATACCAAATAGGCTTGCCATTTCTATTACGGCAGCCGTCACAGACTACTCCATAGTCTTCACAATTTACACAATAAGTTCCACATGGATTAATGATTAATTTTTCTTCTTCTGATAAGCCTATACATTCTTCAGCTTTTAAGGTAAACTGCTTGTTAGCTTTACTAAACTCTTCTTTTATTTTGGAGTAATCAAGCTTTGAACTTTTCATATTCTCTTTTTCTCTATTACACAAAATGAATCTCCCTCTCAATTTAATTTCTATTTTTTAGCACTAATTTTATATTTCACCTGCGAAAAAAGCACACTAATATCTAGTGTGCTTTAAATTTTATATCACAAAGAGATTAGTTATGAGCGTATCAAAGTAACATCTTTAGATAAAGCAAGAGTTTAAGCTTTGACACATACCATATGAAATTAGCTAATTAGGACCTCACTTAATTCACTTGTTCTCATAACACATTCCCCTTTCATTCATAATTCTAAAAATAGAATTTAAAAAATTTATAGTATAACAAAATTCCATTTTGTTATATTTTACCATTTAATGCTTCAATTATCAATTCATATTTTATAGTTAAATTAATTAAAATATAACTACCTTATTTTTTGCTGTAAAAATACTGTTAAATCTCCACTATAAGTTATTATTAACTTATGCATAGCCCTTGTACAAGCAACATATAATAAACTTCTATCATACTCACATTTATAACTTTCTTTATTAACTTTTGGAATTATGACTTCATCAAATTCTAATCCTTTTGCCATAGTAACTGTTGTTATAGTTATCCCATTAATAAACTTTGAACTATTCATGTTTAAAACATTCACTTCAAAATCTTCAGATAAATGTTTATAAATTTCCTCTACTAACTTTTCCGTCTTACAAATAATCCCCAAATTAGAATAATTACTTTCTTTAAATTTATTTATCTCCACTTTTATTTTTTCAATCTCATCACTCATATCATTGCACTTAATTATTTCTGGTTCATCACCATGCCTTTCTAATGCTTCTATTTTACATGGCTGAATTTTCCTAGCAAAATTAATAATTTCATATGTTGATCTATAACTTTTATTTAATTCTATAATCTTTGAACTATTGAATAATATACTCATATCTTGTAATGTATTTGAATTATATGGGTTAACACATTGATAAAAATCACCTAATATTGTTTTATTACATTTGTAAAGTTTGTTTATTATAGCATATTGTATTGGTGTATAATCTTGCATTTCATCTATAACAACATGTTTAACTGCCTCTTCAGATTTTGCTCCTTCAACAAACATCTTTAAATAAATATACGGATACACATCACTATTTTCTATTTTATTATCTTTTTTAATTTTAAACATATCTTCTCTATTAATATACTTATAGAAATCACTATATAAATTTAAAATACTATCAATCTTAACCATCTTAGTAATAGTTTTAATTATACTATTCTTAGTTGGAATTTTCTCTTCAAACATATTCTCAACTTGTATCTTTTCAAAAATGTCATTTGCTATTTTGTTTACTCTCTCAAAAATAGAATACTTTTTATAAGCCTCATATCTTCTTTCTATAAATTCTTTAGATATTATTTTATTATTTATCTTATAATCATTTGCCTCAAAATAATTATTGTTTACATATTCAATAAAATCATCTAATAGGTATACAAATTCTATTGAAGATTTAAATCTTATTCTTTCTACTTCCCCACTTCTTCCTTCATCTGCAATTTCACTTAATACCTCCAAGTAATCTTCAAATTCTATTTCATTTCCAATATACCTTTGAGCTATTTCCCCAAAACTACTTTCTAAAATTTCTTCTTCACCTAATTCTGGTAAAACATTTGAAATATAATCTGAGAAGACCTTATTAGGAGATATTATAACAATATCCTTAGCAACTAAAAACTCTTTATATTTATATAATAAAAATGCCACTCTATGTAATGCTATAGAAGTTTTTCCTGATCCTGCTACTCCTTGAATTATAACTACTTCTGAATCATCTCTAACAATTTTATTTTGTTCCTTTTGTATAGTTGCAATAATAGTTTTCATTCTTTTATCAGAGGTTGTTCCTAATTCCTTTTGTAATATATCATCTCCTATACTTAGAGAACTATCAAATGCATACTCTATATTACTATCTTTTATTTTAAATTGTCTTTTTAGTATTAATTCACCATATATCCTTCCTACTGGAGCATCATAATATGCATCTCCTATTTCAAAATCATAATACATACTTGCGATTGGTGCTCTCCAGTCATAAACCAGCATATTGTTATCGTCATCTAAGAAAGCACCACTTCCAATATAAAATTCTTCTTCTTCATTAAATTCTTTATCATAAAAGTCTATTCTCGCAAAAAATGGACTATCGATCATTCTTTCAATTTTATTTTTCTGCTTCTCAAAAGCTTCCCCATAACTTACTATTTGAGATATAGATTTTTCATTCGAAAAAATCTCCTTTCCATCCATATCACTCTTATTTTCCCACAAATATTTCATAGATTCTTTAAATTCATTTTCATATTTTTTAACTTTCATTTTTAATTCATCAAAGTAATTATTAAGTTTTTTTAATA
>JAEXLD010000028.1 GCA_023445445.1 Bacillota bacterium
TGTGTTAAATTTGATACATTTTCTTTTCCGCCTATTTTTTCTAAAATGACTTTAGCTAAATTTTCATAATTCATAGCTTAATTCCTCACTTTCAAAATTTAAATTATTTAAGTTTTGAAGAATTAAGGTTTTGCCTGATGGTCTCAGTTACAATCCTATGAAACTTCTTGTTATAAAATTAATTACCTGCTATCCCCTCCAATCATAAATTACTTATCAGTATATAATAAAAAACCTAAATTAACTTATAAATAATCACTGGATATGGGGCTGTGGCACAGCCCTATATTAAAAATTTAGAATGTAAAATGAAGAATTATTGAAGTAATTTGTTCCAAATCACCAAAAATATATTTTTTAAACTCCTAAAGGAGTTTATTCTTTTATTTTACATCTTTCATTTTACATTGTGCGACAGCACATTTCGTAGTGATTAATTATTCTTGCTAACTTAGGTTTTGCCTGATGGTCTCAGTTACAATCCTTATAAAGTTAAATATTATTCTAATAACTTTCTTTTACAACTCTCGCCGTATGAACTATAAGATATAGTTTTTCCTCTTTTGTTAGTTCATTATTAAACTTCTTTTTTATAAATCCATCAATCTTTTTAGTACATTCATAGGATTTTGGATATTTATATTTAATCATTTCAAAAAGTTCATTATCATTATCCTCATAATACTTTCCATTTACCAATCTTTGAGCAAAGAACTTTAAATGAGTAATAAATCTATAATAATTTATTGATTCTTCATCAAAATCTATATTAAAATGATACTTTACTATTTTTAAAACTTCATTTATTAAATTAATTATATCTACTATTTGTGGCATATCTTGACTTAATTCACCATTTAAAATATGCATTGCTATTGCTGCAGCTTCATCCTCTGGAAGCTCTATTCCAAGTCTATTTTTTATTACTTCTAATGCCTTAAGACCAATTTCAAATTCTGTTTTATGTAGCCTTTTTATATCCCAAAGCATAACATTTTTCATGTCTAAATTATTTTCATGTCTGTTTATAGAAAAGCTTATATGATCAGTAAGTGTTAAATAAATATTTTCATTTAATTTTATACCTAACTTTTCTTCTGCATAATTAATTATTTCCTCAGCAATCTCTAAATTTTCCACAGGAATATCTTTAACTAATGCAATTAGCTTCTCATTGATACTTTTATTACTTAAAACAAATATCTTGTCAACCTTGTCCTCATCAACCTCATCACCTTTTTTCTTTTGAAAGGCTATCCCTCTCCCCATAACTACTGCTTCTTCATTATTTTCATTAATAATTGTAATGACATTGTTATTTAACACTTTATTAATAAGCATATCCCTAACTCCTTCTGTATAATTTCCTATTAGAAATATAAAGTATATTATGCAACCAGCATTATACAAAAAAACCTAAACTAATATCAAATAGTTATAGTACACCTACTAAAACTAATTTGGTATCAATTTAGGTTTTGCCTGCTTCCCAGTAACAATCCACAAATGGATCCTCATTAATATGTTCTTATTTTAATATATCATGTAAACATTGTCAACTAATTTGTATAAAAAAGTTCAATAATTAGTTAATAGTTATTTAAATTTAATGTATTTCCAGTTGAATTTGCCCTGTTTAAAGCCATTAAAAACACCTCTTCAGGTTGTGCTCCACTTATCATAAATTTATCATCAATAATGAATGTAGGAACAGAAGTAATAGAATAGTTTCTAGCTAAGTTTTCATCTTCTCTTACTTCTTTTTTGTATTTATCACTATTTAATACTTTAAGTGCTTCATCTTTATTTAATCCAATACTATTTGCAATATCACCTAAAGTATCAAAATTACTAATATTCTTAGAATCTATAAAATATGCTTTAAATAAAGCTTCTGTCATTTCAATATTCTTATCATAATCCTTTGCAAAATGAATCATACGATGTGCATCAAAAGAGTTAGTAAGTACTAAATCATCAAAGTTATAATCTAAGCCTAAAGTTTTAGCTTGATTTACTATATTATCATTATTAGCTTTTGCCTCATTTATACTAATTCCATATTTTTTAGAAATAGCTTCATGAATGTTACTATTATTTGCTTTTTCTGCATTAGGATTTAATTCAAAGCTCCTAAAGACTACTTGTACATCCTCTTTATTATTAAATTTATCTAAAGCATTTTCAAATCTACGTTTTCCAATATAACAAAATGGACAAAATATATCTGACCAAATTTCTATTTTCATTTTTTTACCTCCTGTTATTTATAAATAATTATTTATTATATACTTTTTAAAACATATATTCAAATAAATCCTGAATTGGATAAAAAAACAGCTACCTTTCGGTAGCCTTTTAAAGTATTAATTCCATTACCAATGAGTTTTGGTAGCTGATTCATTTGAAATTTTATCTCTTTGACTTAAATATAAACACAAACCATCTAAAACTATATGAAGGCTTTGATCAAATAGAGAACTTAATAGTTGAATTGATTTTCTCTCTAATCCTGTATCTCCTTTTACTGTTCCTGGAACTATAACAATAATATCTGATTCCTTTGCTAAATCTGATTCTTTATTGCTTGTAAATGAAACTATCTCACAACCTATTTTTTTAGCTTTTTTAACATCAGAAATTACATTAGAGCTTTTCCCCGATCCAGAAACTGCTATAAAAAGATCATCTTTATTTAATGCTGGGGTAATAGTTTCTCCAACTACATATACATTATAGCCTAAGTGCATAAGTCTCATAGCAAAGCCCTTAGCCATAAGTCCTGAACGACCTTCTCCATGAACAAAAATTCTTCTTTCTTTAGTTACTTTTGATGCTGCACTTAAAAATTCATTATCATTTATTTTCTCAACAACGTCCTTTATTTCATTTAAGATAACATTAAACACTTCCATTATATTTTTTCCTCCATAAGTTTTTTAAAGGTCTTAGCAGACTCTTTTATATTTACGGATTTAGTAATAGCACTACCTACTATAGCTATATGAAAATTGGCTTTTTTAATAGTACTAATATTTTCTATATTTACCCCTCCAGCAATAGCTAATCTGCTACTTAAATTTTTCAAATCACCTACTGTTGAATTAATTAAATCTTCAAGTCCGACTCCTTTATTATCTGAAGGTAAGTGAATGCAAATTATCCCATCTGAAAACTCATCTAAAATATTTTTTTCTTTTGAGAAATCAATTAAATCAATTAAATAATCCTTACCATATTTGTTAGCTACCCTTTTACAAATCCTTAAGGTTTCTAGTGATGCTCCACCAAGAACTGTAGCAATATCAGCTCCAGCATTAAATACTCCTTCAAATTCATATTCTGCTTCGTCTACAGTTTTAATATCTGCTAATATTACTTTACTTGGAAATTCCTTTTTAATTTTACGTATTGAATCTAAACCGTAATCTTTAATTAAAGATGTCCCAATTTCGATAATATCCGAAAAATCCTCTACTTCCCTTATTATATCTATTGCTTTTTCTATAGACACCCTATCTATTGCTACTTGAAGCTTCATGTTAATTCTCCTTTATAAACTTATCTAATTCCTCTCTTGTAGGTAATCCTTCATTATCACTTACAAAGGTTACTTGAATGGCACCTATTGCATTACCTCTTACTACCGCTTCTTCAAGCTCTAATTCTTCCAGTATTCCACTTATTATTCCTACAGCAAAGCCATCTCCTGCTCCTACAGTATCTACTACCTTATCCACTTTAAAACCTTTCTTTCTATAGGTCCTAGAGCCACTTCTAACATAAGCACCTTTGCTACCTTCTTTTATTATAATATCATTTATGCCTAAGTTTTGATAGAAATCTGCAATCTTATCTGGATCACTACTTCCTGTTAAAATTAATCCTTCTGATATTCCAGGCAATATTAAATCACACTTACTAGCTAAGTCATTAATAACCTTAATCATCACTTCTTCACTTTCCCATAAAGCTGGTCTTAAGTTAGGATCAAAAGTAATATATGCACCTTCTTCTCTTGCCTTTTCCATTATTCTATAAGTTGCTTCTCTACATCCTAGAGATAATGCTGGTGGAATACCAGTAACATGAACTAATTCTACTCCATGAAAATCTATTTTATCTATATCTTCTGCTGTCATATAAGAAAAAGCTGACCCTTTTCTATAATAAGCAGTAACAGGATCTCCAGAAGAAACCTTACTTTTAAGCATTATTGCAGTTTTGTAAATAGGATCAAAGGTAATAAATTTTGTTCCTATACCTTCTTTATCTAAAAAGTTCTTTACATACTTGCCTAATGGTTCTTCTCCTAATTTAGTTATATACTCTACCTTATGTCCCAATCTTGTAAGGCCTGTACATACATTTACTTCTGCTCCCGCTAATGACCTTCTAAATAATTCTACTTCTTCTAAAGGGCCCTCTTCTTCAGCTGTAAACATAGCCATAGGTTCCCCAAACAATATAACCTTACTCAAAATAAAGTCCTCCTTTAAATCCTTGTATTTCTTTATATAATTCATGGGCTTTTTTCTCATCATGAGGATATAACATTAATACATCAAATACATAGGGATTATAGCTTAATGATAATAATTCCTTTGCAAAGGACATTGCTGCTATTTCCCCTATTGATACTAAACCAGACTTGTATTTAAAAGATCCTATTTTCCACAAAACTATTTTAGTATTTTTTGTATAAATATCCTTATTATTTTCCTCTATATGATGAAATAACTCATGTGCTAGTAAAACACTTTCAACATCTACATATTCTAATTTATTACTTAGTTTATTATCTGTAATAAATTTTTCTACTAATAATTTATTCTTCTTAAATATAGTAATTTTATTAGGGCTGTTATAACAAGCAAACATAATATAAGAATCGGTTAGATTTGAATCTTTTTCAATAATTTCTAACCCCATCTTTTTTACTATTTTTTTTATCGGGATCTCCTTATATTTTTCTTTTACTTTTAAAGCTTCGTTTTTTCCACATTCAATAGCTTTTATAATAAATTCTTTTTTTAATTCTTCCGTTACTTTACCTTTAAGGGGGTCTCTGCTAAAAGCATATTGACCCCACTTTTCATCATTGATACTTACAAGAAAATCTATTTTTTCTGTATCAAATATCATTCTTAGCTCCAATTAAAAGCACTTCTTCATTATCTTCTAAAGTTGATAGTTCTGTATCAACAACAAGGTAAAGTTGGTCTAAATCCATCATTCCTGCGTAGTCAAGTACCTTACCCCCTATACATAAATACATATCAGGAGTTAATTTTATATCATTTTTAAATACAGCTAATTGTTCCCACATTTCTTCTATAACCTTTGGTGCTTCAACTACATTACATTTCCTAGCATCTCCATCACCACGTTGGATCTTTATGAAACCTTTTTTATCTACAATTCTTATTTGGTTAGATCCATCTTTTTTCTTAGCACTAAATACATAGAAAACATTACTCTTAGTAATTAATTTTGTATCTTCAATTTTAGCTCCCATGGATTTTGCTGCTATTTCCTTTGCTTCTTCTTCAGTGCAAGCTTTTAATAAATCTGTAGTTTGAACTTCTGAAGAACCTAGTGCTATAGCTGTTACTCTTGAAGTTTGTGAATCTATTTCTATTTGTACTTCAACAGTGTCTGGAACTGCTCCATTAGCAATTGCCATGTTGGCTGCTTCCTTCTTAATATCTGCAATATCCTTTTTGCTTGGTGAAGGGATTACACGTTCAACAACATCTCTAATCATTGCTAGTGCAACACCTATAGATGAAATTACTTCTGCATTTTCTGGAATACTATATCCTAATTCCATAAGTTTTGCAGTATAAGGTAATAAGGCTGATACTCCTCCTCCTACACCAACAAGAGATATTTGGTCTTGTTCTAGTTTATACTTCTCAGCAAGTTCTAATATAACTGGTTTAATCTTTTCATAAGATTTCCTTAAAATTTGTTCACATACATCTTCAACTGAAGTATTCATATATTTTGCTAATGGTTCAATGGCCTTACGTGCTGCTTCAGGATTACCATAAGAATAGTGGTCAGGTGTTACATATCCTAAAACATTGGCTGCACAACTATTTGTTATTGTTATCTTTTTACCATTTTTTAATTTAATATAAACGTAATCTGAAGGATCTCCTTCTTTTGGGCTAAAGAATTCAACTTGTGGATCTTCAATTTCTTCAATAGGAGTATATACTGCATATGGCATTCCTGCTATATGTGCGCTTCTAGGTCCAACATCTACTATGCCTTCCTTAGAAGCTCTAACCATACTCCCTCCTGCTACTCCTAATACACGAACGTCTAATGAGTTTACATAAGTTGGATGTCCACCTATTATTGAGTAATCAACTGCTGGTCTACCATTTTTAATTACTCCAATATTAGTACTTGTTCCACCAACTTCAAAGTATATACCATTTGAAGCTCTTAAATACATTAATGCTCCTACAACGCTGGCTGCTGGTCCAGAAAGCATAGTTAGTACTGGACGTTTTTTCATTTCGCTAATATCCATTACACCACCATCACCACGCATTATCATTAATGGCACTTTAATACCAGCTTTACGAACACTATCCTCTGTACTATTGGCAGTTTCAAGCATCTTAGGAAGAATACTAGCGTTTATTGCTGCTGTTCTAGTTCTTCTTGTTAATCCATATAATTTACTTATTTCTGATGCTACTGATACTGGAATATTGTATTTTTCAGCAACCTTTTTAACTTCATTTTCTTCTGTTAAATCATCAACACCAAAAGCCTTAGATGCTACTATAACTTGTGAGCCTTCTACTCTTAAATCATTTATACACTTTTCTATATTAGCTTCATTTACATCTTTTTGCTTTAAATATGTATGATGTACTTTAATTATTCTTCCAGTTCCTAAATCTATATCATCAATTTTACTTTGCTTTTTAGCAAGAAGTCCACCTAAGCCTCCATTACCCATTCCAAGAATACCAACTTCTGCAACGTCACCTTCTAATAGTGCATTAGTAGCTTGAGTAGTACTATGAGCAATAAATATAACATCATTAGGATCAATATTATTTGCAGTTAAGCATAGCTTAAATGCTTCAATAACTCCAGTTGCAACCCCCATTTCATCATCGTGAGTTGTCATTACTGATCCTTTTCCAATAATTTCATGGGTTTCATTATCTATTGCTACAGCCTTAGTATGTGTTCCTCCTACATCTATTCCCACACGAATCGCTCTTTTTCCCACTTTTATTCCTCCATTTCCATTTTTATTATCAAGTTAATCAAATCCTTTGTTCTTATTTACATTCCATACATAAAGTAAACTACTAATGAGTTAATTAAGCATATAATCCAACCCCATAATACACCTGAACGTAAGAATTCTTTTGTATTTGTTTTTGAGTAGTTTATTGCCCATAGATTCCATGATTGAGTTGGACAACAAGAAATGTTCATTGTAATAGTTGGAATATATATTAATGGGAATAATAATTCCACTGAGAAAATTCCCATACCATTTAAAATACCTAATGTTGCTGCTCCAGCACCAAATACTGTTAAAGGTCCACGGAATAATCCAAGAGGAGCTATTACTGCAAATAGTATACATAATAGTAATGTACTAGTTGGCATAATTCCTCCTAATATACTTTGGAAGAATATTGAGTTAAAGCCTGCTACTTTATTAAACATTGGTAGTATAAATAAGAATCCAAGTAATGAAGCAACGTCTACAACACCATCATAGAAAGTCTTAGAAATAACTTTTTCACATTCTTTATAAGATTTAATCTTTCCACAAACAAATAATGCATAGAAAGAAGCTACTATAAATGCAGGTATTGGTTGCCATTTAAAAGCTATAGCTAAAATAACTGGAAGTACTGGAGTAATTAAAGCTATTGCAGGTACATGTTCTTCTGTAGTAGTATTACTTGCAGTAGCTGCCCAAGCATGACTGACTTTTGATTTTCTTAATTTTACTGCTAACATTACTATTATTACTAATACTTGTATTGCCATTGCTGTAAAACCAAACTTTAAATAATTTGAATCATATTGGAAACCTTCAAATATACCTTGCATTTGTTTAAAAAGAACTATATTAACGTACATACCTGAACCAACTGACATAAGGTATGAAGAAACTGCTAAGGCTTTAGGTACACCTAGTGATAATAAAATTGGTAAAACGATTACACCGATTGCAACTACTGCTCCAGCTCCAAAAGTACTAGTGAAAATAAGAGCTGTTACTATAGATATTAATATTGTTGTAATTAATGGTTTATCACCACCTAATTCAACTGCTAATCTAATTATCTTTGCTGCTATTCCAGTTTTAACAAGAACTTGTCCAAACCAACTACCAAAGATAACTACAACTGCTGTGGCACCCCAGCTTTCAGGGCCCCCTTGGAATATTTTAGTTTGTGCATCTGACCATGTAATTTGACCACCTATAATTCCTAATGCTGTCCATATTATAGCCATTACTAAGAAACCTATCATCATGTTTCCACCCTTAACAGCATATACTATAAATCCAACAAATGTAAGTAATAATAAAACACCAATTACCATATCCATAATTTTTCTATTCCCCCTTATTTAATAAAAATAATAAATTATAATAGAATCATTACACTTATATATCAACCACCTTCTTATAATTATTTTTTTATATAAGTTAAAAATTTAAGACTTTATTAATTTCTCCTTGAACTTCATCTATTGAAGCGCAAGGATATTCTAATGCCATTGGTAATCCCTTAGGTAATATTTCTAATATTTTTTCTAAGTCTAATATACCCTTATCAATTAAAGAATTTCCTTTATTGTCATCTACATTCTTTAAATGAATATAAGTTACAAACTCCTTTAATCTTTCTGCATTTTTTATTGGATCTTCTTCTTGGAATATCCAATTCCCTACATCAAAGGTAAATGAAATATTTCCCCCTAGCTTTCTATTTAAAGATAAAAAGTTATAAATTTTATCACATCTTCCATTTTCCTCTGTTTGATCATTTTCTACAGTTAGATAAACTGAATACTTATTACATAATTCACTAATGATATCAGTATCTTCTTTAGATAATTCATTTACTTGTCCAATATTCATTTTTATGTAATTACAATTCATCTTATATGCTTCATTAAAGTATTGCTCTATGTCTAATTTTCTAAGTTTCCCCTCTTTAAATAATGTTTCAGGTACTGAGTAAAATAAAGTAATATTATTTTTATTAGCAACTTCTCTTATATCCACTAATTCCTTAGAAAAATCTTTTATATATTCTCGTCTTACTTCAATATTTTGTATTCCTATTTTAATTATTTTATCTAGGATTTCACTTTGAAGTTGTCCATTTTTTAAATCATCAATAAATACTAAAGTATTTATTACTAAATCTTCTATTCTCACTCTATCTCCCCTTACTTACTTGCATTAATTAATTTTTCACAACGTTCTTTTAATGTATCTAAATTTGAAGAGTTAATTCCTTTTGTTAAATAACCACCAAATCCTGCTGAAAAGGCACCATTTTCAAACCATTCTTTAATATTTTTATCATCAACTCCACCTGTTGGCATCATATCTATAAAAGGCATTGGAGCTTTTATGCCCTTAATCATATTCATCGGAATGCAATCTCCTGGGAAAAGCTTAACTACATCACTTCCAGCTAAATAAGAGTTGTATACCTCCGTTGGGGTTGCTGCTCCCATGGAACAAAAGACATCTTTTTCTTTGCAATATGCTCCAACTTCTTCTACTAAGCAAGGTGATACTATAAAGTCTGCTCCATTAACAATTGCTAATTCTGCTTGTTCTTTATTTAGTACAGTTCCAGCTCCTATTAAAGCATCAGGTAATTCCTCTTTTAACTCTTTTATCAATTTTTCTGCATTAGGTAAAGAAAATGTAATTTCTAAAGTTTTTATTCCTGAATCAACTATAGTTTTGCATATAAGTTTTGCCTCTTCTAAATCACTTCCTCTAATTACTGCAATTAATTTTCCTTTCATCAGCATTTTAACCTCTTGCTTATTCATTACTAACATCTCCTCTATTATTAAATAAGATCTGTTGATCCTCTAGCTACAAGTTCAGCTGGTATCTCAATAAATTTAGGTTCACTAACATCTTCTTTATTGATTCTATCAATAAGAAGTTTAGCTGATTGGACTCCACACCCATAGGAATCTTGAGTAATTGTAGTTACACCTGGTGGTATAAGTGATGCCCATCCCCAGTCATCATATCCACAAACCCCCAAATCATCTTTTATTTTTATACTTAAATTTTTCATTCCATGAAGAGTATTAAGTAAAGTAACCCCATTAACTGTAAAAATCACCCCTGGCTCTCCATTACATTTCTCTTTGAAGTCAATTAAACTTTTTTCGCAAGTTTTCATGTCATTTAAATCAATTACATAAGTTAATTCGTCAACATCCATTTTATATAGTTTTTTAACTGCATCCCTATATGCATAATGTCTAAAATAACGACTACTATTATCAGTAATATCTTGAGTAAAGAAAGCTATTTTTTTATATCCTTGATTAAATAAAAACTCCATACATTTATAAGTAGCTCTATAATTATCAGATGTTACTGTGTCAATGCTCTTAAAATCTTTTAAGCATCTATCAGCAAGAACTATTTGTATTCCATTTTTATTTAGCTCCATTAAGTAATCATCAATTTTACCAGTAGTATTTATAATAAGACCATCTACCTTATTGTCCATTAAAGATCTAATGCTTTCTTTTTCATTTATAGGATCATCATCAGTGTTAGCAAATATAACATCATACCCCTTACTCTTACATACATCATTTATCCCTTTTACTACAATTGATGAAAATGGATTTCCTATATCAGCAATTATACAACCAATTAACCCTGTTTTTTGTTTTTTTAAACTTCTTGCTATATTGCTTGGCCGATATTTTAGTTCTTTAATTACTTTCTGTATTCTTTCTTTAGTCTCTATAGACATATATTCATATTGACCATTTAAATATCTAGAAACAGTAGTCTTAGATACATCTGCTAATTTAGCAACATCTTTTATGGTTGTTCTTTTTCCTTTTAAGTCCTTATCCATTAATTGAATCCTCCTGAAGATACTTGTAAATCGATTAACAAAAGAAAAATAGTTTATGAAAAATAATTAACTTATAGGCAGTAGAATATTTCTGTAAATCAACATTTAGGTTAATAACTTGTGAACCGGTTAACATAAACTAAATTATCTAGTATATATTCATTTTAAATTCTTAGTTTTGTGAACCGATTAACTTAATCCACTTATTGTTATCGATTTCATTATTTGTCCTAATTATATACTTAATAAAAAATAAATTCAATACGTAAATTCATATTTTTTTAAAATTTCTAAATATTCTAATAAAAATAAAGATGCCGAAATTCAGCATCTTTATTTTTATTATTATGAATTCTTCATTATTACACTTTCAACTAAGTTTGCAACACTTTCACAAGCATCACAACTCTTTTCAAAATACTTTAATGTGTCTGTCCAAGTCATAAGTTCTACTGGATCCTTGGAAGTAGTATATAAGTTTCTTAAAGTGCTAAAGTATAATCTGTCCCCTTCTTCTTCTAAATCATTTATACTTATAATTAATTTTTGAATTTCTGAAGACTTTTTATAATTATGGAATTCTGCCATTATCTTTTTTAGTCTATCACAATTATTAATAATAATACTTGAAAAATCTATAGCTTCCTTTTTTATTTCTGTTATATTATACATATATATTCTTGTTAAAATTTCTTCTATATCATCTGTAACATTATCAATATAGTGGGCTATATCAATAATATCTCCTCTTTCAATGGGTGTTATAAATTCTTTAGCTAATTTATTCATCATATCATGCTTCTTTACATCAGCAGTATGCTCTATTTCATGCATTTCTTCTATTTTATCTTCTATTTTATCTACATTAAAATTCAACAGTGTTTTTTGAAGTAAATTAGCAGCTTCACATGAATAATCTACTAATTCAGCTAACATATCAAAATAATTATTTTCTTTCTTACCTAACATTATAATACTCCTCTATAGTTTTATTTTAAAATATCCATATAAATAATTCTGCCATTAAAAATCCTATTAGTCCACATCCTGGAAATGTTAAAATCCATGTCCAAACCATTTCCTTAACTACACCCCAATTAACGGAACTAAGCCTTTTCGCAGCTCCTACTCCCATTATGGCTGTTGTTTTTGTGTGTGTTGTACTAACAGGAATTCCTGTCATTGAAGATATTAAAAGACATCCGGCTCCTGCTAAATCTGCTGAAAAGCCTTGATATTGCTCAAGTTTAACCATATCCATACCAACAGCTTTTATTATTTTATATCCACCTATAGATGTTCCTAGTGCCATAACTAGGGAACAAAGTACCATAAGCCATACAGGAATAACAAAATTTTGAACATCAGCTTTTCCATTAGCTAAGAATATTCCAAGCATAAAAACTCCCATAAATTTTTGGCCATCTTGAGCTCCATGCATAAATGCCATAGCTGCTCCACCGCCAATTTGAGAATATTTAAAGAATCCGCTTGTTTTTCTACGATCAACTCCTTTAAAAATTAATCCAATGATCTTCACAGTTATCCATCCCATACCGAATCCTAAAAATGTAGACAATATAAGACCATATATAACTTTCATCCATTCACTTCCATTTATCCCGCTCATACCTTTTTGTAAGGCAATTGCTGCTCCTGAAATTCCAGCTATTAAAGCATGACTTTCGCTTGTGGGTATCCCGAAATACCATGCTGCTGTTGCCCATACAACTATTGCAAATAAAGCTGCACATAATGCTATTAGTGAATAATGCGAGTCACCACCAAAATCCACCATATTGTATATTGTTTGTGCTACATTTGCATTAATCATTGTCATAAAAAAAACGCCTAAAAAATTAAATATTGTAGCCATAAAAATAGCTGCACGTGGTCCTATTGCTCTAGTTGAAACACATGTAGCAATTGCGTTAGGGGCATCTGTCCATCCATTTACTAAAATTACTCCTAGGGTTAAGATAACAGTAATTAGTAATGGAAGGTTGTCCATCAGTTGCCCTAAAAATTCAAAAAAAGAAATCGTCATTAATTTTCTCCTTTCAGTTTATGTATATATTGTTAAAATATTGTCTATATTCTAACAATATAACTTTTTTAATAACTTTTCAATTACTTTAAATAAAAATAGTCTAAGTTTTTTAAACTTAGACTATTTTAAAATTATTTATACTATTTTATGTCCTGAATTCTCTAAACATGATTTAATTGAAACTTCTGTTGCTGGCTCATTATAAATTACTTCTACTGTGCCTCTTGCAACATCTACACAAACTTTATCAACTCCATCTAATTTTTCTAAAGAATTTTTAACTTGAGTTTTCATATTTTCATTTGCTATATCATTAATTTTATAGTGTACTCTTTCCATACAATATCTCCTTTCTAATTTCTTCAAATATAGTATGCACATTTATTCAGAAAAAATAGATATTTTTATAATCACTTATTTCCATATGATATTATCTCTATAATAATTTACGTCTTCCTCTGTAAGCCTCTTTCCTTGACTTTCTAATCTCTTTTTATAATCTTCAAAGTTTCTAAGATTCTTAGGAGTCCAACCAATTTCTGCATAGCCCAATAATCTTGGATATATCATATACTCCATTTCTTCTATATTGCTTATTGTTTCAGTCCATAAAGGAGCTTCAATTCCTAAAATTAGATTTTTTGGTGCAAATTCTGTAGGATCCCACTCATAGGCAGTTTTTATTGGAATATATCCAGCCCAATTTAAACCATAAGGTGTGTCTTTATTATATTTCATATCTAAATATGCTTTACTTGCAATGGATATTATCATCTTCATTTCTTTTTTCCTAGCAGCTTCATTTGAATCCTTCCAATTTTGAAGTATAACACTAGAATTTATTTCAGGAGCTGTATCTATTGGATCCCATCCTATTGGAGTTTTTCCATATTTCTCAACTATCTTAGAAACTCTGCCTACAAAGTAATCATAGTCTTCTTTTTTGGTACTTTCAGCTTCATCTCCACCCATGTGAAAATATTTAGAAGGTGAAATTGCTGATATTTCTTTAACTACATCATCTATAAACTCATAGGTCTTTTCACTATCTGTCATTAGAGTACTAAATCCAACATCAATGCCAGTATATAAAGGTTTTCTTTTACCATCTGGGTTTAAAAAACCATAAGAAGCTAAAGCAGCATTTGTATGTCCAGGCATATCTACCTCTGGTATAATTTCAATATATCTATCTGCTGCATACTTAACTATATTTTTAAATTGCTCTTGAGTATAATACCCTCCAGGTCCTCCACCTACTTCTGTACTTCCACCTATAAGAGTTAAATCTGGATATTTTTTTATTTCTATACGCCATCCTTGATCATCAGTTAAGTGTAAATGAAGTCTATTTATCTTATATTCAGCTACAATATCTATTTGTTTTTTTATTTCATCTTCAGTAAAAAAGTGCCTTGCTACATCTATCATCAATCCTCTATAGCTATACTCTGGTTTATCATAAATTACCGAATTTTTAATACTCCATTCAGTATTACTTACTAATTTATTTGAATCTATTTCTGGAGGTAACATTTGTCTTAAGGTTTGAATACCTCTAAATAGCCCTTCAGGCTTATTAGCTGTTATCTTAATTCCATTCGAAGTAGTAGTAATATTGTATCCCTCATCTCCTAATGTACCTTCACCCTTTAAAGTTGTTAAGTAAATATAATTTTCTTTGTTATTTCCATTCTTATTTATATTAAAATTATATCCTGTGGCTGGCTTTAATTTTTCTCTTAAATATTCTGCTATCTTAGTTATTTCTGTTGTTTCTTCTTCATTTTTTCCCTCTACAAAAATATTAGTATCTTTATTAATTATAAATTTGCCTTGATTTTCTTTATAAGATAATGGCTTAGGAATAATAGTATTATTAATATTTTTTCCTTCCCCCATTACCTCTATATCCTTCTTATTTATATTTGAAGTTAATGAAGCTATTAGTGTAATTATAGCTACTAAAACAAATATAAAGTATTTTTTATTTCCTTTAAGCAAAGTATTTTCCTCCTTAGGTTCTTTTTTCTTATGTTAATTATTAATTTTTCTTATTCATCTGGCTTATTTTTATGAATAACCCCTTCAAATATTTTCCCTTTTTCCTTTGGAAGCTTTCTTTTTACTAAAATATCATAAAAGCCAGATATTATATAACTTATTGTCATAACTATAATTATAGCTAGCATTTCTTCCCCGCCAAAATACTCTAAAGCCATAGCTATAGATGTTATAGGAAGTGAAGTTGCACTACAAAATACACCTATCATCCCTAGTGCTGTAACAGAAGTAAGTGGTAAATTAATATACTTAGAAACAAAGCTTCCTAAGGTTGCCCCTGCAAAAAATGTTGGATTACCTCTACCACCTTGAAAAACAGATCCTAGGGCCACAGCAGTAAAAATAACCTTCCATATATAATCCATTAAACTAACATGATTTTTAAAGGAATCATTTATAAAGCTTTGACCTAAACCATTGTAATTATCTCCTGCTATCAAAAATAATATTATTGTAATAACTCCTCCTATAATTGCTTTAATATATGGATTTTTAGTAAATCTATCATAAGCTTTACTACTATTATCTAAAATTAAGTTAAATATAAATCCTCCCAGGCCAAATATAATTCCTAATAAAACTAATTTCATAATTACTATAAAGCTTAAATCATCTAAAACTAACCTAGGATATTCCACAGCCTTACTACCAATCCAAATTGCTATTTCATTAGATACAACAGTTGTTAAAAAAGCTGGAATTAATGCTTGATAATGAAATCTTCCTTTTAAAACTAACTCCATACCTAAGATAGCTCCTGCAAAGGGTACATCATATATTACTCCAAAAGCACTTCCTACTCCACATATTACTAAAGTTCTTTGTTCGTCATCAGACAACTTAAACTTTCTTGCAATAAAATCTCCTAAAGTCCCCCCCATTGCAACTGCTGAGCCTTCTTTTCCTGCTGAGCCCCCACAAAAAGTAGTAAGCAAGGAACCTATAAAAACAACAAAAGTCATATAAAAGGGAATATCTTTAGCTGCTGATTGAACTTCTGACTTAAGTAAGTTTTCTCCTGAATAAGCATTTCTTTTAGTTCTTAAATATATAAAAGTAATAATTAATCCTGCGATAGGCAATAAATATATAGTGTAAGCATGCTCTCTTCTAAAGGTATTGGCAGCTGTTAAAATCTTATTAAATAATCCTACTATAATTCCAATAGGAATTCCAATAATAATACTTAATACAATCCATTTAAATATCTGTTTTACTAAATTAAAATAATCTTTATTCTTTTCTTTAGTATTACTTTCCATAAAAATCTCCTTATTCTTTTTTCTTATTATTTGTTATTTAAGTAAAAATAATTCTTATTACCTTGTTTTCATAATTATAACTATGGTAATTATCATACTATTAATAAAAAAATACACATTAAATATTAGATTTTTATTCTAATATTTAATGTGTATTTAAAAACTATTATTTTAATATTTAATTATATAATTACTATCAGATGGCACATCTACTTCATGATTTCTTTGGAAATAATCTATAATAAGTTCACTCATATCCATATTTATTTCCTTAACTACTTCTGCATTTTCATAAGCTGGATAAATAGATGTATTACTTGCTCTATAGTTATTTAAAACTACAGTATAATCCTTATCTAAATCTATATCTTTTCCATCTTTTTTCATAGACACAACTCTATTTCCAAATTCCTTATTTAAATCTATTTCATAAGTTAGACCTGCAAAGGTATCGTAATTATAGTTTTGCACCTTTGGAACTAAAAACTCTTCATTGATTTTAACTTCATTATTTTCTAAAACAAAGTAAGTAGCGCTTTTTTCCATAGCTTCTTTAAGTTTGCTTCCCTTTATCTTAAGTACTCTTAATGTATTTGGATATGGATAATTTATTAATACATCTCTTATTGAAACATTTTTCTTAAAGCCAATGGCAGTATCAAATAAAGATAAAACTGAAAAATCTGCTTTAGAAACATCTAGTTGAACTTCATGTAAGAAATTAATAAATGGATGACCTTTTAGCCTTGCAATAAATATATCCTCTAATATTATATCATTTTTAAAGTGACCAATTTCCTTATCTAAATATCTTTGTAATTCCTTATTTACATCCACAAATCTTTTTTCTAAATCTGAATTCACTTCATCTTTTAAATTAGATACATCTACTAATTCGTAAGTAGTTTCTTTAGTATCTGTATCAATAACTATCTTAGTGAAGTTTTGCCCATTATGCATTGGTTGTGAGCATATAACTCCATTAACTTTAGTTATAAAAGATCTATGTTGATGACCACTTAAAACTATATCTATAGAATTATAATTTTCTAATAATTCACTAGCTTGATTTTCTTTTGTTAACTTTTCAGTAGGAGTATTATTTCCATCTAAACTCTTTTCAAAGCCTCCATGATAACAAACTATTATCATATCAGATTTTTCTTTTAATTCTTTTTCATATTTTCCATAAACCTTAACTGGATCTAAGAATTCTAAGTTTTCAATATTCTTTTCTTGTTCCCAATTTGGAATAAATGTTGTTGTGAAACCTATACAACCAATTTTAAATCCATTAATATCAAATATTCTATAAGGCTTACTATCAAAAGCTAATCCTTTAATATTTGCATTTATTATTTTATCAGAAACCATACTATAAGCAGCTTTTAAATAATCCAATCCATAATTAAATTCATGATTACCTAATACGTAAGCATCATATCCAATATCCTCTAATAATTCTACTATAGGATTATTTTCTAACATTTGCTTTGATAAATAGTGAGTTAGTGCTGAACCTTGAACTAAATCACCACAATCTATCTTTAAAGAAGCATCATACTTCTTTTCATCTTCTAATATATAACTCCCTATTTTTAATATTCCAAGAGATTGTTCAGTTACATAATTAGTTGGATATACAAATCCATGTAAATCACTAGTTTGATAAATAACTAATTTCATAATACCTCCTTTGTACTTCGCACAATTTATAATGCATAGTTCATAATGCATAATGCATAATTAAAGAAAAAACTCCCAAAGGAGTTTTCTGGTAATGTAAAATGAAGAATGAAGAATGTAAAATTAATGTAAAAACTCCTAAAGGAGTTTTTTAAATTAATATTATATGGTAATTTGGAACAAATTACTTCAATAATTCTACATTTTACATTCTACATTCTTAATTAAAGAGCTGCCTTTAGGCAGCTCAGTTCTATTCCCAGATTGAATTTAAAGTAGATTTAAATTCTTCTAATTTTTTAGTAACATCAGCATTATTAGGATCTGCTAATACTGATTCTAATACTGTACCAGCTTCACGATATGCAGCATCAGCTCCACTTATTACTGGATTTGTGTATAAATTTTTAGTTGCATCTGCAAGAATTGGTGCTATTAAACTTCCACAGTTTTTATATTCTTCTGAATCAAGAGCACTTTGTCTTACAGGTACATATCCAGTTGCTGAAGCCCATGTGATTTGGTTTTCTTTACTAGTTAAGAACTTTAAATATTCATATGCAGCAGTTTTTTGTTCTGCAGTAGCACTTGAGAATACATATAAATCAGTACCTTGTTGTAATGAAGCCTTTGTTGGGTATGGAGCAACTCCTATTTCAAACTTACCATCAACACCTTGTTTTACAAAGTTTTCACCAGCATTAGATCCAACGTACATTGCAATAGTACCATTTCCAAATGGTCCAGATAAATATTTATCTGTTCCAGCAATTCTGAAGTATCCTTCTTTAACACCTTCTAAGTAGTAATTAACAGCCTTTTCTGATTCCTTACTAGTTACATCAAAATTATTATCAAATGACTTTCCTTCTGACTTTAAGAAAGTAGTGTAATATGTATTTAATGAGTCAAAACCTGCTCCTACAATACCTTTCTTCTCTTTTATTGTCTTAGAAACTTCAACAAGTTCATCATAGTTTGTTGGAACAGTTAATCCTAATTCATCAAATAAAGTCTTATTATACCATAAAACTTCAGTTGACTTATTAAATGGCATAGCATAAATCTTTCCATCTATAGTAGTGGCTTCTCTAAAACTTGGTAATATATCTTCATAATTATCAAATTTAAGAGTTTCATTTTCAACATATGGTGTTAAATCAGTAACTAATCCATCTTTAATAGGATTGAACATCCAATCAGGATAAGCTTGAGTTAATGTTGGTAAGTTACTTGGACTTGCAACTGTTGCAGTTATTTTTTGTTGTAAATCTGGATAACTTGATTGATTTTGTAAAGTAACAGTTATATTAGGATTTTTCTCCATAAATTTTTCTGTTAAACTTGTAAGAGACTTTTCTAAATCTCCACTCATAGCATGCCAGAAAGTTATTTCAACTGGTGCTGTTATTTCTGTTACAATTTCTTCATTAGCTGTTCCAGCGCCCTTATTTGAGCAACCAGTTAATAGGCCTAATGAAAGTGCTAGAGCAAGTATTTTCTTGATTTTCATAGTTTTGTCCTCCGCTTTATATAGTTTGTTTCTTTTCTGGTAAAAGTACATCCCCATTTTCGTTATATAGTTTCTCTGGACGATAAGAATGTATTGGAACTAATAACTTAGGTTTAATTAAATTAATTATTTTAATTAAATCATAAGGATGTGCATGCCCACTACATGATATTCTTTCGAATTTTATATTTCTATCCTCAAAACTCTTTATAAATGGTTCATATTTAGGGTCAAAATCTCCTAATGGAACTGCATTTGAGTGAATATAAATTCCACCTTCTTGTAATTTATCTATATATTCAATGGCAAGTGTATCTAATTGCCAGAAAAAGTCACCTTCATCATTTAATAATCTTTCAAAATTTATTTCTAAATCTTTATTTAATCCATACTCTTTATTATCTAATGAATAATAATAAGATTCATAACCTGTTGCTTCCTTAAGAACATATGAGTAATATGCATCTAATACAACTTTTCTTGGATTAGTCTTAATTATATTTAAAATTCTTTCTATGTTTGAAATATAATAATTAAAGGTTATTTGTTTATTTGGATTTTCTTTAACTATTTCATTTATTTTTTCTATTAACTCAGGTTCATTTGATATTTCATCTTCTCTAACTTCATCAAAATCTTGGAAGGATACACTAACTCCTTCTATTAATAAAACATCACAATTTTCACTTTCTTTACAGAAATTAAGTGTATCTTCTTTTCTATAACCATGAAGTCTTATATCACCAGTATATGAAATTACTAAATCTGGAGTTTCAATTAATAAACCACAAGCTCCATAAGCATCATGATCTACCGGCATAACCTTAACTTTAATTTTGCCAATTTCTATAACTTCATTTTCCTTAACTCCAATTATGTCTCTAGTATTCTTTCCTTTATTCTCATAAAGTGGGAATAAGAAATCATTATTTATATTTAAAGTATTTAATAATGATTTTGTTCCTTCTAAAGTATATAGAGGTACTTCTGGATTTAAATAATTCACTATTTTAGAGTGATCTAAATGCATATGTGATAAAAATACTGCTGTATTCTTAAATTTATTTTCCTTTGATTCATATCCCTTTAATGGAATACTTGGATCATACATATTATCTAAATATGGAACTAGATTTTCATCTAATAAATCCTGTAAATTTTCTGGTTGAACTGGAGCTTTAGGATTATACTCACTACCAAAGTCAAAGAATATATGACTATCTTCATAAACTACTTCAATTATTGTTCCACCAATAGTTAATATACCATTGTGAAAAGTTATTTTTGTTTTTTTATCCTTTAACGCCACTCTTAACAACTCCTCTAATTATTTGTTTTCTAAATATTAAATATAAAATTAGTATTGGTACTATAGCTATAGTTGATGCTGCCATTTGAAGTTGTACATTCGTACCACTTTCAGTTGCAAAGGAGCTTAGTCCATTACTTAATAGTCTCATTTCCTTACTATTTGTTACTAAGATTGGCCATAAGAATGAATTCCATCCACTTATAAAGCTTAATATTCCCATAGTAAATAATGCTGGTTTTGCTAATGGTACAAGTATTCTATGTATAAAGGCTAAATCTGAACATCCATCTACCTTTGCAGCTTTATAATAGGAAAGTGGAATGCTTGTTAAATATTCCTTTAAATAAAATATGTAAAATACACTTGCCAGTGAAGGTAATATTAATGCTGAATATGTATCTAACAATCCAAGCTGCGCTATAGTCTGGTAATTTGTAAATACAGTAACTTCATAAGGTACCATAAGTAAAGCTGCCATAACTAATATTAAAATATTTTTATATCTGAACTCTAATTTAACTAAAGCAAATCCAGCTAATATAGCAGTTATTACTGTACCTATAGTAGAAATTCCAGAAACTATTATTGTATTAATAAAGTATCTTCCAAAGGGAGCCTGTTCCATTGCAAGTGAAAAGTTATTCCACTGAAATTCCTTTGGGAATAATGTTGGTGGTATACTTATTGCCTCTTGATATGTCATTAAACTTGATAAAATCATATATACAAAAGGAAATAATGTTATTATTGCCATTAAAACTATAAATGTTTTTGATAAAACTGAATTAATTTTCTTCATATTTTCACCTACTTAGATATTCTTTTTAATATACGATTTTGTATTAATGTGAAAATTAAAATTAAGCCAAATAGTATAACTGCTGCAGCCATCCCTTGACCATAACGGTTTTCTACATAGAATTTATTAAATATGTAGAATACAGCTGTTGTTGCGCTATCAGCAATACCTGCTTTACCGTTAAATATTGCAAATACTTGTGAATAAACCTTAAAGGCATTAATAAAATTCACCATTAATAAAAATGTAATAATTGGTATCATTTGAGGTAATGTTATTCTAAAAAACTGTTCAAGTTTAGTAGCACCAAACATATCAGCTACTTTATAATAACTCTTATCAATATTTCTTAATCCTGAAAGTAATATTATTATATTAAAAGCAAGACCGGACCAAATACCAAATATAATAAGAGTTATCATACTCATATTGGGATCATCAAGAAAGTTAAATGGCCCTATATTAAAAATCCCTAAAATATAATTTATAATTCCATACTCACCATTTAATAAAAATCTAAATACAATACCTACAGCTATAACACTTGTTAAGTATGGTATAAAGAAAATTGTTTCAAAAATATCTTTATACTTAATTTTTTCATATATTGTAATAGCTATAAACATAGATATAATTAAGCCTACTGGAACTACTACAAAAGAAAACAATGCTGTATTTCCTATTGCTGTATGAAACTTTGGATCTTTAAGTACTATTTCGAAATTTTTAAATCCATTAAATGTTAAGTTGTTTAATGTTCCTTTTTGGAAAGACATAATAAAGGTCTTTATTAAAGGTAACACATTAAATATTCCGATTATTATTAAAGCAGGTAGTAAAAATAACCATGCTTGTGGTGAATTTTCTGCTCTATACTTAAACTTCTTCATTAGTACACTCTAACTCCATTCTCTTGGAATAAATAAATTCCATTATAGTCAATATCAAGGCCTATTTTATCACCTTCTGCAATTCTCTTATTAATGTCTGTAATAGACTTTGCATTTGTATCATTAACATTAAAGTTTATAATACAATCTTTTCCTATTAATTCTACAGTTTCTGCTTCAATTTCAAATAATGGATTATCACTTAACACAAAATACTCTGGTCTAATTCCAACTACATAATTCTCTTCTGTTAATTCTCCTTTAAATCTATCTTTATTTAAAAGTCCTAAATCAATAGAAAAATCCTTAGATACTAATTTATTTCCTTCTTTCTTCATATCAACTAAATTTATTATTGGATTACCCATAAATTTAGCTACAAAAAGATTCTTTGGTTCTAAATAAAGATTTTGAGGTATATCAAATTGTTGAACTACACCTTCATTCATTAAAACTATTCTATCACTGATAGATAATGCTTCTTCTTGGTCATGAGTAACGAAAATTGTAGTTATACCAATTTCTTTAACTAATCTTCTGATTTCTTCTCTAATCTTTAATCTTAATCTAGCATCTAAATTACTTAAAGGTTCATCAAGTAATAATATTCTTGGGTTTTGAACTAAAGCTCTTGTTATTGCAACTCTTTGTTGTTGACCTCCAGACATTTCTCCTGGCTTTTTATCTGCTAGTTCTTCTATGCTTGTAACAGCCATATATTTTTTTGCTATTTCCATAGCTTCACTCTTTGGCTTCTTATTTTTACCAACAGTAAGTGGGAACATTACATTTTCTAAAACTGTCATATGTGGATATAAAGCATAATTTTGAAAAACTAATCCAATACCTCTATCCTTAGGATGTTTATCTATAACTGATTCATTATCAAATTTAATATCTCCATCACTTGGATCTAGAAGTCCAGCTAATAAATTAAGAATTGTTGTTTTACCACACCCACTAGGACCTAAAAGACAAACTAATTCGCCTTCATTAATTTCAAGATTAATGCTCTTTAGAGCTTCATATCCATTGCTATAAACCTTTTTAAGTTTTTCAATTTTTATCATGTGCCACCTCTAATTTATAATTCTTTAACTTAATAATTACATATATACTATACTAAACATCTTATTTTATGACAATATATTATATTTTTTTATATTAATTTTTAACCAAATTTAACACTTTATTAACTTATTTGTAGTATAACAAATGAAAATTTAAATTTTTACCATTTATTATAGAAATATTTATAGTATGTTTTAACTATTTGTTCATAGTTTTTGAATTAAATATTATTTTTATTCAACTTAAAGATTTTATATAGTTCATCGAAATATTAAATATATTATTTTTTATTAAAATAAAGTTTAAATAATATGTAACTTTTATAACTTATATGATATTATTATTTTTAGAGGTGACTGTTTGTGAAAAGAATTATGAAGGTTGTATGTGCTATTATAGAA
>JAEXLD010000021.1 GCA_023445445.1 Bacillota bacterium
GAAATTATAGATACCCCAATGATAAATAATATAAAATGTTTACTAGAAATTTTGTTCATAATAAAACCCTTTCAATTATAGTAATTAAAAACTAAAAAATTAACAAACACACTTTTTTATAATTCCGAATAAAATGAGGAATTATTTCCTTTAGTTTGTCGGAAGAGAAATATAATATTTATCTTCCTATAGAAAGTATTAGCTAAAACTTCTAAATATATGAATAAATATTAAAATAAGTTTAAAATCTATTATGAGGAATCAAATGGAAAGTACTATTATGAAAATGCTAAAATAGTATTTATGTATCAACAGGAGTAGACTTCCCAGACTCCCTAACAGTAAGTGCTGTTGTATTAGATTCTATAATGAATAAATTAAATATTTTAGAATAATTGCTAATAAAATTAACTTTATTAAGATAAACCTATAGTTAATGATATAAAAATTATTTTTGTTAAAGTATATTAAATATATTTAAAACAAATAATACAAACAGGTGATGTATATGAATAATTTAGAATATATAAAGGAGAAATTAAAAAACTCCTTTGATGTTAAATATAGGCCAGTAAAAACTGTATTAGGAAAGGCAACTATAGTATTTATTGATGACTTATGCAATCCTGAAATGATAAGTGAGTATGTTGTTTCTCCTCTTAGAGGTTTTGGAGATTTGCCTCCTAAGGGTGGTGATTTTGTAACCTTACAACAAGTAATTGAAAATGCATTAGACATAAATGCTGCAGGTATAGCAAAGGATGCAGATGATGCCATAATGCATGTATTATCAGGAGATCCAGCAGTTGTTTTTGAAAAATACAAAGAAATAATGTATGTAGAAGCTAAGGGTTTTCCTGTAAGGGGAGTTGGCACCCCGGAAACAGAATCAGTACTTAAGGGTCCAAGAGAAGGCTTCAATGAATTAATAGTTAATAATGTAGCATTAATAAGAAGGAGAATAAAAAATCCAGACTTAAAATTTGAAGCTATAATTGTAGGAGAAAAGTCTCAAACAGCTATTGCTGTATGTTATTTAGATGGAGTAGCTCCTAAGGATTTAATTGATAAAGTCAAAAATCAAGTTAATAATTTGGACTTAAGATTTATATTAGATACTAATTACATAGAAGATGCTCTTAAAAATAAAAATAGCTTTTTTGATACTGTAGGATATACTGAAAAGCCAGATGAAATTTGTGCAAAGCTATTAGAAGGAAGAGTTGGAGTAATAGTAGATGGAACTCCATTTGTAATAACAGTACCTTATTTTTTCTTGGAAAATTTTCAAATGCCCGATGATTATTATCTTAATAAATATTATAGTAATTTTAATAGAATATTAAGATGGATTGCTTTTTTCACTGCTGCATTAGTACCTGCATTATACGTAGCAATAATAACCCATCATTTTTCAATGATACCTTCTTTATTTATGTTTAGGTTAGCAGTCTCTAGAGCAGGTGTGCCATTTCCAACCTTTATTGAAGTGATATTAATGATGTTAGCTTTCCAATTTATAAAAGAAGCAGGACTAAGATTACCTCAACCTATAGGTGGAGCAATGAGTATAGTTTCAGCCCTTATATTAGGGGATGCTGCTGTAAGTGCTGGAATAGCTTCAAGGATTACTATTATAGTAGTAGCTTTAAGTACGTTATCTTATTTTTTAATACCAAAGCTTTATGGAGCATTATCCTTTTGGGCATTAGTATTAGTGTGCTTTGCAGCTGCCTTTGGAATTCCAGGCTTTTTATCAGGCAGTATATTACTTGTAATACAATTATCTGAATTAGACTCAGTAGGATATCAATTCCTATTCCCAATTGGAAGTATAAGCCAATATAAATTTAAGGATGTAATTTTAAGAGGCTCCTTAAAGAGAATATCAAAGGATTTTATAAAAGGGGGAGATAAAAATGAAGACTAAGATTTTTATTAAATTTCTTTCTGTAGCGTTTCTTCCTTTATTACTAGTTGGTTGCTTTAATTATAGAGACATAAATAAAGTAAGTTTTGCCACTAGCATTATTTTTGATACTGATGATTTTGGTAGATCAGTGGTTTATGTAGATTGTGTCAAACCATATAGGAGTACAAATGAAAGCTCAGATAAGGGAAAAAGAATAATATATAAGGGAATGGGTAAAACAACATTAGAAGCATTAAGAGATGTTAATTTAGCTTCAAGTTATGAATTAAACTACTCTCAAAACAGAGCATATATTTTTACAGAGAGGGCAGCTAAAGAAGGAATAAATAAATACACAGATTTAATAAATAATAATCAAGAATTTCAAATTAAACCAGATTTATTTGTATACTTTGGAGAAGTTGATGATTTATTAAAAATAACCTCAAGTGATGAAGAGTATTTAGGACTTTATCTTGAGGAATTAGTTCACAAGAATACTAGAAATCCAAGAGCTATGAGAGCCAATATTAATGATTATCTTAGTAATCAAAAGGAATCCAATAATACCTATGTAATAGGAAGTGTTGAAATCAAAGAAGATGCTTTAGATAAGAAAATAGAAATTGGTGGTGGAGCTGTAATAAAGGATGGAAAGTTAGTAGATAAAATAGATTCTAGGGAGGCTATGAGCTATAACCTATTAACTAATAAAGTTAAAAAGGGAACTTTAGAAATTTCTAATCCACAAGATGAAAAAGGGTTTATAACTTTAGAAATTTTGGGCAATAATACTAATAGTAGTTTAATTTATGATAATACAAGAATAAAACTAGTTAAAGATTTAAAACTAAGAGCTTCAATTGCAGAAATTCAAGGAAGAGCTATAGTAGATAAAGAACTATTAGATTATATTAAAGCATCAAAGGAAAAGGAAATTGAAGCTTATCTTCAAAATTCCTTTAAGAAGTATAAAGAACAAGGAATTGATGTCTTTGATATAGGAAGATTATTTGATATTAATTACCCAAAAGAGTCTGTTGATAACCCTATTAACATAACAGATTTAGAGGTAAATGTTGACTTAATTATTGAAGGAACTGGAATAGTAAAAGATAGTTTGTAAAATATACATAATTATTAATATGATTTACAAATAAAGTAAAAACCTATTGATATTAAAAGTAAAATAAAGTAAGATTAATTTATATAGTTATTTCAATTCGATTCATACTATAGATAAAAGAAATGGGGAGGGAGTATGGACGATTATAAAGTTATGTATCAGCAAATTAAGTCAGATTATGAAAGTTATCAGAAAATTGCTGAAGAAAAAATACAAGAGCTAAGTACTATAAATGTACAACATGAGAAAAATTTAGATATGCTCTCAAATGTAATACTGATAAGTAATTATATCAATTCTAATTTAAGTAATAAAGCTATAATACCTATGATTAATGACATGATAATAGGTATTATTGGAGTTACCCAATGTAGCATTTATCTAAGTGAAAAGGAAACTTTTATTATAAAGGCTACTAATGGAACTAAAGAAAGTATAAGACTTAATGAAGAATGTATTACATATATGAATAACCATAAAACTTTTATTTTAAATTCTAAAGTTGCAATAACTTGCGATGATAATAATGGAACTTATATACATTCAAGAATTGGAATACCAATTAAAGTAGAAGAAAAAGTTATAGGCTATATTGTTGTTGATCATACTCACTATAATTTTTTTACTGAATTTCATGAAATATTCTTAAATTCTATAGCAAGTCAAATAGCTATAGCTATAGAAAATTCAATTTTATATAAGAAGATTGAAAAGTCAGCTAAGTGTGATGCTTTAATTGGAATATATAATAGAAAAACTTTTTATCAAATCGTAAATGAAAGAGTAAAGAATAAAGATGTAAGAGAATATGCCATAGTAATGATGGATTTTGATGATTTTAAACAAATAAATGATACTTTAGGTCATCAATTTGGTGATAAGGTTTTAATAGATACTACGAATTTAATAAAAAGCATGTTAAAAAGAAAAGATATAATAGCTAGATATGGTGGAGAGGAATTAATATTATATATAGACTGTACTGAAGATATTAAAATAATATATGAAAGAATAAACTTGGTTAGAGCAGCTATATCTAAAAATTATATATCAGAAGGACAAATAAAGAAGAATATAACAGCAAGTTTTGGCCTAGGCTTTTATCCCTATGACGGTGATACTCTAGAGGCTGTAATAAATTGTGCAGATAAGTTTCTTTACAAAGCTAAGCATGCAGGAAAGAATAAAGTTATGAGTTCACATTTTTTTTGGTAATAGAGATAGGGAGCAAAAGGGTTCTCTATCTTTTTATTTTATTAATGATCTTAGTGTAAATAAAATCATTAATAAAGAATATATATAAAATAAGATATAAAAAATCTATTAAAGGAGTGGATTCCAATGATTCAAATTTTTTGTTCAAAAAGAGGTGCAGGTAAATCAAAAAAATTAATTGAGCTTGCAAATGAACGTTCATTAATGGCCAAAGGAGATTCTGTTTATATCGATGATGACGCAAGAAGAATGTTACAGTTAAAGGGAAAGATTAGATTTGTAGATACTAATGAGTTAGGTGTTTTAGACTGCGAAAGTTTTTATGGACTTCTTTGTGGTGTGGTATCCCAAAATTACGATGTTGAAAACGTTTATGTTGATGCTTTATCTAATATGGTTAACAAAAATATATCAGAATCAATTAATTTGTTTAAAAAGCTAAAGGAATTCTCTCAAAAATACAACTTAAATATTTTTATAAACTTAAACTGCGAATGTTTAGAAGAACTTCCAGACTTTATTAAGGAATATGTAGCATAAAGATACTTTGAATTCAAAGTAGAAATATTAATTAGGTGAGAAAATAATTAAACGTAACCTTATGGAACGTAAATAATTTATAAATTTATAGATGAAAGATAAGATAAGATTAAAATAATAAAATGAGATAGTTAATAGTGAAATTTCCTTAAGGAAAATATTTAAAGGGAAAAGCTTTTGATAATAATATTAACAAAGGCTTTTCTTTTTTTAGCATTAAAAAATGCTTTCAGTAATTGATATTATTATGATAAAAAGATATACTATAGTAAGTAAGATTAGAGGAGGATACGTAGAATGGCTAATGTTTTAGACGAGTTATTAGATCGTGGATACATAAAGCAATTTACTCATGAAGATGAAACAAGAGAATTGCTAGAAAAGGAGAAAATAACTTTTTATATAGGTTTTGATCCAACAGCAGATAGTTTACATGTTGGACATTTTATAGCAATGATGTTTATGGCTCATATGCAAAAGGCAGGACATAGACCTATTGCTCTTCTTGGTGGTGGAACTGCAATGGTAGGAGACCCATCTGGGAAAACTGATATGAGAACAATGCTTACTAAGGAGCAAATAGAACATAATGTTAACTCAATAAAGAAGCAAATGGAAAGATTTATAGACTTTTCAGATGATAAGGCAATATTAGTAAACAATGCAGATTGGTTATTAAACTTAAATTATGTAGATTTCCTTAGAGAAGTAGGAGTTCATTTCTCAGTAAATAGAATGTTAACTGCAGAATGTTTCAAACAAAGATTAGAAAAGGGACTTTCTTTCTTAGAATTTAACTATATGTTAATGCAAGGATGTGATTTCTACGTATTAAATCAAAAATACGGTTGTAAAATGGAATTAGGTGGAGATGACCAATGGTCAAACATGATTGCAGGTGTTGAATTAGTTAGAAGAAAGGCTCAAGGCCAAGCTATGGCTATGACTTGCACACTTTTAACTAATAGCCAAGGTCAAAAGATGGGAAAAACTGTTGGAGGAGCTCTATGGCTTGATCCAGAAAAGACTTCACCATTTGATTTCTATCAATACTGGAGAAATGTTGATGATGCAGATGTAGAAAAGTGCTTATCATTATTAACATTTGTACCTATGGATGAAATAAGAACAATGTGTGCAGTTGAAGGAGCAGCAATTAATGAAGCTAAGAAGAGATTAGCTTTTGAAGTTACAAAGCTTGTCCACGGAGAAGAGGAAGCTCTTAAGGCTAAATCAGCAGCTGAAGCATTATTCTCAGGTGGAGTTGATATGAGCAATGTTCCAACAGTGACTATATCTAGAGAAAAGTTAGGCTCTACTATATTAGATATAATGGCTGAAAATAAAATAGTTCCATCTAAAGCTGAAGGAAGAAGATTAATTCAACAAGGTGGATTATCTTTAAACGGCGAAAAAGTTACTGAAGTTACAAGAACTTTAGAAGAATCAGATTTAGAAGATGGATCAGCATTATTAAAAAGAGGAAAGAAAAACTACAATAAAATAGTTGTAGAATAGAATTAGTGTGCTATCGCACAATGAAATAAGGAGTTGCTTTGCAACTCCTTATTTTTATGATTCATGAAATTTTGGAAATGTGATTTTTACTTTAATTTCATTGCCATTTTCTATGGTAATGGTTCCATTATGATCTTTTATTATTTCGTTGCACAAGAATAATCCTAAGCCTGTACTATATTCATCATTAGGAGTACTTGATTTTATAAAGGGTTGAAATATATTTGCATAAATATCTTCGGGTATAGGTGATTCACTAGAATTAATAACTTCTATATTATAAGTTTCATCATTTTTATAAGAGTTTACATTAATTATAGAATCCTTTATGGAATATTTTATAGCATTATCTATAATATTAATTAATACTTCTTTTATTTTATTTAGCTTAATATTTAGAATAGATTGTTCTATATTTGAATTTATAGAAAGGTTATATTTCTCTGCTTTTATAGATAAATCAGAAATTGTTTGATTTATTACTTCAGAAATTTCAACATCTTCATATATATCATTTATAGATGATAGGCCCTTTGAGATTTTTATTATTTCAAGGACTAAAGTATTTAATCTTTCACTTTCAGAATGGATCCTACCAATGGCACGTAACTTAAAGTTTTCATCATCTACAATATTATCTAAAATCATTTCTGAATATCCTATAATTGAAGTAAGTGGTGTTTTAAGCTCATGAGTAACAGTATCAAAAAATATTTTCCTGCTTAAAGCTAGTTTTTCCACCTTATCCTTTTCTTTTTCTATATCTAAAATTTGTTCTTGAATTTTTGATTTCATATTAATAAATTCTCTTGAAAGTATTGAAATCTCATCATTTCCATCTATATTTATATTAATATCATAATTACCTTCACCTAGTTTTTTTGAGGCAGAAGTTAAGTTTTCTATTGGTGTTACAATTTTATTAGTTAACCTATAAGAAATAGCAAAGATAAAGATAATTAGTGCAGATTCAATTAAAGTTAAAATATTAGTAGCTTTCTCATACTCAATGAGTAATTCAGTATAATCTTTAGTTAAGTTAATTATGCCAATATAAGATTTATTTATTATTATTGGATAAGAAAGAATACCATTAAGATAATTATTATTGTATTTTATGTTTACTATAGTTTTGCCATTTTTAACATCATTTAAGTTATTTGTAAATTCAATAGGCTTATCTTTTATATTTGTTGCAATTAAATCACCATTTACATCGGATATTTCAAGTTCACTTTCATAATTTGAAGAGATATATTCTATTAAATAATTACCTTCTTGAATTAAAGCCTTATCCTTGAAAATATAATCTCTTACAGATAAAGTATACTTTATTGATTCTCTACTACTTTTCATAACTTCTTTTAGGGAGTTTGTAATAGAGGTTTCCATATTAGTTTTTAGTATTTTTCTAACAGCAATATTTAAAGATACTCCTAGAAAGATCATGGTAATAGTTATAATTAAGGTGAATTTATATTTTAATTTCATATTCTACCTCATAATATATCCAACAGAAAATACAGTTTCAATTATAGAAGGTTCATTAGGGATGTCCAACTTACTTCTAATCCTTCTAATATGAATATCAACTGTTCTAATATCACCATCATAAGAAAATTCCCAAATGTTATCTATTAGTTGTTCTCTTGAAAATACCTTATTTTTATTTTGTACAAAGAATTCTAAAAGTTCATATTCTTTAGGCTTTAGTTGTACCATACTATCATTTTTTAAGACAGTCCTATTTTTAAAGTTAATTTTAATATTTCTATTTATTTCAATGAAGTCAGAATTATAATTAGAAGATGATTTTTCAATTCTCCGAAGAACAGCTTTAACTCTACTTAAAACTTCTTTAATATGGAAGGGCTTTGTAATATAATCATCAGCTCCAAGCTCAAGGCCTAGAACTTTATCTACCACATCATTTTTTGCAGTAAGAATAATTATAGGAATAGAATACTTAGAATTAATTTCCTTACATAAATCAAAGCCGTTTCCATCTGGTAAGTTTAAATCTAACAAAATTAAATTAGGTGAATTTATATTAATATAATCTCTTGCTTCTTTTAAAGAAAATGTGCTATAAGGCTTATATCCCTCTGACTTTAATGCATAAAATAATATGTCATTTATAGATTTATCATCTTCAACAATAAGTATTTCATTGCTCATATAATCATCCCTTCAAACTAGTATATATTAATTATAAGGTAAAAAATGGATATAAAAAACAAAAATAAATAAATTAGTATCTGTCACAATATATAAAAATAATAATAAAAATTTAAATAAATATATTTTTAGAAATTTGTTTCAAAGTACTTCAATAATTCTACATTCTACATTTTTAATTAGGGGCTGCTTAGACAGCCCCTTTATTTCTAAGGTGTATATTGTCTGTATATAGAGTAGGCAAGGTTATTTTTTAACTCTATCCAGCATAATGTTTCTCTTTGAGTTATTGGTTTATTAGTGTTAATATTTAAATCACCCACATCCATAGGAGTTCTTAAATTAATATAATTTCTAAAGTTATCAAATGACGCTATCATATTTATAGAAGAATTACCAGGATACTTAGGATTTAAACCTAAAGCCTCAAAGTCATGATATAATAATTGGAAACTACAATTACTTGATACTTCATAAGTGGTTATTTTACTATATTTATTTCTAATATAATAACTATCAGGGACATAAGGAGTACCATCTTCTTTGTATGCAATTTTCTCATTATCTTTCAATGCTTCCTGTAATGCAACTTCATTACCAAAATAGAATTCTACTAAATCTACATCTATATAAGTTTTCCCATCAACAGTGTATATTTTCTTTATAGATCCTATTTGCTTATCATAAATAACTTCTGTTACATCTAAAGTAACTTGAGCTTTTCTACCATATTCCTCATTATAGCCATAATACTCAAAGGTACCTGGATTACTTGTATCAACTTTAGAATAGTCCCATTTTATTGGCAAAGATATGGAGTTTCCATTTATAGTAGCATTTACGTTTCTAGGGAAGTAGTATTCAGAATCTTGCTCAACTTTATCAGTTATTTTAATTACTTCAAGTTTTTCAGATATATCTTTTGCTATTTTACTCATATTATCAACATCTATATTATTAGCAATAGCTTCTTTAGCAATAAAATAAGCATCATCAAATCTATTAGCTTCTAAAAAACTATCTTTGATTTCTAAATATAAATCTTTATTTCCTTTATCTAATTCAATGGCTTTAGTATAATGAGCCATAGCTTCATTATATTTTCCATCTGAAAGAAGTCTTTTACCATTATTAATAAGCTCTTTAGATATATTTTCTTCAACTAAAATTTCTTCTTCAGTATTATTAGATACTGTAACCTTTTTAGTTGAATCAACACAGGAGAATAGTGATACAGTTATAATAAAAATTAAAAATATAAGTTCTGGTTTAATAAATTTTTTCATTATTGTCTCTCCTTAAATAAAATATTAATTGCCATAAATTAAGGTGTGTATTGCCTATAAATTGAAGTTGCTACACCATTTTTTATTTCAATCCAACATAATAATGATATGTCTTTCTTTACTTGGTTAAAAAAAGTGTCATAATTTACAGTTATCATATTTAGTGGCTCAGATGAATAAGGATCTAAATCATAAGAAGTTAATTGGAATATACAATCGTTAGAAATTTCATAAGTCGATATTTTATCATAATTATTTCGTATATAAACAGCAGCAATATAAATATAATTTCCATTTTCATCTATAGCTGCTTTATTGTCTTTAATTGCTTCAGTTTTAGCATCAATACCTCGATAGAATTCAACTAAATCAACATCTATATAAGTTTTTCCGGTAGATTTATATATATCCTTGATATATCCAATCTGCTTATTATACACATTTTCCATAACTGTTAAATCAACTATTACCTTTCTTCCATATTCATCGTTATATCCTTCATAGGTAAAAGTACCTATATTATTTGTATCTATATTTTCATTATTCCAAGTCACAGGAATTAAAATGGGGGTATCTGATATATTTGTAGTTACTTCTTTTGGCAATGCATAACTGCTATTTTGATAAATTGAATTTGATATTTTAATTACTTCAAATTTAGATGATATTTCTTTTAGGATTGATTTCATGTTTTCAACATCTACATTATTTGAAATTGCAGTTTTAATAATGTTATAAGCTTCATCTAATTTGTTTATAGAAATATACTTATCTTTTATCCTTATATAGGTATCTCTATTCTCTTTTTCTAAGGAAATTGCTTTGTTAAAGTATTCCTTTGCTTCTTCTAGTTTATTTTCATCTAAAAGTTTTTCCCCAGCGTTTATGGATTTTATAATTTCACTTTCTTCTAAAGAAACTTCTCCTTCAGTATTTTCACTTATAGTAATTTTTTTAGAACTATCTTTACAGGATATAAGTGTTAATGAGGTAGAGATAATAAATATAAATAATAAATTATGAATAAGTCCTTTTTTCATTTTATAAACCTCCCTTATTTCTATAATTTAATATTACTCTGAAGAAATTTCTAAAGATAATAATTATGTTTCCAACTTATTTCCAAAGCACTTTCTATCAAGAAAACCTTAAAAGTACTCGATATTATAAATAATTAGAAAGGTATACGGGGTGGTAATATGCCAGGAATATTTAATATAGGGAATAACTATAATGTAAATAATAAAAAAATATCTAGTAAACTTACCTTTGACATTGGTGAAAAGTTTTCTGGAAAAATAGTAAAAAAAGAAGGTAGTGATGAAGCTACTATAAAATTAATAGATGGCTGGGAATTTCAAGCAGAAATAGATGGGGATATAGATTCTTTAGGAAGTGGATTTCACAGGTTTCAAGTAGAGGGCTTTGAAGAAGGAAAACTAAAACTTAAGATTATAGCTTCAAATGTAAAGGAATCTGAACTTCCACAGGGTGAATTTAAGGAAATAATTCTAAGAGAAGGCTTAAGTGATGAAGATATTAATTTACTTAAGGATATGATTAAGTTTAACATTCCTCTTACAAAAGAAAACATTAAGGAAGTAAAAGGGCTAGTTCAATTTCTGGAAAAATTACAAGAAGATCCAAGGGAAGCTAATGAATTTATATCTAAATATCTATTAAGCCATAATATAGATGAAAGTAGTGTAGAGGGAAATAAAATAAGAACTACATTAATGGAATTCTTTAATGAATTAAAGTCATTATCAAAGTCAGATATTATGTTACTCTTTGAGAATAACATAGATTTAAATAAAGAAAATATAGTAGGCTACAAGGCTATCTTTAAAAATGAAAATAATATTTCAAGTGTATTAGAGAATATTATTACTTCTTTGCCAGAGATTAAAGAAGGAGTAGGAAGTGAAACTAATGATATAAAAGGCAATGATAAAGAAAATAGTTTCATAAGGGAAAATATAAGCACTAACATTGATAATAAGGGAATTGTTACTGAAGGGAATATTGAAAATCAAGATGCAAAAAAAACTCAAGAAAATAATATTAATAATAAAATAGGTAATGATACTTATCAAAAAACTGAAGTCTCTAATCCTAAGATAAGTATATTATCCTTATTAAAATCTATATCTGGACAAACAGAAGATTATATCAATGTTGCCTTAAAAGATATACTAATAAATAGAAGACAAGAATTTACTAGTAGTGAATTTGATAAAAGCTTTAATTTCATTAATACTTTAAAGCCTGAAGAATTTATAGAAAGTTTAAAATCAATAATATTAGAATATAGAGAGATAGGACAAGTTGTTTTAAAGGATGACTTTAGTGAATATATAAATAAAAGTAATAACTTAGAACTTGGTATTACAGAAACCTTAGAATTTACTAAGTCAGAAGTTGAAACTTTATTATCAAGAACTATGGGAAAAGGAATAACCCTAACTGAAGAAGAGTTTATAAAATTAAAAGACGGGATAAACTTAAAATATCAAGAAATCATTGATAAAGCAAAGCCCATTGAAGGAAAGGTAGTATCCAGTCCTGTAGATACTGAAAATGTAAAGTCTAATAATTTTGTTAATAATATAGAAGTAAAAACTAATAATGATATAAATCTGTCTACAAAAGATATTGTAAAAAATTCTATTAATAAAGCAGGAGAGACAAGCAAAGAAATAATTAAGGATTTAATTACAATATTAAAAAGTGAAGGAACACTTTCAGAAAAGATATTAGATATAATTAAAAATAACATAAATGAAATAAAGGTATTTAATAAGATAAGCTCCGAATATTATTATGCAGATATTCCAATTAACATAAGAGAAACTGAGTATCCATGTAAAATAATAGTAAAGGATAAGAGAAAAGATAGCAAGAAAATTGACAGTAGCAATATAAAAATGGTAATTACAATCGATACTAAAAACCTAGGTATAGTAGATGGTTATATGAAGGTTTTAGATAAAAAAATAAATGTTGATTTAAAATGTGAAGACAAATATGTTAAAATAATAGATATGGCAAAGAATAAATTAGCTTATAATATAGAATCTATGGGATTTTTAGTTGATATTAATGTATCTAAAAAGGAAGAGGAGGTATCTTTATCCAGTTGTAGAGCCTTCTTTAATCCTGATTCTGGAACTGCTATAGATAGGAGGGTATAAGCTTATGCCAGGAGGAAAAGGTATATGAATGGAAGAAAAAAAGCCGCAGCCCTAAAATACGAAGAAAATATAGTAGCACCTATTGTAACTGCTAGTGGTATGGGTCATATAGCAGATAAAATAATAGAAAAAGCAGAAGAAAATGATGTCCCAATAGTGTATAATAAGGAATTGACAGACTTGCTTTGTAATGTTGATATTGGAGAAAATATACCGGCAGACCTTTATGAAGCAGTGGCACATATAATTGCTTATGTAACAGATTTAGATAGAATAGTAGAAAGGTGAGTAGATTAAATGGCTTTATACGCTATTTCGGATCTTCATCTTGCTTTTACAACAGATAAACCAATGGACATATTTGGAGAAAGATGGATTAAGCATGATGAAAAAATTAAGGAAAACTGGATTAGTAAAATAACTGAAGAAGATACAGTTCTTATAGCAGGAGATATATCTTGGTCTATGAAATCTAGTGATAGTAAAGCAGATTTAGATTGGATAAATGATTTACCAGGTAAAAAAATAATATCAAAGGGAAATCATGATTATTGGTGGAGCGGAATTTCCAAGCTAAATAATATGTATGAAAATACTAAATTTCTTCAAAATAATTTTTATACATATGAGGATTATGCTATTTGTGGATCTAGAGGATGGATATTAGAAGGTAGTGATAGATTTACGGAAAAAGATAAAAAGATATTTAATAGGGAAATAATTAGGCTTAGATTATCTTTAGATAATGCAAAGAAAGCTGGATTTAATAAATTTATAGTAATGATTCACTATCCTCCTATTAATGAAAGAATGGAAGATTCAGCCTTTACTGAAATATTTAAAGAGTATGGGGTAGAAAAAGTTATTTACGGACATCTGCATGGACCATCTTTAGGAACTGCATTTAATGGGGAACATGAAGGTGTGAACTATATTATTACATCCTGTGATTACTTAAATTTTGATCCTATAAGAATATTATAATAAAATTGTAAGAGTAAAATATAAATAAAGTTTACATCAAAATATGCGGTGGAAACTTTATTTTTTTCTTTTTATGAAAATTGACAGTAAAAAACTAGAAGGCTACACTAAAATTAATATGTTAATAGTTTGGAAGGTTGGAGGGGAGGAGAGTTTTTGGCACTACATGATTGGAATAATGATGGAAAAAAGGACATCAAAGACGACTTCATTGAGTATACAATATATAATGATATTACTAAAGATAGTAAAAATAATCATCCTAAAGCACAAACAAAGAAAGGAATATCAACATTTGGAGCTGTTTTAAGTACTATTTTAGGCCTTGTACTTATAGCTTTTGTATTTACAATATTTGATGTAAATATTGATAATGTACCTACATTCCTAATTATTATTTTCTGGATTATAAATTCATCTATTTTGTCAGTAATTTGTGATATATTTGGAATATAGGTATTAAATAAAGGGACTGTTTTTAAAGCAGTTCCTTTAAATTTGCTAAAAAATTAACGAAGTAATGAAAAAAGTTATCTGGAGTTATTGACATTCAATTTCAATTAACTATAATTGTAAATATAAAGAACATGTTAGGGGGAAGATGCATGACAATATTTAATATGAAGGTGGGTCAAACTGGAACAGTAAGAGATATAGAGGGTGACCCTAAATTAGCTAAAAGACTAAAAGCTTTAGGATGTGTAAAGGGGACACAAGTAAAGGTAAAGTTAGTAGCACCATTAGGAGATCCAATAGTAATATCATTTAGAGGATTTGATTTAGCTATTAGAAAAAGTGATGCAAAAAACATATATTTAAATGTTTAAGGAGTGGGAATATGATAAATGTAGCATTAGTAGGTAACCCTAATACAGGAAAAACCACAGTATTTAATGCACTAACAGGATCAAAACAATATGTTGGAAATTGGCCAGGAGTAACTATAGATAAAAAATACGGATTCATAAATAAAGATATAAAAGTTGTAGACTTACCTGGTATTTATGCAATGGACACATATTCAAATGAAGAAAAGGTATCAAGAACTTATTTAGAAAATGAAGAAGTTGATTTAATAATTAATGTTGTAGATGCTACAAACTTAGAAAGAAATTTATATCTTACAACACAATTAATGCAATTCAATAAACCTATATTAGTTCTATTAAATATGATGGATATAGCGACTAAAAGAGGTCTTAATATAGATACAGAAATTCTAGGAGAAAAACTAGGGGTATCAATTTTATCAATATCAGCTAAAAATAAAAAGGGATTAGATAATATAGTTGAAGAAATAAATAAAGCAATAGAAGTTATTCCAAATTATAATATAAATTTTAATGATGAGAATGAAGCTTATTCTTATATAGCAAATTTAATAAAAGGAGCTTCTAAAGGTGATGGAAAATCAAATTACATAGGAGAAAAAATAGACAAAGTAGTATTAAACCCAATACTGGCATATCCAGTATTTTTAATTGCGCTTTTTATAATATTTAAATTCACCTTCAATTGGTTCGGACAACCCCTAGCAGATGCTTTAGATGCTTTTGTAGCAGATAGATTTACACCAATTGTAGAAGGTTTGGTTTCAAATTCATCAGCATGGTTTCAATCACTAATAATTGATGGAATAGTAGCTGGAGTTGGAGGGGTTATAGTTTTCTTCCCAATAGTATTTTCGCTTTTCATAGGAATATCCTTCCTTGAGGATTGTGGATATATGTCAAGAATAGCCTTTCTTATGGATAGAATAATGAGAAAAATTGGTTTATCTGGTAAAGCATTTATTCCAATGATAATGGGATTTGGATGTTCAGCACCAGCTATAATGGCAACAAGAACTTTAGAAAGTGAAAAGGATAGAAAGATGACGGCATTATTAGCACCACTTGTAACTTGTGGAGCTAGATTACCAGTTTATGCTTTATTTGCATCAATATTTTTTGTATCCAACCAAGAACTTGTGGTAATGGGTCTATATTTATTAGGTATTGTAATAGCTATTTTAGTTGGATTATTATTTAAAAATACATTATTTAAAAAAGATGAACAACCATTTATATTAGAGCTTCCAGAATATAAATTGCCAAGCTTTAAGAATATAATTATTAATGCGTGGGATAAATCTAAGGGCTTTATAATAAGGGCAGGAACACTAATATTTGCAGTATCAATAGTTGTTTGGTTCTTAACTTATTTTAATATGAATGGATATACAGAGGAAATAAATACTAGTTTCTTAGCAAAATTCGGAGGACTTTTATCACCAATATTTAAGCCATTAGGTTTTGGAGGCTGGGAAGCAGGAGTATCAATTCTTACTGGCCTTGCAGCAAAGGAAGTAATAATTGGAACAATGGAAATAGTATATGGAGATTTAGCAGTAGTTTTACCAACTATGTTTACTTCAATAACAGCATTAAGTTTCCTAGTATTTGTTTCATTATATACACCATGCTTTGCAGTAATTAGTGTTATGAAGAAGGAATATGGTAGTAAGATGATGTATATATCAGTTATATACCAATTTGTACTGGCTTGGGTTGTTGCATACTTATTTAAATTTATAGCAACTCTAATAACTGGTGGTATAACTCTTTCATATACTATACAATTTTTAATATTCTTAGGAATATTATCCTTAGGAATATTCCTTTTAGTTAAGTATTTTAATAAGGAAGAGGTTAAGGAAACAGTACATCAATAAATTAATTTGAATTAGAAGTTCTTTTAAAACTCAGCTTTAGCTGAGTTTTTTATTTATACAAAAAAAATATAAGTACAAGCATATATAAACTTTATAAGTACAAACATATATGTTTTAAACATATATGACTGTGTTTTAGAAAAATGTTGGTAATATGTTAAAGTAACATAAGTATGAGATAATTTCTATTTGTTATATTTTGTGGATTATAAATAAATTAATGTATTGAGCGATCTTAATACTAAGTGGTATGAAGAAACATTAATTTATAACATGGAAAGTCCTTTATTCTAATATATGAAGATTCTTTTAAGAAGTTTTTAAATAAATCTATTTGATTTAAAGAAAAAGTTTTATACTTATGACTAAATTCAAGAATGTGCCAATTTAAATAGTTTTCAAGATATTTAGTAGCTACTCCCCTAAACCTAAATAACCATCTTCGAATATTTAATGAGAAACTATGAATAAACAAACATTTTTTTGGTAAAGAAGCATTTAATTCTTTTATATCTTTTAAACACACATTATTTTCTCTAGAAAGATCATTTGATTCCAATTCCTTAATGATAAGAGAAATTCTATTATTTTTAGCAGGTAGAATTTTTGAGTTATGTCTTCTAGTGTATATATCAAAATATCTATCATTGTAAGCTGATAAAATAGCATTTTTATCAATGTTATAAGAGAAATTACTACTTATAGAATTAAGAGAAATGCTATACCTGCTAATAACCTTTGATAACAAAGTCTTACTACTATCCATTGCACAAGCTATAAAAACTTTTCCTCTTCTATAATTGTCAGCGTTTCTATCACCTTTGAAGTTTTCTAACATCATAACTTTACTTACTTCAACATAGGTTTTCAAAATATTATAGTAATTTTTGTTTTGAGTAACAAGTATTTTATGGCGCCAGAAAAAAGAGGTAGCTAAATTTATCTTAAGAATAGCAGAGCACTCTCTAAGGGACTTTCCATTATTTAATAAAATAAAATATTTAATCCACAGATCAGCAGACTTTTTTGAATAACTAAATAATGTTTTAGTTTTTTGAGAAAAAGTTTTTTTACATTTATAATTGGAACATTTATATCTTTGAAGTCCATTGTATTTGCCAAACTTTATAATTTTTTTACTACTACAATGAGGGCAACATATTATTTCTCGATTTTTTAACAAGTCAATAATTGCTAATTTACTATTATATTTGTTTACTAGATTTAATTTATTTTCCACTGGAGTATTATCAAATTCTTGCAATTCATTAAAATACATAATATTTATCCTTTCAATAAAATAATATAGATATTTCTTTTGAATTCTTGACAAAATTAAATTGATTTATTCAAAGATTAGAGAATAACAACATTTTTCTAAAACAGAGGCTGATAGTCTTGAAGATATGTATAAGTAAGTTAAAGATAATAAGAAAAGTATTTTAAATCATTGTATATAGAAATTAAAATCAATAAAAAATTAGTAATAACATATATAGTTAAATTTTTTGTTAATAATTTAATTTATTTAATTTAATATATTGAAATGGATTATCAATTAATGTATACTATCACTATCATTTATCAGATGAAAATTAATATCAATAGAAAATAGGCTGGGGGAATAAAATTATGATGATTAATAAAAGGCTCATAAGTTTATGTAGTCAATCAAAAAAATACATAGGACTTACAATACTTACAAATTGGATAGCAATTATATGTAACATTGTAACCATTATACTAATTGGGGGATTTGTTAATAAGGTTTACATAGGGGGAGTAAGTCAGATAACTATAGAATCTATTTTAAAACCAGGAATAATAATTTTATTACTTTTAATCACAAGATTTATTTCAAATATATTATATGCCAAGTTTTCTAATCTAGCTTCATCAGAAGCTAGAACTACTTTAAGAGAACTTGTATATAAGAAATTACTTAAATTAGGAACAGGATATAGTGGAGTTGAAAGTACTTCTTCAATAGTTCAAGTAATGGTAGAAGGCGTTGAACAATTAGAAATATACTTTGGTAAATATTTGCCACAGTTCTTTTATTCTTTATTAGTACCAATTACTTTATTTGCATTTATGAGCTTTATATCATTTAAAGCAGCCTTAGTATTTATACTTTGTGTGCCTCTTATTCCAGTATCAATAATAGCAATAATGAAAATTGCTAAAAGAATTTTAAAGGATTATTGGAAGAGTTATTCAGATTTAGGTGGAAGCTTTTTAGAAAATCTTCAAGGACTTACAACTTTAAAAGTTTTTGATATGGATGAAGAAAGACATGAAAAAATGAATATAGAAGCAGAGAAGTTTAGAAAAATAACTATGAAGGTTCTAAGTATGCAGCTAAATTCTATTACAATAATGGATTTAGTTGCTTTTGGTGGGGCAGCGGCAGGAACAATAGTAGCGTTAATTCAATTTAGAAACGGAGAGTTATTACCGGGAAGCTTGCTTATAATAATACTTTTAGCTTCAGAATTCTTTATACCTTTAAGACTTTTAGGCTCTTACTTCCATATAGCAATGAATGGAATGGCTGCTTCAGATAGAATATTTGGTATTTTAGATGCTGAAGAAAGAGAAAAAGATATTGATAATAATGTAAAAGAAATTAAAGAAGATATAAATGTAAAACTTAAGGATGTTACCTTTAGTTATGATGGAGAGAGAAAGGTATTAAAGAATATTAATATGGATATTACACCACAGGGAATAGTAGCAATAGTAGGGGAAAGTGGTTCAGGTAAAAGTACTATAGCTTCAGTAATTTTAAATAACTATAAGGTTAATAAGGGACAAGTTTTATTAAATTCTTTTGATATTGAAAAGCTTAATACTAATCTTATATATGAAAATATAGGATTGATTTCAACAAATAGTTATATCTTTAATGGAAGTATATTAGATAATCTTTTAGTAGGAAAGAATAATGCAACAAAAGAAGAAATAGAAATAGCCTTAAAAACAGCAAGATTATATGATTTTGTACAAGGACTTAAAGATAAGCTAAATACTAATGTTGGTGAAGGTGGTAGTGCTTTATCTGGAGGACAAAAACAAAGATTAGCTTTAGCTAGAGCAATACTTGCAGATAGAAAGATGATAATATTTGATGAAGCTACTTCAAATATTGATGTTGAAAGTGAAGAAGCTATTTGGGAAGCTATATATGATCTTTCTAAAGATAAGACTATATTAGTAATATCTCATAGATTAGCTAATGTAAAAGAAGCTAAAAAGATATATGTTATGAATAAAGGAGAGCTTGTAGAAGAAGGAACTCATAATGAGTTAATGAATCTTAAGGGCTATTATAATAACATGGTAAATAAGCAAAATGAATTAGAAGAAATTAGGGAGGTTTGCTAATATGAAAAGAAGATCAGGCTTCCAAATAATGAAGAGATTAATAGTGGAACTGAAACCACTTGCACCTATAATGTTAATTACAATTGTTATGGGAGTATTAGGATTTCTAGCTGCCATTTCAATAGCAGCCTTTGGAGCAGTCGCACTTGGAGCTTTTATTGGAGATATTACATTTATTAGTTTTAAAGGTGCTTTAACAGTAATGGTTGTATGTGCCGTAGCAAGAGGATTTTTAAGATATGGTGAACAATTATCAGGGCACTATATTGCATTTAAGATTTTATATATTTTAAGAGATAAGATATTCACAGTTTTAAGAAAGCTTGCACCAGCTAAATTAGAAGGTAAGGAAAAAGGAAACTTAATTGCTTTAATAACTTCAGATATTGAGCTTTTAGAAGTTTTTTATGCTCATACAATAGCACCAATATCTATAGCAATTATAACAAATAGTATAATAGCAATAATATTATCATTAATTAATCCTATTTTTGGAGTTATAGCTGCAGCATTTTATCTAATTGTGGGATTTGTAATACCTTATGTTTCTTCTAGCTTTGCAAAGGAAGCAGGAGTAAAATATAGAAATATCTTTGGAGAAAGTAATAACTATGTTTTAGATTCATTAAGAGGATTAAAGGAAGTCCTATTATATAAAAATGGAGAAGAGAGACTAAAGAATATTAATAAGAATTCTATAAGACTTAACAAAAGCCTAGATAAGATAAAGGAACATGAAGGAATTATTAGAGCTACAACTGATATTACAATAATGATAGCAATTTTAACTTTTGTAGTATTAGGAATGAGTAAGTTTTTAGCAGGAGAAATTACATTTACAGCTGCTATAGTTGCCATAGTAGTAGTAGCTTCTTCCTTTGGACCAGTAGTTGCTTTAAGTAATCTTTCAAATACATTATTACAAACTTTTGCATGTGCAGAAAGAATATTTGAATTAATAGATGAAGTGCCACATGTAGAAGAGGTAGTAGGTAAAAATAATATAGTTTGCAATGAGATAGCTTATAACGATGTAACCTTCACTTATCCAACAAGAAAAGAAAAAATATTTAAGAATACTAGCTTAAATATTAAAAAAGGTGAGAAAATAGCCCTAATAGGAGAAAGTGGAATAGGTAAGAGTACATTTATTAAACTAATAATGAGATTTTGGGACGTTAATTCAGGGGATATTAAATTAGACGATATAGATATTAAAGAGGTAAATACTAAATCCTTAAGAAATTCACAAAGACTAGTAAGCCAGGAAACTTATTTATTTAATGAATCAATAAGGGATAATATAAAGATAGGTAATAAGTATGCCAGTGAAGAAAAGGTTATAGAAGCATCTAAAAAAGCATCTATCCATGACTTTATATTAACTCTTCCTAAAGGATATGACACTAAAGTTGGGGAACTTGGTGGAAATCTTTCTTCAGGGGAGAAGCAAAGAATTGGACTAGCTAGAGCATTTTTAAAGGATAGTGATGTTCTTATTTTAGATGAGCCTACAAGTAATTTAGATGCTTTAAATGAAGGAGAAATCTTAAAGTCAATAAATGAAAATTGTAAGGATAAGACTATAATTCTTATTTCACATAGAAAGTCTACAACTGCAATATGTGATAAAGTTTATAAATTAGAAAATAAGAAAATAGTATAAGAAAATAAAGGGGATGAAAAATCCTCTTTATTTAGGAAATTAAATGATAATGATTATCAAAATCTGGGGAGGTTTTAATATGACTAAAATAGATAGGGAAAAAAGAACTATAGAAATTATGATAAGGATTTATTGTAAGAGAAAGCATAAGAATAAGGATTTGTGTGAAGAGTGCAATGAACTATTAGAGTATGCACACAAAAGACTAAGCTTTTGCAAGTTTGGAGAGGAAAAAACTACTTGTGGAAAGTGTCCAATACATTGCTATAAAAAAGACATGAGAGAAAAAGTTAAGAAGGTTATGAGATTTTCGGGGCCAAGATTACTTATATATAAGCCAATAGAGTTATTTAGACATATGACTTATTAATACTAGAAATGATTTCAATAATATGTGGAGAAAATTAGTAAAAATAATTTTGAATAAAAAGGAGATTTAAAATGAAATCTATAAAAAAATATTTGTACATAACAATAGGTCTTATTTCAGTAATTTTAGGTACTATTGGTGTTATTCTTCCTATATTACCAACTACCCCATTCTTACTTTTAGCTTCATTTTGTTTTGCAAGAGGATCTGAAAGGTTTAATAATTGGTTTATTAATACAAAGCTATATAAGAAGCATTTAGATTCCTTTGTTAGAGAAAGATCAATGACACTAAAAGAAAAGGTATGTCTTTTAGCTTTTGCAGACTTTATGTTAGCATTTCCATTAATTTTAATAGATAGTTTATTTGTGAAGATGTTTATAGTATGTCTTATAATGTTTAAATTATATTATTTTACCTTTAAGATAAAAACCATAAGAAAAGAAAAAAAATCAATTTTAAATCTAGAGGAATAGGTTTAGCATGAGAAAAGTTATATAGTTAGTACTATAGGATTCTTTATATACTTATTTACAGCTATAGTAATATTAAAATAAATATATATATTGTGACTTTGTTACATTCAAAAAATTATAATTGGAATATACTTATAGCATAAAAAAGAATTTATGAATCGGGGGAATTAAAATGAATAATATAAAAGTATATACAACAAACACATGTCCATGGTGCACAAAGGTTAAGAACTACTTAACAAGCAAAAATGTTAATTATGAAGAAGTAAACGTAGGATTAAATAGAGCTGCAGCTATAGAAATGGTAAATAAAAGTGGTCAAATGGGTGTACCGGTTATAGATATCAATGGTAGTATAGTAGTTGGATTTGATAAGATTAGAATAGATTCATTATTAAATTTATAATTCACTGTATTAAATTATTTAATAAGTTGATTATAGTAAGAAGTAAAGCTACAATTATAGTAGCTTTATTTTTTTTTGTTATAAGGGGGAAAAATGGATTTAAAAGAAGAATTAATAAAATATTATCCTTTCTTAATGGATTTAGATAGTGAAATTTTAGACATTATATTAAAGAGAGTTTTAGTAAGTAATTATGAAGTAGGGGAAAATGTATTTAGCAATAAAGTTAGCTGTATAGGATTCTCATTTATATTAGAAGGACGACTTAGAATATACAAAATAGGGGATGACGGCAAAGAAGTAACTTTATATAGAATAGGAAAAGGGGATAGTTGTTTTAATACAATTTTATGCGCATTAACAGATTCAGATGAAGTTTCTTTTGCAGATGTTGAAGAAAATGCAGTAATTGCAATTCTGCCAATGGATTTGTTTAAAAGATATTTAATAAACAATAACAGTTTTTTAAAGTACATGTTTAGAAATTTATATAATAAATTTGAAAATGTAGTAGAAGGCTTTGAAAAGGTAACTTTTAGTAGCATTGAAAATAGAATTATTGATTATTTTAATTTAAAGCTTACAGATAATCATGGTGCTAAAATTATATATACAACTCATGAAAAAATTGCTGCTGATATTGGATCATCAAGAGAAGTAGTAAGTAGAAGTTTAAAAGGCCTTGAAAAAAGAGGAGTATTAGAACTTGGAAGAGGAAAAATAAAAATAAAAAACTGGATTTACTAATTTAACTTGACAAATGGATAACAATATCTTAAAATCTGAATATAGTAATATTATTGACATTAAAATAACAATCTAAGAAGAAATGGAAATAAATTAATGGGGTGGTATGGTGGATAGTAATTATAAGCAATATGAGGATGTAGCAGAATTCTTAAAGGTTTTGGCCCATCCAGTAAGACTTTGTATAGTAAAAAATCTTTTGGAAAAGGGAAATTGTAATGTGACTAATATGCATAGTTGCCTAGGAATGCCACAGTCAACCATTTCTCAACACTTACAAAAGCTTAAGAGCATAGGAATTATTAAGGGTGAAAGAAAAGGCTTAGAAATAGTCTATGAAGTAGTAGATAAAAGGGCTGAAAAAATAATAGAAGCCTTGTTAGATAAAGAATAAAATAAAAATACTCCAAAATGGAGTGTTTTTTTATAACACATATATCTATAAATCATAATATAGTAATATACAGATAAATAATAACTAAGAACTAATAGATAAAAGTTAATAGTTTAAAAATAAAAGTTAAATATGGTAACTAAGGGTTAGGGACCAATAAATTTAGAGAATTAATAATATAAATGCCAGGAGGATTAATAATGAAACAAAAAGTATTGATAATTGGAGGAGTTGCTGCTGGAGCGTCAGCTGCAGCTAGACTTAGAAGATTAAAGGAAGATATAGAGATAGTAATTTTTGAAAGAGGAGAGTATATTTCTTTTGCAAATTGTGGATTACCTTATTATGTAGGGGAAGTAATTGAAGATAGAGAAGCACTTTTACTTCAAACACCTGAAAAAATGAAGGATAGATTTAATATAGATGTAAGAATAAATAGTGAAGTTGTAGAAGTAAATCCAGCTAATAAAACAGTAAAAGTAAAAAATAAAGATAACATGTATGATGAAAGCTATGATTATTTAGTATTAGCACCGGGGGCAAAACCAATAACTCCCAATTTACCAGGAATAGATAGTAATAAAATATTTACTGTTAGAAATGTTTCAGATATAGATAAGATAAAATCCTATGTAGACCAAAACACTACAAAATCAGCAGTGGTTATAGGTGGTGGATTTATAGGTATTGAAATGGCAGAAAATTTAAAGGAAAAAGATATTAATGTAACTTTAATTGAAGCTGCTCCACACATTTTAGCACCTTTTGATTCAGATTTTTCTAATATAATTGAAAAAGAGTTAAATGACAATGAAGTAAGTATTATTTTAAATAATAAAGTTGTAGCTTTTTCAGAAGAAGGAAATTCAATAAATGTAGTTTTAGATGATAAAAGAGTTATTAAAGCTGATATGGTTATTTCAGCTATAGGGGTAATGCCTGACACAAGATTTATAAAGGATACTGGAATAAAACTTGGTGAAAGAGGACATATAGTAGTAAATGATCATATGGAAACTAGTATAAAAGGAATATATGCAGGAGGAGATGCTGTAGTTGTTAAAGACTATGTAAATGGAAAAGAAGCCTTTATTCCACTTGCAGGACCAGCTAATAAGCATGGAAGAATTATTGCAGATAATATTGCAGGACTAGATAGTGTTTACAAAGGAACTCTTGGAACTTCAATAATTAAAGTATTTGATATGGCAGCTGCTTCAACAGGTAATAACGAAAGAACTTTAAATAGATATGGGATAGAATATGATAAAGTTTATTTACATCCTATGAGCCATGCAGGATATTATCCTAATGCTATTCCACTAACTATTAAAGTTATTTACGATAAAGAAGGAAAAATATTAGGAGCACAAGTATTAGGATACGAAGGCGTAGACAAATTTATAGATGTAATTGCAACTTCTATAAAGTTTGCTGGAAGAATGGAAGATTTAGCAGAATTAGATTTAGCTTATGCACCACCATTTTTATCAGCAAAATCTCCAGCAAATATGGCTGGATTTATGGCAGAAAACCAAAGAAAAGGCTTAGTTAAGTTGATAAACATAGATGAATTAAATAATTTTGATAGTAATAAACAAATATTATTAGACGTTAGAGATAAGGAAGAAGTAGAACTTGGAAGCATAGAAAATTCAATAAATATACCACTTAATGATTTAAGAAGTAATTTAGATAAGTTAGATAAAAATAAAGAAATATTAGTATATTGTGCTGTTGGTCTAAGAGGATATATTGCATCAAGATTATTAACATCCCATGGATTTAATGTTAGAAACTTAAATGGTGGATACAAAACTTATTCAAATTTTGATTATAAAGCTAAGACTATAGAGTTTAATGAAAGAGAAGAAGATTTAGTAATGCAAGAAGTTGCTTTAGATAAAGTTAGAGAATTAAATGCAACTGGATTATCTTGTCCAGGGCCTTTAATGCAAGTTAAGATGACAATGGATACTATGTTTGATGGAGAAGTATTAAAGGTTAAAGCTTCAGATCCAGGATTCTATAGAGATATACAAGCATGGGCAGACAAAACAAATAATAGATTAGTAAATATAGAAAAAAACAAAGGTATAATTGAAGCTACACTTATGAAATGCTCAAATCAATTATTAAATGAAAATGAGCTACAAAATAAAATAGCAAAGGATCTTGGAAAAGGAGCAACCTTAGCACCAGTTAGGGATGGCCAAACTATGGTAGTATTTAGTGGAGATTTAGATAAAGCTATAGCATCATTTATTATTGCAAATGGAGCAGCTACTATGGGTAAACATGTTACAATGTTCTTTACATTCTGGGGATTAAATGTACTTAGAAAACCACAAAAGGTTAAGACTCCTAAGAATATAATAGAAAAAGCCTTTGGTATGATGATGCCAAGAGGAAGTAAAAAGCTAGGTCTTTCAAGAATGAACATGGGTGGCATGGGTGCTAAAATGATTAGAGGTGTCATGAAAAATAAAAATATTCAATCTTTAGAAGATCTTATGGAAGCAGCTATTGAAAGTGGAGTAGAAATAGTAGCTTGCACAATGTCAATGGATGTAATGGGAATTAAAAAAGAAGAATTAATTGATGGAATAACTTATGGTGGAGTTGGATATTATCTAGGTCAAGCAGATGATTCAAATATAAATTTATTTATATAGTGAATAAGTAAGATTTAATAGATAATAGATAATAAAGAATAAAGGAGCTGTTGCTACAGCTCCTTTATTTATTGTATTTAGAATACCCCGCGTTAGACGTGGGGTTCAAAAGAGCTTATAGCTTTGGGCACAATAAAAAAACTCCTTCTGATATAATAAAAATGCGGTCTGGCAACTGCATTAATATCAGAAGGAGG
>JAEXLD010000022.1 GCA_023445445.1 Bacillota bacterium
GCCTTAACCATTGCTGGACCACCTGTAGCTAATATTATATCTGATTCTCTCATAACGTTTTGTGATAATTCAACTGATGGTTGATCTATCCATCCGATTATTCCTTCTGGAGCTCCTGCTTTAACTGCAGCTTCTAATACTATTCTAGCAGCTTCAATTGTAGCCTTCTTTGCTCTTGGATGTGGGGAAATTATAATTGCATTTCTAGTTTTTAAAGCTATTAAAGTTTTAAATATTGCTGTAGATGTTGGATTTGTTGTTGGAACAATTGCTGCGATAACTCCTATAGGTTCTGCAACTTTTGTAATTCCATAAGTCTTATCTTCTTCTAAGACTCCACAAGTCTTCATATCTTTATATTGGTTATATATATATTCAGCTGCAAAATGGTTTTTTATAACTTTATCTTCTACTATACCCATCCCTGTTTCTGCAACTGCCATTTTTGCTAATTTAATTCTATTATCATTTGCTGCTATTGCTGCTTGTCTAAAAATTTCATCAACTTGTTCTTGAGTATAAGTTGCAAAAATTCTTTGAGCCTCTCTTAATTGATTAATTCTTTGAGTTAATTCTTGTGCATTTGTTACAACCATTTTATATCCTCCTAAATGATAAGATTTATCTTTCTTTAAAATAATTTGTTATCTTACAAAATTTGTTTAACTTAACCACAATCTTATTGTATTTCATTGTTTATTTTTTGTCAATCTTTTTCGTTAAATTTTTATCATATTTTTTCTACTTTTTTCTTTTTCTTTAGTAACCTAAAAAATAAGTTGAATTTTGGCTATATTTTTATATTATTTTTTTGTTTTATTTAATTTTCTTTTATTTTTTTAATTTTTCTTAATTATTTGATTATTTTGAAAATACACTGATTTTGTATTGTGGTTATAAATTTATCTTTTTATATTATTTATTGTTATTTATATAACAAAGTTTCAATAAATATATTTTTATTTACTATTACTTTTCCATTAATTTTATAAAATATACATAAAAAGAAAAAGAGACTGTATAAACAGTCTCTAAACAAAAATTCACTTTTATGCTAATAAACTTCTATCACTTAAATCATCATTAATATTAGCATCCTTAAATAAATTCATTAATTTTTCAGTTGTTAATTCCTCCTTTTCCTTTCCTTTAACATCTATAAGGATTTTACCTCTATGCATCATTATTAATCTATTTCCTGTTTTTATTGCTTGCTTTAAATTATGAGTTACCATCATAGTTGTAATGTTAGTTTCTTTTACAATCCTATCAGTAATTCCCATTATTTTTAATGAAGTTTTGGGATCTAAAGCAGCTGTATGCTCATCTAATAATAACAATTTAGGTTTAGACATAACTGCAATCAACATACTTAATGCTTGCCTCTGTCCTCCTGACAATAAATTTACCTTATTATACAACTTATCTTCAAGGCCTAAATCTAATTCCTTCAAAAGTTTTTCATAATATGGAATCCTTTTTTTATTTATACCAAGAGATAATCCAAATTTCTTTCCTTTATTATCTGCCAGTGATAAATTTTCTAATAATGTCATATTAGGAGCAACACCTAATGATGGGTCTTGAAATACTCTTCCTATGACTTCTGATCTTTTATATTCATCTTTATTAGAAACATCTTCTCCATTTATTTCAATTATCCCATCATCACACTGAATATTGCCTGAAATAATATTTAATAAAGTTGATTTTCCAGCCCCATTAGATCCTATTATACTAATAAAGTCTCCCTTATTAACCTCTAAAGAAAAATTTGAAAATACCTTATTTTCATTTATAGTATTTTCATTAAAGACTTTGTGCAATGCTTGAATCTTTAGCATTAACATCACCGCCTTCCTCATTTTTTACATAACTTTGAACTTTCCTTTTTTTTCTTTTTAATTTAAATACTCCAGAATTTAAACTTAAGGCGATTATAACAATAACTGCTGTCATAAGTTTTAAATAATTTGGATTCAATCCAAATTTCAATGCCATTGCTATAGCAAGTTTATATATTATGGCTCCAAATATTGAAAGTGTAGTATATTTAATAAAAGTAACTTTTTTAAAAATAGAAGCTCCTATTATAACTGCAGCTAATCCCATAACAACTACTCCACTTCCCATACTTGCGTCCGAAAAGCCTTGATATTGAGCAGTTAAAGCTCCACTTAAAGCAACTAAACCATTGCTTATCATTAATCCTAATATCTTTATATTATTTTTATTTATTCCTAATGAAGTAACTAATTGTTCATTATCTCCAACTGCAATTAGTAAATTGCCAAGCTTTGTTTTTAAAAAATAATCAAAAGCTAACTTTACTAATAAAGTAATTAATATAATAGTAATTATATTATATTTTCCAGTAAATACACTTTTAGTATTAAATAATGGAATGTTTGATTGTCCCATAACCATGAGGTTAATTGAATATAAACCTATCATTACTAATATCCCTGACATTAAATTAGTGATTTTAAATTTTACATGTAAAAGTGCAGTTACTAACCCAGCTATAGCTCCTCCTATAGTTGCCACTAATACTGCTAACCAAGGATTTACATCTTTAACTAATAAAGCTGCACATATGGCTGCACCTAATGGAAAAGTTCCATCTACTGAAAGATCAGGGAAATCTAAAATTTTATAAGTTATATAGACTCCTATAGCCACTATTCCAAAAAGTAATCCTTGTTCTAGTACATTAATTATTAAATCCACTAGTTAACACCCCCAGTTATACTTTTAGAATTTTCTTTAAGTTCGCTTGGGATACTAATATTTAATTTATTAGCTACATCTGTATTTATTACAACAGTCATATCACTTAATGTAGTAATTTCTATTTCTGAGGGTTTTTTACCTTCTAAAACCTCAGCTGCTTTATAACCAGTTTCTTTTCCCAGTTTAAAATAATCTATTCCAATTGAGCATAAACCACCTTTAGATACAACAGCTTCTTCAGCTCCTAAAATAGGTTTATTATTATTAATAGCAATTTGTCCAACTAAATCATAAGCTGATGCTACAGTATTATCTGTTGGTGTATATAATGCATCAATATCTTTAATGACAGCATTTAAATTTTGATTTATTTCATTTACGTTTGTAACTCCGATTTCCTTAATCTTTATATTTAATTTACTTGCTTCATTTTTTAAAGCTTCTACTTGTACTACTGAATTTGATTCAGAAGTATTATATATTACCCCTAAAGTCTTAACGTCAGGTTTAAGCTTAAGCAATAAATCAAGTTGTTTATCAACAGGAACCATATCTGAAACTCCAGTTAAATTAGTTTCAGAATTTTTCCAATCCTTTGCTATACCAGCTGCAACTGGATCAGTAACAGCAGTAAAAACTGTTGGTATTTCTTTTGTTGCATTATATACTGCTTGTGCTGAAGGCGTTGCAATAGCTAAAATCAAATCTTTTTTCTCTGAAGTAAATTTTTGTGCTATTGTTTGAGAAGTAGGGTTGTCTCCTTGAGCATTTTGATAATCAAAAGTTATATTTTTACCTTCTTCATATCCTTTTTCTTTTAATCCTTCAATAAAACCTTCCCTTGCTGAATCTAATGCTGGATGCTGTACCAATTGATTAATTCCTATATTATATGTCTTCCCTTCACTTAAAGACTCCTTTGAATCTTCTTTGCATCCAACAAAGGCACTAGCTACAATTAAAGCTAATAACCCCATTGCAACTTTCTTTTTTCCTACCATCTTTACCATCCTCCTAATATAAGTAAACAATTTTAGTTTTAATAAAATCTTAATTCCTACAATTCTACATTCCTAATTTACTATAAATATTATATAAAATATAATATTTTGCTATTATTTTTAAGATTTTATTATCACTTTTATATTTATCATATAATATCATAATTAGTTTTTTTTGTAAATATATAAAATAGCTTAATAAATGTTTCCTTAAATAAAAAAAGACACCAAAGTGCCTTCTATTATTGTTTATCTTAATTTTAATTAGGAATTGCCCTATGACCTAATCCTATAACAACTTCATCTAAATGCAAAAGTCCAACACTTAAAAATATGCATACACTTAAATGTTCACCATGCTTTGCAATTCCTATCTTTCCTCCTACATTTTGACCACTAGCTCTATTCCATACTTGCATTAAAGCATCTCTAGTTGCTCCTATTACTCCACCTTCATGCAAATGCTCTTCTCTTATAAGACCATTTCTTTTAGATGCTACTAAAGCTCTCTCTAATATTTTAGAAGTTGAATCGTTTATATTGCCGCCTATATTAACTGCTGTAACATATATGCCTTTTTTCTTAAGCTCAATTTTAAGCTCCTCTTCTTCTTCCCTAGATGAAATAGCCATTCTCGTTGCATATTTTGCAACTTCTAAGCTTGTATTCGCCATAATATCCTCCCGTACTTCTAACTGTATTTACTATTTTATAGATTCACATTTTTCTTTAAAGTAATTATTTAATTTTCCTAAGGCCCCTATCAAAACTTCTTTTTCATCTTCAGAAAGATCATCAAGCATGGTTGATACCATCTCATTATGAAATCTTTCATGTAATCTATGAGCTACCTTTCCTTTTCTAGTTAATTCCACAAGAACTACTCTTCTATCTTCTTCTATTCTACTTCTTTCAACATATTCCTTTTTTATAAGTCTATTAATTGATGTAGTTAGTGTTCCTACTGTTATACCTAGATCTTGTGCTACTTCACTCATCATTCTTTTTTCTTTTCTTCCAATTGCTTCGATAGTATGCATTTCTCTTACTGATAAATCTGAAAAATGTCCACTTTTTAAAGTTTTTTCTTCTATTTGAAGTATTTCATTAAATATTTTCACTAAAAGTTCATTAACTACACTTATGTCTTTTTTCATAATGAATTATCCCATCCTTTTTTCAATTGTTACTTAATTAAATAATAATCTAAAGTACATAAAAATTCAATGAAATATACTATTTATCTAAAAAATATTTTGATAATCAAATATTTTATTTTAATAATTACTTTTATTAATTTTCTTCAACTTTAACTTGTCTTTTATTTCTCCTAATAACTCTTCAATTTTAATTTCTTTTGGTTTTATTATTGTATAAACTGCATATACCTTATTTTCATTATTATCGCAATAATTATACTCTATTTTTTTAATCTTAATTTTCTTTTTTTCTAGTAGCTCTTCTATTTCTCTTTCCATTTCTGTTTCTTTATTATACTCTACTTCAAACTTTACAAATTTATTTTTAAAGATAAATTTATTTTCGATTCTTTTTAAGAATACTAAAGTAATAAAAATTATAATAGTAGAAAAGAAACTGATATAATATCCTCCCATTCCTATTGCTAATCCTAAACATGCAACTACCCATAAAGTAGCTGCAGTAGTTAATCCTTTAATATTACCTCTATTATGAATTATTGCTCCTGCTCCTATAAACCCAACTCCTGTAATTACTTGAGCTCCAAGCCTACCATAATCAATTTTTATAACTTCATATAACTTCTCATTAGCTGTTACCATAGCTATAGCTTGATTTCCTATTTCTATTTGTAGTAAAGAAACAATAGTTGCTCCTAAACAAACTAAAATATGAGTTCTAAAACCTGCTGCCCTATTTTTAAGCTCTCTTTCGTATCCTATTAATCCCCCTATTATTAATGCCATTAATATTCTTATTATTATATCCTTTATAGTAAGTTCCATAGTATCTCCTTTTTTATCACTTAATTTTTACAATATGAATCATTACTAAATAAATTGATTAAAATAAAAAAATATAACACCTACCTATTAATATTTTTCAAATAAATTAGAGGCTGTTGTAACAGCCTCCATTTAAATAACACATCTAATAATTAATACTATAACTTAAATCATTCCAATAGATAATATTGTTATTAATAATCCCATAATTAAAGCTAAATAATAAAAATTATATATATCATCTCTACTATATATTTTAATTTTATCTAGCTTCCCTTTAGGATATATAACTTCTATTTCATCTCCACATTCCAAATCACATTTGTTATCAAATATTGAAATTGCAATTTTAACAATCTTATCTTCATCCTGTACTTCAATAATTGGATATATCTTTGCATTGTGTATTGTATTGTATTCAAATCCAGGTATTGAATAAGTATAGGCATCAAAGCCTATAACTTTAGCTTTTTTAACCACGAATGCCTTATTTAATATTGTTCTTTTAATTAAAGTAATACTAGCAATAATACTTAATGTAATACCAATAACTGAAAATAACACTCCCATTTTCATCCCTCTAATCAAATTTATTTCTCTCAATAATATACTATGCTCAATATCATTAAAAGATATATTCTTAGTTAACTTTCGCAGTTTTATAGCAATTTGCTTACTTTTCTAGTATTATTTTTCATTTATTTTATCTTTTATAATAAATTATTAGTTTTTATTAAAGAATTTTATTACTTTTTAAAATTGAATTTTTCTTTTCTTTAGACATTTATTTGGTTTACTATTTTATTCCAATGGTCTAATATTAAATTATAGTTATTAATAGGAGGTAATTCTATGAATTATACTAAGGTTAAGTTTGAGATATATGTTCCATTAAGTCATGTTGAAAAATTAAGAGAGGCAATTAATAATACAGGTGCCTTAACTATTGGTAAATATGACAATTGTATTTCTATAACTGAATTAACTGGTTATTTTAGACCTCTAAAATATTCACATCCCTACTTGGGTAAGGAAAATGAATTAAGTATGGAAAAAGAAGCAAAAATGGAATTTAGATGTCATAAAGATTTAGCTATAGAAGTAATCAACGTAATAAAAGCTATCCATCCTTATGAAGAGCCTGTATATGACATAATACCTATTATAAATTAGTAATAGTAATTTATAATGGTGTCAAATCTCAAATATTAGAATATTTTATTTATAAATACTAATATTTGAGGTATTAACAATGAAAGTTATTGTAATTGGTGGTGGCTTTGCTGGATGTCAAGCTGCAATACAAGCAAAGAAAATGAAGTCAGAAGTTCACCTTATTGAGAGAACAGATATGTTACTTGGGGTTGGAAATGTAGGTGGAATCATGCGAAACAACGGAAGATTTACTGCTGCTGAAGAGCTATCTTATTTAGGGGCTAATGAAATAATTAATATAATGGATAGCTTATCTCTTCATAAAAATGTAGATTTTACTGGACATAAACATGCAAGTTTAACAGATATAGGTATGGCAGAATCAAATATCAGAAAATATCTAATTTCCCTTGGTATTAATATTCACTTTAAAAGTAGAGCTGTAAATGTATCCTTAGAAAATAACTCCATTACTAAAATAAAATTATCTAATGGAGATTATATTGAAGGAGATGTGTTTATAGAAACCACAGGATCAACAGGACCTATGACAAATTGTAATAGATATGGTAACGGATGTTCAATGTGTATATTAAGGTGCCCTACTTTTGGTGGAAGAGAAAGCTTAAGTGCAAAGGCTGGTATAAGTGATATTATAGGACAACGAAGTAATGGTACCCCTGGTGCAATGAGTGGTTCCTGCGAATTACCTCGTGAGTCTTTATCTAAGGAATTGTTAGAAGAACTTACTACAAAAGGTATGGTAAGCATTCCTATACCTTCTGAAGATGTTAATTTGGATAAATTAAGTCAAAAAGTATGTCAACAATATGCATTAAAAGAATTTGCTGAAAATGTAATTTTATTAGATACTGGTCATATAAAACTAATGACCTCTTACTACCCTATCGAAAAACTTCGTAAGATTCCAGGACTTGAAAATGCTAGATATATAGATCCATTATCTGGTGGAGTTTCTAATTCCATTAGGTATCTAGCAGCAAGCCCTAGAGATAATACCATGAAAATTAAGGGATTAGATAATATGTTCTGCGCTGGTGAAAAATCAGGATTTTTTGTAGGTCATACTGAAGCTATGTCTACAGGAGCATTAGCAGGTTATAACGCTGTAAAATATCTACTAGGCCAGCCACTTTTAGAATTACCTAGAGAACTTGCTATAGGAGATATTATTGCCTATGCAAATGAAGTTTTAGATATGGAAAATGGTAAAATGCAAAGACATACTTTTTCAGGTGGAGAATACTTTGAAAGAATGAAAGAACTAAATCTTTACATTACAGATAAAGCTTCAATAGAAGATAAAATAAGTTCCTTATCTTTATTAGGAATATTTAATAAATAAGTTAAAAGGAGCTGGCGCAACTATTCATTTCACTTTGTGCAACAGCTCCTTTTAATTTTATATCATTACATTTTTAATTGCTCCAGTAGGGCACTTCTTAGTACAAATTTGGCAATTAACACATTTATCATAATCTACTTTAGCTAAATTCTTAATTACATGAACCGCATCCTTTGGACAATTTCTCTCACATAATTTGCAACCTATACAAGCAGATGTACAGTTTTCCTTAACATGTCTTCCTATTTCTGTATTATTACACTCTACTCTCACTTTTTTAGAAACAGGTACTGATTCAATAAGTCCCTTTGGACAAATATTTATACATGCTCCACAGTTTGTACATTTATCAATATTAACTTTAGCAATACCATTAACTATTTCAAGTGCACCAAACTCACATACATTAACACAGCTTCCTAAACCTAAGCACCCATATGAACATGCTTTTGCACCACCATTTACCATAAGAGATGCTGTTAGACAGTCTGTAACACCTTCTAATTCATAATTATTTTTAGCTGAATCACAATTTCCATTACATTTAACAAATGCTGTCATCTTTTCAGAAGAATCTACCTTAATTCCTAAAACTTCCCCAATATCTTCTGCAGTTTTTGCTCCTCCTACAGAACATAAATTAGGTTTTGCACCTTCCATTACTACTGCTTCTGCATAAGCATCACAACCAGCAAATCCACATCCCCCACAATTTGCACCTGGAAGACACTCTCTTAACTTAGGAATTCTTGGATCTACCTTTACTTCAAAAGCTTTTGATGCAAAGCCTAAAAGTATTCCAAAAACTAAACCTAAAATTCCTAAGCTTAAAGTTGCATATAAAATATTCATATTAAACCTCCCCTAGTGAATTAATCCTTGGAATCCTAAAAAGGCAATTGACATTAAAGCTGCTGTAAATAATGTAATTGGTAACCCTCTTAGAACAACTGGTATATTTTCATTATTATCTATTCTTTCTCTAATAAATGCTAATAGTACTATAGATAACATATATCCTGATGCTGCACCTAAAGCATTTACTAAAGATTCAATAAAGTTATAGTTTTCTTGTATATTTAATGTTGCCATTCCTAGTACAGCACAGTTTGTAGTAATAAGTGGTAAATATATCCCTAAAGCTTTATGAAGTGCTGGGGATAACTTTTTAATAGCCATTTCTACAAATTGAACTAATGCTGCAATAACTAATACATTAGCTATAGTTTTTAAGTACTCAAGATTAAATCTAACTAATACTTGATTGTAAACAAGCCATGACATTACTGAAGCTAAAATCATAACAAAGGTTACAGCAAATCCCATTCCTATAGCTGCATCCTTTTTCTTAGAAACTCCAAGGAATGAACAAATCCCTAGGAATTTAGAAAGTACAAAGTTATTTACAAGCATTGCTGCTATAAAAATCATAAATAATTCCATAAGTTCCACCCCTCTTAGTTTTTACTAATTTCTTTAATTTCACTTCCTGAAGAAGTACCACAAGATCCAGTTCCACAACCTGAACAGCTTCCACAACTATGTTCTAAAGACTTAACTGCTTCACCTGTTTTAGCTGCTTTTCTCATATTATAAGCATTTAAAACTACCATAAGTCCACCTACAGTGAAAAATGCACCTGGTGCTAGTATCATAATAGAAGCAGGTTTAATTGTTTCAGGAACAATTTGAATTCCTAAAATTTGTCCAGCCCCTAATATTTCTCTAAATGTTCCAATTAAAAATAATGCTATAGTAAATCCTAGTCCCATTCCAATTGCATCATATATAGAAGGTAATATTTGATTCTTTGATGCATAAGCTTCAGCTCTTCCCAGTATTATACAGTTAACAACTATTAATGGTATAAATATTCCAAGTGAAGAATAAAGGCTTGGTAAATATCCTTGCATTAACATATCAATTATTGTAACAAAGGATGCTATAACTACTATATAAGCTGGTATTCTTATTTCATCTGGAATTAATTTTCTTATAGCTGAAATCATCATATTAGAAAATATTAATACAACAGTTGAAGCTAGTCCCATTCCCAAAGCATTTTCAGCACTTGTTGTAACAGCTAATGTTGGACACATGGCTAAAACTTGTACAAAAATTGGATTTTCAGTAATTATTCCATTTTTTAATCTTTCAATTAACTTATTCATTGCTTTCCTCCTAATTTTTATTAATTTGAGCTAGCGCCTGTATCTGCATCAGTTTCTACCTTTGGTTCTACTGTTTCACCTTTTATCTTTTCTAAATAGAAAGTAATGGCTTCATTTACTGCATTTACAGATGCTTTACTTGAAGTTGTAGCTCCTGATATAGCTTCTACTTCTGTATCTTTATTAGGAGTAACCTTTACTATTTCTAAATAATCTGTTGCAGGTTTATTTTTAAATCTTTCAGTAAATTTATCTTCAGATATTTTTGCACCTAATCCTGGTGTTTCACTATGTGATAGAACTTTCATGCCTGTAACTTCATCTTCTTTAGAAATACCAACAACAAAATCAATTCCTCCATGGAAGCCCTTGCTAGTTACTTTCATAACATAACCTACAACATCATTTTCTTTAACTGCTTCATATATTTCTTTAATTGAACTTTCAGACTCTATTTCAATAGTACTATCTTGAATTTTTTCAGCTGATGGCATTATATAGTTTAAATCTTCCTTGCTTATTTTAGAATTTTCTAAAATTGCTTCTTTAGTTAAATCATTAGCAAATCCAAGTAATAACCCTGAAATCATAGTTATTATTAGAAGGATTCCCCCTAGCTTAATATTTCTTTTCATATTCTTAAGCCTCCTTCTTAACCTTAATTTTTTTAGTTGTTAAATATTCTATTAAAGGAGTAAATAAATTAATAATGATAATAGCGTAATATGGGCCCTCTGGATTAAATCCTTTAACTGCTATAATTGAAGCACATATACCTGCCATTATTCCAAATATGTATTGACCTATTCTAGTCATTGGAGTTGTTCCATAATCAGTAGTCATAAAAATTGCAGCTACAAAAAATGCACCTGGTAATAATAATTCTTTACCAAATATGTTGTACATAGCCATTGCTGATAAAATAAAAGCAACTGGTCCTCTTAAACTAATTCTTCCTCTAAGGGCTAAGTAAAGTCCCCCTAAACATAATGCTAAGATTGATACTTCTCCAATGCTTCCTGATGCTTGGCCTATAATTTTATCTATTAATGGAACCACTACATCCACAGTTTCTGATGCTGATGAAGTTGCATCTGCTACTGGTTTTGCCATAACACCTGCCCATGCAGCAATTAAAAATGCTTTAGTTGCAGCTGCTGGATTCATAAAATTTTGTCCATATCCACCAAAGAATTGTTTTACAACTATAGTTGCAAAAATCGATCCTATAATTGGTATCCATAATGGAACATAAGTTGGCATTATTAAAGCTAATATTATACCTTGTACTATAGGACTTAAATCTGTTAAAAAGGATGTTTTCTTCACAAACTTATTCCAAAGTCCCTCTGCAATAATGCTAGTTAAAATTGTAGTAATTATTATTTTAGCAGCATCAAATTTATAAAAATAAATTCCTGCAACTAATGATGGAATTAAAGCTATAATATAATCCATCATTATCTTATTAATCCCAAGGCCTTTTTTTACATAAGGTGCTGGCGATACTTTAAGATTTCTATTTTCCACACTTTTCACTCCTATTCAGATTATTTTCTTAGTTAAATACTTTTGAAGTTTTTATTATTTGTGCTATTTCAATATTTGAAGGACATACAAAACTACATAATCCACAATCTATACATTTGTTTCCTCCAAATTTAACAAACTCTTCCTTCTCATTTCTTTTTGCTAAGTCCATAAGTTTTGTAGGACTTAAACCCTCAGGACATATCCTTAAGCACTTAGAACAATTAATACAGCTATACTTTTCACTTGATGGTAAATCTGTTTTGCTTAGGAATAGTAACCCTTTTGAATCCTTATTTATTTTTGAATCTATATCATAAACAGGAATGCCATTTAAGCTTCCTCCATCAATAATCTTTTCAAGAATATCCTTATTCCCTTTTAATTCTTCAAAAACTTCTTTGTATGTTGTATTACTATTAACAGCAATTACTCTATTACCCTCAATAGCACTACCATAAACAGTAACGTAATTTTCTATTTCTTTTCCTAGCAAAGATTGTCCTAGCTTAATGACATCTAATATGTCATATATAATAACATTTTTATCTTGCCCATAAACTTTGCTTATAAGTTTTTCCTCATATAGATCTGTTATAGAAGAAACCTTGATAACCTTTCCATATTCTCCTAATTCTTTAAATAAGTTCTTGTCCTTTTTATCAACCACAAACTTTACTTCATTTAAAGAATTAATTTTCTCAAATCCTTTCTTTAATTCTTCTTTTTTTTCCTTTACTATAATTTCATATCCATTTAAATTTGGTTGAAAGCTAAAGGCCTTAACTATTACTTTTTTATCTTTATTATTTTCGTAATGTGAACTTAGGCTTTCATCAATTTCCTTAGCAGATAATTCTTCTAAGTTTTCTTTCTTTACTAAAGTTTGTGATAATTTAGAATCAATTAATGTAAATAATTTATTTGAAACTTTTACACTATTAAATAGATTAATTAACACTCTAAAACCTCCTATATATAGTATTCAACATTAAGCCCACAAATTTAGTTTATAATTTGACGAGCATTTTCATATTACCACAAATAAAGACTTCCCACAACTTTTGTAATATTTTTAACAATATTTTTAACTAAAAATTTAAATTTATTTTAAAATTTATATATAAATCACATTTATATGTATATAGAAAATAACTATTATTCATTAAAATTTTTGTAATGTTATATTTTTAACAACACAAAAAAGAGCTATTAATAATAGCTCTTCCTATCTTTCACAGTTTTTTAAAGTAACATAATCCTTATATTCCTGAAGTTCTCTTAACTTACTTAACTCTTTATCATTCTTCATATACTGGAAAAATATATCATTCATATCTATACTTTTCAATAAATCTTTAAAGCCTAGTTCAAGCTCATTAATATTAGTATAAAAGCAACATCTATTATAATATAAGAAACTTGCATTTGGATTATCTTCTATCCCTTTACTTATAATTTCTATAGCTGTTTTATAATCCTTTTTTTCTTTATATATTATAGCTAAATTTAAATAGCTATATGGATAATTAGGATTTTCACCTATTGATTTTAAGTAAAATTCCTTTGCTTCCTCTTCCTTATTTAAATTCTTTAGAAGTACTCCCATATTAAATAAAACTCTAAAATTCTTAGGAGCTATTTTTAAGGCTTCTTTCATATATATCAGTGCTTCTTCATAATCTCCTAGTTCTTCATAAATACATCCTAAGTTAGCATTTGCCCATAAATCTTTTGGCACTAATTCTATTACTTTTTCATAATATTTAATTGCTTTATTTACATCTTTTAATTCGTCATAGGCATTAGCTAGGAAAAAATATGCTCTATCATATTTGGGATCTAGTTCAATTGCCTTTTTATAAAATTCTATAGCCTCTTCTAAGAATCCATCTTCATCATATAAAACTCCAAGTCCATAATAAGCCCTAGCATCACTTTTATCATTTTTAATAGCTACCCTATATTTTTCTTCTGCTTCATTTTTATAGCCAAGTTTATCATAAAGTAATGCCATATCAAGAATAAGTTCTATATCATTCTTTCCTTCTTCAAATCTAAAGGCCTTATTATAAAATCTTAATGCCTTGGAATATTCTTTTTCTTGCACAAAGTTTCTTGCTATATTTAAATAATTTTCAAAAATATATCTTTTATCTGACATCCTTACCTCGTTATTCCTTTAAAAAAGTTTGTATTCCTTTCATAATAATATTAAAGAATACTGCTTCAATGATACCAATAAAAATAATAACAATAATAAAATTCATATTAAAATATATAGCTGAAGAAGATAGAAAAACATATAAAGCTCCTTCAACTAAAACAATCTCCCCAATCCATATTGAAAAACTTTTAATATCTGCTATTTTTTCAATTTCAAATTCTCCATTTATATAAGAAAAACTTTCTACAATTGGCTTTAAAATTGATAATTTTTTCTTTGTAGATACTAATCCACCTATAATAAGTTCTGTAACTCCCCATATTAACAGTAATATATTTAGAAACAAATTTAACCCCTCCACTAAGAATTACTTTATATAATATATATTTTATATCTTTTTTACTTAAAGTAAAATATTATATTATCATATAAATTAATTAGGAGCTGTCTATGCAGCTCCTTATATTATTATTTTATAAGTTTAAAGTTATTATTTTCTATATCTACTGTGCAAATTCCACCCTTTGATAAATCTCCAAATAACAACTCATCAACTAGTAGCGGCTTTATTTCTGAATTAATAACTCTTATTATTTCCCTTGCTCCAAATTCCTTAGATAATCCCTTTTCACTTATAAAAGTTATAGCCTTATCAGTAAATGATAATTCTATATTTTTTCCCTTTAATTTTTCTATAAATTTATTTAATTCCTTATTAGTTATATCTCTTGCCATATCTTCATTTATTTGATTGAATACAACTATTTTATCTAATCTATTTCTAAATTCAGGAGTAAAAGCTCTCTTAACTTCATCACTTATAGCTTCATTTTTTACTGTACCTCTTGCAAACCCAACTAGATTTTTGCCTATATCTCTTGCTCCAGCATTTGATGTCATAATTAATATAACATTTCTAAAATCTGCCTTTCTACCTTTATTATCTGTTAGAGTTGCATAGTCCATTACTTGTAATAAAACACTTAATATATCAGGATGAGCTTTTTCTATTTCGTCTAATAACAATACACAATTTGGTTTCTTTCTAATTGTATCAGTTAAAAGACCACCTTCTTCATAACCAACATATCCTGGAGGCGATCCTATAAGTTTAGAAGCTGCATGTCTTTCACCATATTCACTCATATCAAATCTTACTAATTCTACACCTAAAGTTTTTGATAATACTTTAGCTATTTCAGTTTTACCAACACCAGTTGGTCCAACAAATAGCATTGATGCAACTGGTTTATCTTCATCATTTAATCCAGCTCTTGACATCTTAATGCATCTTGCAACTTCTTCTATTGCTTGATTTTGGCCAAATATTGCATCTTTTAATTCTTTTTCTAATATTTTTAGTGAGTTTATTTCTGTATTTTCTATTGTTTTCTTAGGTATATGACAAATCTTGGATATTAATTCTTCAATTATAGATTCATCAACTAATCCACTAGAATATTTTTCTCTATTTATATCTACAAAGGCACCTGCTTCATCTATTATATCAATAGCCTTATCAGGTAAGAATTTATCATTAATATATTTAGAGCTTAAGTTAACTGCAGCCTTTAATGCTTCATCAGTATAACTTACTTTATGATACTCTTCAAATACATCCTTAACCCCTTCTAAAATATCTATAGTTTCTTCAATAGAAGTTTCTTTTACCTCTATTACTTGAAATCTTCTTACTAAAGCTTTATCCTTTTCAAAATACTTCTTATAATCATCATAGGTAGTTGCTCCTATAAATCTAATTTTTCCTTCAAGTAAATATCCTTTTATTAGACTTCCTCCATCTAAGGAACTACCATTTAAAGCTCCAGCTCCAACGATATTGTGGATTTCATCTATATATACTATTGGATTATCATAAGTCTTTATTTCATCTAATATTTGTTTAATTCTCTCTTCAAAATCTCCTCTATACTTTGTTCCTGCAAGTATAGTTCCTATATCTAATGAGAATATTTCTGCATTCTTTAACTTTTCTGGAACCTTTCCTTCTTTAATTTGCTTAGCGAGTCCCATTGTTATGGCAGTTTTTCCAACTCCAGGCTCTCCTATATGAATTGGATTATTTTTAGTTCTTCTGCATAATATTTGAATTGTTCTATCAATTATGTCTTCTCTACCTACTAAAGGATAATTATCTTCTTCAATTAACTCTGTTAAATTAGTACAAAAAGTACCAACTATACTTTTGTCTTTCTTTTCCTCAGATTTATTAACTCTAATTATTTTAATAGCATCCTTAGCTAAATCTTCTTCCTCTGATTTATTATGAGAAAGTTCAAACAACAAATCTTGTTTTGTTATTCCTTGCTTATCTAAATAATATACTGCATAACTATCCTTTAAAGCATAAATAGCTGAAATAACATGTTCTAAAGCTACGTAATTTCTTTCACTAAAGGCTGCTTGTTGAGTAGCAACTATTAATACATTTTTAATTCCAAAGCTTTCTTCTGGCTCTCCCTCTTCTTCAAATTTATCTAAGTTTTCATTAATGTATCTTGTTAAATCATTTTTTAATTCATCAACATTTCCATTTAATTTAATAATTACATCTTTAAATGAATCATCTTCTAGAGCACTTAATAGTAAATGTTCTGGTGTAACATATTCATTCTTATTATATTTTGCTGTGCTATAAGCTCTAAGCAAAATATCTCTTACCACTTTACTTATATCCATATTAATCCTCCTCTACTGTAAGCTTAAAGGGAAATCCCTCTTCTCTTGCCATTGAAATAGCTTTATTTTTCTTTGTAACAGCTATATCATAAGTATAAACTCCTGCTATCCCTTTACCTGTGTTATGAACTTCCATCATAATCTTATTAGCTTCTTCAAAGTTCTTATTAAAAATAATATTTAAAATAGCAACTACAAATTCCATAGTTGTAAAATCATCATTATACATAATTACCTTATATTTTTTTGGTTCTTTGGCTTTAATGTATGCTTTTTCTATTACTTTTGAATTAGTTTCCAAAACAACTCCTCCATTTTTCCTTTTGATTATATAATGAAGAAAAAAAATCCTTATTTGATATTCATTATATATTATATTGTATTTAGTTGCAAAGTACTATCATTTGATATGTGCTATTATTATATTTTTATGTAACTAATATTTTTAGAATCATATAATATATTGAGGTGATAAGTCATGGAAGATCAAAATATGTATGGGTATAATGAAAGAAATAATAATAATAATAATAATAATAATAATAATAATAATAATAATCCTAATGATAATACTACTACTTATCTAACATTATATGAAACTAATGAAGTATTGAAACAATTGCCTAAAATTCTTAATCAAATGAAGAATATAATTTTAAGTACTAGTAATAACTTAGCTTTGTTACAATCTGAAGTTACTATACTGAAATCTGAACAAGAAAAATTTAAGAAAGATGTGACACGTGCTCTAAATATTGTTTCTAATAAATTTTCAAAAATAGATAAAATAGAAGAAGACTTAAATATTTTAGATGAAATTCTAGGTAAAAGATTTAGTGATATAGAAGATGAACTAATTTTAACTCAACAAATGGCAGCTAAAAACCTAAATGAAGTCTTAAAATTTAAAGAGCATTGGAAAATCTAAAAGGGCTGCAATTTATAATTCCAGTCCTTTTTTATAAATTAAATAATAAGAAGAGTAAATGAATAACCACTTACCCTCTTAGTACTATTTTATTTCCATAGTTCCTGTTATTTTTGAACCTTCATCTATATGAAATGAATTTTTTTCTTCTTCATTAATAAAATATATATTTCCTTCTATTGTAGTACCTTCTATATTTACTTCTTTATCTTCTATATAAAGATCTCCTTTAATAGTTCCACCTTCTATTTTAGTATTTTCATCTTTTATTGTTAGTTTAGGTACTGTTAAAGTGTAATCTGCTATTTTTTCCTTATTTTCATTTGTATTATATAGAGCAACTACTCTTGAAGTATCATCCATTTTATTTGGGTTTTATTTATTAGGTTTTTTAAAACCTGAATTCAAAACTATTTCTTTAGAAGTTGCTACATCATTTTCTAATATGATTATCCAACTTTCATTAACAGCTCTAATTAACTTTTCTTCATCTGTTACTCTTGATGGTGACGTTACTACATCAACATTTTCTTTATTTTTTTGAATCATTACTTTCTTTAGTATTAGGCGTTGTTTCATTTATATCTTTAGATTTTCCGCACCCAACAAATAATAGAGCTCCTATAGTAAAAGGTAATATTAATGATTTGAATTTCATATTGAAATCCTCCTAACTTTTAATCATTAATAATTTTCCAATATTCATATAAAATATTTATAATTTTATTTAATTCCTGTTGCTAAATATATTAATAATATTAAGCTTATAATTGCACAAATATTAGTAGCAGCAACAGCTTTTCTTTTTTTTACTTTTTCATCATCCTTATTTTCAGTAGTATAACTAAATAAATGTGTAAGTTTATATAAAATTTCTTTCATAATAGCAACTCCTAACTATTATAGAAAAAGGATAGCATATTAACTACCCCTTTTCTATTTATTTTAATATTATTATTTATAGACTATTTTATTTAAGCCATTGCAGCTACTGCCTCAGATTTTTCAAGTTCTAAGTTCTTCTTGTCAGCGTACATTACAAATGGCAAGTAAATAAATACAGAAACTGCAATGTTAATTAGTGCTACAACTGCTCCTTGCCATTGTCCAGTTGCTAAGAATGCTGATATTACTGGAGGAGTAGTCCATGGAACTACTGCTGATGCTGGAGCAACAAATCCAATTACACTAAAGAAGTAAGCTATACATGCTGATACCATTGGTGCTGCTATGAATGGAATTATATAAATAGGATTTAAAACTATTGGTAATCCAAAAATAACTGGCTCGTTTATATTAAAGAATGCTGGTCCTGTTGCAACATTTCTAATTGACTTATTAACAGCACTCTTTGAATTAATTATCATAGCTATCATTAATGCTGCTGTTATTCCTGATCCACCAAGGTTAACATATGAATCTAAGAATTGACTGTTTATAATATTAACTCCTTGAGTTTCTCCTGCTGCTATAGCTGCCATATTTTCAGCTGTTAAAGCAAGGAATATAGAATTTATAACAGGTGCTAATATATTTGATCCATGTAATCCAAAGAACCATAAAATTTGTTGTATTAATATTAATCCTAATAATACTGGTAAAGAATTTGCAAGTCCCATTAAAGGTTTTGAAATTAAATTATATACATGTAAATAAACTTCTGCATATCCAAATGCATCACAAATTGCAAATACAATTCCCACTAAAGTTAATGTGATCATAGTTGGTAATAAAGCAGAGAATGATCTTGATACAGCTGGTGGTACTCCATCTGGTAACTTAATAACTAATTTTTTATTTTGAGCTAACTTAGCAAATATTGTACCTGTAATTAAGGTAACAATTAATATAGTAATTAGTCCTGAAGGTCCAAGCCATTTTGTAAATAATCCTGGTTCCCATCCAAGTGTTCCTGCATCAAATCCACCCCAAGTAACTGGTGCTTTATATGCAAACATATTTGTTAATATTAAGCTTGATGCTAATGTAACTAACCCTGTTGCAAATCCATCTACATCATATGATTTACCTAATGCATACCCAATAGATATTGCTGTAAATAATCCCATTAAGAACATTGATCCGCCATAAACATTTAAAGCTATTACATCTAACCAATGTAATGGTTGTCCTGCTGCAAACAAATCTTTAACTGATTGAATCGGAAAATTGTGAATTAAAAGACCGAAGGAACCAATTATCATAAGTGGCATTATTGTAGCAAAACCATCACGAATAGCTACTAAGTGTCTTTGAGCACCTATCTTTGATGCTACTGGAACAATGTATCGTTCCATAAAGTTCATGAATTTTTCCATTTAAAAATCCCCCTTAATTTTTGTTTTACTGATTACTCCTAAAGATTTGTATTAATGATTTCATTGGAAAGAGCTCTCAGTTAATAATTTGTAAAATTTAAAATCCTTTACATCGAAAATTGTAAAAGTTTTATTTATTTTTACAATTTTATATAGAGCAATTTGCATGCCAACTTTATTTTTTATTTTAAAATAGCTTAACCCTTGATATATAAGGGTTTCAAAATTTGTTTTTTACACACTTATATTTTTAAAATTGTGTAATAAAATTACACAATCATTTCAAAAAAGAATTTGTGTAAAAATATTTGTTAATAATCTTTTTAAAAGGATTTAAGATGACTATTATTAATATTTCCTATAGAAAATAAAAAATTCTGGTTTTCACCAGAATTTTTAACACTAAATATTAAATATTACTCTTTAATTTTAAATGAAAACTTACTCCATGGTTTAATGTAGTCTAATAAAAATATTTCATCATCTACAACTTTTCCTACTACATTTGTTTTTCCTGTATTTTTCATATCCTTTAAAGCTAATTGTAATTCACCTGCATATCTAGTGTATAAATCTGTATCAATTAATATATCTCCTCTTTTTATATCAACCACATTATATGGTGGAAAGCTTTCTTCTTTATACTTTACCCTACTTTGAGTACTTCTTGCCATATATTCTGAAGAATCTCCTCTATTAAAATGAAATTCATCTAAGAGGATTTTTTTATCTAAATCCCTAATGTCATCAATTAGCTCAACGCTAAATTCTAACATTTCCATATTTATTTTGCTTAATGCTTTTAGTTCTTCTTCTGATGCGAAGGCATTTGCAATAATAACATCATCTATTAACCCAGTTGCAAATAAATGCTTTGCTTGTACTTCTATAGGTAAATCTCTATGAAACTCTAATGTACATAATCCCTCTGAAACTGGCCATGGACCAAATTTTGCTGATGGAGAATTTACAAAAGCAGCCGTTCTTATGCCTAAGTCCTTAAATTGCTTACTTGAAGATATAAAGTTATCATAAGATAATCCTGTATAAATATGAGGATAGAAATTATGACATCCATATATATTATTTACATTTGATTTATATGAAATTATATTATCAACATACTTAGTGCCATTGCTAATATTTAATTCTATTTTTAAGCCATATTCATTATAAGTCATAACTGATTCTTCATAGCCACTAAACCCCATATCTAACCTTATACCTGAAAGCCCCATATCTTTAAATACCTTCAAATCAAATATTGATGCATTTAGCTTTTTGAACACTACTGGATCTATATCTGCAATAACTTCCATATTGTTTTCATTAGCTACCTTCAATATTTCTTTAAATTCCCTTAAAGTTTCTTCTATATTTTTATCTGTTGCTGATATTAAGCATGTAAATATTCTTTTAAACCCATATTTATATGCTAAGTTAATATAGTCTTTAATTTCTTCTATAGTTGAATTATTAAGATATATTGAAATACCTAATCTATGCATTTTTGCATTCCACCTCACTTAATCTTTCATGTAAATCTATAATTTCTTCTGCTAAGTCTTTTACTACTATAGATGTCATTAAATGATCTTGAGCATGAACTAATAATAAAGATACTTCTGTCTTATTACCAGCTGCTTCTCCTTGTATTAAACTAGTTTGCGTCCCATGGGCATTCCCTAAAGTGTCCTTACACTTCTCTATTAAGTTTCTTGCTTCATCAATTTGTCCATTTTTAGCACATTGCATAGCCTCCATTGCATAACTTCTAGCTTCTCCACTAAAAATGATTAAATCCATTATAATTTTTTCCATCGGTTACACCCCTTTTTATTTCTGCTATTTGTTTATCATTGATAGTGCATGTTTTAAAACTTTTTCTCCATTCATTGTTCCATAATCAACTGTATTTATTACTTCTACAGGTATTCCCAAAGGTTCAAACTTAGTTTTCATTTTATTTAATAAAAATCTAACTTGAGGTCCTAATAATAATACATCTATTTCATTTTCATGCTTTTTTAATTCTGCTTCCCCTACAGCTTTAATACTACATTCTATTCCTTGTGCTTCTGCAGCTGATTGCATTTTTGATACTAATAATGATGTAGACATACCAGCTGAACAAACTAATAATATTCTTTTCATTTCATTACCTCCTATTTATGTAACTAATTACACTATATTTAATAGCAATTTCCATGCCAACTTTTTATTCTATTAATCACATTAATAAAAACTGCTTAAAGCCCTGTATTTCTCTAATTATAATGGATTATTTTTTTATTTCCTGTGTGTAATAATAAATTACACACAATAATTATACTAGATTTTGACTCATATTTTTACACAGATATTTTATTATTAATTATCATCTTAACTATATGAGCTAATTCATTTTCACCAACATTGATATTATATCTTTCTTCTAGTAATTTTAAACATTGCTTAATTAGAATAAACTCCCTACTATTAGAATGTCTAAATTCATTTAACATAACAAATGGTGTCTCTTTGCCTCCTTTTTTTAATTTATCTATAAGGAAGCAAATATGAATTAATATTCCTATTTTTACATCATGAATTAATTTTATATTTAGATGTTCCTCAATTTTATATAGAGTTTCTCTTATATCAGAAACTAATTTATAAGAATCTATAGATTCAATTTGTTTTTCCATACTTTCAATTATTTTATAATATTCTTCTTCTTGCTTAATAAGATCTTCTAAATCTTCTATTCCATCTCCTGAAAGTATATCTGCTGCTGATATAAATGGAATATTAGGAAAATAAGTATTAAGTACACCTACAATAGCTAAAATATTATATTTTTTCTTTAGAGATTCAATATTCGTATAAAAATCATCCTTATCTAAAATATTTAAAGCATATATTTTTATATTATCATTGATATTATTTTCTATTATTTCTTTAAGTCTTTGAGCTGAACCATCTCCAGTAAAACATGAAGTTACTATAATATTCTCTTTTCTCTCTATTTTTACACTTGCTCCTTGAATTCCATATTTCTTTATTCCTATACAAGAATCATATATCTCATTTATAGATCTTCCATTTAAAGCTTTTCTCCCTGCTTCAATTACTAGTAATGTTGTAACCATATCAACAGTTTTTACATTTATATCTGTTTCATCTTTTATCATATCAGAAAAATTTGTTAATGAACCCATATCTACCAATAACATTACACCTTTACCATTATTAAGACTCTTGATTTTCTCAAGTGCAATTTTATACATATCTTCAGCCTTCATACTAAGAGGCATATCTAAAGCTTTCACATAATCTTCACCAATTAATGAATTTGCAACCTCTACCATGGATGATGCTGTTGAATGTCCATGCATTATTACTAAAACTCCAACTTTCTCTTCTTTTCCATTATCTTTTTTGTATGGATTACTTGCTAGAAACATTGTGATATATCCAATTTCATCTAATGGAACTTCAATTCCAAATTTTTCATCTATTATACTTGCAACTTCCATAGAAACTATAAACTCTCTAGCATATTCACCTCTTATAAAATTCAATTTAGGATGGAAAATTTTAATTCCCTTTTTAATTCTCTCAATACTTCCTTGAATATGAAGTGCTAATCCGAAATATACCTTTTCATCAAAATCTCTATTTAGTTTTTTAGAAGCATATAGTAATATTTCTTCAACAACATCTACTATATCTACATCTACAATCTTAGAAATTTCTTCTTTTCTATACTTTTCTGGCAAATCCCTAATGTATTTTCTAAAATATTTTTCAATATCTATATTTAAAATTTCATCAATTTCTTTTTCTTCTATTCCATCACTTTTTAACTCTTCTATCTTTTGTTCTATCCTATCATAGAACATTACACCTTCTTTAATTTCCTCTAAACCCGCTTCATCTTCTAATAAGTTTATCTTGTTTTTATTTGAAAATTTAAGAACATCTCCCATATTGCTTAGTATTTCGTCTACTTCATCTCTATGATTTTGAAGCTTCATAAGTCCCATTTTAACTCTTTGAGGTAAGTCCTCTTGTTCTAAAAATATATAATCCTTATTTTTAGCTTTATACCTTAAAAATGCCCTAGCACAAGACAGTTGAATATCACTTTTTAATTGCCCTATATTATTAGGACAGTCATATAAAAGGAATGATGTTAAGGCACTTTTATTTATATAAATACTTTTCTGAACTCTTTGTGATTCATTTTCTATAAAATCTCTTAATAAATAGTACCTTTCCTTAATTGTTTTTTCTTTTAAGGCTGGTAAGGTAATTACCATTGGTACTCTCCTTGTGAAGGTTTTCAATAAAAATGATTTTGGATCTTCTGTAGTTGCTGCTATAATTTGAACTTCTGCATGTACTACTTTTTCTGTATCTCCTAAGGCTCTAAAATATCCCTTATCTATATAAGTAAATAACATCTCTTGACCTTGAGGAGATAACCTATGGATTTCATCTAAAAATAAAATTCCACCATCAGCTTTTTTAAGTAATCCTTCTCTATCAGAATCTGCTCCTGTATATGCACCTTTTTTAACTCCAAAAATTTGTGCCATAACTAATTGTGGATTATCTGCATAATCTGCACAATTAAATCTTATAAAGGGAGCTGTTTCATTAATAACCTTTGACTCAATTGCAAAATTATACATAGCTTCTGCAAACATTGATTTACCTACTCCTGTTTCGCCTAATATTAAAGTGTGTAAGCCTCTTGGCGGATATAATATTGCAGCTTTTGCTTGCTGAATTGGCATTTGCAGGCTATATTTGGAACCTACCAATGTATCAAGAGTATTTCTATTTATCTCTTTTTTCTTTCCATAATTATCTGATTGTTTATTTTTTTTATTCTTATCTACACAACTATACTTAACAGGATGCCCTTCACTTTTATTAACCATACCATCTTTAAATAATTGATTTAGATATCTGCTTACATTAGCTCTATCTAAGTTCATAAAGCTACTAAGTTCACTTGCAGTTACGCCTTCATTTTTTTCTAATTCTAATTCCTTTAAAGCACCATGAACCTCTTTTATTTTACTCATAGTATCCTCCTTATCCAATGTAAACTTATTCATTTATACATTTTAACATATATTATTTCTTTATACATCAATAAGATTTTTATAAATAAAAAATAAGGGCTGCCTAAGCAGCCTGTAATTAATTATTTTAAATTTGAAATTAAGAAATAATAATTTTAAATATTTGCTTTGAAATTTCTAAGTCTTAAAGCATTTAATAATACTGAAACTGAACTTAAGCTCATAGCTCCTGCTGCTATCATAGGATTTAGTAATGGACCTCCAAAGATATGAAGGACTCCCATTGCAACTGGTATTCCTAAAACATTATAAGCAAATGCCCAGAATAAATTTTGTTTAATATTTCTTATAGTTGCTCTACTTAACTGTATTGCTTTAATTACATCTAGCAAATCACTTCTCATAAGAACTATATCTGCAGATTCCATTGCTACATCTGTTCCTGAACCAATTGCTATTCCAACATCAGCTTGAACTAAGGCAGGTGCATCATTAATTCCATCACCAACCATTGCAACTTTTTTATTTCCAGATTGTAATTTCTTAACTTCATTTGCTTTATCTTCTGGCAATACTTCTGCTAATACTATATCTATACCTACTTCTTTTGCAATTGCTTTAGCTGTTTTTTCGTTATCTCCAGTTATCATAGCTACTTTAATTCCCATATTATGAATAGCTTCAATTGCTTTTTTACTATTTTCCTTAACTGTATCTGCAACAGCTACTATGCCTTTTACTTCATTTCCAATAGATAAGAACATAGGTGTTTTACCTTCTTCTGCTAACTCATTAGATTTATTTTGCAAATCTCCCAATTCTATTTTTCTTTCATACATTAATTTTTTATTTCCTAATAAAACTATGCTATTATCTATTGTTACTTCAATTCCTTGACCAGGTATAGCTTTAAAATCTTGTATTTCCTTAAGCTTAAGATTTTTTTCCTCTGCTGCTCTTACTATTGCTTCTCCTAATGGATGTTCAGATCCCTTTTCTGCACTAGCTGCTAAAAGTAAAATTTCTGATTCACTTATATCTTTAGTTATTATATTAGTTACTTTTGGTCTTCCTTCTGTTATAGTACCAGTTTTATCAAATACTATAGTCTCAACCTTATAAGCAGTTTCTAAAGCCTCTCCACCTTTTATAAGGACTCCATTTTCAGCACCTTTTCCTGTTCCCACCATAATAGCTGTAGGTGTTGCAAGTCCTAAAGCACATGGGCATGCTATAACTAAGACAGCAATAAATATGGTTAGTGAAAATACTGCTGATTCACCTGCAAAATACCATCCTAATGCTCCTATTATAGCTAATGCTATTACAGTTGGTACAAAGTATGCTGATATTACATCTGCAAGCTTTGCTATTGGTGCTTTAGTTCCTTGAGCATCTTCAACTAATTTAATTATTTGGGCAAGTGCTGTATCATCTCCAACTTTAGTTGCTTTATATTTTATAAATCCTGTTTTATTAATACTTGCTCCAATTACTTTACTTCCAATAGTCTTTTCTACTGGAATGCTTTCTCCAGTAAGCATAGATTCGTCTATTGAAGTATTCCCTTCTACCACTTCTCCATCAACTGGAAGTTTCTCACCTGGTTTAACAATAACAATATCAAATACTTTTACTTCTTCAATTGGAATTGTAAGTACTTTCCCATCTCTAATTATATTTGCTGTTTTAGGGGCCAATCCCATAAGTTTCTTAATGGCTTCTGAAGTTTTACCCTTTGATACCGCTTCTAAATATTTACCTAAAGTTATCAGTGTAAGTATTACAGCAGCTGATTCAAAGTACAAATGCATTGCATATTCATGGTCCCCAATATTTATTTTATATATAGCAAATACACCATAAATAAATGCTGCTGATGTTCCTATTGCAATTAAAGAATCCATATTAGGGCTTAGCTTAAATATATTTTTAAACCCTACAACATAAAACTTATAACCAATTATCATAACTGGTAAAGTTAATATAAGTTGTGCTATTGCAAAATTAAGTGGATTCATCATTGGATCTATAATGTGTGGCAAATGCATTCCTACCATATGACCCATTGATATTATTAATAAAGGAACTGTAAAGATAATAGATAAAATAAATCTATACCAAAGTCTTTTATATGCAGGAATTTTCTTTATAGAGCTCTCTTTCTTTTCTTCTACAATAAGACTATAGCCTGCTTTTTCAACTATATTCTTTAAATCATTTACAGATATTTTATTTTCATCAAAAGTTACGTTTAATTTTTCTGTAGCAAAATTCACTGATGATATTTCTACACCACTTGCTTTTTTAGTAACTCTTTCAACTCTATTTGCACAAGCGGAACAAGTCATACCCTCAACTTTAAAACTATAACTTTTGATATTTTTTTCCACTCCATAGCCTGCTTTTTCTATTGCATTTTCAATATCTAAACTATTTATTTTATCATTATTATATTTAACACTTAAGGTTTCTGTAGCAAAATTAACATTTGCACTATCTACGCCTTCAAGCTTACCTACAACTCTTTGAACTCTATTTGCGCAGGCTGAACAAGTCATTCCTGTTATCTTAACTTTTTCTTCCTTCATAATCTGCCTCCCTTCACCCACCCCATGGGGGTGTCTTATAGTATAATTATATTACTATTATCGTCTTTGTCAATAATAATTCTCATTAAATCACATTAGCATTTATACAAAAATAATAGACATATATCTACCTTAATAGATATATGTCTATTATTTAACTTCCTGAGCTTTCGTATACACTAATTCCCTTTAACCATATATTATAAGACACTGTTATAGCTATTAAGCTAACTATAAAAGGCAAAATAATACCTGTTAAATAATTCCCCTGCCCCATAAAATATATTCCTGGATAATATCCAGTAAATGCAAAGGGTATAATAAAAATTAATATAAATTTTATAGCCCTTGGATAAATTCCCATAGGATATTTAGCAAAAGTACTTATTTGATATGCCATAAACATATGTGATTGAGAAAATTTAACCCAAAAAGCTATAGATGCTGTTGCAAGTTTAATTGAAGTATATATTAAAGTAGAACAAATAATAACAAAAATGAACTCTATAATTTTTATTAAACTGAAGGAAATATTTAAATTTATCAATGATATTACTATTAGAATACTTCCTATTATAATTTCTCCTAGCCCATCTGGTTGAAAACTTTCTGATATAACTTGGAATAATGGATTTATAGGTCTTAGTAAGTATTTATCAAATTCTCCATTAACAATTGTCTTCCAACTGAATATCCATAAATAATCTGTAAAGACATGGTCTATTCCCCTTGGAATTTGAGCGAACCCATAAATAAATAAAATTTGATAAAAGTTCCACCCTTCCAAGGTAGGAATAACATTAAATATTAGCTTAATAAAAACAACCCCAGCTAATTGCACCAAAATAAATCCAATTAATCCCAGTATAAAATCCATTCTATATTCCATTAGTGTTTTTATATATTGCTTAAGAAATTTTGAGTATAGTTTTATATATTTTGCCATCTTATCCCCCTAATATTGTTAACTCTTTTATTAAAGCCTTCCACATATACTTTCCAATTATCATCAGTATAATTACCCATAAAAATTGGATGAATATTGCCTTAACAACTTCAATATTAGTAAGTTTTCCTAGATATATCATACTAGGTGTATATATCATAGAACTAAAAGGAAGGAAATTAAAAAATCCTTGCATCCAATTTGGGAAAAATACTATTGGTATTAATGCACCAGATAATAGTTGTGATATTGCATTCATAACTTGAGTTAATCCCCACATATTTGTTATTTTAAAAGATAATAGTCCAAATACATAGCTATAATAAAAGTTAATAATAAACCCTGTAAATATACTAATTAAATATAAAACTATATTTCCTAAAGAAATTTTTCCATTATAACTAACTTGTAGTATAGTTACAGCTGTAAATCCTATAATAAATACAACTATAAAGTTATACATTAGATTTCCTAAGGATTCAAAAAACATTCTTTTTTGATAATTTATTGGCCTAATTAAATTAATAGCTATTGACCCATCTTTAACTTCTCTACTTATTAAATAACCTATATCTGCATTAACAATTATTTGTGTAATAAATGATATAAGCACATATACTACCATTTCATTTAATGTAAAACCTTTTATTATCATACTATCAGAACTTTTATATATGGCCTTCCATAAATAAAATGTTACTAATAATATCATAAGTTCACCTAAAAAAAATATTATTGTATTTGCCCTATATGATAGATTTTTCTGAAATGTATTTTTGCTAAAGGTTAAATATGATTTTATCTTTAAAAAAGAACTCAATATCTACACCTCTTTTCTGTATATCTTCTTTATTATCTCTTCAACACTAGTATCCATAATTGAAAAATCCAAAACAATAAATTTAGATATTATTTTAGATATTATTTCTGCTTGATTTATATAATTCCTATTAAATTTTATTATAATTTTATTATCTGAAATTTTCATTTCTAAATTTTCTTTATTAATATTCATTTCCTTATTAATATCAAAGCTTTCATACCCAGTTAAATTTTTCACTTGAACTTCCAAAATAGTAATGTATCCATAGTTGTCCTTAATATCCTTTAAACTTCCATCATAAATTTTTATACCATTATCTATTATAATTATTCTATTGCATAATTCTTCTATGTCTTTTAAATCATGAGTTGTAAGAATAATTGTAGTTCCGTATTTTTTATTTATCTCTTTAATAGCATCTCTAACTTTTTCTTTTACTACTACATCTAAACCTATAGTAGGTTCATCTAAGTATATAATCTTAGGATTATGTAATAATGCTGCTGCTAAATCAGCTCTCATTCTTTGGCCAAGAGATAATGTTCTTACTGGATTTAACATGAACTCATTTAATTCTAAAATATTATTTAAAAATTCCATTCTTTCTTTATAATCTTTATCACTTACTTCATAAATATCTCTTAACAATGAAAAAGTTTCAGAAAGTGGTAAATCCCACCATAGTTGAGTTCTTTGACCGAATACTACTCCAATGTCTTTAGCATTTTCTTCTCTATTTTCATAAGGTACTATTCCGTTAATGGAAATATGTCCAGAAGAGGGTGTTAGAATTCCTGTCATCATCTTAATAGTTGTAGACTTACCTGCACCATTTGCCCCGATGTATCCTACTATTTCTCCATCTTCTATTTCAAAACTTATATTATCAACTGCTTTTTTTATTATATATTTCTTTGAAAAAAAAGACTTTATTGCACCTCTAAAGCCTGGATATTTTTTATTGATTTTAAATTCCTTACTTAAATTTTCTACTTTTATCATATTTTTTCTACCTTTATTATTCATAAAATATTATCATTAATTCTACCCTTCCAAATATATACAGTCAATTGATATGTAAATATCTGTTTAAAATTTTATTTTTTTTGTACTTTAGCACAATTTTAATATTTTGAAATTATTTCTCTTAATTTTCTTTCAATATGTATATTTGTCCTAATTTCATTTCATTTAAAAGAAAAAGCTACCTAAAAATAGGTAGCTAGTTTTATTATTTAACTGAATCTATAACATCTTGTACAGCTTTTACATAAGTTCCAACTTTAATTGAAACTCCTGATACTGCATCTGTATTTCCTTCATCGTTAGTTAATTTTATTTTTGAAAGATCAAAGTTATTTTCAACCATGAACTTTTGTAATAAATCCATTTGTTCATGCCAGTGTTTAGCTTCGCCTTCCTTCATTACGTATTTACCATCTTCAGAAGCTTTTCTCTTCATAGATCCATCTTCTTGTTTAACATCTATATTTACTCCAACTGCTTTTCCATGATTAAATACAACTTTTGTAACTACCATGTCCTTCTTTTTACCAGTTGGATCATAAGGACTTTCAACTATTTTAGCTCCAGTAAATCCAGTTTCTAAATCTTTTCCGTCTTTAACTGCGCCTATAACTTCTTCTACCGCTTTAACATAAGCTCCAACCTTAATTGAAACTCCTGATACAGCATCTGTATTTCCTTCATCATTAGTTAATTTTACTTTAGATACATCAACTTTATTTTCATTTAAGAAAGCTTCTAATAACTCAATTTGTTCTCCCCAGTTTTTAGCTTCGTCTTTCTTCATTACATAGTTACCTTTTTTAGCTTCATCTTTTTTCATTGTTCCATCTTCTTGACGAACATCTAAAGAAACCTTTACAGCTTCTCCATCCTTAAACTCAACATTTGTTACAATGACATCCCCTTTTTTACCAGTTTCATCATAAAGTTTTTCATAAGTTTTAGTACCAGTAAATTTTTGACCTTGTTCAACATTTGATCCATTAGTGTTTGTACCTTTTTCCTCTTTGCTTCCACAACCAACTAATAAAGCAGTTGATAATAAGCAAATAGCAATTAATTTTCTTGATTGCATACAATCTCCCCCTAATAATTAAAATCACAGTAATTGTATAACTAAATTTTATATTTTTCAACAACTTTGTTAATAAAATATCTATCTTGCTGTGACAGTTTGATTATTTTTCATGCAATCTTGTATTAATATGTAATTTTTTTTAAGTTTTTATTAATACTATTCCTTTAATTCATCATTTTATTTACTAATATGCCATTTTTTATACAAAGTCTTTTTAATGTTATTAACGTTCTTATATATAGTTTTTAACATTGAAAACCTTTTTATTTAATCTTATTTTTATAAAAATCATCAATATTATTCCTTATTGCATATATCGTTGCTTGAACTCTATCCTCAACTCCAATTTTCTTAAATATGCTTGTTATATAATTTTTTATAGTTTTTTCAGATAGAAATAGTTTTTCAGCAATTTCTTTATTTTTTAATCCCCTTGATATTTCAAATAGAATACTTAGTTCTCTATCTGTTAATAAGTTTAAAACTTGATTCTTTTTATCTATGGATGCTCCCCCATACTTAAAATCACTAAACATAACTTTTATTAAAGCTTTATCTATGTATTTATCTCCTAAATAAACTGTTCTTATAGCTGTAACTACCTCAATACCAGCTGATTCCTTTAATATATACGCATCAGCTCCTAAATCTATAGCTTCCATAATAGTATTTTTGTCATTTTCAACTGTTAACATTACAACCTTTATGTCTTTATATAATTTTTTTAAAACTTTTAAGGTATCCAATCCATTTTTTAATGGCATATTTATATCTAATAATACTACATCTGCTATATTATTCTTTATTTTTTTAATAAGCTCTTCACCATTGTTGTATTGTCCAGTCATTACTAAATCATCTTCAAAGCTAATTATTCTATTAAGCCCTTCCCTTATTAAATCATGATCATCTACAACAATAACATTAATTTTACTTTTACTCATCTTTCATTACCTTTCTATTAAGTGGAAGTTTTATTTTATATGCAGTTCCTTCATTAGGTAAAGATTTTATTTCTATTCTTCCTCCTAAGGATTTAACTCTTTCATATATTCCTAATAATCCATAACAGTTTCCTTTTATTTTCGTGTTTAATAAAGTTTCTTTAACGTTGAAGCCTATTCCATCATCTTGAACAAATATTGATATATATTCTTTTATATAATTAATTTTTAAATCTACTATTTTTGCTTTAGAATGTTTTTTTACATTATTTAATATTTCTTGAATTATTCTATATGCCGCTATTTGAATTATTTTATCAACTTCACTATTATATTCTTCAATAAATGAATTAATTTCAATATCAGTTTCAATAGAAACTTTATCTAAATTTTCTTTTATAGCTTCAGTTAATCCTCTTTCTTCTAATGATAATGGTCTTAAATCATATATTATTCCTCTTACTTCCTTTAAAGCCATTTTCACATTTCCTTTAACATCATCAAGCTCTTTTATTCCTTGTTCTAGATCCTTTTTTACTACAACCTTGCAAAAATCTATTCTCATCATAGCATTTGCTATGTATTGAGCTGGCCCATCATGTATTTCCCTTGCTATTCTTCTCCTCTCAATTTCTTGATTTTCTAATAATTTTATTTCATTTATCATTTTAGAATTTTCATCATCTTCTTTTAATTCATCTAATATATTTCCTTCAAGATAACCTAATGCAATATTAATTTGATTTACTGCACTTTCTGCTTCTTCTATACTGGAGTAATAACCCTTTAATGACCTTTCTAAAGCATCTCTCTTTAAAATCAGTTCTTTTTCCTCATTTTGTTTAGTAATATACTTAACTCGTACCTCTAAAGCTTCTTCATAAACATTACCAAAGCCTTCTTGAGTGGAATTTATAATATTTTTAGATACTTCTACTAACTTAACTCTCATAGATTTATCTAACTTTTCTAAAGCATCTACTTCTTCTATTACTTTATAAAGTTTTGTCTTTATTTCTCTAAGTTCAGATTTTTTTACTTCAAGCTCATCTCTCATCCTATCTGAAATATTAAAAATTTTGCTCTTTCCTACATTAATTTCCTCAATTACATCATTAACTATATCTTTAATGTTATTATCGGAATACTTTTCTTGTACCATAGTTCCTCCATCCAATTTTATAAAAAAATATAATCTTTATAAAATCATTTTAATTTTATATAAAAGTACATTTTTATTATACAATAAAAATGTACCTTATATTAAACATTTTATAACATTTAATACAAAGTACATATTATTTAAACATATAATTGCGTTTATTAGCAATTTTAAATTGCCCATTTTCTATTTTTAGTAAAGGATATAGTTAACCATTTCTTTAAATCAAAATGATTTGTATTTTTATCAATAATTTCTCTAACCTTATCCATGTCTTCTATTGATTTTATTTTAGATTCATTTGAAATTATAAAATCTATTTCAATTATAAGCTCTCTACCAATTTTCACTACTCTAGCTATTGAATCTTCTAATTTATATTCCTTTTCTATTTCCTTTACAACCTGCAATATATCATCATTGATTTCTTTATTGGCAGTTGAATATATAAGTTCCTTAAAGGCATCAATAATAGAGTTTATTGGCATTCTTAAAAATATTATAGATGATAATATTACCATTCCTGGATCCACATATATTGATATTCTATTTAATCCAATATACTTAAGAAATACTGATACCAAAAATCCAATTAAAACCCCTACGCTTAACATAGCATCCATAAACCATTGATTACTTTCTACTTTTACTATTTCTGAATTAAGATTTTTAGAAGTTCTTTTCATATAAACATATATCAAAGTACAACCAATGGAAGATATTAAAGCATATCCTAAAGCAAATCCCTCTTCTACATTATTTCCACCATTTATTATTTGCCTAATGGCTGAAAGCATAGTTATTGAACACATTATTAACAAAACTAATGATTTAAGTATTACTATTATTGGTTCTAAGTTGCATTTTCCAAAAGGATATTTATTTATATCAGTTTTATTAATAAAATTAGTAGCTATAATTGCAAACAAGGCTAGTCCTAAGCTTATTAAGGAGTATAAACCATCAAATTGAATCATTTCAGATTTTATAGCTCATCCCCAAGCAATACCTAGTATAGCGAAGAACAACCCTCCACAAGCTGAAAATTTAAGCATTTTGTTTTCCGCTTTCATAATATCACTCCTTTAACACATAATTACTTTCTTATATTTTATACATTTTCACTATTATCCTCAACTCATTAATATAAGTAAATAATTCTATTAATGTGGGAATTTATTTTTTTATTTTTTATTAAAAAAGCATAAAAGTACATTATTATAAATATACTTTTATGCTTAATTTCTTTTACTTTACTGAAAACTTTTTAATTTCCTCATTCATTTCATTAGTATTATTACTTAATTCTTCACCAACTTCAGCAATTCCTTGTGCCATTATACTTAATTCTTCTGAAAAATTCTTAATTTCTTCAGAAGAATTAGATATCTCTTCTAGTAAATCGCTAGCCTTTTCTATAGACTTGAAAATTACTTCCTTTTCTTCTAGTACATTATCCATTTCATTATTTACATAAACTATTTTAGGGAATAACTCTACTATCCTATTCACTATTTCTTTAAAAGATACTATAGCTGTATCTATAACTTGGAATTCGTTAGCTAGTTTATTATTAACTATCAATGATAAATCTTTAACATCATTTCCATCAGATATTACATTTCCTAATAATTTATTAATATCTAGAGATGAATTTTTAACTTCCTCAGCTAATTTTCTTATTTCATTTGCTACAACAGCAAAACCCTTACCACTTTCCCCTACTCTAGCCGCTTCAATTGCTGCGTTTAAAGCTAAAAGATTAGTTTGATCTGCTATTGAATCTATAAATATAGTTATATCCTTAATTCTTCCAAGTGAATGATGTAACCCTTCTAGTTTTTCATTCATATTAAGAGAAGATTCTTCTATATCACTTTTAGATGTTTGAAGTTCTATTAATGATTTATTATTAAAGTCAAGTTGTTTATTAATTGATACTAATAAAGTATCTATTTCAGTTATTGATAGCTTTACCCCTTCAATTAATTTACCAAATCCATTTAATAAATTATTAATTCTCTTTGTATCTTCATTTTGAATAAAAATATTAGAATCTATTTCTTGTATAGTTGCAGTAACTTCCTCTGATGAAGCTGCCATTTCTTTACTTGAGTTAGATAATACCTCTATATTGCTAATTTCTTTTTCTGAAGAAGTCATTATCTTATTTATCATTACAGAAATTTTATCCTGTAAAATATTTATATAATTTGCAATTAAATTAATTTCATCGCTACCTTCAATAATAATTCTATTAGTTAAATCTCCCTCTGATATATTAACTAAACTATTAATGACTTTCTTAACTTTTTTATTAATTGATTTTGAAATATAAAAAGACATAGTAGCATATATTAAAATTAAAAATAATGCTAATATTCCAAGCTGAAGTAAAATAGTATTTTTTATATTAATAATTTTAGTTACATCACTGTCTATTTCTATTATTGCTTTTATTTCCCCATTAGCTGAACTTATTGGATAATAAGCCTTAATACTTGTCTTATTTTTATCAGTAAACTTATGAGAAACAATTTCTCCATTAAATGCTTTGCTTAACTCATTAGTAATTTTTATTTTTTTACCGAAACTAAGAAGATTATTATCCGTATCAATTAAAACTTCAGCATCTCCATTACTATCTTTAATTAATATTGCTGAATAGTTTACATCTTCATTATTTTTTCCGTTTACTAAATCACTCTTTAACTTTTTATAATCATAGCTTCCAGCAGTTTTATTTTTTAGTATTTCTTCTATATCAGCAGTTGATATAGCTCCCTTTACATTCTTTCCCATAACTAATACATCTTTTTCAATGGAATTTATTATGTTTCTAAATATTAAAATATTAATAGATAGTAATATAATCATGGCTATAACAGTAATTGTAATGGTAGTAGTAAATATTTTTCTCCCTATACTCTTCGACTTATTATTATTAATTTTTCTCCTCATAGTTGCCCCCTAATTTTATATAAAAATAACATATTCTATAATTGTAAACATTCTGAAAGTTTTTGTAAATAAATTTGTATCTAATTTATACATTTTATTCAATTTTTTTTAAAATAAATTGAAATTTCTGCCATTATTTGTTGAAATAATTATTCTTTGGAGTTAAACTATATATGTATATATAAAAAAATTTAATAAGAAAGTTGGTACTTATGGATAATAATAATCTTAATACAAACATGCCAAAGGAAGTGGTAAAAGGTAAAAAAAGTACAATTTTCAATTCAAAAGGTTTTAAGATTACACTTGTAGCATTTTTAATCTTACTTATTGGCATAGGCTATTGGTTATTTAGGAATATTAGTTTAATTAGTAGTTATAGTGATAAAGTTTACCCAGGAGCCTATATATTAAGCAAAGATTTATCTGGATTAAATAGTGAAGATTTACATAATACTCTTATGTCTTTACTAAATGATATAAGCAATAAAGAAGTATTTGTAACAGCAAATGATAAAAAGTTTAATATTTCTTATAAGGATTTAGAAGCTAACATAAATTATAATGAATTAGAAGAAAAAATCTTAAGCTTTGGAAAAAATGAAGGATTTTTTAATAAAATCAACTTAATTAAAAAACCAACAAATAGAGAATATGAATTCGAAGTTTTATTTAATGAAGAGAATTTAGCTAATTTTGTATCTAACATATCTAATGCAGTAGATGTATCTCCTACTAATGCTTCTATTAATATTGCTGGTGGAATTAGTATTATTAATGATACAACAGGACTTAAACTAAATTCATCACAACTGCTTGATACAATTAAGAACCAAATTAAAAATATGAAGGCACCTAATATTATAGAGGTTACTGGAAATGTTGATGTAGTAGAAGCAAATATTACAGCTAGTGCTTTAGCAACAGTTAATAGTAAAATTTCTTCTTTCTCAACTGGTTATTCAGCTGGTCCAAGTGGGACAAATCTTCAACTAGCAGCAAAGAATATTGATAATACTATAGTTATGCCGGGAGAAACATTCTCTACTGAAAAGGCTATTGGCCCAACTACAATAGAAAATGGTTTTGTTGAAGCTAATACTTATGTTGCTGGGGAAGTAGTTCCTGGTGTAGGAGGTGGCGTTTGCCAAGTTGCTTCTACTCTTTATAACACTATGTTAAGATCTGGAATAATACCTAGTGAAAGACTTAATCATATGATGAAGGTTTCTTATGTTCCTATAGGCCTTGATGCTACTTTAGCTGACAATCTTATAGATTTAAAGTTTGTCAATGATTTTGATTATCCAATAGTAATCAATTCCTATGCTAGTAATGGAAAGTTAACTGTAGAGTTTTGGTCTAATAATAGCGTTAAAGATGGTATCACTTATGAACCAGTATCTGTTCCTTTAGGACCTTTAAGTGCAGATACATATCTATATGGTTATAATGCTAATGGAGAATTAGTAGTTAATAAATATTTAGATAGAAGTACCTATCAACCACTTCCAAATAATTAATAAAAAAAAGATAATTTGCATTATGCAAATTATCTTTTTTTATTAATTTCCTAACATTCCTGCTAAATAACCAGTAGAAAATGCCATTTGTAAGTTAAAACCCCCAGTTTCTGCATCTATATCTATTACTTCTCCTGCGAAAAATAAATTTTTTATTTTTTTAGATTCCATAGTAGAAGAATTTATTTCTTTTACACTAATTCCTCCACTAGTTACCATAGCAGCTTTTATAGTAATAGTATCTTCTACTGTTAATTTCATTTCCTTTATATATTCTATTAACTTTAATTCATCTTCTTTTCTTAATTCTGATACTTTAACTTCAGTTAAATTTAATATATTTAGTATTTCCTTAATAAAATTTTGAGGTAAATATTCTTTTAAATTATTTAATATACTTTTGTTGCTACCTCTTATTGTTTTTGATAATTCTTCTTTAGATATATCAGGTAAAAAGTCAATTTTTATATCAACTTCTCCATCCTTTAATAACTTATTTATATAAGAAGAAAATTTAAGTACTCCTGGTCCTGATATTCCAAAATGTGTGAATATCATATCTCCTTGTCTTTGAATTTTTTTCTTTTTAATAGTAGTACTTATTACTACTTCCTTCATTGCTACTCCTTGAAGATTTTTAACAAATCCGTCTTTAGTAACTAAAGGTATTAAGGCTGGATAAAAATTATTAATAGTATGGCCATGATTTTGAAGTATTTCAAACATACTTCCATCAGATCCTGTTGTAGGATGGCTTTTTCCTCCTGTTGTAATTATTACCTTATCAGCTAATATTTCTTTTCCTTCTTCAGTTACTATTCCTTTAATGGTATCTTCTTCAATTATTAAGTCTTTTACTTTAGTATTATAATAAATTCTTACATCATTTTTCATAAGATCTCTTTTGAAAATTTCAATTACTTCATCTGCTTTATCACTTTTTGTAAATACCTTTTGATCATACTCAACCTTATACTCTAATCCCTTACTTGAAAAGTAATCTAAAAGATCTCTATTAGTAAAAGTATAAAGGGCACTGTATAAAAACTTTTTATTAGTAACAATCTTATCAAAAAACTCTTCTATATCTCTATTATTAGTAATATTACATCTTCCACCGCCAGTAAGCTTTAACTTCTTACCTATTTCATCATTTCTTTCAATTAAAACAACCTCATTATTTTTTGAAGCCGAAAGGGCAGCCATAATTCCTGCTGGACCAGCTCCAATAACTATAACCTTTGACATATGTATCTCCTTAATTTATCTATATTCTTTGAAATCTATTATATACTAAAAATAAAAAGTGTGAAATATATTATTACTTTTAGTATCTTTATAAACACAATAAATAATATATTTCACACAATATCTTTAACTCTTTAATTTACTTTTAGAAATATTAAAGGACACATTCCAAAGTATTAAATCTATTATAATTAAAATAGCTAAGTATATAAAATTTAATAATAGAATTTTACTAATAACAAGATGGATTAAAAGTAAAATTATAACACCTCCTAAGGATATAAATAGTGTTATTAAACTTTCACTAGTATTTACAACTTCAAACTTTTGTGAAAATGGAAATACTTTTTTTAAAATTGCAAAATTAATTATCATTAATAATATTAAGCTTAAAAATGCAATAATTAAATGAATAATTACCCTAGGTCCAAATATTATTATAAATATTATAGACAGAATTATATATGGTCCAAGCAAAAGCTTAAATATTGCAGCTTTAATTACACCTTTAAATATACTTGATATCTTCATTATTGGTGCAACTTCATATATCCATGCGCCTAAATATTTTTCAGAATATCTAAGCATTACTAAAATATTAGGAATAATTATTGTAAAGGCATATATAGATAAATAAAATCTTGAATTCCTCATGCCCTGAAATATTTCACCCATACCATTTCTCTCTATTGCTGGTAAAATGAATATTATTGGTAAAACTATTCCCAAAGCTAAATTAGGATAAACCTTAAGTTTAAATTCCCTTTCTGAATTAATAATGCCAAGAGTAAAATTAAAGAAAGCTCTTTCACTATTATCTTTACACAATAAATTATTAATTTTAATTAATAGTCTATTCTTTTCCTTTATTTTTTCTTCATTATTATTTAGTTTTTGAAGATTATTTTCAAAGGATGGTGTCAATTTTATATATATAATTATAGATATTATTGGAACAATTAAAGCTAGTATACACATTATTAGCTTTATTAAAGTTACTCCTTCTCCTGAGACAATAGAAAGTGGAGCTGAAAACCACATAGGTGGTATTAATAAGTGCCATATCTTTTCTTTGTAAGAAATATTAAATATATCCATAACACCGAAAAATCTAGGAACTATTTGATACATTACTACCATAGCTATACTTAAAACAATTTGAACATAATTAATCATATCCTTTAGCTTTTCACCATCAAAAAACTTTAATACAAATAAATATACTAAGGCTGTTACAATTATCATAAATATATCTAATAATATGATTTCTAATATAAAAATAAAAGAAAATAATCCACCATATTTCAATGATACTATAAAAGAAACACCAACTAAAGCTAGGGTTAAGTAAATCATATAAATAACGATATGAGTTATTTTAGCAGCATTAATAGTCTTACTATCCACTCCTTTAGTAAAAAGTATGTTTTTATCCCTTACATCTAAAATTACATATGAAAAATCTGAAATAAAAATAGTTAAAACCATAAACATAATTGCTGAAAAATAAATTGTCATCATATACATTTTGTTAATATCCAATATTAACAAAAGCCCTATAAATATACCAAATAAAGCATACATTATTAAAGCTTTATAAAATTGGTTTGAATCTTCTTTATTCTTTCTATTATCATTAAAAACTGTTGCCTTTCTTCTACCGTCCATAGTTAACTTTATATTTAATATTAATTTAAAGGCATCATAATCTACACCAGCTTTTTTGTATAGTCCTGATAATTTATCTAAAATTTTTAAGACCTTAAACTCTTTCATGATTATACCTCTTTTACTACTGAAATAAAACTTTCAGCAAGTTCTTTATACTCATGAAATCCTGTAACTTCATTAAATATATTTTCAAGAGAACTTTCTTTATAACTATTTTTCAATTCTTCAAAATTTCCATCTGCAACAATTTCACCATTATTAATTAAAATGATTCTATCACTTATTTTTTCTACTATCTCCATTATATGAGATGAGTAAAATATAGTTTTCCCTTCCTTAGCAAGATAGGCTAATATTTCTTTGATAATCATTACACTATTTGCATCAAGTCCACTTAAAGGCTCATCTAAAAATAAAACCTCTGGATTATGAATCAAACTAGCTATAAGAATAAGTTTTTGCTTCATTCCCTTAGAATAAGAAGAAATTCTTTTACCATAAGAATCTAATATTCCTAGTATATCCATTAGTTTTTTTGCTTTTTCATCAGCCCTATTATATTCAATACCATAAAGTTGTCCAACAAAGGTTAAATACTCTTTTCCAGTTAAACTATCATATATTTCTGGAACTTCTGGTACATATCCTATTCTTTTCTTATAGCTTTCATTTCCACTTGATATTTCTTCTCCAAAGACCTTAATTTCTCCTGTATAACCTTTAAGTAAACCAAGTATCAATTTTACTGTTGTGCTTTTTCCTGCTCCATTTGGTCCTATATATCCTATAATACTACCCTTACTAACTTTTATGTTAATACCCTTTAAAACTTCCTTATCCCCAAAGTTTTTTCTTAAATCAATTAATTCTAATACCATATTATTTTCCATATTATCACCTCTCATATAATTTTACCTAATTCTTACTTAATTGTAAATTTATAAAACACCATTATTTCTTATTATCTTGTAAATTATATCGGAGTATAAAATTTCTTTTCATTATTAATAGGTCTTCCATATCATTTAAAAATTGTAATAACTGAGCTCTATTTTCAAACTCTTCTCTAGTTTTAGGAAGTGCCATTTCTCTAAAGCCTAGCTTTAATAATTTCAATTCTTCTAAAAGCTCTTTGCAATCATTTCTATCTTTAATTTGATCTGAAACATTTTTTGTGAATTTTGATATCATGTGAGTTTGTTCAAAGGACATATAAAATCTACTGAAATGTGATCTTAATTTCTTTATAATCTCAAATTGATTTTTTCTCATATTCATATAGTCAACATAATAATAATTTGATTCTGTAAAATTATTATTATAAATTTTATAAGCTCTATCTAAACTTTCATTTAATCGATTTTCTAAATCTCGAATAAGAATTTCCTCATCTCTATCCACTGTGTGTGTTAATAAAGACTTAGACATTTTACTTAATATATTTTTATAGCCTTTTTCTATATACTCTTTATCTTTTTCAAATTCTTGGTTTAATGAAGGCATATATAGATTTGCAATTGATGCTATTCCAACTCCTATTATCATTATTAAAAGCTCATTTATTATTAAGTATAGAGAAATTTCATCAGTTACTAATATATGAGTTGACAATACTACAGCTGGTACCATTCCCTCTGATACATTACATCTTGATGTAAATGGAATAAATATAATAAGAAATAAAGCAAAAGTCATAGGATTTTGCCCAATATATTTATATATCACAACCGACAAAAAAATTGCTACTGTACAAGCTATAATTCTATTTTTGCCTACAATTAATGCTTTTTTTCTAGTGTCTTGAATACTTAAAATAGCAATAACAGCAGCTACAGTTGCAAATTGTAAATTTAGTTCATTTGCTATAACTAAAGCTATAGTAGCTGATACAGTCATTTTAAAAGCTAAATTATATATATATTTCAAATAACTCCCCCCTATTTGAATTTTCTTTTTGCATAACCACATCTTTTACAAAGCTCTTCTACGGCTTTTCTTTGTGAAAACCCATCATATATATCTAATGCTCTTTTTGAATTAATAATATCTTCTAATTCTTCTTTAAATATGTTTCCTAAAGGTATTTTCCCTTCACTATCTAAGCAACAAGGCACTACTGTCCCATCTAATAAAATTCCTATTTGGTCTCTTAGACCATGACAAAATACTTCCTCGCTAATTAGGGAAATAGTAGCATCTGGCCAACTAAACTTTTCTGCCATGTTTAAATATACTCTTTCCTTTAGCTTAATACCTCTTTTATCTAATAATGCATCTTTTATTGAGAAATCTATTTTTAACTTATCCTCCATTAATTTTAATATTTCTAAATTCAAATTATTATTTGCTTTTAATTCTTCAGTATCAATATTCCATAATCTAAGAGAACATATTATTTCAGTTTTTTCATTTGCTTCTTCAATAAATTGCAAAATATTATTTAAATAATCATAAAAATTAATATTATTTTGATTTGCTTCAAAGCTATGAAGAGAAATATTTATTTGTCTAACAGCATTAGAATTAATTAATACATCTTTAACATTGTTTATCAAGGTTCCATTACTAGTTATATTAACTTTTATATTTGCTTCCTTAGCAACTTTAAGAAAGCTTTCCAAATTCTTGTTTAAAAATGGTTCTCCCATTAAGTGTAGATAAATATGATTTGTATACCCTTTAATTTTATTTATAATAATTTCAAAGTCATCAGTATCCATAAATCCTAACTCCCTACTAGTCTTAGGGCAAAAATTGCAGCTTAAATTACATATATTAGTTGTTTCTATATATATTTTTTTAAATCTTGTCATAAGTAATCTCCTTTTCTTTTATAGAATTAATTTATCATATTATCGTTATTCTTCCAATATATTAAGTAATATGAGATAAATATTAAATGAAAAAATATGTAAAGGATGTGAACTTAACTTGGATCCATACAAAGTTTTAGGGGTTTCTCCAAATGCTTCTAAAGATGAAATTAAAAAAGCTTATAAGAACATATTAGACGAATATGCCTTAGGAAATTCAACAATAGATTCAAGACCCTTAGCTGAAGGGGTTATAAATGATGCTAATATGGCTTATGATGTTTTAGTTAATGGTAACTTATATAAAGAAATAAGATCCTATATTGATAATAACAATATTACTGTTGCTGAAAGTAAATTAAATTTATTAGATTTAAAAAATTCTGCAGAATGGAATTATTTAATGGGATTTGTTTATTTCAAAAAGGGTTGGTTTGATATTGGTGTTCAACACATATTAAAATCTACGGAACTTGACCCTACAAATGAAGAATACTCCACTACTTTAAAAACTATAAGAAATAGATCAAATGAAATAATTAATTATTACAAACAAAATAATAATCAAAATCCTATGCCAAATAATAATCAAAATCCTCCACAAAACAATATGAACATGTGTGGTGGTGGTAATATGGGTGGTGGCGGTGGTCTCTGCTAAATAAAAGGAGCTGCAAAGGCAGCTCCAAATATATATTTACTCTAGCTGAGTTAATAATCTTCTCATTACATCCTTTAATTTTCCTTCTCCTACTTCTTCATTAACCCCTGCTATTACTACTTTTATATCATTATCAGATAAATCCCATTTATATGACTTTACATCTATAATAGAATCCTCTGGCAATAATTCTTCCATATCTGTAGCTAATTCTTCGCTTAAGCTCATGTATTCATCAAATAACTCATCTTCGCTTAATTCATTTATATCATAATCATCACTAAGTATTTCATTTAAAATATCAATTGAAATACTTAAGTTATAAGCAAAGGTATCTTCCCTTTTAGTTCCTTTACTCATATCCTTTATAACCTTAAACTCTGAATTTTTTTCTATTTCATTTTTTATTTCTTCAGTATCAACTACTTTTCTTCCAAAAGCTATATACATATTTACCTCCAATTAAAATCTTATATTATTATCTATAGATTCCTTTATTAATATTTTAAGCTTATTAAATTCTTCCTTATATCTTTTATGCTCTAATTGTGGGAAGGCATTAATAAGTCTTTTTAGTTTATTAAACTTAAATTCCTTCTTATTAAATTCTTTCTTAAGCTGATTTAAAATATTCATATTCTTTAAAGTTATATTTAAATTAATGAATTCACTAACAGTTAAAGAAAGATCTACTACAAATATAATTATAAATATATATGCTGTTATTATAATAGTATTGTTTGAAAATTCATTTACAATATTTGAAATTGATGGGTGTATAATTTCCATTAACAAAAGAGATAGTGTGGCAAATAAACTAGAGTTTAATAAACAAACTCTCCCTTTTATATTAAATTTTCTATTAGAATAATTCCAAAGTCTTGTATGAAATACATACTCTAAAATAATATCTGCCAAAAACTCTATAATTGATGCTATAATACCACCATATATAAAGATTAATATAGGTATCTTTATATTTAATAAATTCATTATTAAAATTACAAATACTGCTCCAAATCCATATACAGGACATACTGGTCCCTTTAAAAATCCTCTATTTATGAATTTCTTGGCTGGAATAGAGCAATACATAACTTCACAAATCCAACCTAAAAAACTATAAATACTAAAAAATATAATCCAAGTTAAAAACCACATAAAATCACTCCTACTTTTAATTATCTTATTATTAAAATTAAAATATCTTAATTGATAGCAGTATTCCTTTGTACTATAATATATTTATCATAATATATAGAGGTGTTAACATGAAATTTTTACAAGGCATATATGGTATTGACTTATTATCATTAATTTTATTGCTAGTAGCTTCAATTTTTAATCTTTCAAGATATACAAGCGTTATAGGTTTGGCTTTAGTAATAATCTCATTATTAAGAATATTTTCAAGAAATCTTAGTAAAAGAAGAGCAGAAAATAATTCCTTAATTAGCTTTCTTAATAAACCTTTATCAAAGCTAGGTTTAAAAATTCCCTATAATAGTCAACCTATTGATTTTACTAGTTTCTCTTACTTATATCAAGTAATTAAAAATAAAATTAATGAAAAGAAAAATTATAAAATCACAAAGTGTCCAAAATGTGGTCAAAAATTAAGATTACCAAGAAAAAAAGGAAAAATAGTAGTAACTTGCAAACGTTGCTTACATAAATTCGATTTCAGAACTTAGTATACATTGTGACTACTAAGTTAGAATTAAAGATGTAATTTGTTACAAATTACTAAAAATATTTTTTTCAGAAACTCCCTAAGGAGTTTCTTCTTTAATTCTCCATTTTTCATTCTTAATTCTTCATTTATACTAAGGTATATCTATTCCTCTTGAGGCTACATATATTTCAAACCATTGATCCCTTGATAAATTTATCTCTGTTGCTCTTATTGCAGATTTAATCCTATCTATCTTACCAGACCCTACTATAGGCATTATATTACTTGGGTGCATAAGTAACCAAGCATATACTACCTCATCTGTTCCCTTAGCTGACACTTCATCTTTTATCTTATTTAATACCTTTTGAACTCTTAAAGCCCTTTCATCATTAGCCTTAAATAATCTTCCACCTGCAAGTGGAGACCACGCCATTGGTTTAACTCTTTTTTCTAACATTAAATCTAAAGTTCCGTTTTCAAAGGAATCAAGGCATAAAGGTGAAATTTCCACTTGATTTGTTACTAGACCGTCCTTGAAATATGAATTTAGCATATTAAATTGTGCTGGTAAAAAATTTGAAACTCCGAAGTATCTAACTTTTCCTTGAGTTTTTAATTTTGTAAATGCTTCTGCCACCTCTTCTGGATTTAATAATGCATCTACTCTATGAATTAATAGTACATCTAAGTAATCTGTATTAAAGTTTTTTAATGATCTTTCTGCTGACTTAATTATATGTTCCTTACTTGTATCATAACAATGTGATTTGTTTTCTGGTCTATTTTCAGATGGAAACTTTATCCCACACTTTGTTACTATTTGAAGTTTTTCTCTTAGTCCTCTTCTTATTTTTAGTGCATTTCCAAACTTTTCTTCACAACAGAAGTTTCCATAAATATCTGCATGATCTACAGTTGTAATTCCTAATTCATAAGCTTCTTCTATTAATCTTACTAATTCTTCATCACTTATATTCCAATCCATTAATCTCCAATATCCCTGAACGATTCTAGAAAACTCTAAATCATCTCTTAACTTAACAGTGTTCATCTTTATCCTCCTATATTCATCAGTAAATAAATTAATTATAGCATATCCGTATATACATATTAACCTATGAAATATTAAAAATGGGTAAACTTTCCTAAATCTATTTAAACTCTAAGTTTTAATATATACCTTTAATATATACTTTTAATTTTATCCTATAAATATATTAATTCTTTCAATACAAATTATAAGTAAAAAAAGAAGATAAATTCTTACCTTCTTTTTTAGTTACACTATAGTTTATTATTTTTCTGTTTTAATGTTAATAGTATTTCCATCAGATGTAATTGTAATTTGTCCTTGCTTATCAGTTCTATATGCTTCAATTCCCATATTTTTAATTATATCTAAAATCTCTCTATGCGGATGTCCATATGAATTATCAACCCCACAGCTAATTATTCCATACTGTGGTGAAATTGCCTCTATAAATTCCTTTGTAGAAGATGTACTAGATCCATGATGACCAAACTTAATAACATCTGCCTTTAATTCATTTGAATATTTTTTTATAACTTCTGCTTCTACAGGCTTTTCTGCATCACCTGTAAATATAAATGATTTATTACCATAAGTTAATTTCATAATTGGTGAATAATCATTAAGATTATCATAAGTGTCCTTATTAGGAGAATAAGCAATAAATTTAGCCCCTTCTCCTATATCAATGCTTGTTCCTTCTTTAATTACCTTTGCTTTAAGTCCCTCATTACTTACTGCCTTCATCATGTTCTCAAAGGTTTTTGTTGTAGTTGTTACCTTAGGCATATAAAAGCTTTTTACATCATACTTTTCAAATACTTTTGTCATTCCTCCAATATGATCTTCATGAGGATGTGTTGCTATAACAATTTCAAAATCATCTATATTTTTTTCTTCTAACTGCTTCATTAGCTTGTCAGAATCACTTCTTGGACCTGCATCTATAAGTATATCTAAATCATTAACTCTTATATAAGCTGCATCACCTTGTCCAACATCTAAATAAGATATTTCTATATTTCCATTAGTATTTCCTAAATTATTACCTACAATATCTTTACCAAAAAAGGCAGAAAATATTGCAATAATAGCAAATACAATAATAGTTATTAATTGAGCCTTTTTATTGCCTTTATGCTTTTTCATAGTTTTTTCAAAAGCATTTTTTAAATCCTTCTCTTTAGTCAAAATTCCTTCCTCCTAATATATCTAAATCATAATTATTATATGTACTAACTCTTAAAATGTCAAAAGGCACTGCATTGTGTCCTGCAGTGCCCCATAGTCATAGTCAAATAAAAATAAATAACTTGCGACTACAAATATATTATTTGTGAATAGCTATTTTATTATTCATTTTAAAACTCTTGTTTTTTATGAAAGTTTTGGTAAGAGTTGAAACTAATATTATTCCTAAGGCTAATGCACCTGCTGAAGCTATAGTTTTTATTCCTATTTCTAATGATTTCATAATATCACCAGTTATTGCTTCAACCATTGTATAATACATTCCTCCTCCTGGAACTAATGGAATTAAAGCTGCAATTACAAATGTAGTTACAGGTGTCTTTAAAATTCTTGCAAATATTTCTGAATAAATACTTAATGCAAGAGAGGATAAAAATAAGGATGTTATATCAGAATAGCCAAAGATTAAAGCTAACTTATATACAAACCATCCTAAAGATCCACATATAGCAGCGAAAAATAAATTTTTACCCTTTATATTAAATACTATTCCAAAAGCAAAAGCTGCTATAAAAGCAGATAAAACTTCTAATATCATTTATATACCTCCAAAAACACTTATCCAAAAGCTTAAAACTACTCCTGTTCCAACTGCAACTGCTATTGCTGTTAAAAAAGCTTCCGCACCTCTTACAAGTCCTGATACTAAATCTCCAGCAACAGTATCTCTAATGGCATTAGTAATTGCAAGCCCTGGAACTAAAAGCATTATAGAACCTATAATAACCTTGTCCATATCATTTGCTAAATTTATTCTTATAGAAATAATAGATAATAAAGCTAAAATACCTGCAGATATACTGGTATTAAAAAAGGAATTAATTCCAAAATTATCACATTTAATAGATACATATTTTACTGCTAGTCCAATAAAAAATGCTGCTATTGCATCTCTTAAAGACCCTCCAAATAAAAATACGAATCCAAAAGCTCCTATTGCTGAAAATAAAATTGTTGTTTTATTTGAGTATCTTTTTTCATCTTCTATTTCTTTAAGAGCTTCCTTTAATTCTTCTAGCGTAATATTATCTCTATTTATATTTCTTGCTAAATCATTTACCTTATGAATTTTCTGCAGGTCAACTGAACGATTTGAAATTCTTTCAACTAATGATTTTATTTCTCCATTATGTGATATAGAGGCTATTATTACAGTTGGAGTTGCAAAGCTACTTGCAGATTCTACACCTAAAGATATACAAATTCTATTCATAGTTTCTTCTACTCTATAAGCTTCTGCACCGCTTTGTAACATTATTTTACCTGCATAATTAGCTACTTCAAGTATTTCATTTATCTCCATATTTCGTCCCTTCTTCTTTAAATTAACCTCATATATTATACAATCCTAAATTTAACATGTCTATATAAATTTTTTCAATATAAAATAGCTATTTCACAATAAAATTTTAACCCTATTATTAAAGAAAGGCCCCTATACGGAGCCTTCTTAATTAAGAAATTTAAAGTTATTAAATACCCTTAATAATTTCATCTATATTTTCTACTGATGCATTTCTAATTGTAAAAATTATATCTTCATCTATTCTTAGCTTAGTTTCATTATTATTAGTCTTTACCTTATTTAAGCTAATACCTGAATTACCAAATTCTCTATATTTAGTTGGAGATAAATCTATATTAAATAATCCATCCTTTGCACCAGTTATCTTTAATAAGCTTCCCTCTAAGCCACTATCTTTTACCTTTAATGTAATAATATTATTACCTTTTAATACCACCTTATCTTCTGGTGCTGCTATAACTTCCACTTCACCAGTTATAGTCATCCAACCTCCACTAAGCTTTGACTTAGCTAATATGTTAACACTATATTCTTCTGTAATCTTAGTTAACAATTGTCCAAGATTATAAATATTTAAATCATACTTCATTATTTTTTCTTCCTCACTGTTTTATAAAATTTACTTCATTATACTATAATTAATAATCATTATCCATACATTCTTTATTTATATAATTAATAAAATCACTTATTTTATTTTCTCTGCCATAGTCCTCATATTGATGACATGTTAAATATAGATGCTTTTTAGCTCTAGTTAAAGCCACATAGAAGGTTCTCATTTCCTCTTCTATATTATTTGATTTTAATGCCATATAGGAAGGGAATACCCCCTCTTGTAGTCCAGATATAAAAACTGTATCAAATTCAAGTCCCTTAGCTTGATGAACTGTAATTATAGGTATTCTCTTTTTCTTAGTCCTATTTACAATTAAGCTTTCTAACTCACCATTAGATAATCCAGTTATCCTAATTATATCTAGTAAAGAATCCCTATTACTTTTTTCTTTATCATCTAACTCTTTAACTAATACATAAAAATCTCTAAGTCTCTCTATTTTTTCATTTGCTTCTTTTTCCATTTCACTACTTCTACCACTATATAAAGTCTTTATACTAAATCCCTTAATTATATCCACTATAATATCCTCTGGTCTTTTATTTTTAGCTCTTTCAAATAATTCATTTAATGCAGTATTAATTTTTGCAAATGACTTTAAATGTTTACTAACTAAGCTAATTCTTTTGAAAGAAGTTGGCATTAAATCTTCATAAATAGCTTTAACTAACAAGTCTTTAGTTGCCAATATATCGTCCATAGCATCATGACTTGGTTTATTTTCTGTATTGAATACTTTACTTAAGGTTTCTAATTTATAGTTTTGTAGTTTAGTGTGAAATCTTCTATATATATCTAAAGTATCATAAAAAGCTTTAAACTTTGGTCCTTCTAAATTATTTCTACTAAGCTCACTTGATAAAATATTAATATCATACTGGACATTGTGACCAGCTATAATTGAGTCCTTAGAAAACTCTACAAATTCTTTTAATACTATTTCCTTGTCTTCTCCTTTTTCTCTTAAAAAATCATCGCTAAATCCATGAACCTTATAGGAAGTATTTACAGATTTTTTATTTTTTAAGAATTTTTCAAAACTATCTATAACTTCCCCTTTAGAATTTATTTTTATAGCTGCAATTTGTATTATTTCATCTTCTGTAACGTCAGTTCCCGTGCTTTCAACATCAAAAACTATTACATTATCCTTTTGAAATTCTTCTATCAATAGAGAATATTTTTCTCCATATACTTTAACATTTTCATCAATAAAGTCAGTAAGTGATATTCCAGCTTCCTTATATTCTTTAGAATCAATAGCCTTTAAAGTTGATTCTCCTATGCCTGTTGGAAGTCTTTTTACAATTCTTTTTAAACTAACATTATCATATCTATTAGCAATAAGTTTTAAAAAAGCTATTATATCCTTTATTTCCTGTCTTCTAAAAAACTTAAATTGATCAACTAATATAAATTCAAAATTAGCACCTTCATACCCTATTATATTTCCAAGCTCTCTGCTTAGACTGATGTTGTAGTTATTATCTCTACTTAATATACAAACTTTAGAAACATCTTCTCCATTTTTTTCTAAGCTTCTAATTTCATCAAATATAAATCTAGCTTCTTCTCTTAAGTTTTTTGCTTTTCTTAGTTTAATTTTATCTCCTTTTTCATCTGTAATTGATGTAATTTTATCCTTATAAATATCAGAGTATTTCTTATTAAATGCATTTTCTAAAAAACTTAAGGAACCATCCGTAATATACTTTGTAGATCTATAATTTTTAGTAAATATAATTTCTATTGGATTATACTTTCTTTTAAATAAATCTAATATTTTTTCTGGTTCTGAACCTCTCCAGCCATAAATTGTTTGAAACATATCTCCACAAAGTAATATATTGTTATTCCCAAATATTTTCTCAATAATTGAATATTCTAAGGTGCTAGTATCTTGGACTTCATCTATATTTATATATTTAAATTGATTTTTTAAATTCTCTACTAATTTTTCATCTGTAAGTAATTCCTTTGCCTTTATTGTTAAATCTGCAAAATCTAATCCATGATTATTAATAAGTAGAGAGTTATATAATGTTACTAACTCTCCCCCCTTACTTTCTAGGTAGTCCTTCATTTTTAAATCTTGATTTCCCTTATTGCTACAAATAGATTTAATTCTATCAGCTTCAAATTTAAATATATGTTGAATTACTTTATTATAATTTTTTAAAGAATCCTCTTCTTTTAAGTTAAGCTTTGATTTTTGTATTTTAACAAGCTCTATGAATTGTTGTAATTTATTTACTGGGTAATTATTAATATTGCATTCCTTTATTATTTCCTTACAATCTTCTTCATCGAATACTAAGAAATCAGTAAATATATCTGTTCTTTTCTTAGCTTCACTTTTAATTAAATCAAAACAAAAGCTATGAAAAGTTCTAATAGTTATACCTTTTGCATTTTCTCCAACAATATCTTCAATTCTACCCTTCATTTCAGCACAAGCCTTATTAGTAAAGGTAATACATAGTATTTCCTCAGCTTTAGCTTTTTTAGAATTAATAATATTAGAAATCCTTCTTGATAAAGTATTAGTTTTACCAGTTCCTGCTGAAGCAAGAAGTAAAATATTTTTTTCTAATTCATTTACAACTAAAGTTTGCTCCTTATTTAATCCCATATTTACCACCTCCTAGTATTATTTATAACTACATTTTATCATACTATTTCTCTAGTATTAATAAAGTCATAATAATAAATCATTACGACTTTTCTTCTTTATATTTTCTATTTTCATCTCTATTAAATGTTTTCCACAAGTGTATTTCATCTACTACTATCATAATTGTAACTGCTAATAAAATTATTAGTAATTGAAAAGTTACTTCCAGTTATTAAAATACCATTTTATATCTATCTCCTATTAATTAATAGTATATTACCTTATATTATACTACTATTTGAAACCTTACCAATATGCTATAATTATAAAAAAGAATTTTCAGGAGTTGATACAAATGAAAGATAGATATATATTGTTTTTCACTATATTTTTCAGCTTATATTCTATATTAAATTTTTATATAGGAAAGGTAATTTTTAAAGGACTTAGAATTACTACTAATTTATCTCCTTTACCCTTTTGGATAGTATTTTGTACTTTAGCATCATCTTATATAGTTTCAATGGCAATGACTAAGTATTTACCTCAAAGTATAAGCAATTTTTTATCATTCATTGGCTCTTATTGGCTTAGCTTACTTATGTATGGTTCATTGTTTTTTCCAATTTTAGGATTAATTAATTTAATACTAAAAAAATCTTCTTTACTAAATAATAAAATTTATACAATTGAAACAGTATTAATGACTACAGTATTTATACTATTTATAATAATTGGTAGCTATAATGCTAATAACTCTTATGTTAAATCCTTTGATATTGATATTGAAAAAGATACCTTAAAAGATCCATTAAATATAGTTATGGTTTCTGATTTACACTTAGGTAATATTGTGAAAAATAACAAATTAAAAACTATGGTAAATGAAATAAATGAGTTAAATCCTGATTTAGTCATTATTGCTGGAGATATTATCGATAGTGATATTACTCCTTTTTTAAATCATAATATGGCAATAGAGTTTTCAAATATAAAATCTAAATATGGAACTTTTGCTGCATTAGGAAATCATGATATTTTAACTAAAGAAGAAGATAATATTGTAAATATCCTCGAAGAAAATTCTGTTACTGTATTAAGAGATGAATCAATTTTAATTAATGATGAATTCTATATAATTGGAAGAGATGATATAACAGTAAATAGATATGGTAATAAAGATAGAGCTACTCTAGAGGATTTGACTAAAAATTTGGATAGTTCTAAGCCTCTAATAGTTATTGATCACAATCCACAGTATATAAATGAAAGCTTAAATGCTAATATTGATTTACAACTATCTGGTCATACCCATAGAGGTCAAATAATTCCTGGAAACCTAGTAACTAACAAAATCTTTGAAGTTCATTATGGATATTTAAAAAAGGATAATTTAAATGTTGTAGTTTCTTCAGGCTATGGTACATGGGGACCCCCTATTAGGCTTGGAAGTAGAAGTGAAATAGTACAAATTAATTTAGGAATGAAAAATTGAGCTGTCTTATAGACAGCTCAATTTTATTATTTTATTTCAAAAACTCCAATGGAGTTTTTTCATTAACTCTTCACTCTTAACTATTCACTATTAACTATTCTCTATTAACTATTCTCTATTAACTCTTACTTGATTTCATAACTTAACTCTATAAACTTTTCTATGTCTTCTTCAATAAGCTTTAATGAACTTCTCCAGAAGTTAACATCATGAACATCTATATTCATTATCTTTGTTACATCAGCTACCATATTTTTACCCGTAACTGCTAGTAACTCTTCATATTCCTTACAGAAGCTATTACCTCTCTTTAAATATTCTGCATATAATCCCTTAGCAAATAAGTTGCCAAAGGCATATGGGAAGTTATAGAAGTTTGCAGTTGCATAGTAATAATGTGGTTTCCAAGTCCACATATATTTATGAAGATAATTACTATCTAATCCGTCTCCATAGGCTTCCTTCTGTGCATTAAGCATAGCATTACTTATTTCTTCTACTGATAAAGAGCTTTCTCTTCTCTTTTCAAATACTTCACTTTCAAATAGGAACCTTGAATATATATCTACAATAACTTGGTTGCAATCTGAAATTTCAGCTTCTAAAATAGCAAAAGCCTCTTCCTTGCCAGCTTCTTTTACAGCACTCTTTTTAATAAGTATTTCACAGAAGTTAGAAGCTGTTTCTGCTAAAGTCATAGGATATTCTGAATTTAACATAGTTTCATTGTTTAAACATTCTGCATGGAATCCATGTCCAAGTTCGTGAGCCATAGTAACAACGTCACTAAAACTATTTCCATAATTTAATAATATCCTACTTTCTTTAATATCTTTTATACTTGCACAGAATGCTCCTCCTACTTTACCTTCCTTAGGATAAACATCTAACCAATTATTTTCATAAGCCTTTAAAACAAAGTCAGCTAAATTATCACTAAACTTTCTAAAGTTCTTTTCTACAAAAGCCTTACCTTCTTCAAAAGTAAATTTCATTTCTTTTTCTATTACTGGAGCATATAAATCATAAAATGGAAGACCATTTTTATGTCCTAAAATTTCAGCTTTTCTCTTTAAATATTTTCTAAATGTAGGTAAGCTTTCTTTAATTGCTGTAAGCATAGCATTTAAAATATCTTCATCCATTCTAGACTCTTCTAGTGTCATATGAAGTGGTGATTTGTATCCTTTAAGTTCAGAAGTAGTTATTACTTCTCCTTTAATTCCATTTAATGCTGCAGCTACACCTTCCTCTATTTTTTCATAGGACTTTATTTCTGCTTCATAAGCATTTTTTCTAACTTCTGGGTCCTTGCTATATGCCATGTTTAACACTACTGTTAATGGAAGTGATTCTTCCTTTCCATCTACATTAATATCTACTTTATGTGTTGATATTAAATAATCCTTATAATTTGACCAAGCATCTGAACCTGTAGTTCTCATTTTAGCTATTATAGCTTCTTCCTTATCACTTAGCATATATTTATTTTTATTAATTATTTCTTTAATTATAAACTCATGATTTTTTAATAAAGTTGATTTATTAATTACTTCATCTATATTTTCTATACTAGCAATCCATTTATAAATCTTAGTTAATGGTTCAGCTAAAAGGCTATTTTTATTATTTATTACGTCTAAATATTTTCTACCTTCCACATTCTTTGAATCAGCACTAACAGTTAAACTAGCAAATGAACCTACTTTAATAATCAGAAGATTTATATTTTCAAGATTATTAATTATATCCTCTAAAGTTCTTAGTGTATCCCCTTCTTTATTTAAGTTTTCTGTAAAAACTTTTAAATCATTAATATTTTTATCAACCTTATCTAAATCTTCAAGAAACTCTTTAGAAGTAAATGAGGGATAAAGTTCTTTTAAGCTCCAATTATCTGACATTTTTTTGCCCCCTTATATTTGTTTTTAATTAATTATAGTATTTATTTAGCACTTTATCAATAAAATTACACTTATATTGAATAATTTTTATTTCTATATTTAAGTGGAGAAACTCCTACTAGCTTTTTAAAGGTATTTGTAAAGTGGCTTTGATCATGGAATCCCAACAAAATACTTATTTCTAATATACTTTTTTCAGTACTTAATAATAAAATCTTGGCTCTTTCAATTTTTATTTCTCTTAGATATTTCATTATTGATATCCCTTTATATTTTTTAAAGCATGTAGATGCATACCCAACTGAAATATTTAAAGTTTTACATATTTCTTCTAGGGATATGTGATTTTCAATATTTAAATGAAGTGCTTGTAGAAGCTTATTAACTGTAAAACTATCTGTAATTTCTGTATCGTTAATTAATAATTCCATATATTCATTTATCATATCTAATTCTATTTCCTGTAGTAATTGCATAGAACTAGCTTCCTTAATTCTTCTATAAAACTTATTATAAATTGGATGTAAATACTTTTTTGCTATTCCATTTCTAATTATTTCTCTAGTATAAATTGCATTCCAAATAATAAGGTCATCAATTTTATGCTCTTTATCAACCTCATCATAAGTTTCTGAAATATGTTTATTTTTAATTATTTTTATTATTTCCTCTTTATTTCTAGAATCAATTAATAATGACATTTTATTGTTAAAAATATTAAAGTCAGATTCAAAGCTCTCATATCCATCATTCATAACTATACACCCCTATATACACATAATAATTATATACATATTATATTATATATATTAAAATACCTACAAGGATTTACTAAAATTTTACACTGTATTAATTAAACTGTCTTTTTATTGAAAATATTATAGTAATCATTATTAATTTTATTAATTTTTCATAAAAAAATAGACAGATAGTTTATTTTTTATACTATCTGTCTTATTATATATTTACCCTTTGATATTATTTTGTTGCTGCTGTTAAAGCACTATTTACAGCATCTATTACTCCCTTTGAAGAGTTTGTTGCCCCTGATATTGCTTCAACTCCTTCAGTTCCTTGCTTTTCTATTATCTCTGGAACTAAATTGTCTTGAACACCTTCAACTAATGTTTTAGTTTCATTATGTTCAACAAGTTTAACTTCTGAAATTTTGCCTTTAGAAACTACAACTTCTACTTTAATTACTCCTGATGCCCCTTGTCCTTCTCCTTGGTATGTTCCATCAGTATATTTTCCGCCACCACAGCCTACTAATAATGAAGCTGATATTGAAATAGCTCCTATAATTGCTAATAATTTTTTCATGATTATTCCTCCTACATATAAATTAAGTTATTTTATGAATGCTGCTGCATTTTTTCCAGCTGTTCTACCAAAAGTAACTATATCAGCTAAAGCATTACCACCTAATCTATTTCCTCCATGGATTCCTCCAGTAACTTCTCCTGCAGCGAATAATCCTTGAATTATATTTCCATTTGTATTAACAACTTCAGCATTAGTATTAATTTTTAATCCACCCATAGTGTGGTGAACTGCTGGTGTTACAGGAATAGCATACACCTTACCTTCATTTAATTGTCTTGGAAGATCTTCTCTTTTAAACTCTGAATCGTTATTTGCTGCTACTGCATCGTTATATTTATTTATGCTTTCTACCATAGTATTTTTATCTATTGATAATTTTTCTGCTAATTCTTCAACTGAGTCTGCTTCTGTTACTAATCCCATATTGAAGTATTCTTCTGTAGCCTTTAAGCTCTTTCTTAATCCTTCATCAAAGAAAAGATAAGCAACTCCATCTTTTTGCTCTAATATTGCTTTAGAAACTACATCTCTAGTAAATAATTCATTAGTAAATCTCTTACCATCTTTATTTATAAGAATAGCACCATTTCCTCTCACTGCCTCAGTAACCATTACAGCTTTTTCTGGTACAACTGTTGGATGAGTTTGAATTTCTTCAATATCAACTAAGTCTGCTCCAAGTTTTTCTGCTAAAACTATTCCATCTCCAGTAGCTCCACTGTGATTAGTAGTAGCGAATCCTTTTAAATCTTCTTTGTAGCTAACAACCATTTCTTGATTAGCTGAGAATCCTCCAGCAGCTATAACTACTGCTTTTGTGTTAATAGTATATTCTTTACCTTCTTTATTTGTTGCCTTTACTCCTGAAACATTACCCTCTTTATCTAAGATTATTTCCTTAGCTTCATTCCAAAGTCTTAAGTCTACTTTTTCATTTTCTGCTGCTGTCTTTAAAGTATCAACTAAGTGAGCACCTACTGCTGCACCGCCAGTAGGTCTATGTGTTCTGTAATTTGTTGATCCAGCCATCTTACCTACATCTGAAAGGTCAGCTCCAAGTTCAGTTAACCATGCCACTGAATCTTTGGCTTCACTTGTTAATTTTTCTACTAATTCAGGGTTGTTTTTATTATATCCACCCTTCATAGTATCCTCATACATTGTTTCTATAGAATCTTCTATATTCTTGTCTTTTTGTTGCTCTGTTTCTGCTGCATTTAATCCACCAGTTGCTCTATTAGTATTACCACCTACCATAGGCATTTTTTCTAAAAGAATTACATTTTCTACCCCTTCTTGTTTAGCTTGTACAGCTGCTGAAAGTCCTGCTCCACCTGCTCCTATAATAACTATATCAGCAGTTTCTTTCTTAGAACCACAACCAACTAATGCTGTAGGAACTAAAATTAAAGCTGACATTACTAATGCTAAAGCTTTCTTTTTCATTTAGTATTTCTCCCCCTGTTTATTAGTTTTTTTACAGCTTTAGTATATTTGTTAATTAATAATCAATCAATATTGTGGTCTTATTGTTTATTTTGGTCTTTTTGGTCTTATTTTTTTACTTTATAATAATTAGTTGGTCTTCCAATCTTTCCATACTCCTGATACATTTCAACTTTGCTTTCTTCTACCATTTTTTCTAAGTATCTTCTTGCTGTAACTCTTGCAAGTCCACATCCATTAGCTATTTCTTCAGCTGTAAGCTTTTCATTTCTTTTTAATTTCATAAATTCTGTTATCTTATTATAAGTTTTTATATTTAATCCCTTACAAAGTTCCTTTTCTTCTTCCACATTTATATTTAATATATATTGGTCAATATGTTCTTGATTTATATCTTCTGCATTATTTAATTCTAAAAATCTATTTCTATAATTTATTAATGATTCTTTAAACCTTTCAAATTTGAATGGTTTAATTAAATAATCTACAGCTCCATATTTAAAAGCATCATCTACAGACTCCCTACATTTATCTGCTGTAATTAATATTGTATCTAAATTCATTTCTTCTAATCTAATCCATTTTAATAACTCTATTCCCTTACCATCAGGTAAAAACACATCTAATAATACTAAGTCAGCTTTACAACTTTTTAATTTAATCTTAGCTTCCTTTATGGAGCTTGCATCATCTATTACCTTAAAACTACCCATTTTTTCTAAAAATCTTTTATTAATTTCTTTAACCATTGGGTCATCTTCAACAATAAAAACATTAATCATACTCATTAAATATTTACCTCCCATACAGTTATTTCATCTGATGTTAATTTCAAATCTCCATTTAAAGAACTTATAATATTATTAATATTATATAAGCCTAGTCCTCTAAAATTTCCTTTGGTACTAAATCCTCTTATAAATATTTTTTCTTTTAATTCATCATTAATTTTATTTCCATTATTTTTTACTATAATATTTATTTTTTTATCTTGGAAGATACCTATATATATATATCCATTATCTCTTCCCTTCAATTCTTCAATAGAATTTTCCAATAAGTTTCCTATAATAGTTAATATATCTTGTACCATAATATTTTTAGGTATTTCTTTTAAATTTGAATTCTCATCTACTTCAAACTTTATCTTAAGTTCATCAGCTTTATTATATTTTGAAAATATTAAACCTTGTATTGAAGCTTCTCTTATCTTCTTTAAAGAATCAGTTATAACTCCTCTATTCTCAGTTGTTTCAAAAATATATTCTAAAGCCTTATCGCTTTCATCTAATTGAATTAAGCCTGCAATTGTATGTAATTTATTCATAAACTCATGATTTTGAGCTCTCAAATTCCAAGTTAATTCCTTTACACCAGTTAATTCTGCAGCCATATTATGAACTTTTGTGAAATCCTGAAAACTAGCTATTGCTCCTACTATTTTCCCATATTCACCAATAATACTATAAAAATTCGCCATAATTATCACATTATTATTAAGTCTAATTTCTTTATTAAAAATTCTACTTCTTCTATACATAACTTCATTTAACAAGTTCTTTATCTTATCATCAATAATTTTATTAGAATGGAGCTTTAATATTTCATAAGCTTTACTATTAATTACAGTTATTTCTCCTAAATTATTTACAGCAATAAGCCCTTCTTCAATGTTATTAATAATAGACTCTTTTTCCCTAAGCTCATTTGCTATTTCTTCTGGTTCTAATCCATAAATATCTGATTTTATATTTTTTGCTAATTTCTTAGCTAAAAATATAATAATAATTAAAACTCCAATAAAGACAGGTATTAAACCTTTAAAAAATTCTACTACTTCGCTTCTTATATCTCTCTTTAACATTCCTACTGCTACTGCTCCAACTTGTACACCATCTTTATAAACTGGTGTAAATCCTCTAACTGATTTACCTAAGTGACCTTCTCCTTCTGAAACATAGGTTTCACCTTCAGTTAATACTAGTTTTTCATCTCCACCTAAAAATTTTCTACCTATATTTTCTGGAATTGGATGTGAGTATCTTATACCTTCATTATTCATTACTGTTATAAATAATAATCCTGTTTTAAGTCTTACTCTTTCTGTATAATTTTGTACCTTATAATGAGTTGGATCTGAGCCATCAGCTAATTCTTTTTGTATCATAGGATTAGAAGAAACAACAAAAGCTATATCTATTAAGCTCTTGCCTACGGTTTCCGATACTTTAGACTTTATAATGGCTAATGAAAATATGCTAATTACCATTATAACAATGATAAATATTGCAATAGTTAATCTAGTTAGTTTCTTTTCTAAGTTCATTCTTACCTCTTTTTTCATTAGTTTTACTTGACTATTATATAATAAAACATAAATATTAATAAAAAAAGAATCATCTTAAATGATTCTTTTTAACTTATCATTATTTCTTTCTAATAATATCTAATACATATGTCTTAAAATCTTCAAAAGTTCCTTTTGTTATAGATGCTCCTTTATTGATTTTTCCACTTGAGAAATTATATTCTGCTGAACCATAGTTAAAGCTTGCACTGGAAACTATTATACTTGAATCAGTAACTCTATAATTTACATCTGTTAGCATAACATCCTTACAAAACTCTATAAATTCATTTGCTTTTTCTAAATCACCTTTGCTAACTTCATTCAAAGTAAATTTAAATAAACCATAACCTCCAATTAAAGGTACCATTTGTCCATTAGACATATAAAATACTTTCCCCATATTATAAAAATATTTCATATTCCCATAAGTCATTGTTCTATATTCATTATTTATTTCTAAATTCTTATTATCTAAGCCTTGAAATTTTTCAACTATATCATCCCAAGCTTTTGCTTCAGCTGATTTATTATTACTTATTACACTTTTAAATTGTTCATATGCTTTTTCTAAATCATTTCCCTTATTTATAATTGAATTATTTACTTTAACCACATACTCATTATTTTCGAATACTAACTCCACTTTACTATTCATAACTAAACTCCCTTACTTATATAATTATGTATTATTATTTAGTAATAATTATTATAACATAGTATAATTGATTTTCAACCAATTAATTATTACTTAACAATTTCATATGACCAATCTTTTATGCCACCAAAATCATATATGTTATTATATCCCATTTCAGCTAATAAATTCGCTGCTGTACTACTTCTATTCCCGCTTCTACAATATACTAGTATTTTTTGTTCTTTATCCTTAAGTATATTTCCTGCTTCTGATTCTATTTCATCTAGTGGAATTAGTATGCTATTTTCTATATGTCCATTTTCATATTCTTCTTTAGTTCTAACATCTAATATTATAACATTTCCTTTATCCATTTCTTTTTTTGCTTCTTCGGCAGTTATTTCAATAACACTACTTTTATCATTATTTACATTGGCATCCTTTACTACTGTACCGCAACCAGAAATTATAAAAACGCTTAAAAATATAGTCAATATAACGTAAATTTTTTTCAATATTATCACCTCTTTATTATTATAAAGAAATAAATATACTAAGTTTGTGACTTTATCACAAACCTAGTATATTTACTTATCAGAAAACTTTGTTCCTGGTAATACCACTTTAAAATAATCATCCTTAATAGAGTTAATAAATTTAACCTTTCGACTATTATTAAAAGATTTTTTAATTCTTAAAAAACCTTGGCCATTATTTAAAAATCTCTTATTATTATCTATTGTAATTAACTTTTCATATAGCCACATATTCCTCTTGCTTTGGTTTATGTTGTTAATTGATCTGTTATTTCCAGTTATGGCTCCTGGACTTGTTATAATAATTTCTTTAGCTCCTATATAAATATCTATCATCTTATCAAAGGCAGAATAATCCCTATATAGCACTGCATTATTTATTGCTTCACTTATTGCATTTATAGGATAATCCTTTGGTAAAATATCCAAAACTTCTCTAATAGCTTTATCAATCATATTTAATATATTACCTTGAACTACTATAACTTCATCCTTAGCTGGATTTAGCTTATTATTAATTCTTATAATATTATGTGGTAACCAAAGACTATTAACATTTGAAAATATTAACAATCCCCCTAAGGTACAATAAAACTCTCCACTTTCCTTATCCCTTGATATAATTCTTGAAGTTTCAAGTAAAAATTCTTTATTTTCTTCATTTATTTCAATGCCTTTATTTTTAAAATAATTTTTATATATAGATTCATCTAAAAAGCTTATATTACTTTTTACTATTCTAGAAGTTTCTATAAAGAAATCTAAATTTTCTTCAAAGGATTCTAATAATTCTTGCTTTCTCATAGTGTCAGTAGTTGAACCTCTTCTAATATAAAAGGCTCCATTTTCTCTAATTTGATATGGTTTTTGTTCTCCATCATATATTGTTATTACAGAAACCTTTTTATTTTCTATCAATAAATTATCTACAGAAATTGGAATTGGTGGCTCGCATCTTGAAGTAATTATTTGTTGAACTTGTTCTTCATTAATAACTTCATTATCTTCTAATCCCACTATCCTTTTTGATTTATCTTCAATTCCTATTATTATATAACCTCTTCCCCCTCTTGAATTTGCTATTGCACAAACATCCTTTGCTAGCTCTTTTTTACTACTTTCCTGTTCTAAGGATAGCTTTAATTTAAAATCTAATTTTACCCCTTCTTCTCTTTTTATTAAACTAAGAACTTTTTTGCTATCCATTCTCTCACCCCACTAATTTATTGCTATATAAATATTTTACTATAAAAATAGAGAGAGAAGCTATAATAGTAGCCTCAACCTCTCTTAATTTTATTATTTTATTATCTTTTTAATATTGTCAAAAAGTATATTCTTATCTATTAAGCCTTCCGTATCATAAGTAATTTCCCCAGCTTTATTTATAAAAATAGTTCTAGGAATACCCATAATATTATAGGCATTTGCAGCACTAAGCTCTTTATCAAATACAACCTTCATTTCTAAATTATTATCCTCTAAAAATTTTAATGCTTTATCTTTTGTCTCTCTTTTTCCATCAGTTAAATTAACCATTAGTATTTCTACATCATCTCCATATTCCTTTATTGCTTCTTCAAAATATGGCATTTCTTCTTGACAAGGCTTACACCAACTAGCCCAGATATTAACTACCACTGGCTTTTTATCCTTAAAATCAGATAATTTAACTATATTCCCTTCTTCATCATATACAGTGAAATCCTTGGCTTCTTTTATTTCTGTTTGTAATGAATCACTATAATTAGGCATATACGCACCAGATAAGTATCCATATCCAAACTTTACAATAACTATTAATAATATTAAAGAAACTATTAACACTACTATTTTCATTTTATCTTTCATAAATTTAACCTCCTAATTAAATGTTAACCAAGATAACAATAAGTTTAAATAACCAGTCATCATCATTAATCCTATTACTATAAGTAATATTCCTGACACAGTATTTATAATCTTATAATTTCTTTTAATAAATTTAAAAACGCCTTTAAGATTCTCTATTAATAGAGCTGAAATTATAAATGGTATACCAAGGCCTAAGCTATAAGATAAAAGCATGAGAATCCCCTTTAAGGTATCTTGTGAATTAGCTGCAATCATTAATGCAGCTCCTAGAAAAGTCCCTATACAAGGAGTCCATCCTATTGCAAATATCATACCAAATAATATAGATGAGATTAAATTTAATTTATTTAAATTTGTTTTATTCTTTAATTTAAGACTCTTTTGTAAAAAACCAATTTTGAATATACCAATGTAATTTAATCCAAAAACTATTAATAATATACCTGCTATTATATTAAATAGTTTCATATACTTGTGTATAAAAACTCCAAAGGTTCCTGCTGCTGCACCTAAAACAGTAAATATTACTGAAAACCCAATAACAAAACCTATAGAATTAAGTAACGCTTTGTTATTATTTTTATTTTCTCCCATGAAATAAGATATATATATAGGTATCATTGGTAATATACATGGTGAAATGAAGGTTATTATTCCTTCTAAGAAAAGTATAAAATAATTCACTAAACCACTCCTTTCCTTTTTTATTAATATATCACAATATTCAAATTAATTGAATAAGGTACTTTTTTGATACTATTATACGAATAAAATATCACATAGTTTTTAAAACTATATATTGTATTTATTTACATTTTATGATATCTTATTAATATATAGAAAAGAAAGGAATGTTATTATGAATAAAATTGCTTTAATTACAGATAGTACTTGTGGATTACCTAAAGAATACGTAGAGAAATACAATGTTAAAATTGTTTCTTTAAAAATATTATACAAAACTAAAGAGTATATTGATGGAGTTACCATTACTCCCGAAGAGGTTTATTCTAAATTACCTGAGGAACTTCCTACTACTTCAATGCCTTCCGTTGATGATGTTTCTCTTTTATATAATGAATTAATTAAAGAAGGCTATACTCATGCAATTGTTTTACCTGTTTCTTCTGGTTTATCTGGAACCATAAATAGCTTTAGACTTGCAAGTGAAAATTTTAAAAGTATTAATACATTTATTTTTGACACAAAAATATTGTCTATGGCCGTAGGATTAATTGTAATTGAGGTTGGTAAAATGATAGAAGCCAATAATAGCTTTGAATACATTTGTAATAAGATTCCAAAATTAAGAGAAAACTTATGGATGTACTTTACTGTAGATACATTAGAATACTTAATAAAGGGCGGAAGAATTGGAAAAGTTTCTGGTGGAATTGGTGAAATGTTAAATTTAAAGCCTATAATCACTATGGATAAAGATGGAGCTTATACAACTTTTACTAAAGTAAGAGGATCAAAACAAGCATTTAACAAACTTACTTCATTAGCTTCACAAATACTAGATAAAGGAAAAAGTAAAGTAATTATAATGACTGGTACCATGCATGAAGAAGCAGAAAGACTTAAAGAACTTCTACAAAAGCATAAAAACACTACTTTTATTTATAAAGGAACAATTACTCCTGCAGTTGGAATACATTCTGGTCCTAGATTATTAGCTGTAGCTGTTATGAATGAAATATAAGGGCTACTATTAGTAGCCCCTAATGTATAATGTAGAATGTAAAATTTATAATTATTGAAGTAATTTGTTCCAAATTACTAAAATATATGACTCTATAAACTCCTCTAGGAGTTTATTCCTTTATTTTACATTCTACATTTTTAATTTTACATTTATTCTTCATGTTCGTATTCTTTACCTGATTGCATTGCCATCTTTTCAGCAACTAAATTTTTTAGTAAGACATCTACTGTCCACTCTTTAGATGTTTCTGTAACTGCAGCCTTTAAAACATTATTAAGTCTAAATTTCTTTAGATTATTTATAAGTAATCCAATTTTAGCCCCTGGAATATTATTAAATATTATTGCTTTATTTTTTATTCCATCTTCAGCATCATTTAATATGTTTCCATTTATAACATCCTTCACCAAAGTATTTCCATTCTTGTAACTAATTACAACCTTATCTCTTATTCCAAGCATTCCTGCTAAATTACTTAAAGTTTTAACTTCTTTTAAGTCAAAATTACATAAAATTATGCAACTTCTCCCCTCATCAGCTTTTGTTTCTTTTGTATCTAATAATTCAAATGACATATTATTCTCCTTTATAAATTAATTTCTTAACTATATCATATAAAAATACTATGAATTAAGCAACCTTGTTTTTTTAAGATTAAACTTTACGCTTATAGTATAAATAAAATCTATAGTCATAATTAATAAAACAATAATATTAGATGCACTAAAGAAATTTTCTAAACTTACATAAAAATTATTAATAGTTGGCTGAAAAAATCTTATGCCAATATAGCAAAGAACAGCCCAATAAATTGTAAACCTTAAAGTTATTAATCCCATAAAATTAAATTTTAAATTTGAATAGTCCCAATATCTTTCATTAAATATTTTTAAAAGCAAATAACCACTAATAAATTCTATAGAGGTTGGTACAATTAAATATACTATAACTCTAGTTAAAATACTTAGATTATAATAATAATCTAATAAAACTAAAATAGTAAAAGCTATTCCATACATTGGCTTATAAGGACCCTTTAAAAAACCTTCTTTTTTAAATTTCCCAATAATAATATAACTATAAATTTCTTCAATAAAGAAACCTACTACAGAATAAAGTATAAAATTAAATAAAGTAAAATTCATTATTGTCAAAATTAAACACCAACCCTTACTAAATTTCATCATTAGTTTATCCAATTGAATTTAATCAATACCTATAAATCTATCTAGTAACTTTTAAGGCTACTTAGAATATTATAAAATGTAGAGCTTAAAAGGAGGAATTAAAATCGATAATAACTATATAAAGGTAAAAAAAATTCTAGCAATTCTTTTATTAGCTAATTTATTTGTTGCAATTTCTAAAATCATAGTTGGCTTTGCAATTAATAGCTCTAGTGTTATGGCTGACGGATTCCATTCTATTTCTGATAGTGCTTCAAATATAGTAGGAATTATAGGCATCACCCTAGCTTCAAAGCCTAAAGATACAGAACATCCTTATGGACATAAAAAATTTGAAACTATATCAAGCATTATTATTGGATTAATGTTACTTATATTAGGATTCAATGTTATTAAAACTTCAATTGTTAAGTTATTTGTTCCATCTGTAATGAATATTACAATTGAGAGCTTAATTATAATATTAATAACCTTAGTGATTAATATATTTGTTGCAGTGTATGAAAACAATCAAGGTCATAAACTTAATAGCAACCTTTTAATAGCAGATTCTCTTCATACTAAAAGTGACATTTTTGTTTCTATAGGCGTTTTAATTGCACTAATTACAGTAAAGCTTGGTCTTCCATCAATAATAGATGTATTAGCCTCATTTATAGTATCATTTTTCATTTTACATGCAGCTTATGAAATAATAAAAGATAACATTTCATCCTTAACAGATAAAGTTATGGTGGATGAAGATATAATAACTAATATTCTTAAAGAATTTAAAGCAATTGAAGATGTTCATAATATAAGATCTAGAGGTTATGATGATTATATTTTCTTAGATATGCATATAAAAGTAGATTCAAGCTTAAACGTAGACGAAGCCCATACTCTGGTTCATGAAATTGAAAGCACATTAAATACTAAGCTTAATAAAAAAATAGATTTAATTATTCATGTTGAGCCTAATTTAAATAAGAGATAAATATTATATTATTCGCTACTTAATAGTCACTCTAAGTAGCTATGATATAATATTTATCTCTTTCTCTATAAAATGTAATAATTATTTATAGGTTAACCTTTTTTAATTCCCATAGAAAAATTAAAAATATATATTGCTTGGTGGCTTAATTTTTATATATTCATCTACTTCTAAGTAGTATTCGCCATCAAAGGATATTTTACCTAATACCTTTATCCACTGGCCTTCTTTAAATTTATCCTTTGCCAAGGTTTTAACTCCTATAATATATGAATCTGCAGCACAGCAATTCATTTCCTCTCTACCTAAAATAAATTTTTCACCTTCATACTTATAAACAAAGCCTGTAAAAATAATATATTTATTTAGGTGTTCTTCTCCATCCCCTTCTAAATCCTCTAAAATATGATGAGTTTCATGATTAATTTCTATAGCATCTTTAGCAAATAAATTATTAAAACTTGTTAAGTTGTTATGACTGTCCTTATACATATACCCTCTTAATAAAAGTAAAATACCTATAATTAGAGTAAATATTATTGGCATAAATTTAAATGAAGTATCTACTCTTGAATTAAAGCTTACTACCTTCATAGCTTGAACAATAATAAGTATAGGTAAAATAACAAGAACTATATATAAATTTTTTGCAGTTTTTACACTTAAATAATTGTAAACTTCTCCAGATAATATTAAATAACCTATATAAGTTGTTAATAAAATTAATATCAGTAACCAAATAAATTCTTCTACATTAAATTTTCTCATACTACCCTCCTAAAATATAAAACTTAAGCTTATTGAGAAAGCTAGTACAATTAATACTATTAGAGTAATTATTTTTACTGTAAAAGACTTTTTAAAATATGATGATATAATAATAGCATTTTTCAAATCTAACATAGGTCCAAATATTAGAAAGGCTGAAACAGCAGAAACGCCAAAATATTCTAAAAATCCCTTAGCTATAAAAGCATCAGCTTCTGAACATAAGGATAATAAAAAGGCTAATAACATCATTATAACTATAGGTAAGATTGTACCTTTTGAGTAGTTTTCTATAAAATCTTCCTTAACTATTACAACAAACAAACTAGATAAAAATGATCCAAATATGTAGTATCTTAATATATTTAAAAACTCTTTATTAGCATGCTCTAAACATAATCTAATCTTTGATTTATTATAAAAATAATCTACTGTTTCACATCCACAATCACATATATTTTCATATGCACTTGCACTCTTAATAACTTGTTCATTTCTCTTAGTAAATATTTCAACTAGTAGTCCTATTATTATGGCACAAGTAATTCCACCAAATACTCTTATTAAGACTATATTTATATCCTTAAAAGCATAAAAAGTTGAAGCGATAACTACTGGATTTACTATTGGAACCGTAAGCATAAAAACAACTGCAACAGCAATAGGAATTCCTTTTTTCATTAAGCTTCTAGTTATAGGAACTATAGCGCATTCACAAATGGGAATAAAAAGCCCCATAAAAGCTGCAAAAATTATTGATATAATTCTACTTTTAGGAAGAATTCTTTTTACTATATCTTCAGATATATATATTTGAATAACAGAAGAAGCTAGAGAACCAATCAATATAAAAGGTAGTGCTTCTAATATCATACTTATAAATACATTGCCCCATTTTATCATTTCACTACCTCCCTTTTATAAATCATAGATTTTATTTTTTTTATTGAAGCTCCTTCTTTAAAATATTTAGATGATACTACTTCCTCTTCTAAAGTATCTAAGGATTTTGAAAATACTATAGGTGCAGTTTTATTTATCTCTCCAATATACTTAATTAATTCTTTTTGTTCCTTTGAAGGTATTACTGATAAATTATTTAAAATAATTAGTTTGCTAGATTGAATAAATGGTATTATAATTTCCCCTAAATTTTTGAGATAAGTCTTTAAATTTTTGCTGTTACCAATGTAGTAGTTTCCATAAAAATTAAACTTCTTTTTCATTTCTTTATCTTCAAAAATTTTCCCTATTATGTTTAAATTCATTGTCCCATTAAATTCTACTACTACTCTATAATATTGTTTTTTATCTATTTCTTTAATTAATAGTTCCTTTAAATTATCTATTTTCTCTAAGTATATAACTTCTATTTTTTTTGAATGGCTACTAATATCTTTCATACCCTCTTCTAATAGAATTATTAATATATCTTTTTCTATACAAATTTCAGTATTTAAATAAGCATTTATAAAGGATGTTTTTCCTGAACCTAAAAAACCAGTTACAATTTCAAGTTTAGTCTTCATTTATTACCTCAAAGAAATAGCTTTTCTATTTCTTTTTTATTTAAATCAACACCTATAAATGAAATAACACTAGAGATGCTATTACTTATTTTTCTAATTTCAAATTCATCCTTTACAAAATCAAACTGACCGAAAGTATCGTCCTTTAATCTAACTACTCCCTTTGCCCTTATTACCTCTCCAAAGCTACTAGAACTAGAAATAAACTTAAACTTTGATATTAATTCTAGCTTTGAATAATTACAGCTTGGGTATATTGCAAAGCTTTCAAAGACATCCTTAGCTTTAGAAGTTTCAATACTTTTTAGTCTGGGTTTAATTCCTTTATATTCATTTATATTTAAGGAATTAATTTCTATCTTATTTAAAATCTCCTTGCCCTTTATCTTTTGCCAATCATCACTTACTATTACTGCTCTTTTATTAACCTTTTTAATTTTATTAATTACATTATCTAAATAATCACTTTTTAAATTCTGAGTTCTACTTAAAATTATTTTTTTTGTATTTATAATTTGATCTTCATAAAAATCCTTAAAGTTTTTAAAATACATATCAAATTTTTCAGGATCTATTACAGTAATTATATTATCTACTTCTACTCTATCTCTTAGCTTTGATTCTTTAAAAATTTTAATTATATCTGTAAGCTTTGCAACTCCAGAGGGCTCTATAATTATTCTTGAAGGATTATATTTATTAATAACTTCAATAATAGCTTCTTTAAAATCCCCAGTAACTTCACAACAAATACATCCAGAATTTATCTCCTTAACTTTTATGTTAGAATCTTTTAAAATCAATGCATCTATACTAACTTCTCCAAATTCATTTTCTATAATAGCAATATTTTCATTATAGGCACCCTCATTAATAAGTTTTTTAATAAGAAATGTTTTACCTGCCCCTAAAAATCCTGAAAAAATATCTGCTTTCACTTTCATTTTTTTATCACCTCTATATAAATCTTATTATGTTCTTCACATTTTATGTTTTTAAATTTACATTTATTACAAAACCATTGGAAACAATAATAATTAAATGTACATATACCATTTATATAAATCATTTCTAAATATTGTATAATATATATAGGAGGTGATTAACATTGGATAGAACTTATTTAAAATCTAAAGCAAAAGAACAATTAAGAGGTCGTTGGGGATTAGCAATAATTACTGTTATAGTTTCTAATTTCTTTATTAATACTGCTAGCTTTTCACAAGGTTTAAATCTTATAATAGATATCTCTGTCAGATTATCTTTTACATTTAATTTAATAACTTTAATTTTGGGTGGTGTTGTTTCTGTTGGGTTAAGTAAATTTCTTTTAAATTTTGCAACTAATAAGGAAAAAGCTAATCTTAAAGATTTATTCTCTTATTTTAATATATTCTTTAAATGTCTTGGATTATATATTTTAATTGGAGTTGCTGTATTACTAGCTTCACTACTTTTCATAATCCCAGGTATTTTAGTTGGACTAATGTACTCACAAGCTTTTTATATTTTAGCTGAAAATCCCCATAAGAGAATAACTGAATGTTTAGAAGAAAGTTCTAATCTTATGTATGGACACAAGTGGGAGTTTTTTGTTTTACAGCTTTCATTTATTGGATGGTGGATAGTGGCAGGATTAACCTTAGGTATAGGTGGTTTATGGGTTGAGCCTTATCAAAAAGTCACTGAAACAAATTTCTATTTAAAATTAAAATATGATATCTAAAAACAAAGTAACCCAACAAAATGTTGAGTTACTTTTTTATTTCTATAAATTTAAAATAGTTAATTGACCATTATTTTCCCCATTGATTATTTGTTGCAGTTTTTTCTGCTCCATGACTACATCCACAACCTGAGTTATGCTTTTTATCTTCATTTTTCTTATTCTTAGTTTCAAATTCATTTTTATTCATTTAAAACACCTCCTATAACTTACACTATTATTATTTGTTTTTATAGAATTTTAATGTTATAAAAAATGTTGAATTTATGGATTAATAAATAATGAAATCTTTTAATTTCCAAACTAATTTCTAAAAATTATATAAGCCATATAACTTAGGTATAGTATAACCAAGGATAAGCCTTTAATTCTACCTATATATAACTTCTCAACCTTTCCTTTAAACATAAAAATACCAAGTAATATAGATATTCCTATTAAGAAAAGAATATCTACAAATAGTGATGAAGAAATTACAATGGGACTAATACTTGAAGAAACTCCTAGTATTAACAATATATTAAATATATTGGATCCAAGAACATTACCTATGGCTATATCATTTTCACCCTTTGTTGCAGCTATCATAGATGTTACTAATTCCGGAAGGGATGTTCCTATAGAAACTATAGTTAATCCAACTAACTTATCACTTAATCCAAAGGAATAGGCTATATTTGAAGCTGAATTTACTACTAAATTTCCCCCTATGATTATTCCTATAATTCCAAATGTAATTTTTAAAATAGAAGGAATAAATTTAATTTCTTCATCTTTCTCATTATCCACACTTTCATCCTTTGAGACTTTAATTAAATTAATAGTAAATGCTATACATCCTATAAGCAATATTATCCCAGAAACTCTGCTTAAACCTGGCTCTTTACCAAATAATGTTCTTCCAAAGGTTAAAACTAATAGAGAAATAGCTACTAACATATTTACTATATAATCTTTAAAGACATTTCTTTTTTTAATTACAATTGGCATAATTATTGAAGTTAATCCTAGCACCATTAATGTATTAAATATATTAGACCCTAATACATTACCAATAGTAATTCCATTACTACCTTTAAATGATGAAATTAAGCTTACTGCTAGCTCTGGCGCACTAGTACCAAGAGAAACAATAGTTAATCCAACTATTATTGATGGAATTCCAAACTCTTTTGCAATATCAGAAGCACCATCAACAAATATATCTGCTCCCTTTATAAGTAAAATAAAGCCTATTATTAATATTATGTAATTCATTTTGTCTCCTTTATCTTTAGTTAATGAATAAAATAAATAATTCACTTTAATATGTATATATATCAAAGAAGAGGCTGTATAAGCAGCCTCTTCTTTAAAATTTTAAATGTAAAATCAAAAAATATATTTATTTCTAAGTTCTACATTTTTCATTATTAATTTAAAATTCTGCTATTGCCTTTTATTGAATTAATAAGTAGAATTTGATTTTGTTCCTTCACAAATTGCAATTGACGCTGAAGCACCTATTCTTGTAGCTCCATTTTCAATCATAGTCATTGCATCTTCTAAGCTTCTAACTCCACCTGATGCCTTAACACCAAGGTCCTTACCTACTGTTTCTCTCATTAATTTAATATCACTTGCAGTAGCTCCACCTGTGCTAAAACCTGTTGATGTCTTAACAAAATCTGCTCCTGCTTCTTTAGATAATTTACAAGCTGTAACTTTTTCTTCATCAGTTAAAAGACAAGTTTCTATAATAACCTTTGTTAAAGCTTTTCCTTTTGCAGCATTAACAACAGCTTTTATATCCTTCTTAACATATTCTAAATTTCCTTCTTTAAGCTTTCCAACATTAATAACCATGTCAACTTCAGTTGCACCCTTTTTAATAACATCCTCTGTTTCAAAAGCCTTAACTTCAGTTGTAGTTGCTCCTAAAGGAAATCCTATTACAGTACAAACCTTTACATCACTACCTTTTAGTAATTCAGCTGCTTTCTCCACCATTGATGGATTAACACATACTGATGCAAAATTATATTCTAAAGCTTCCTTGCATAAAATTTCAATTTCTTTTTCAGTAGCTTCAGCTTTTAAGATAGTATGATCAATCATTCTTGCTAAATCTTTCTTGTTCATAAAAGATATCCTCCTCTATAGATAATTTTATACCAAACAATCTCATTATATAGTAAAATTAACAATAATTAAAGTAATTTTAGAATAAAGTTAGCTGTTCCACAGTATTTTCCTTAAAGGATGACACTGTTACTCCTATTAACCTAATGTATTCATTTATTTCTTCATTATTTAGTATTTCCTCACAAACCTTATATATGTCTTCAAAATTATTTGTATAAAAATTTAAGGTTTTACTTCTTGTATGATTTTGGAAATCTTCTGTTTTATATTTAACTGTTATAGTCTTACCTTCAAGATTTTGTCTTATTAATTGATTACTTATTTCCTTTGAGAAATCATATAAATATTCTAATAAATCATCTTTTTCCTTTGTATCTATCTTTAGTGTTCGCTCTCTTCCGTAAGACTTTCTGTCCCTTTGAGATTCTACTTCTCTATTATCTACTCCTCTTATTCTATCATAGATTTCCAACCCATATTTACCTAAGTATTCAATATAGAATTCCTTTGGCATATCATAAAGCTCTTTAACGGTGAAAATACCCATATTATTTAATTTTTCAACTGATTTTTTTCCTAATCCATAAATTTTAGAAACTGGAAAAGGTAAAAGAATATCTGGAATCATATCCTTAGTTATTATCTTTATACCGTTAGGTTTATTCCAATCAGAAGCTAATTTTGCTAAAAATTTATTATAAGAAATTCCTATTGAAATAGTAAGTCCCACTTCTTTTAAAACTCTACTTTTTATATAATTAGCAGCTTCCATACCTGATTTAAATCTACTATTAGTAATATCTAAATAAGCTTCATCAATAGATAATGGTTCTATAATATCAGTTACATCCTTCAATATATTAAATACTTGTTTAGAAACTTCCTTATATCTAATCATCCTAGTTCTTAAATATACTCCATGTGGGCATAGTTTTCTTGCAATAAAAATAGGCATTGCAGAATGTATACCGTATTTTCTTGCTTCATATGAACATGTTGACACAACACCTCTTTCACTTACCCCGCCAACTATTACTGGCTTTCCTTTAAGACTTTTGTTATCAAGTTGCTCTACTGATGCGAAGAAAGCATCCATATCTACATGTAATATCAACCTACTCATTATAACTCCCTTAGGCTAATGCTGCTTCAAACATCCCTTTATTTTTAGATTTTATTAAACAATATACACCTTGTGCTAACAATTCGTCTATATAATTTCTATCTTCATTAATTGTAGTAAAAGATATTATTGTAATAGCTATAATAGTCCTAAATCCCTTATCCATATAATATTCATATTCACTTTCTTCCTCACATAGGGTGTTAATTACTCCATCTATTAAATTCACAGTTTTTCTAACATCCCTATTAGATAATACCCCTAAAAGTGGCAAGAATTGCTGAGCTATTTTTATTTCATTTTTCTCTAATTGTAATATAAATTCAATGGTTTTATACATATGTCCTGATGAACCATTTAACATTATTGCATTTGTTAAGCTTTGTATTCCATTTTTAGATTTTATATTCAAATTGGTCATATAATTATAAATAGTTTCTATAAATTCATCTATGGTATTTATTTCAATATCGTTTAAAGCCCATAGTGCACATACTAAATAATCATCTTCTCCAGTTATATTATAGTATTTCTCTTTTAACAAGATAAATACAGCCTTCATCTTTTTTGCCACGCTATGTTTATCTTTCTTTCTACCATACTTAGCTAAAACAAAGGAAGTTAAAACTAAATAATCACACTCATTAAACCCTTCTTCTTTTAATATTTCTTCAACCTCATATATATCATTAATTAACTCTTTTTCATTTTCATCTTCTAAGGCTATTAATAAAGATAAAATATAAAGTATATCTCCTCTAAAGGATGATACTCTAGAAGATGATGCCTTGATATATTTTCTAATTTCTTTTACTTTATCAAAAGGTATTTCCTTTTCATAATGGGCAAAGATTAACGATGCAAAATGATTAATTAAATCTCCATCGTTTCTTAAATTTATCTTAGCATTTCTGTAGTTATTAATGGTTTTATTAATTCTGTCTTCAAGAAGTTTCTCCATGTTAATACTCCCTCACTTTACTTAAGCATTTTACTTCCCCAATATTATTATACTATAAATATTGTGTCATTTTCATAACAAAATAAAAACATAATAAAAATAAATAAATTAGCCAAGGTAAGAAAATCTTATCTTGGCAATAAAATTTATCCTTTGTAGTTTATAGCTAACAACAGAATAATAAAGCAAGTGCAGCTAAACCAAATAAGCCGCCTCCCCAGCCACAACCACAGCCACAGCCTCCACCAAATCCACAATTTCCACCGAATCCGCAGCCACCTCCGCAGCCTCCACCAAATCCGCAATTCCCACCGAATCCACAGCCACCTCCACAGCCTCCAGCGAATCCACATCCTCCATTGAAACCACAGCCTCCACCACAATTATTAACACATTGAGGTGTAAATACACTACCATTTTTATCAAATATAATTATTATTTTTACTGTATTTTCACAATCAGTTATAAACATTTGAGGATATTCACATAAAAATTGTGATATTGCTGGATTAAAAGATCTTACTATTATTGCATACTCTTGTACTCTATATCTATTTGATACAAGCTCCATGTCCCTATTACAGCTTTCTCTAAAGCTTTCCATATTAAAGTCTAATTCCTCATTATCATAGTCATAACAAGAAGATGTAGACTCATTTTTGCAACATGGATTATTTCTTATAACTTTAATAGGACTTGAAATAGCAAATAAATTATTACATGGTAATGCTGGTGCTTCTAAAATTCCATCACAACCTGTAACTATAATATTAATCTTTATGCCATCTCCACATATACATTTTGGTAAGTTTCTTCTTATTAGCTTTCCTATTCCACCATCAGCACAAATAGTCAAACTATATTCGTTACACATGTTGTTAATCTTCTTTAAGCATATTTTCATTTGTATTTTCTCTCCTTTTATCTTATTGTGTAGATAATACATAATATGTTTGTTATCCTTATTGTTTCACTAATAATTTTAAATTGAATATTATTAAATAATTCTGGCTAAAATATAAGAGGATACGATAATCAGTATCCTCTTAATATTATGAAAAGGAGCTGTGCGCACCACAGCTCCTAATTAATTTCTCTATATTTTACAAATATATTATTATATTTATATTCTTTATAAACTTCTTACATAAAATCCATTATTATAAATGTCTTTATCGTACTTTATTTCAATTCCATCACATATTTTTTCATCTTTCTTTGATATTACAAAATTCACTTCATTTATTGTAAATTTCAAATCTTCTTCTGAGGCAAAATCAGCATATAAATCATATGCAGGCTTTCCACAACCTACAGCTAAAACCTTTACCCTTATATTATTATTTGAACTCTTTTCTAATAATTCTAATAAAGCTGATTTCGTTTTTTCGTTAAATAATATTTTCAAATTTATCTTCCTTTCTAAACTGATGTAATATAACAAATTATATCACTAGAATATCTTCTTTCATATAATATAATACTTAGTATTTAATGGAGATGTTATTTTTGAAAAGAGATTATATAGACTTTAAAGAAAGTTGTTCAATGATGCTACCTTATCCTGAAATTGATATTAAAGAAAAAAATTTATCTTATTCAAAATTAATTAAAAAATGTTATTGTGGTATATATTCAGAATTAACTTTAGTAAATCAATATGGCTATCAGTGTTTTTTAATGGAACCTCATTTAAAAGAAATATTCCGAAAAATTTCAAAGGTTGAAAAAGAGCATTTAGATATACTTGGTAATATAATTATTGCTTTAGGAGATGTACCCTCTTTTGCATTTGAAAAAAGAAATAAATACTTTTATTGGACATCTAAATATATAAATACTGATACCTCCTTAAAAAATATACTAATTAACAATATAAATTCTGAAAAAGAGCTAATAAAAGAATACAGAAAAATTACTACTATTATTGAAAATGAAAGCATAATTGCTATTCTTAATAGGATAATCTTAGATGAAGAACTCCATATTAAAATATTTAATAATATTTATAAAAATGAATTTAAATAATATTAATTAATTTTTGTTTTACTAATTTACTAATTATGTTATAATGGGCTTGATATTATAATTGTTTATTTAACAATATTTCTTAAATAGAAGGAGTTTTAATTATGGGTTTCAAAGATAAAATGAGTAAATATTTCACAGATGCATACATGGAAAAATACGGTGATAGAATGACAAGCACAGCAGGTACTGTACTTTCTGTGAAAATCGAAGAAAAGAACATACTAGGAATTATAAGAAAGCTAACTGCTCATATTTTAATTAAGCCAGATATGGGAAAAGGTGTAGTTAAAACTCAATATAAAGTGAAAAAATGGTTTAAAAAGCCTACTTTTATTGATGTTAAACAAGGTCATAAGGTAATAATTATGGGAGTTGAAGGTGAAAAAGGTAAAGCTGATTCAGAAGTAATTACTATTTCAAATATAGCTAATTTAACTACTAAAAAAGACTTACAACCCTTCGATCATAGCCAATTAAAGAAAGCTAGACAACAAGCAACAAGAATGAGAACAAGATAAGATATAAATCTTATTTAAATAGAAAAAATAACTGCCTCATAATATGAGACAGTTATTTTTTTAGTTAAATACTACAAGTTCTGTTTCATCAATTGCCTTTTTAACTAATTCTTCAATATCTAAAGATTCTTCTGATTTTCTTATTAAATCTAATCTTGGTTTAGTTTTAGGATGTTTTGGTACAAATATTGTACAGCAATCTTCATATGGTAAAATTGATGTTTCATAAGTATCTATTTCTCTTGCTATATCCATAATATCAGTTTTATCCATAGCTATTAAAGGCCTAAATACTGGTCTATCAGCGCAATCATTACTTACTATTAATCCTTCCATAGTTTGGCTAGCAACTTGCCCTATGCTTTCTCCTGTAGCCACTGATTGAATTCCATACTTTTCAGCTAATGAACATGCAACCCTCATCATAAATCTTCTCATGATTATAGTTAATTCATCTTCTCTACAACCATTTATAATAGCCATTTGTATTTCTGTAAAAGGTACTATATGTAAATTAACTCTTTCAGTATAATTTGATAGTATCTTAGCTAAGTCCTTAACCTTATCCTTTGCTCTTTCAGAAGTATATGGATGACTATGATAATATACACAATGTAGTTCAACACCTCTTCTAGCCATTAAATAGCCAGCAACTGGTGAATCTATACCACCTGATAGCATAAGCATAGTACTTCCATTAATTCCGTATGGAAGACCTCCAACACCTTTAATTTTATCTTTAGTTGTATAAATATATGCATTTTCTCTAATTTCAATATTTACTAGGCAATCTGGATTTTTCACTTTTACTTCTAATCCATTCATATTATAAACTACGAAGGCACCTACTTCTTTAGATGTTTCTAAAGAATTCTTAGGAAAGGCTTTATTAGCTCTATTAGTTTCTATTTTAAAATTCTTAGGATTAGCTTCTTGAACCTTTCTTAATGCTTCTTCTTTTATAGCTTGCATATCTCTGGGAACTTCAGTAACAATACATACTTCAGCTACTCCAAATACTTTTCTTACTCTTTCAGTAGCTTCTTCAATATTATCTGCCTTAATGAAATATCTACCTTGATCAGAAATTAAGGAATACTCAAGACCTTTTAATTTTCTTTTTATATTATCTCTTAATTTCTTTTCAAATTTATTTCTATTTAATCCCTTTAGAAATATTTCTGATGCATATTTTACTAGTATTAATTTATTCATCTTTTTACTCTCCTCAAAAATGTTAGTGAACTTTTTAGCACTTCTATAACTTTATCAATTTCTTCTTTTGTATTGTTTTTAGAAAATGAGAATCTAATAGCACTTTCAACTTCAGCTTTATTTAGACCTAATTCTTTAATAACATAGCTTCCTTGAACAGCACTTGTTTTTGAAGTACAAGCAGAACCTGTAGCAACATAAATATCATTTTCTTCTAATAAATGTAGTAATACCTCTGCTTTAACCCCTATAAAAGATACATTTAAAATATATGGAGTAAAATCATCCTGTAAAGGACTATTTATTCTTATATTATTTATTTCTCCTAATCTATTTATCATATACTCTTTAAGGGCTTTTACATACTCAAAACTAGAGTTAATGTTTTCCATAGTAATTTCTGCTGCTTTGTAAAGGCCAACTATTCCTGGAACATTATGAGTTCCTCCTCTTATTCCAGCTTCTTGACTTCCACCATTTATTAATGGATTTAATACTATTCCCTTTTTTAAATATATAAATCCAACACCCTTAGGTCCATGGATCTTATGCCCAGCAGCTGTTAACATATCAATATTCATCTTTTTTACATCTATGTTTAACTTTCCATAGGACTGAACAGCATCTACGTGAAATCTTGCTCTAGAGCTTTTTTCCTTTATTAGCTTTCCTATACTTTCAATATCTTGAATTGCTCCCATTTCATTATTTACATGCATTATTGAAACTAACACTGTATCCTTTGAAATATATCTTGCTAATTCTTCTAATGATATTTTTCCCTCTTTATCAACATTTAAATATGTAACTCTTACACCATTCTTTTCTAACTCTTTATATGTCATTAATACAGAATGATGCTCAAATGCAGTAGTAATAACATGATGCCCAGGCTTTACTAATCCCTTTATTATCAAATTATTTCCTTCACTTCCACCTGATGTAAATAGTATTTCATCCTTAGAAGCATTTAAACTTTTAGCTATAAACTCTCTTGCATCAGTTATTTTCTTTTCAGCTTTTATTCCCAATTTATGGAGAGATGATGGATTACCGAAATATTCCTCCATGGCTTTTGCTGTTTCTTCTATTACTTCTTTATAAGGTTTTGTTGTTGAACTATTGTCAAAATAAATTTCCAAAGTTTATCCCTCCCTTTAGCATTTTACAATAGATTTACACTTAATATAACAAATTTCTAAAAATAAATAAAGGTAAAGATAAAAAAATAGGAGATAAATATCATATTCATTGCTCCGTCGTAAACTCCAAGTCGCCTTCATATGATATTTATCTCCTTCAAAACTGAATGAAGGAATTTATAAAAAGCTATTCTCATATAAGCTTTTTATAAATCCCCCCCAAAAAAGGCTATTTTTAAATAGCCCTTTTTACATATTATCTTCTTGACATTTACTCCATCGCTATAAAATCAACTTTTTCAACATCTTTAATTTTTGATAAGCCCTCCATTAAAGTAGTTAAATCTCCATTAATAGATGAAATATTAATAGTAAGACTTACATTAGCTTTTTTATTCATAGGTATGCCTTGATTGATAGTTATTATATTACCACCTTCTTCAGAAATAAAATTTAATATTTCTGATAACACACCTTTATTATCATTAATCATTAAGTTTATAGTTACCTTCTGTCCTTGATCTGTTTCAGCTAAATCAAAAACCATTTCTTTATACTTGTAATATACACTTCGACTAATGTTCACAGTCTTAGCAGCTTCAGTAACATCTTTTACCTTGCCTTCTTTTAATAGTCTTTTTGCATCTACTACTTTTTCATAAACATCTGGTAATGCTCTTTTATCAACAATTAAAAAGTTACCCTTCATTAGTATCACCTTTATATACTGTAGCCCCCAATTTATCTATAGCAAGCTCTTTAACCTTCCAAGGAATCTCTTTATTTCTTAAAAAGTCTCTTATTTTATTAACTATTTCCTTTTCATCATTTTTTATAAGAACCATAATAGTTGGTCCTGCCCCACTTAAAAAACAACTTAAGGCTCCAAAAGATATACATTTATTATAAACTAAATCATAATTTTTAATTAATGGACTTCTATACTTTTGGTGAATGGCATCCTTACAACCATACCTTAATAAGTCATAATTACCATTTGCAAAAGCAGAAATCATTAAAGATACCCTACTTATATTATATATTGCATCTTTAAAGTTAACTTCCCTTGGTAATACCTTTCTGGCAGTTGATGTAGATAATTCAAAATCAGGAATTATAGCTACAAAAGTTACTCCATCTTTTATATCAATCTTATTATATACTACTTCTCCATCTTCTAATACTGAAACAACCATTCCTCCAAAAAAAGCAGGTGCTATATTATCTGGATGCCCTTCCATTTCAACTCCAATTTTAAATAATTCATGAACTGTTAATGGATTACCCATTATACTATTTGCCCCTAAAAGTCCAGCTACTATACATGTAGAGCTTGATCCTAGCCCTCTAGATATAGGAATTTCTTCTCTTAGTAAATTTATTTTAATCCCCTTAGGCTTATAATTGCATTTTTCAAAACAAGTTACCATAGCCTTATAAACAATATTTTCTTCATTAGAGAATTCTTCTTTAAATCCATAAAATTTATTTTCTGTACCCTCTTCGGAGAATTCAAATTTATTATATAGATTAAAGGCTATACCTAAGGTATCAAAGCCTGGTCCAATATTTGCTGATGTAGCTGGAACTATAACCTTAATCATTACTGTCTCCTAGAAAATCTATTAAAGAATCTTTTAGTTCATTGACTTCTGAAGTAAAATTATGAATTATTTCTTTCTTATCTAAGTCTATTAGATTTTCTGGTATACTAATTTTTGAGTAATCATATAACTTATCTATTACTTTAAAATCATCAGTTTTATTAACTTCTAAATCTAATGCCTTTAAAATACTTTTTGGAAACTTATACGGACTTGCTGTGGAAGCAATTAAATATGGTGTCTCATCTTTAGTATCACTTATATACTTATTTAAAACAACATAAGCTACTGCAGTATGAGTATCAACTAAATATCCCTCTTTATTATATAATTCCTTTATTGCTTTATACACTTCCCTTGTTTTTGCATAATTCCCATAAAAGTCCTTTAAGTTATTTTTAATTTTTTCATTAACAGTATATACTCCCTTAGAACTTAATTCTTCCATTAAATTCTTTATTTCTTTGCTGTCCCTACCACTTGCTTCAAATAAAAGCCTTTCTAAATTTGATGAAACTAATATATCCATAGAAGGAGATTCTGTTAAAATAAGCTCTCTCCTTTTATCATATACTCCTTCATTAAAGAAATCAGAAAGTACATTATTTTCGTTAGATGCACATATAAACTTTGCAATAGGAAGCCCCATTTCCCTTGCATAATATGCAGCAAGTATATTTCCGAAATTCCCTGTAGGAACTACTATATTTATTTTTTTCCCCTTTTCTATTTGTTGCTTATTGACTAATTGAAAGTACCCATAAAAATAATAAATAATTTGTGGTATTAATCTTCCAATATTAATTGAATTAGCAGAAGATAGTAAAAAATCTTTTTCTTTTAACTCTTCCCTAAAACCCTTGTCCCCAAATAATTCTTTTACTCCTTTTTGAGCATCATCAAAATTACCATTAATTCCAACTACTCTCACATTATTTCCATCCTGTGTAACCATCTGCATTTCTTGTACAGGACTTACCCCATCCTTAGGATAATATACCATAACCTTAAAGCCTTCTACATTTTTAAAGCCTTCTAGGGCTGCTTTACCCGTATCCCCAGAGGTTGCTGCTAAAATTACTATTTCCTCATTTATATTAAGCTTATTTTTTGCAAGTTTCATTGCTTGTGGAAGAAATAATAATGCTGCATCTTTAAAAGCTGAAGTTGGTCCATGATATAATTCTAAAAAATTTTGATTTTCCACTACCTTAAAACGATTTGTGTAAGCATCACTTATAGCAGTCTTAAGTTCTTCAGTATTAAAATCTGTAAAATATAATTTTAATACCTCTAAAGCAAGCTCCTCATAAGTCATTGTTAAGTTACATTCAAGCTTTTCAAATAAATTTGGAAAACTTTCAGGAACATATAATCCCCCGTCTTTAGAAATTCCATTAATAATTGCTTGTGAAGAGGATATATCTCTTTCCCCTCCTCTGGTACTAATAAACCTCATAAAACCACCCCAAATCCTGGTTTATTTCCCTTTATTTATATTACCATGTTTTTTTGTCATGTACAAGTGTTTTTATTTGAAATACAAAAAGAGGTTACCTAAGCAACCTCTAATAAAAATTTAGAATGAAAAATGTATAATTATTTATATACTTTGCAGAAATTATCTAGACTTAATAAATAAATATATACTATTTATTAAGAATATTACACCTGAATAAAATAATACTATTGACCATTGACCTAGTGTTAATGGTATTGTATTAAATACATTTGCTAAGAAAGGTATATATAATATTGCAAGTACCATAGATATTGAAACTAATACTGCTCCAACTAAATATGGATTGCTAAAGACTTTAATTTCAAAAATTGAGTGTCTTTCTGATCTACATTCAAATACATGTAAAAGCTGAGACATAACTAATGTAATTAAAGCAATAGTTCTACAAGTAGCTAAATCCATTCCATATAATCTGCCTGTCATAAAGGATAATAATGTACATATTCCAATTAAACACCCTCTAATTACTATCTTTGACCATAGCCCTCTTGCAAATATACTTTCTCCTTTTTGCCTTGGTTGTTGCATCATTATATCCTTATCTGGAGGATCAATTCCAAGAGCTATTGCTGGAAGACCATCTGTAGCTAAATTTACAAATAAAATTTGAATAGGAGTTAGTGGGTTAGGCAAATAAAAAACAGATGCTAAAAACATTGTAAGTACTTCCCCCAAATTGCAAGATAATAAGTATCTAATAAATTTTCTTATATTGTCATATATTATTCTACCTTCTTCTACAGCTGAAACTATAGTTGCAAAATTATCATCCATTAATACCATAGATGCGGCTTCTTTTGTTACATCTGTACCTGATATTCCCATTGCTATACCTATATCAGCCTCTTTAATAGCAGGTGCATCGTTAACACCATCTCCTGTCATAGCAACTATATTATTTTGCTTTTTAAAAGCCTTAACAATCCTAAGTTTATGATGTGGAGATACTCTAGCAAATACCCTAATATTTTTAACTTTTTTTATTAATTCCTCATCGCTAATTTTTTCTATTTCTTCTCCTGTAATAGCTTGATCATCTGTATTACATATATTTATTGATTTAGCAATAGCTAAGGCTGTATTTTTATGATCTCCAGTAATCATTACTGGTTGTATACCTGCAAGCTTACATTTTAAAACTGCATCTCTAACTTCTATTCTAGGTGGATCAATACTCCCTGCAACACCTAAAAAAATTAAATCCTTTTCTAAATCTTCTCCTCTTATTAATCCTGTTTCTTTGTAAGCAGATGCAATACATCTAAGAGCCCTATTAGACATAGCTTCTATATATGAAGCTACTTGCCTTTTCTTTTGACTTGTTAATGGCTTAACCACTCCATTTTCTAATATTTGTGTACATTTTTCTATTACTCTTTCTGGTGCTCCCTTCATATAGCAAACTTCTTTATTTCCTTCTTTAACTATAACACTCATCATCTTTCTATTAGAATCAAAAGGGAGATCAAAACTTCTACTAGCCTTTGACATAAAGTCTTTTAAAGTGTTTACTTCATTAAAAAAAGCTTTTACTAAGGCAGTTTCCGTAGGATCACCTAAAAGAGCATTATCTATGTTTTTATTATTAAAATCATAATTAAAATCATTACAATATACAAAGGCCTTTACTAAGGTTAAGTGACTATTTAATTCTTCCTTATCTAAATCATAAATTCTTCCATTAATGTAGACTTCTTTTACTGTCATTTTATTTTGAGTAAGGGTTCCTGTTTTATCAGAACATATTACAGATGTACATCCTAGTGTTTCTACTGCTGGAAGCTTCCTAACTAATGCATTTTTCTTTAGCATTCTAGATACACCTAAAGCAAGTGCTACTGTTACTATAGCTGCTAATCCCTCTGGTATAGCTGCTACTGCTAATGAAACTCCAAGTA
>JAEXLD010000038.1 GCA_023445445.1 Bacillota bacterium
AATGGTGATGATGTAAATCCAAATGAAGAAGGATTAAAATTCTATGAGGATTTATTCAAAGAATGCCATAAATATGGAATAGAACCATTAGTTACAATAACTCATTTTGATTGCCCAATGAACCTTATTAAAAAATATGGTGCATGGAGAAATAGAAAAATGGTAGAATTCTATGAAAATCTATGTAATGTTATTTTCAATAGATATAAGGGATTAGTTAAATATTGGCTAACATTTAATGAAATAAATATGATACTTCATGCACCATTTATGGGAGCTGGAATATGTTTTGAAGAAGGAGAAAATAGAGAGCAAGTTAAGTATCAAGCAGCACATCATGAATTAGTAGCAAGTGCTATAGCAACTAAAATTGCACATGAAGTAGATCCAAATAATATGGTTGGATGTATGTTAGCAGCAGGTGATACTTATCCATATACTTGCCATCCTAATGATGTTTTAATGGCTATGGAAAGAAATAGAGAAAACTATTTCTTTGTAGATGTACAATCAAGAGGAGAATATCCAGCATATGCACTTAAAGAAATGGAGAGAAAGGGCATCCATATTAATATGGAAGAAGGAGATAAAGAAATATTAAAGAAACATACTGTAGATTTTATATCCTTCTCTTATTATTCTTCAAGATGTGTAAGTGCAGACCCAGAGGTTAATAAGTTAACAGAAGGGAATATATTTGCTTCATTAAAAAATCCTAACTTAAAAGAAAGTGAATGGGGATGGCAAATAGATCCAGTTGGACTTAGAATTACTCTTAATTCATTGTATGATAGATATCAAAAACCATTATTTATAGTAGAAAATGGATTAGGTGCAGTGGATGTTCCTGATGAAAATGGATATGTTGAGGATGATTATAGAATAGAATATTTAAGAGAACACATTAAGGCTATGAAGGATGCTGTTGAATTAGATGGTGTTGATTTACTTGGATATACTACTTGGGGATGTATAGATTTAGTAAGTGCTGGAACTGGTGAAATGAAAAAACGTTATGGATTTATTTATGTAGATAGGGATAATGAAGGTAAAGGAACATTAAAAAGAAGTAAGAAAAAGAGCTTTCATTGGTATAAGAAGGTAATAGCCTCAAATGGTGAAGAACTATAATTAAAGTATAAGTTATATTAACTAGAAAGTTGATAATATATAAATTTTGAAAACTCCAATAGGAGTTTTCTTTTTTATAATTAGTTATAAATTATAAAAACATATCCTATTATAATTTATAATAAAGATATATAATGTTATTGAATTATAAAAGAAGAGAAGAAAATAAAAATAAGAGGATATAGGGGGAAAAATGAAAGTATTAAGCCATGGATGTACTTTAGATTGCTTTGATTGTTGTAAATTTAATATTTATATTGAAAATAATGAAATATTAAAAATAGTAGGCGATAAAAATCATCCCTTTACTAAGGGGTTCGTATGTAAAAAAGGCCTTGCTCATTTGGATAGATTGCACCACAAAGATAGATTATATAATCCAATGTTGAAGGTTAATGGAGAATGGAAAGATATATCCTTTCAGGAATCAATATCAATATTAACAGAAAAGTTAAGTTATTATAGAGAGAAATATTCATCAAAATCTATATTGTATTATGAGCAATATGGTAATGGTGCTTTGCTTAAAAGCATGGGAGATTTATTTTTTAATTTCTTTGGTGGAGTAAGCAAAGCTAAAGGGGGACCTTGCTGGAGTGCTGGAATAAAAGCACAAACACTAAATTTCGGAGATGTAAGAAGTCATTCTTTAGAAGATATGTTTAATAGCAAATCAATATTTATTTGGGGTAAGAATCCTGCTTTTACATCTATACACACTATGCAATGTATTAAGAAAGCAAAGGCCAATGGAAGTAAAATAATAGTTATTGATCCTATTTATACGAAGACAGCTGAAATAGCAGATAAATATATTAAAATAAAGCCTAATGGTGATGGAGCTTTAGCTCTTGCAATGGGAAAGATAATAATAGAAAAAGAATTATATGATGAAAGTTATATTAATAATTATGTTAATGCTTTTGATGATTATAGAAGTTATGTAGAATCATTGGAATTAGATAAATTAATAGAAGCCTCTGGAGTAGATAAGAAGGATATAGAAGAATTAGTTGATTTATATACAAATAAATATTCAACAATATTACTTGGTTATGGAATGCAAAAATATAAAAATGGTGGTAATACTATAAGTTTAGTAGATATTTTAGGAGCCATAACAGGACAAATTGGCTTTAGTGGTGGAGGAATTAATTATGCAAATAAAGTTTATCCAAATGTAATTAATTCTGATCCATATAATAGTGAGGAGCTTTGTGAAAATAGATTTTATTATGTAAGTGAAATGGCAGATTTTATAAAAGCTTCTTTAGAAGGTAAAGACTATTATAATAATGAAAATATTTATATAAAAGAAGACATTTTAAAAGGTGAATTAAATAAATATAATATTCCAGTAAAAATGGCTGTAGTTACTAAATCTAATTTACTAAATCAACTTGCAGATTTAAATGAATTAAAGGATGCTTTTTCTAAAATTGAGTTTAAAGTATGTTTTGATATGTTTATGACAGATACTGCAAAGGAATGTGATTTATTTATTCCAACTACTAGCACTTTAGAAAGTGAAGATATTATCTATAGCTCTATGACAAATCCATATATTATATATAATGAAAGGGCAGCAGCGCCAAGGGAAAGATTAATGGATGAATATGAGCTATTTAAAGAACTTGCTAGAAGCCTTAATATAGAAAGATATCCTTATGTAGATAAGCAAGAGTATTTAAGTAAAGTAATAGAACCTTTAAAGAAATATAATAAAGAAGTAAATATTGAGTATTTAAAGAATAATAATTTTACTATTCATAAACCAATAGCTTGGGAAGATAAAAAATTTGAAACTAAGTCAGGTAAATTTGAAATTTTCTTTAATGATAAGTTGTATAGAGAGTATATTAAAGAAGAAGAATTTATATTATTAACAAACCATACAAGAGATAGCTTATCTAGTCAGCATATGATGGATAAAGATGGAATTGCAATTGCATATATAAATGAAAATATGGCTAAAGCTTTAAAGCTAAATAATAATGAGATAGTAACATTAAAAAGCAAAAAAGGTGAAATAACTGTAAAGTTAAATATTGATAACATAGTATCAGATAATATTGTTCTTATGTATGTAGGATGGTGGACTAAGCATGGAAATCCTAACTACTTAACAGAATCAGGTATTTCAGATATTGGTGGACAAGTAACTTACAATGAAACAAAAGTAAAAATTATTAAAGTAAATTAGCTTAAGGAGATTTCATGGAAGTAACATATTTTAAGAATATTTTTGAAGATAGAAAATTTATAAAAAAAATAGTGGCAATTGCTATACCAATTGCTATTCAAGCATTATTAAATACAATATTAAATTTAGTAGATAATTTAATGATAGGTTCATTAGGGGAAAGCTCTATAGCAGCAGTAGGGCTAGCAAATAAAGTTTTCTTTGTATTTACATTATTACTATTTGGAGTAGTTAGTGGCTCATCAATTTTAACAGCTCAATATTGGGGGAAAAGGGATATAAATAATATTAGAAAGGTACTTGGATCTTCTCTTATTATAGGGCTTTCAGCAGCTATTTTATTTATGCTTGCAGGACTATTTATACCTAAAGCAGTAATGAGAATTTTTACTCCAAGTGAAGGAACTATAGCTATTGGGGCTTCTTACTTAGTAGTGGTGGCACTAAGTTATCCATTAACTGCAATTACCAATTGTTATATTTCTGTACTTAGGGCAACTAATAAGGTTAAAGCTCCAGTTTTCATTAGTCTAGTTGCTATAATGGTAAATGTAGTACTAAATTATACTTTTATATTTGGAAACTTTGGAGCACCTAGACTGGGAGTACAAGGAGCTGCAATAGCAACTGTAATAGCAAGATTAGTAGAGTGCTTATCAATACTAACAGTGGCTTATGCTAGTAAAGGTGCAGCAGCTGCTAAGATAAAAGAGTTAATTAGTTTTAATAAGGACTTTATTAAAAAATATTTAATTACTGTTTCTCCAGTTATTGCAAATGAATTTATGTGGGGGCTAGGTGTAACTATGTATTCCTTAGTTTATGGAAGAATGGGAGATGAAGCTGTTGCATCAATTACGATAACACAAAATGTTGAGCAAATTTGCATAGTTTTATTCCAAGGTCTTAGCTCAGCTACAGCAGTAATTTTAGGAAATGAATTAGGAGCAAATAAATTAAAGGATGCTGAGAAGCATGCAAAAAGCTTTTTTATTATACAACTAATTCTTACCATAGTAATGGGAACAATTTGTATATTAATAAGAAAACCATTAATTAATCTATTTTCAGTTGATAGAACTGTAGCAGGTGATATAACAAAGTGTTTAACTGTATTTGTATGCTGTTTACCTTTTAGGATGTTTAATTTAGTTAATATAGTAGGTGTTCTAAGAAGTGGTGGAGATACAAAAGCATCATTAATCTTAGATTTAACAGGGGTTTGGTTTGTAGGTATCCCATTTGCTTTTTTAGGAGGAATAGTACTAGGATTGCCTATATACTATGTTTATGCAATGATAACTATTGAAGAAGTTTATAAATTTGTTTTAGGATTTAAGAGGTATAAGCAAAAGAAATGGCTTAGAAATATAGTAGGAGTATAAAATTCAAATAGTTTTTGACGAATTAATTTATTTAATATATATATTAATGAAAAATAAAATGCTACTTCAATACATTATTAGAGGAGCATTTTATTTTCTAGGAATTTATATAAATATTACCCTGTTAACAATTTTTTATAAATTCCTTTTCTTTAGTTTTGAAGTGGCTATATATGGTTTGCATTGACTTGGAGCAAGGGACGGAATAAGCAAAACATATATAGCCACTTTCTTATTCACCAAGATAAGCATTTTTAATGCTATCATCATTTAATAAATCGCTAGCTTCCCCTGATAAAACTATTCTCCCTGTTTCTAGTACATAAGCTCTATTGGCAATAGATAAAGCCATATTAGCATTTTGTTCTACAAGTAGAATTGTTGTACCAGATTTATTTATTTCAACAATAGTATCAAATATATCTTTTACAACTAAGGGAGCAAGTCCCATGGAAGGTTCGTCTAAAATTAACATTTCTGGTCTATTCATTAAAGCACGACCTATGGCTAACATTTGTTGCTCACCACCAGAAAGAGTTCCAGATAGCTGTTTTTCTCTTTCTTTTAATCTTGGAAATTTAGAAAATACCATTTCTATATCTGATTTAATTTCACTTTTATTTTTCTTTAAATAAGCACCTAATTCTAAGTTTTCCTTTACTGTAAGGTTTGCAAAAATCTTTCTGCCTTCAGGGACATGAGATAAGCCAAGAGAAACTATTTTATGAGCAGGAACCTTTTTTAGATTTCCATCTTTATAGGTAATAGTTCCTGATTTAATAGGCTCAAGCCCTGATATAGCTCTTAGTGTGGAGGTTTTACCAGCACCATTTGCACCTATTAAAGTTACTATTTCACCCTTTTTCACTTCTAAAGATAGATTTTTTAGGGCGTGTATGCCACCGTAATATAAATTTATATTGTCTATTTTAAGCATTTTTTAAGCCCCCTCTCCTAAGTAAGCTTCAATTACTTTAGGATTACTTTTTATTTCATCAGGTGTTCCTTCTGCAATTTTCCTGCCATAGTCAATAACTACTATTTTTTCACAAATACCCATAACTAATTTCATATCATGTTCAATTAAAAGAACAGAGATATTAAACTTTTCTTTTATCCAATTTATTAGATTCATAAGTTCTCTTGTTTCTTGAGGATTCATACCAGCAGCTGGTTCATCTAATAAAAGTAAGGATGGTTTAGTTGCAAGAGCTCTAACTATTTCAAGTTTTCTTTGGTCTCCATAGGAAAGATTTTTAGCAGTTTCATCAGCTTTTTTGTCTAATGAAAATATTTTAAGAAGCTCTAAGCTTTCTTTTTCAATTTTATTCTCTTCTTTTTTAAATTTAGGTGTTCTTAAAATAGAATCAAATAAAGAATAATTAATTCTATAATTAAAGCTTATTTTCACATTATCTAATACTGTAAGGTTAGAAAATAATCTTATATTTTGAAAGGTTCTTGCTATCTTTTTCTTAGTTATATTATAAGGTTTAAGACCATTAAGATTTTCTCCAAGATAGGATATACTTCCATTAGTTGGAGAATATACACCAGTTAACATGTTGAAAACAGTAGTTTTACCAGCTCCGTTGGGACCTATTAAACCAACTATTTGCTTTTCATCAATGGTTAGATTAAATTCTGATACAGCTTTTAATCCACCAAACTCTATTGATAAGTTTGAAACATCTAACATAGTTTACGCCTCCTTTCCTCTTTTTGCTTTTTCTACTCTCTTAGAAGTATTCTTAAATATTTTTAATGATATTTCTTTATCTCCTAAAAGTCCTTGAGGTCTAAATAGCATAAGAACAACAAGGGCAATAGGGTAGATAATCATTCTATATTCAGCAAAGCCTCTAAGTAACTCAGGTAAGAATGTTAATACTATAGTAGCTATAATTGAACCTGACAATGATCCCATACCTCCAAATACAACATAAGTTAAATAATCTATAGATTTAACAAAGTTAAAAGTAGAAGGTTGTATATATCCCATATAGTGAGCATATAAGGAGCCAGCTAAGCCTGCAAAAAATGCTCCTATTATAAATGCCATCATTTTATATTTAAAAGTATTTACCCCCATAGCTTCAGCAGCAATTTCATTTTCACGAACAGTAATCATTGCTCTACCTTGTGAAGAATGTAGGATATTATATATTATTAAAACAGTTAAAGTAGCAAATATAAAAGCAATAGTAAAGTCTGTCTTTTTTGGTATGCTCTTAAGACCTGTAGCACCACCAACAGCCTCAATATTCATTATTATAACTCTAATTATTTCACAAAAAGCTAAAGTGGTAATAGCAAAATAATCACCTTTTAATCTTAATGTTGGATAACCTATTAAAGCTGCAAAAATTGCTGCAATAATAGCACCAATTAATAATGCAATGAAAAATGGAAAGTTTGCTTCTTTTGTAAGCATAGCTGATACATAAGCACCTATTGCCATAAATCCAGCATGTCCCAAACAAAGTTGCCCAGTAAAGCCAACTATTAAATTTAGTGAAACAGCTAAAATAATATTAATTAATGTTAAAATAATTATTCCAGTATAATAAGATTTAACAATTCCAGAGGTTGTAAGACCAAATAGAATACCATAAGCTAAAATGACGGATATTAATACTAATAACATCTTTTTATTAAAAAATTCTTTCATTACACTCACCTACACTTTCTCATTAGTCTTTTTACCTAATAGACCAGTAGGTTTAATTATAAGAATTATTATTAAAATTCCAAATACAATAGCATCTGAAAAGGTAGTTGAAATATATGCTTTAGATAAAGTTTCTAATAATCCTATTGATAAACCACCAATTAATGCTCCAGGTATGCTTCCAATTCCTCCAAGTACTGCTGCAACAAAGGCTTTTAACCCAGGCATTACACCAATGTAAGGAGTGATGCTAGGATAAGAAATTGCAACTAGAACACCAGCAATACCAGCTAATGCTGATCCAATAGCAAAAGTAAGGGAAATAGTGTTGTCCACATTAATTCCCATTAATGAAGCAGCCTCTATATCGAAAGAAGCCGCTCTCATTGCTTTTCCAACCTTAGTTTTATATACAATAAATTGAAGGAGAATTACAAGGAGTGCAGAAACTGTAAACATCAATATGGTTTTCCAATCTAACTGAAGGCTACCTAATTTAATAGGATTAAGGTTTATTAACTCTGGAAAATGCTTTGGAGCTGTTCCAACAAATTTACTCATTATATTTTGTAAAAATAATGATATGCCAATAGCAGTAATTAATAATGCTATTCTTGGAGATTTTCTTAAAGGCTTATAGGCAATCTTTTCTATTAAAATTCCAAGTATTGCAGAAGCAGCCATGGCTGCTAATAATGTAGGAATTAAAGGTAATTTTAATACACTTGATGCATAAAACCCTGAAAAAGCGCCAATCATGTAAATTTCACCATGAGCAAAATTTATAAGCTGTATTATTCCATAAACCATAGTGTAACCTAAAGCTAGGAGGGCATATACGCTACCTAAAGCTAATCCATTTATTAATTGTTGTATAAATTCCATATTTAATCCTCCCTGTATAAAAAAATTAAGGATTTATTTTATCAGCTAATACCTTATTTTCACCCTCTAATTTAATAACTGCTGCACCTTTTATTGCAGATCTTTCTTCGTTAAAACTAATTTTTCCAGTAACGCTTTCTAATTCTATTTTACTTAATTCATCTTTAATAGTAGCACCATCTGTACTATTAGCATTTTTAATTGCTTCAACTAAAATTTTAGCAGAATCGTAACCTAAAGCTGCAAAGGCATCTGGGTCTTTGTTATATTCCTTCTTATAAGAATCAACAAAGTTTTTAACAATTTCAGAAGTATCTCCTGAATAATAGTGATTAATATAAATAGCACCATCTACAGCATCTCCACCTATATTAACTAACTCTTCAGATTCCCAACCATCTCCACCTAAAAGTTGAGAAGTAATAGATATATCTCTAGCTTGTTTAGCTATAAGTCCAACAACATTATAGTAATCAGGTAATACTATTACATCAGGATTAGAACTTTTAATTTTTGTTAATTGTGCTTTGAAATCTGTATCTCCATCATTATAAGATAAGTATTCAACTACACTTCCACCATTTTTTTCTAAGGTTTCTTTATAAGCTTTTGCTATACCTATGGAGTAATCAGAACCAGCATTGTATAAAACAGCAGCTGTCTTTTTATTTAAATTCTCTTTAGTATATTTAGCTAATATCTCACCTTGGAATGAGTCTATGAAACATCCTCTAAACATATATTCTCCACCTTCGTTAGTTATAGAAGGTTCAGTTCCTGTAGGTGTAATCATAGGAATTTGTCTTTCTGTTGAATTCTTAGCTATAGCTAAAGTAGCTCCAGAAGTAACTCCTCCTAAAATAGCAACTACACCATCTTTATCTACTAATTTATTAAAAGCTTGCATTGCACCATCAGGAGTGGCAGCATCATCTTCAAATATAAATTCAATTTTTTTACCATTTATTCCGCCAGCATCATTAATTTCTTTTTCTAATAAAGATGCCCCTTCTTTAACAGAAATACCGTAAGTAGATGCACTACCAGTTAATGGACCAATTCCTCCTATTTTAATAATTTCACTGTTAGAACTAGAACTTCCACATCCAATTAAGAGTGATGTAGCCATTAGTGAGGCTAGAAGTCCTACAAGTAATTTCTTTTTCATAAAAAATCCCCCTTTTTAAATTAATTGATGATAAAATATTAATTTATTAAACTATTTATTAATAATTTAATATTAAATAAACATTTATAATATTGATATAGTAACATAATTAGATAAATATTACAATATAGATATTTAATATTTTATAGAAAAAAGTATAAAATATGGAATATATAGCACTTATGTAAAGTAATATTATGTAAAAGAATAGATTAGATGATTTCAACCTAATATTAATGTTAATAAGTATTAGGTTGAAATTTAAAGTAAATTTGTGTATAATACCACTATAATTAAAAGAGCTCGTATATCATCGGTAATATGGACCGAAAGTTTCTACCTGCTAACCGTAAATTGGCAGACTACGAGGTACGCGTTTAAAATTAAAGGTAAGTATTTTTATAATTAGTAATTTTACTTCTATTTTTTAGACAAGCACCTCGGTATCGAGGTGCTTTTAATTTAGAAAAATGGAGGATAAAATAATGGAAAACTTACAAAGAAATGATGGAATTAAATTAAACTATAAAGTTGATGACAATCCATCCATGGGAGAAAAAATACTATTTGGAATTCAGCATATATTTGCGGCTTTTGGTGGAATAATTGTTGTACCACTAGTTGTATCTAGTGCTTTAGGATTTGATGCAAAAACATCAACAGCACTAATAAGTGCATCAATACTAGCTGCAGGGATAGCTACCATAATACAAGCTAAGGGAGTAGGACCAGTTGGATCTAAGGTTGCTTGTATAATGGGGACAGATTTTACTTTTGTATCACCTTCTATTACTGTTGGTTCAGTTTTAGGCTTACCTGGAATAATAGGAGCAACAATATTAGGAGGAATATTTGAAGTTATTTTAAGCTACTTTATAAGACCTTTAATGAAATTATTTCCACCAATAGTTACAGGAACTGTTGTATGCTTAATAGGATTAACTTTATTGCCAGTTTCTATAGACTGGGCAGCAGGTGGTAGTGGAGCTGCAGATTATGGAAGTGTAAAAAATATATCTATATCAATGCTAGTGTTATTTGGGACTTTGTTATTGAATCGTTATGGAAAAGGAATGCTTAGTAGTGCATCTATTCTTATAGGAATGATAATAGGATATATTATATGTATACCATTTGGATTAGTAGATTTTACAGGGGTTAAAGAAGCAAGTTGGGTATCAATGCCTAAAATATTTGAATACGGAGTAAATTTTGACTTAAAAGCACTTATTGCATTTATTCCTGCATACTTTGTTACTGCAATTGAAACTGTAGGATGTTTAAAAGCAATTGGAGAAGTTTCAGAGGTTGAAATGAGTGATAAGCGTATAGGACAAGGGGTATTAGCTGATGGAATTGGTAGTATGATAGGTGGTTTTGTAGGTACATTACCAAATACAACATTTAGTCAAAATGTTGGGTTAATACCTTTAACTAAAGTAGCAAGTCGTTATGTAGCAGTTATGGCAGGAGTAATATTAGTTTTATTAGGATTTTTACCAAAGATTGCAGCAATAGTTAATAGTATTCCACAACCAGTATTAGGAGGAGTTGGAATAGTTATGTTTGGTACTGTTGCAGCTGCTGGAATAAAAACTTTAAGTAAAGTAAAAATAAATGAAAGAAACCTTTTAATAATAGCTACATCTATTGGATTAGGACTTGGAGTAACATTTAGACCAGAGTTTATTGCACAACTACCAGAAGGATTAAAAATGATTTTTGCATCAGGAATATCAACTGGGACAATAACAGCATTAA
>JAEXLD010000127.1 GCA_023445445.1 Bacillota bacterium
ATCTTCTGCTTCATCAGGTATAAATACTTTTCTTATTTCTCTTCCCATCTCATATTTTATAGGAATATTTTGAAGGTTAGGTTCTGTACTAGATAATCTTCCTGTGGTAGTTACAGTTTGGTTGAAAGTTGAATGTATCTTTCCATCCACATCAATAACATTCTTTAAACCTTCCACATAAGTAGAATTAAGTTTAGTTATTTGTCTATAATATGTTATTTTTGGTATTATCTCATGCTTATCTTGAAGCTTTTCTAATACCTCAGCATTAGTTGAATAACCTGTTTTTGTTTTCTTTACAACTGGTAAATCAAGCTTTTCAAAAAGAATTTTCCCTAGCTGTTTTGGTGAATTTATATTAAACTTTTCTTCAGCTAAATCAAATATTTCCTTCTCTGTTCTTCCGATTTCCTCTTTAAATTTTATTGCTAAAGTATCTAGCATTTCTCTATTAATATTAAACCCTAAGGATTCCATTGAAGATAAAACAAAAATTAAAGGATGCTCTACATTATAATATAGTTCCTCCATATTCTCTTCTTTTATTTTTTCATTAAGTATATTATAAATATCTTCTAGTTTACTATTAATCCTACACTTAATTTCATCTTTATTTCCTTTAATATCTTCACCTAAGTATTCATTTATTAAAGATAAAATATCATAAGAAGTTCTTGCAGAATTTATTAAATAAGCTGCTATAGCCGTATCGAAGTCAAAACTAGCAATAGATATTCCTAACTTATTTAATATAGTAATTAAAGGTTTCCCTTCATGAATAACCTTTTTTAAATTACTATTTTCCATTATGTTTTTTAAAGCTAAATTAGCAGAACTTTCATCTTCATTACTAATTTCACTAAACTTAATGAAGTAATTTTCTTTATTACATGAAATATAAAGATTATTTAATGATATTTCAGAATACTTTTCACTATTATTTGCCTCAAAGGAAATATATATAGTTCCATTTAATTCATTAGAAAGTTCTAAAAGTGAATTAGAACTATCTATATATTTAATATTTATTTTCTCATCTTCCTTATCATCATCTTCTTCACCGCTAAAAAGCTTATCTAATAAAGTTTTCATTTGAAGTTTAAAGAACATCTTCTTAAGTCCATCTTTATTAAAGGATTCTTGACTTTTTATATCATCTAAATCAAAATCTATTGGCACTTCTGTCATTATAGTTGCTAGCTTTTTACTAAAAATAGCTTGTTCTTTATAGGTTTCTAAATTATCCTTTACTTTTTTACCACTAATATTATCTATATTATTTAATACTTCTTCTATAGAACCATAGGTTTGTATTAATTTATATGCAGTTTTTTCTCCAATACCAGGAACTCCAGGAATATTGTCTGACTTATCTCCCATAAGACCTTTTACATCTATAAATTGAGTTGGAGTTACTCCAAATTCTTCAATAAAGCTATTATGGTTAAATGTAGCTGTTTCCGATACACCTTTTTTAGTTATAACTACATTTATATTATCTGAAGCCAATTGAAGTGCATCTCTATCTCCAGTAACTATATATACTTCTATATTATTTTTTTCTGCATGTTTAGCTAAAGATCCAATAATGTCATCAGCTTCAAATCCTTCTAATTCATATATAGTTATTGATAATAAGTTTAAAATTTCCTTTATTATTGGAAATTGCTCTGCAAGTTCTGGTGGCATTTTCTTTCTACCAGCCTTGTATTCTTGATACTCTTTATGTCTAAAAGTAGGTCCTTTTTTATCAAAGGCTGCTACTATATAATCTGGCTTTAATTCCTCTCTCATTTTAAATAGCATATTTACAAATCCATAAACTGCGTTTGTATGAATACCTTCAGAAGTTGTAAGCTCTGGAATTGCATAAAAGGCTCTATTTAAAAGAGAGTTTGAATCTAAAATCAATAATCTTTCCATTTTTTCCTCCAAATTAAGGAATTAATTCCTTAAAGCTATTTTTATATAAATTATACTATTATTAAGTAAATAAATCATTACATTTTAATTAATATATATATTAGAAAATACTTAAATCTAATTCCTTAGATAAATCTTTAATTAGGTTAATACCTGCAATACTATTTCCTTTTTCATCTAGTGATGGTCCATAAATCCCTATTCCAAAGTTTCTTGGAACTGTTGCAATTATGCCCCCACCGACACCTGACTTTGCTGGAATACCAACATTTACAGCAAATTCACCTGATGCATCATACATACCGCAAGTAACCATTATAGTTTTTACTATTCTGCAGACTTCCTTAGGTATTATCTTTTCATTTGTCCAAGGTATAACTCCATCATTTGCTAGTACTGCGCCAAATCTGGCTAAATCCTTTGCAGTTAATTCTATTGAACACTGCTTAAAATACAGTTCTAAGATTTCTTCTACATCCCCTTCTAAAACCCCAGTACTTTTCATAAAGTAGGCTAAAGCTCTATTCCTATTTCCAGTTTCCTTTTCTGATAAATATACTTCTTCGTTTACATCTATATGATTATTATTAGTTACAGTTCTCATAAAATCTAATATTTTTTCTAACTTTTCATCTACATCCTTACCATCTATTAATGAAGTTGTAACTATTGCTCCAGCATTAATCATTGGATTATATGGCTTTCCACTATCTCTAGCTTCTAAATTCACTATTGAATTAAAGCCCATTCCTGTTGGTTCCACATCTACCTTTTTAAATACATTATATCTTCCATTATCTCTTATAGCTAAAATTAAAGAAACTATTTTAGAAATACTTTGCATAGTAAATTTTTTATCATAGTCTCCTGCATAATATTCTTTTCCTCTAGAGTCTACAACATATATACCTAAATCATCTATATTTGCCTTTGATAGAGCTGGTATATAAGATGCAACCTTTCCTTCTTTTCCATATATTCTGTTTTTTTCTACTAGTGTATTTAATAAACTAAACACTAAATTTCACCTCTTGTTTCATTGGTTTATGGCACTATATATTATATTAATAATTATTATTATACACAAGAAAATTTATACTTATTTATTTTAACTAGACTAATCTACTATATTATGTAAGAATGATATAATAAAAGTATAAAATTTATAAATTTGAGGTGATTTTTTATGGACATGGAAAAAATGTTAGAAAAGTATGCTAAATTAGCAGTAAAAAAGGGAGTTAACTTGCAAAAGAATCAGGTTTTACTAATAAATACACCTGTTGAATGTGTTGATTTTGCAAGAGCTATAGCTAAAGTTGGATATGAAGAAGGAGCTAAAGAAGTTATAGTTCATTATGGTGATCAAACTATACAAAGGCTTAAACTAGAAAATGCATCTATTGATACATTAAAAGATGTTCCAAACTGGGTAGCGGAATCTTATAATTCTTATGCAAGAGAAGGATGTTGTGTCATTTCTATTTCTGCATCTGATCCTGATGGTTATAAAGGAATTCCTATGGAAAAAATATCTGCTTTTCAAAAAAGTAGACAGTTAGCTTTAAAAGAATACTCTGATTATTCTATGTCAAATAAAATTCGTTGGACAGTTGTTTCAGTTCCAACAGAAGCTTGGGCAATGAAGGTATTTAATGATTCAAATTCTAAAGATGCTGTAGATAAGTTATGGGAAGTTATCTTTGATGTTGTAAGATTAAATAATGATGATCCAATTAAAGCTTGGGATGATCATAATAAAAATATAGCTAAAAAATTAGAATTCTTAAATGAATATAAATTCAAAAAATTACATTATAAAAATTCACAAGGAACAGATTTAACTATAGAGTTACCTGAAGATCATTTATGGCTTGGTGGAGCTGAGAAATGTAGTTCTGGAATAGAATTCAATGCTAATATGCCAACTGAAGAAGTATTTACATTACCAAAGAGAAATGGAGTTAATGGTACTGTAACATCATCTAAACCATTAAGTTATAGTGGTAATCTAATTAATAACTTCTCCTTAACTTTTGAAAATGGTAAAGTTGTAGATTATAACGCTGAAGAAGGCTATGATACCTTAAAAGACTTATTAGAAAGTGATGAAGGAGCAAGATATCTAGGTGAAGTTGCTTTAGTTCCTTATGATTCACCTATATCTAATTCAAATATTATTTTCTATAATACTTTATTTGATGAAAATGCAGCTTGCCATTTAGCTTTTGGTAGATCATACCCTATTTGTTTAGTAAATGGTGAAAATCTATCAGATGAAGAACTTTTGAATAAAGGAGCTAATGATTCAATTATCCATGTTGACTTTATGATAGGTACAAAAGATTTAGATATTGTAGGCTATACATCAGACAATAAGGAAATAAAGATATTTACTAATGGTAATTGGGCGTTTTAAATTTAGAATGTAAAATGTATAATTAGGGAATAAACTCCTAAAGGAGTTTGTAAAAAGATATGTTTTTAGTAATTTGTACCTAATTACTTTAATAATTCTTAATTTTTAATAAGAGGCTGTTGAAGCAGCCTCTTATCTTATTATATGTTCTTACTTTTATTTCAATTTTTTCTTATTTACAGTATTGTTTAATACTTCTATTAAGCTTCCTTTTGAGTAGCACTTCCATCTCGTCTTTCTAATTCTTTTTCAAGTATTTCTTTTAAATTATTTATTTTTTCTTTCATTTTCTTTTTTGCACCAATTTTTTGTATTAAAACAGTAATCTTAGAAGAAAAGCTTTTTATATCTTGAACTTCCTTTAATGATACTTCTGTAGAGTTATCATCAATTTCAGAAAAAGTATATTTAGAAATATACTTATCCTTATCAATTGAATTAGTTACTTCATATAATTTATTCTTTTCATATCCAGTAACTGTTGTTAACATTTCTATCTTTTGCTTAGCTACATATTTTATAGTTCTTTTATTGCTACATCCAACAGGATTTTTATCATTAAACTTTGGAATTTCTCTTTTATTTAAATCAATAAATACTTTAAATACTCTTTCTATTGGATAATTTATTGTAGTCTTTATCTCATAATTGCTCAATTAAAATCCCCCTTACTATATACTCATAATAATATTATTACATTTTTTATTTAAAACATCTATAAAAATGTGCTATTCCACAACATAAAATTAATTATCTTCACTTCTTGGCTTATTTTTGCCTAATTTTCTAGATTCCTTTGAATATCCAACTTCGTCTGCTGTTTCCACCTTCATCTTTCTTAATTCAGCTTTAGTCTTTTGTCCTGCCTTTTTATTTTTCTTTGAATTTTTATTATTTTTATGTGACATAAAATCACCTCCAATTATAGTTTTAATTGAAGGTGATTTTTTTATTCTAATTATTATATATTGTATATACTTTCTAATCTATTTCTTATTTCCTTTATAAACTCTGAAGAATTAGTTACTGTAATATTCTCTAATTCTGATAATAAAGCTAAATCCTTAGTCATATATCCTTCATTTATTGTTTGCATAGAAGCTTTTTCTAAATTATTAGCAAATTCAATTAAATCATTATTGCTATCTAATTCTCCTCTTTTCCTTAAAGCTCCAGACCATGCAAAAATAGTTGCAATAGAATTAGTTGAAGTTTCTTTCCCTGCTAAATGATTATAATAATGTCTTTGAACTGTTCCATGAGCAGCTTCATATTCATAATAACCTTCTGGAGAAACTAAAACAGAAGTCATCATTGCTAAAGAGCCAAAAGCAGTAGCTATCATATCACTCATTACATCACCATCGTAATTTTTACAAGCCCATATGTATCCACCTTTTGATTTTATTACTCTAGCTATAGCATCATCTATTAATGTATAGAAATACTCTATATTTAATTCTTCAAATTTTTCTTTATATTCATTCTCAAATATTTCTTGAAAAATATCCTTAAATGTATGGTCATATTTTTTGGATATTGTGTCCTTAGTTGCAAACCATAAATCTTGTTTAGTATCTAATGCAAAATTAAAGCAACTTCTTGCAAAACTTTCAATTGATTTATTTAAGTTATGCATTCCTAGAACTACTCCATCTCCATTAAAGTTATGAATTAATTCTCTTTGTTCTTTACCTTCTTCGCTAGTAAATACAAGTTCTGCTTTCCCTTTACCTTGAATCTTCATTTCTACATCCTTATAAACATCTCCATAAGCATGTCTAGCAATAGTTATTGGCTTTTCCCAAGTTCTAACATAAGGCTTAATAGAATCAACTGTAATTGGAGCTCTAAAAACTGTTCCATCTAAAATTGATCTTATAGTTCCATTTGGACTCTTCCACATTTCTTTTAAATTATATTCTTTTACTCTTTCAGCATTTGGAGTTATAGTTGCGCATTTTACACCTACTCCATATTTCTTTATAGCTTCTGCTGCTAAAACAGTAACTTCATCATTGGTTTCATTTCTATATTCTAACCCCAAATCAAAGTACTCTGTTTTTAAATCTAGGAATGGATATAACAATTCCTCTTTTATAATGCCCCATAAGATTCTTGTCATTTCGTCTCCATCCATTTCAACTAATGGATTTATCATTTTTATCTTTTCCATTATTAGCCCCCTTATCTAAATTTTGATAAATAAATTATACATTATAATATACCCTTTTACAAATATCTTTTCTGTTTCTTGTATACTGATTAGCAAGCTGATACTCTAATTTTCTTAATTATATTTTTTTAAATTATAGTATAAAAAATAAAGCAGCCAAAAATTCTTGTCTGCTTTGTTAATTTAAAATATTATTTTAAAAGAAAATATTTATAAGAATTATTACAAAAACAATTTGAGAAATACCTACTGCTCCACCATATAGCATTGCTAAAGGTCCTTCTTTAATTAAATCTGATATTTTTACTCTCATCCCTATACCTGCAAGAGCAATTATTTCAAAATTACTACTTATCCATTTAAATATTTTTGAAATTGATTGTGGAATAAAACCAATTGTATAAAGGACACAAACAATGAAAAATCCTGTTATAAACCAAGGAATATTTATTTTTCTCTTATTATCAATATGTATTACTTCATCCTTCTCCTTAGGTACTTCATCTGCTGTTAAATCTACTTTTTCAAATACTAAAACCACTGCTACTAGTAATATTATTCTTATTATTTTAAATACTGTGGCTAATTTCACAACATCATCTGAAATAAATTTAGCTGACCCTATTACTTGACCTACAGATTGTAAAATACCTCCTATCATAGCTGAGGTATGCAAGGTCTCATTATTATATAATGCTGCAGTAATAAAAGGTAATAGAATCATAAGTATTGTACCTACTACATTAACAATAGTAATAGCTATTACCTTATCAGAATCTTTAGCTTTAACTACTGGTGCAGTTGCCCCTATTGCTGAAGATCCGCATACAGCATTTCCTGAAGCCATTAATAAACAATACTTTTCATTAAATTTCAACTTTCTACCTATCCAATAGGTAACTATAATAGTTAATGTCATTTGTAAAATTATAAATATTAACCCATTGAATCCCAAGGCAATAATTTCTCTAAGATTTAAGTTGGCTCCCATTAATACTATTGAATAATTTAATAAATCCTTTTCTGCAAATTTAGTTCCTTCATCATATTTTTCTGACTTACAAATAGTATTTCCCAAAAGTATTCCTATAAATATTGCAAAAGTAGCAGCTCCAACCGTTGAGAACTTTTTTCCTAAAGTTTCAGATATTATACCAATTAGAATACAGATAATTATACCAGGTAATATATTTTTTATTTTCTTCAAAGTAAACACCTCAATATCTTTCAATTATTTAACTGAAACTTATTATACATAGTGTTTACTTAAAATAAAAATATTATTATTGTATAATTATGATAACTATTTACTTATATATTTCTTTGAATGTTCAATAAAAGCTTTCATATTATTTGATATAAATTTATCACCATGAAATATTAAGAATAAATCTCTTTCTATTTTCCCCTCACTTAATCTAAACATATAAAGTTCTTTGCTTTTAACTTTATCTTTTATAACAGTATAAGAAAGACATCCTATACCTAAATTGGCTTCAACTGTTTTCTTTATTGCTTCAGTACTTCCTAATTCTAGAAAAGTATTAAATTTTATTTTATTTTTCTTAAGAAACAATTCTGCTCTTTCCCTTGTGCCGCTTCCTTCTTCTCTCATAATTAACTTTTGATTCTCAAGTTCTTTTCCTGAAATCTCCTTATAAGATTTAAGAGGATTTTCTTGTCCGCAAATAAAGACTAATTCATCTTTCCATATTACTTCCTTTGATATTTCCTCAGAATGAATATCTCCTTCAACAAAGGCAAAATCAACTTTATTTTCTAAGATTAACTTTTCAATATTCTTGGTATTTTCAATAATTAATGATATTTCTATATCTTTAAATTCAGTTGAAAATCCCTTTATTATTTCTGGCAACATATATATACCTATAGTTGTACTTGCACCTATTACTAGTTTTCCCTTTTCCTTTAAATTAATATCTCTAATAGTTTTCACACTTTCATCATATAAATTTAATATTCTTCTAGTGTAATTTAAAAAAACTTCTCCTTCATGTGTTAAATATAATTTTTTCCCTATTCTATCAAATAATTTCACTTCTAATTCTGATTCCAACTCATTTATACTTTGACTTATAGATGGTTGACTTATATACATTTCTTTTGCAACCTTTGTCATATTTAAATACTTAGCAGTTTCATAAAATATTGTAAGTTTTCTAAAATTCATTTTTCCCCCACTTATTGCAATATAAAAACTCAGCATATGCTGAGTTTTTAACTAGAACTATTTTTTTACATCTTCATATTCAACATCAATAACTTTATCGTTAGAATTATATATATCATCTATACTGCTATTATTAGCTGATTTATTATCATATGTATAGTTCATAGTTGAATTGGTACTTTTTCTTTTATTTATATATCCCTTGATTTTAAAAATCACATAAATTACTATTAAAACTGGAATTAAATAAATTAAAAGATTAATAGCTAAGTATCCTACTATACCTACAACTAATATAGAACTAATAATATAAAATAATGACTTAATTCTATCATTCATATAATATACCTCTTCACCTTAATAATATTATTATTCGCTACCTTGAAGTTATTATACCATAGGTAAAATATTTTATCAACAAGAGATATATATTATTCCTTTAAGAGGTTTGATATACTATTTATTTTATTTTTATAGGAATAAAATCCAATCAATAAATCCACCGTAAAATACAATCACTAAACTAACTATTATTAATACAACTTTATAAGAAAATATATTATACCTTTTTTTCCACTGCTCAATATATATTAATTCCTTTTCTTCCCTCTTCTTAAGTATTAAAAGTGCTCCTAACATAAGGCCTAATGGTCCTATTATAAGTAAGGTGCTTTTTACAATTTCTAATGAATTTATCCAATTAAATTTAGTTATTAATAAAGATATTATGCCTATTAATATAATTATTCCTATAGATATTAGACTTCCAATAAATAAACATTTTATAAAGTCTCTTAAAATTTTCCTTAATTTTTCCATTGATTAATCTCCTAAATTCTAATTATATAAATGACATGCTACAAAATGGTTCTTTTCTATTTCTTTTAATTCAGGTTCCACACTTCTACATATTTCCATACACTTATTGCATCTACCTTGGAACTTACATCCTTTAGGAGTATTTATAGGACTAGGAACATCTCCCTCTAACATAATTCTTTTTCTATTTTCTTCTACGTCAGGATCTGCTATAGGGATAGCTGACATAAGCGCTTCTGTATATGGATGTTTAGGATTGTTGAATAATACATCTGAATCTGCTAATTCAACCATACTTCCTAAATACATAACTGCTACTCTATCTGAAATATGCTTAACCATAGATAAATCATGGGCAATAAATAAATATGTTAATCCTAATTCCTTTTGTAGCTTTATTAATAAATTAGCAATTTGTGCTTGAATGGACACATCTAAGGCTGAAATAGGTTCATCACATAATATAAATTTAGGTTCAACTGCTAAAGCTCTAGCTATACCTATTCTTTGTCTTTGACCACCTGAGAACTCATGTACAAATCTATTAGCATGCTCTTTATTTAGGCCTACTTGTTCTAATAATTCATAAACTCTTTTATTCTTAGCTTCTTTTGATTTAGCTAATCCATGTATCTCTATACCTTCAGAAATTATATCTGCAACTGTCATTCTAGGGTTTAGTGATGCATATGGATCTTGAAATATTATTTGAACTTCCTTGTTAAATTGCTTTTTTTCTTTGCCTTTTAACTTATCTATAGGTTTACCATTATATAATATTTCTCCTTCTGTTTTGTCGTACATACCAATTACAGTTCTTCCACAAGTTGTCTTACCACATCCAGATTCACCAACTAACCCTAATGTTTCTCCTTCTTTTATGGCAAATGAAACATTATCAACTGCTTTTAGAATGTCTTTACTACCAATTTTAAAGTATTTTTTTAAGTTTTTTACTTCTAAAATTATATTCTTTTCATTAGCCATTTCTTCTCTCCTCCATAATTAAATTTAACTTGTCCTCAGGCATATCTTCACTATATAACCAGCATTTCACATTATGTTTATCTCCAAAAGAATATTCCTTAGGTTCTTCTTCTAAACATACATTCATACAATATTTACAACGGGCTGCAAAGGCACATCCAGTTGGTGGTGCAATTAAATCTGGTGGAGTTCCTTTTATTGAATCTAATAATTGTTTACCCTTCCATCCTAACTTTGGAACTGAGTTTAAAAGTGCCCAGGTATATGGGTGCTTTGGATTATAAAATATTTCTCTTTTTTCTCCACTTTCAATAATTTTACCAGCATACATTACAGCAATTTTATCTGCCATTCCAGCTACTACTCCAAAATCATGAGTAATTAATATTACTGCAGTATTAAGTCTCTCCTTCAGTTCATTAATAAGTTCAAGTATTTGAGCTTGAATAGTAACATCTAAAGCCGTAGTTGGCTCATCAGCTATTAAGATTTTCGGTTCACATGCAACTGCAATAGCTATCATAACCCTTTGTCTCATTCCACCAGAAAATTCATGTGGATATTGATCAATTCTTGTTTCAGGATTTGGTATTCCAACTAAAGATAGAATTTTTATAGCCTCTTCTCTTGCAGCCTTTTTATCCATATTTCTATGAATAATTAAATTTTCTATTATTTGTTTTCCTACCTTCATTGTTGGATTAAGTGAAGTTAATGCATCTTGGAATATCATTGCACATTCTCCACCTCTAAAGCTTCTTATTTTATTTTTATCATAAGATAATATATTTTCTCCATCAAAAAGTATCTCACTACCTTCTTTAATTTCTCCTTGTGGTGCTTGAATTAATGCCATAATTGCCCTAGCTGTAACACTTTTACCACATCCTGATTCTCCAACTATAGCTAATACTTCCCCTCTATCAACATCAAAAGAAACACCTCTAACAGATTGAACTTCTCCTGCATAAGTATGATAGGATACCTTTAGATTCTTTACATTCAAAATTGATTCATTTTTATTTAATAAACTCTCCATATCTTTATGCCTCCTATTGTCTTAACTTTGGATCTAAAGCATCTCTTAATCCATCGCCTAAAACATTAAATGCTAAAATTAATAAACATAAAACTGCAGTAGGGAATAATAATTGATAAGGATAGAATGACATAGCTTGTTGTCCAGCTGATAATAATGATCCTAAACTAAATGCTGGAATATTTAATCCTAACCCTAAAAATGAAAGTACTGTTTCAGAAACAATTACACTTGGAATTGTTGATGCAACATCCAATATTATCAACCCTATTGTGTTTGGTAATAAATGCTTTAATATTATTCTTAATGGTGATGCCCCTAAAGCTTCTGCTGCTAATACATATTCACTTTCTCTTAATTGAAGAATTTGTCCTCTTATCATTCTTGCTGTGCTCGTCCAAGCTGTTAAACATAAAGCTAGCATCAACTGAAAGTATCCATTACCTAAAACAACTAAAATTAGTAAAGTGATTATTAAATATGGAATACTATTTAATACTTCAACTATTCTCATCATTATTTCATCTACTATTCCACCTACATATGCAGCTATTCCCCCATATAAACAACCAATTACTATATCTATTACAGTAGCTATTAAAGCTACACTTATTGATATTCTTGTTCCTACCCATACTCTTGTAAATAAATCTCTTCCCATAGCGTCTGTTCCCCACCAAAACTTTCCACTAGGAGATAAATTTTTATTTTCTGTTACTACTGTTTGATAATCCATATTTCTAATTATCGGGGAAAATATAGCCATTAATATAATTACAATTAATACAATTAATGCTGTTATAGCAATATGATTTTGTTTAAGTCTTCTCCAAGCATCTTGCCAATAACTAATATTAGGTCTAACAACTAAATCACTATCTAATGTAGATGAATCTACAAATTCAAATCTCTTATCTTTTAAATCTAATTTACTCATAACTCTTCTCTCCTGTCTACTTAACTAATCTTATACGTGGATCTACAACTGTATAAAGTATGTCTGTTATAAATATTGTTACAAGATAAATTAATGCATATAATAATGTTAATCCCATTAATATTGGAATATCTCTATCGTTTGAAGCTTGTATAAAATATTGACCAGCCCCCGGGATAGCAAAAACTCTCTCTATAAAGAAAGATCCTGAAATTACTCCTGATATTGCAACTGGCAATACTGTAATAATTGGTATAAATGAATTTCTTAAAACATGCTTCTTCACTATATCAACTTCTGATAGTCCTTTAGATCTTGCTGTAAGTGTATAATCTTGATTTATACTATCTAGCATGCTAGTTTTCATTAATCTAGCATAATATGCTAAATATGACCCTGCTCCTGCTAAAGTAGGTAAAATAGTATATTTCCATCCCCCAAACCAGACATCAGCTCCTTTAGGCCACCCAATTATAGGTAAATTAAATATAGGCCCTTTAGCTAAATATTGTTGTAATAATAAAGATAATACTAAAGAAGGCACAGATGCCAATAATAGTACACTTACCAATATTACATAATCTATAATCTTTCCTCTATTCATAGCTGCGGCAATGCCAAGAATAATACCTAATGAAACTCCTACAATAATTTGTTGTATTCCAAGTCTTGATGATACTGGCATTTTATTTTTTACTATGCTTGTAATAGTATCTCCAGCATGAACTAAAGATTCGCCAAATTCTCCTTTTACTACATAATTCTTTAATGTTATTAAGTATCTCTCCATTACTGGCTTATCATAGCCATACTTTGCTATAACAATTTGTTTTGTTTGCTCTGGTAATTTTTGAATTTTCTTATCAATAGCTGTTCCTGGAACTGCTGCTAAAAGAAAAAAGGTAGCTGTTCCTATTAAATAAATAGTAATAACCATTTCTATAAATCTTCTTATAACATACCTAATCATATTCTTCGCCCTTTCTAAATTCAATTAATGCACACCAACATTCGTTGATGTGCATTATACTAGTTCTATATAATATAGTTAATTAATTTTTTCCTTGTATATATGCATGTTTAAATTCATAAACTGAACCAAATGAAGTGAATTGAATATCTTTAACATAATTTTGATAGAATGAATATTTATCTGTATAATAAACTGGTGAAATAACAGCATCTTCATTAACTAATTTATTTTCTAATTTTTTATAGATTTCTGTTATTTTATCTTCATCTGTTTCTTTATATACAGATGCTAATAAGTCATCATACTCAGAACTTGCATAACCTGTATGGTTATTTCCGCCATTTGATATCCATATATCTAAGAAAGTCATTGGATTGTTATAATCTGCTGACCAACCTGATAATGTGAAATCATATTCTAACTTGTCCATTGTATCTAAATAAACTCCCCAGTCTCCTTGAGTTTCAACATTTATCTTTATTCCTAAATTTCCATTAATTTGTTGTGCCATCCATTCTGCTCTTTGTTTTTGTAATTCTGATGCACCTTGACTTAAATAAGTTAATTCATATTTACTTAAATCATCTGCTTGAAGTCCTAATTCCTTTAAACCTTCTTTAAATAACTCTTGTAATTTTTCTTTTTTATTCACATAAGTTTTAGCATCACTTGTTAATGGTCCTTCAACTTTATCTCTATACTTTTCATCTCCAACATTTATAGCTGTTGGGATTATTCCATAAGCAGATTGATATCTACCTACTAAATCCTTAGTATAAACATCTCTATCTATTGATAATCCAATAGCTTTTCTTATTTTAGCATTCTTTAATATACCATTAGCTGATTCACTCTTTTGATTGAAATATAAATAGAAT
>JAEXLD010000009.1 GCA_023445445.1 Bacillota bacterium
GATGGTACTGCAAAATCTGGAGTTCCCATAAATACTATCTTCATGTTAAGCCTCCTCTTTTATTTCAAATAATCTATGAATAACTTACCATTTAAGTGATCATTTTCGTGTAATATTGCTCTTGCTAAAAGCTCTGTTGCTTCTAATACAAACTCTTCACCTTTTTCATTTAAGGCTTTTACTTTTACATAGTTTGGACGTTCAACTTCTGCTGCTTCTCCTGGAACGCTTAAACATCCTTCTTCTCCTAATTGAGTACCAGATACTTCTAGTATTTCTGGGTTAATAAATACCCTAAGACCATAATCATCAAAAACATCTATTACAAATATTCTTTGAAGAATCCCTACTTGTGGTGCAGCTAGCCCAACGCCATCTGCATCATACATAGTCTCTGCCATATCTTTAATTAGTTTTAAAGTTCTTGGTGTAATTTCAGTTACTACCTTACATTTTTTTCTTAAAACATCATCGCCATTTATTCTAATATTTCTAATTGCCATTTATTATTCTTTCCTCCTAAATTAAGTTGTTTGGATTAATATCAATAGTTACTTTTATTTCATTATATACATTCTTATTTAATTGATAAAGGTTATCTTTAATTTTTTTGCAAAAATCTAAAGATAAATCGCCTTTAAAAATAATTTGCCATCTATAATTATCCTTTATTTTTGAAACTATACAAGGTACAGGTCCAAGCATTTCTACATTTATTTCAGTCTCATATATCTTAGTTAACTCTTTTTTTAGTATATTCATAAAGGATTTTAAAGCATTTTCATTTTTAGATGATGCATTTACTAATAGTATTCTACCAAAAGGAGGATAGTACATCAAACCTCTAGTTGTAAATTCTTCATTATAAAAGCCTTCATAATCATAGTTTTTAGCATAATTTAAACTATAATTATCTGGTGTATAGGTTTGAAGAATTACTTTTCCTTCCTTTTCCCCTCTTCCTGCTCTCCCAGAAACCTGAGTAATAATCTGAAAGGTTTTTTCTGCAGATCGATAATCTGGAAGATTTAATGACATATCAGCTGCTAATATACCTACTAATGTAACATTTTCAAAATCTAATCCCTTAGATATCATTTGTGTACCTATTAAAATATCTGCTTCTCTATTTTTAAAAGAATTGTATATAAACTCATGAGAATTTTTATTTCTAGTAGTATCCATATCCATTCTTAATATTTTAGCTTCTTTGAAATATTTTTTAACCTCTTCTTCAACTCTTTCAGTTCCTGCACCAAAATGCTTAACATATTTACTTTTACACTTTGGGCAAATATTAGGTTGTTTTTCCCCATGACCACAATAATGACATACTAAGTATCCATTTTTATGAAAAGTCATGGATATATCACACTTTGGACATTTAAATACATAACCACAGCTTCTGCAAGATACAAAGGTAGAAAACCCTCTTCTATTTAAAAATAAAATAATCTGCTCTTTTCTACTTAAAGCTTCTTTCATTTCTAAAAAAAGCTTATTACTAAACATAGAAATATTACCCTTGTTTAACTCTTCTCTCATATCTATAATTTCTATTTTAGGCATAGGTTTATTGTCAATACGATTTTTTAGTTCAACAAGTTCTATTTCTCCAGAAATAGCTCTGTAATAAGTTTCTATAGAAGGTGTAGCTGAACCAAGAATAACCTTACAGCCCTTAAGTCCACTTATAAATTCTGCAACTTCTTTGGTAACATATTTAGGATTTTGTTCTGATTTATATGTATTTTCATGTTCTTCATCTATAATAATTATTCCTAAGTCCCTTAAAGGCAAGAATAAGGCGCTTCTTGCACCTATAACAACTTTAGCCTTACCTTCTTTAACTCTGTACCATTCATCATATCTTTCACCTTCAGAAAGCTTACTATGAAATACTGCTACTTCTTTTCCAAATCTACCTTTAAAACGCTCAATCATTTGAGGTGTTAGTGATATTTCAGGAACTAATATTATAGCAGATTTATCATTCATAATAGCATTTTTTACAAGGTTCATATAAACTTCAGTTTTGCCTGATCCAGTTACTCCCTTTAATAAAATTGTATTTTTAGAAGTTTTTTCAATTATATCAATTGCATTATACTGTTCTTTAGTTAATTCTCTTTCTTTATAATCAACATATTCTCGAGAATTATATCGGTATATAATTTCTTCATCTACTTTTAAATAACCTTCCTTAATTAATTTATTAAGTTTATACATTGATAAACCATATTCCTTAGTTAATTCAGCTTTATTGTATTTGCCATTATTTTCTTTTAAAAACGAAAAAATATCTTCGTATTTTTTTAAAATTTCTTCTGGAACATTAATATCATTAACTGAAACTACAAGTTTATGTTTATTATTAATTCCCTTTAATAATCCTTGTGGAATTAAAAGTCTAATACCATCTATATACTTACATAAATAATTTTCTTTTAAAAATTCTACTATTCTTATATCATCCTCAGTTAATAATGGTTGATTTTTTACTATTGATTTGATTTTTTTCATTCTTATTCCAGTAATATCATCATTTTTTATTGATAATACAAAGCCATCGCTAATAGAATTTTTAATTCCAAAAGGCACCTTTACCCATTGACCTACCTTAATATCATCCTTTATTTCTTCAGGAACTTCATAAGTGAATGGTTTATCTATATCTAAAGCATCGCTATTAATAACAATTTCTGCATATATTTTCAAATTCATCACCCTTTTATTAGGTTCTATTGTATACCATATAAAAGAAAGCGCATTTTAGCGCTTTCTTAATATAGTTTCAAAGATTTCTGATGCAACTTTTCTCTTACTCATTTTATCTAAATGGTTTTCTTTTCCATCCTTACTAAAGATAATAACTTTATTATCATCACTAGCAAATCCTGTATCACTACTTGTTATGTCATTTGCTACAATGAAATCTAAATTCTTATTAATAAGCTTTTTCTTTGCATTTTCAATAACATTATTGCTTTCTGCAGCAAATCCAACTAGTATTTGGTGTTTTTTTCTTTCACCTAACATTTTTAAAATATCATTGTCTCTTTCAAAGGTTAAAACTAAATCATTATCACCTTTTTTAATTTTTTCATTACTATAATGTTTTATTTTATAATCTGAAACTGCTGCCGCTTTAATTACTATATCACTATTATCATAATTATCTAAAATTGCATTTTTCATCTCTTCATTTGTAGTAATATTAATTACTTTAACACCCTTTGGAGGAGTTAAATTTGTAGGTCCTGAAACTAAAACTACATTAGCTCCTCTGTCTCTAGCTTCTTCTGCTAAAAAATACCCCATTTTTCCAGTAGATCTATTTGTAATAAATCTTACAGGATCTATATTTGAATGTGTAGGTCCAGCACTTATCAATATATTTTTTCCAAGTAAATCCTTTGGAATCTCTCTATTTTCAAGTGAATTTAAAACACTATCTATTATAGTATTTACATCTGCTAGTTTTCCTTTTCCTTCATCTCCACAAGCAAGTACTCCAGAAGCTGGTTCTATAAACTCATATCCAAGTTTCTTTAACTTATTTATATTTTCTTGAACTATTGGATTTTCGTACATATTTGTATTCATAGCTGGAGCAAAAATAACCTTAGCTTTAGTTGCCATAATAGTTGTAGATAACATATCATCTGCAATTCCATTTGCAACTTTACCAATAATATTTGCTGTTGCTGGAGCTACTAAGAAAACATCTGCTCTTTTTGCTAAAGAAATATGTTGGATTTCATAAGCCTTAGGTTCTGCAAACATATCAGTTACAACCATATTTTGACTAAGAGATTGAAAGGGTAATGGAGTAACAAATTTTGTTGCAGATTCTGTCATAATGACTCTAACATCTATGTTTTTTTTCCTTAGAGCACTAACAACATCTAATGCCTTATAAACAGCAATTCCACCACTAACTCCTATACATACACATTTTTTATTATCCATTTTATTTTAAACCTTCTTTTACAAAAGTAGGTTCATAACCCACTTCTCCCTCATTAACTTCATTAATAGCTATAGTAAGTGGTTTTTTAGATTTTGTTGCAACTAATGGTTCGCTACCATTTATTATTTGTCTTGCTCTCTTTGAAGTTACTATTACTAATGAATATCTGTCATCTACCTTTTTAAGTAAATCAATAATTGATGGATTAATCATAGAGTTGTTCATGAATTAAGCCCTCCTTAGAATCTAATATTGTATTTTCCTTTATTCTATCAACTCTGCATTTTTCAGCTGTTATAATTGACTCTACCTTTGATACAGCTACTTCTAGCTCATCATTGACTACAGCGTAATTATATTTTGAAACATAATTAATTTCCTTATAGGCGTTTTTAAACCTAGTCATTAAGGATTCCTCTGTTTCACTTCCTCTTTTAATTATTCTTTGTTTTAATTCTTCCATTGATGGAGGAAGTATAAAGATAAATACTCCTTCTTTAAAGTTATCTTTAACTTGTAATGCACCTTGAATATCTATTTCTAAGATAACATCCTTTCCTTCATCTAGCATTTTTTCTACATTTACCTTTGGGGTACCATAGAAGTTTCCATGCACATTTGCATATTCTAAGAATCCATTTTCTTTAACTTTTTCTTCAAAGGATTCCTTAGTTAAAAAGTAGTAATTCACCCCATCTATTTCCCCTTGTCTAGGAGATCTAGTAGTTGCAGAAACTGAAATAAAAATATTATCATGCTTATCTAATAAAGCTTTACAAATAGTTCCTTTTCCTGCTCCGGATGGACCTGAAATAACTATTAATATCCCTCTATTTCCCTGCATTATTCATCAACCTCATCTACAGCTTCGTCTTTAACAACTAATCTATGTGCTACTGTTTCTGGTTGAACTGCAGATAAAATAACATGATCACTATCTGTAATTATTACAGCTCTAGTCCTTCTTCCATATGTTGCGTCTATAAGCATTCCCCTGTCTCTAGCTTCTTGAATTATTCTTTTTATTGGAGCTGATTCTGGACTTACTATAGCTACAAGTCTGTTTGCTGATACTATATTTCCAAATCCAATATTAATTAATTTTATTCCCATTGCTTTCCTCCTATTTATTCTATATTTTGTACTTGTTCTCTTATTTTTTCTATAAGGTTTTTTATGTTAATGACATAGTTAGTCATAGCCATATCGTTTGATTTGGAAGCTATAGTATTTGCTTCCCTATTCATTTCTTGAATTATAAAATCAAGTTTTCTTCCTATTTGCCCACCTTCATTTAATGTAATTCTAATTTGGTTTAAGTGGCTTCTTAATCTTATAATTTCTTCATCTACTGAAGCTTTATCTGAAATAATTGCTACTTCTTGTGCAATTCTATTTTCATCTATTTCAACTGCATCTAAAAGTTCTTTTAATCTAGCTTCTAGTTTCTTCTTATATGCACTAGGTATTAAATTTGCAATAGATTCAATATTATTAACTACCTCTTCTATTTCATCTAGCTTTAATAATATGTCTTCTTTAAGCTTTTCACCCTCTATTACACGCATATTATCCATCATATCTAAAGAAGCTACTATAAGAGGCTTAATTAATATCCATATTTCTTCAATGGAATCCTCTTTTTCTACTATTTCAATTACATCTGGAAATCTTGCAATTTGAGTAGCTGTAACATCATTTTTAACTCCAATTTCTTTTTCAATTTCCTTTAAGCAATTGTAATAGCTTTGTGCTAAACATAAATTAAGTTTAGCTAAACCCTCTCCTTGAGAATAGCTTTTTTGATTTATAAAAATATCTACTTTTCCTCTAGAAAGTTTTGAATTAACTAACTTTCTTATTTCTTCTTCTAAAGAAATAATACTTTTAGGTAGTCTAACATTAACATCTAAATATCTACTGTTAACACTTTTCATTTCAACAGAAAATAAATGCTTATTTCCCTCTTCATTACTAGCTCTTCCAAAGCTAGTCATACTCTTAACCATATTCTCCTCCAAAACTTATTATTTATATACTATTCTTTGGCTACATTAAATATAAGTTATTTATAATATCTATGTCAATGTTTTGTTAACAAAAAATTAACAATTTAAAAATAAAAAGTAATATTCTTTTTTCGCTTATTAAATAAGCAATCCAAGGGATACACATCTTTATTTTCTGAATTAATATTAATTACTCATTTCTTACCTTAGCAAAACTTTCTTTAATATCTATAGATTTATCACTAGATAATGCAACTATTAATTTAATCCTTGCTTTTTGCCCTGGCATACTCTCTTCAAAAAATACGCCTAAATCTTTAAGCATTTTTCCACCACCTTCATAGCCATAAGACTCATGAACTCTACCTTCAAAGCATCTTGAAACTATCACTACTGGTATATTATTATTAAGAGCTCTTTTAATTCCATCTACCATTTGTGGTGGTACATTTCCTCTTCCCATTGCTTCAATAACTATGCCTTTATATCCTTTATCTATAACAAAATCTATAAAATCCGAATTCATTCCAGCTACACATTTTATTAATGCAACTTCATCTTTTATATTTTGTACATTATATACCTTATGTTTTATTGTCTTTCTATAAAAGAAAACTTTATTATTATCTACAATTCCTATAGGTCCAAAATTAGGAGTCTTAAAGGCATTTAAAGCCATTGAATTTACCTTTGTAACTTCAGCTGCTGAATTAAGTTCTCCATTAAAACATACTAATACCCCTCTTCCCTTTGCATCCTCTGATATAGCAGTACATATTGATGTGGCTAAGTTAAAAGGACCATCATATCCTAATTCTGAACTACTTCTCATTGCTCCAGTAACCACTATAACTTTTTCAGTATCTATGGTTAAATCTAAAAAATATGCAGTTTCTTCTAGAGTATCAGTTCCGTGAGTCAAAACAACTCCATCTATGTCATCTCTATCCGTTAGCTTTTTTATAAATTTACTAAGTTCTAGCATATTATTAATATTCATATGTGGCGATGGTTTACTAGAAAAACTATAGGACTCAACTTCAGCATAACTTTCAATCCCTGTTACCATTGCCATTATTTCTTCCCCTGTTAAACTTGGTACGGCAGCTTTAATTCTTTCATCTACCTTCATTGATATAGTTCCACCATTAAATACAACTGCTACTTTTTTCATAACTTCCTCCTAAGTTTGCAATAGCTATTAAAATATAACTATAAAATAATATTGGTAAATCTTTGAAATATTCTTTTTTTACAAAAGAATATTTTACATATAATAAAATATAACTACATACAAAATAAACTCTTGGATTCCCAAAAGCTTACTTTTGTTATTGTTGGTAGGGCGGCGTATCCTACATCTCTTTTTACTGATAAACAGCGCATGAGGAGCCATTTCTCACCTCAACAAATAAATATATAATATTATACATAACATTATATATTTATAATGTTATTCTTTCAACTTATTTAACTAGCTACAAATAATTAATTTGCCATTAAATAATCTTCTATCTATTTTACCGTCAGTTATGGGATACATAGTTGAAACATATATATAATCTGTTTTCTCATTTATATCTATACCTATTAAAATATTAGGTTCAGCTTTTTTTATAATTTCTATATAAACACTGTTATTAGTTAACTTATATAACCCTATATAATCAGGCGCATCTATTATTTCTTTCATGCATTCTATAATATTATTTGTAATCCTTCTTCCTAAATGCTTACCATGTTTCTTCTTAATATGTCTAATTACTCCTTGAGACGCATAAATGGTTCCTGTAAATTTCACCCCTAAATCTGCTGCCATTTTTTCTTTAAAATATCCTACTCTTTTATAGGTATAAAATCTGTCTTCCATAATACAACCCCTCAATTCCTATAATATATATTAGAGCTAAAGTATTCTTTATGTATAATATTCCGTAGCCTTATAAATATTTACATTTTATTATATAATAAAAATCCACCGGCCTAGCCGGTGGTTTTGCATTTTCGGGCATAGCCCTTTTTTACTAGCCACGCCTAAAGGCGTATGTTCGGTCTGGCACATGCTATTAGTTTACTTGGCACCCGTAAACGGG
>JAEXLD010000008.1 GCA_023445445.1 Bacillota bacterium
ACTATCACAGATGAGGATGAGCGTAAAGCTAAGCTCACTGAGAGAGTAAAGGGCATGAAAAAGCTCTTTGATGCAGAAGTAGCTAAGGAAGTTGCAAAGGCTAAAGCTGAGTTTCTCAAAGGATCCACTCCAGCTACAGGATCTACATCTAAGAAAGATGAAACTAAGTACGATGAGTACAAAAAGGCTGGAAATGTAAAGGGCATGCTTAGCGAGAAGTTAGGAGCATACAGAAACAAGGAAGATGAGGAGTAAGCCAGCTCCTCAAAATAAAATAACTCAAACAGGAGGTAAATAACAATGGCAGGAATGGTTAAAAGAGCTGATTTTTTGGAGAATGAGGTTGTAGACCTCACAGAGGAGATTAAGCTGGTATCTCCTACAGATACTCCGCTTACTACTTTGCTCATGGGTAGAGGGCAGGTAGTACCAGCAAACGATATTACAGTAACATGGAGAGAAAAGGAGCTTAACTCTGATAGAGGTACTCTTAAGTTAGAGGGTGCTGAGGCAGGAGATGTTATTACATCTAGCAGAAAAACTCTCTCTAACGTGTGTCAGATTATCGAAAAGGTAACACAGGTATCTGGTACAGCTAGATCCCTTAATCCTAAGGGTATCAACGATGTATTTAATAGTGAGGTACAGGATCGCTTAGTAGAAACTAAGAGAGATATGGAGTGGTATTTCCTTAACGGTACTAAGGCTCTGGAAAGCGGATCTACTCCTAGACAGATGAACGGACTTGTTAATCTGGTAGCCTCTGGAAACGTGGTAGAAACTAAGGGAGCCCTTACAGAGGAGCACTTCTTAGATGCACTCCAGAAGATGTGGGAGCATGGAGCACAGGGAGAGTATTTCTCTTTTGTAAATGCAAATGTTAAGCGTATGATTAACAATCTTGCTAAGGCAGGTAACAATGTACGTTTCTTAGGCGATAACGGATCTATGCAGAATGTACTTGGTATCGGAGTACAGAAGATCGTAACAGACTTTGGAGAAATCTCTTTAGTACTGGATCGTTATGCTGATACTAAGACTATCCTCACAGTAGACTTAGGCGAGGTGCAGATCGCAGAGCTTAGAGGTACTTTCTATGAGGATCTTCCTAAGGCTGGAGATTATTACAAAGGTCATGTACTTAACGAGAGTACAATTAAGCTCCTTAACAGCTTTGCAGGATCTAAGATCTCTATCACAGAGGCAAGTCTTTAATTTTTGGTAAGGAGGTAAAAGGATATGCCTAGAAAAGCACAGAGTACTCCAGAGCAGGAGGAAAAGAAAGAGGCGGTAAATGCTCCAGCCGATGAAAAACAGGAGCAGGAAAAGGGTACAGAGGCTCCTACAGAGGGTGCTGTATCCCCAGAGCAGGAGGAAAAGAAAGAGGATAAGCCTAAAAAGGTGTATCACTTTACCTCTGAAAATCCTTACTTAACTGTATCCGCTGTAGGCGTGTATTTCAGTGATGGTAAGGCTAGTACAGATAATTTAGCAGTAGCTAAGTATCTGGCTGGATTAGAGGGCGTAGAGCTTGTAGAGGAATAAGGAGGGATCTCCTATGGATAGCTTAGAGCGTTGTAGGATCCTCTGTGGAATATCGGAGGATAACACAAAAAAGCTGGGGCTATTGAGTGTGCTCTTAGAGAAAGCAAGAGAGGATATAGAGGCATTTTGTAGAGATACCTTTATAGAGCCTCTTACTGATGATGAGGGCATTATTACAGGATATACGGATGTATTCCCTAAACAGCTTAAGAATGTGCAGGAGGATTTAGCTATCCAGCGTTTTAGAAAGCTGGGGGCTGAGGGGGAGAGCTCTTATACCTTAGCGGATGAGAGTGTAACCTTTGATGATCCATTACCTGTATCAGTAGAAAAAAAGCTGTACCCATACCGCCAGCTATTCCCTAGATCCTATACGCTGGATGATCCAGTAGGCGGATATAAGGAGGGCTAAGGTATGCAATTTCTCTATGATAAGCAAGTGGTAGTAAAAAGATACTCCTCAACTTTAGGAGAGTTTAACCGCCCTAATAAAACTCTTGTAGAGGTTGGTACTTATGAGTGCCATACCGCAGAGAGTAGTACTACCACAGCACAGCTCCAGCCACAGAAAAAGAATACCACAGATCTTACACTCTACACAGATCCAGAGGCTCCTATCAAAAGGGGAGATATTTTATATATCTATGAGCTGGATGAGTACGATAAGCCTATTATGAGTACGGAGTTTAAGGCTATTGCAGATAAGCCTTATAAAAAGCGTACTCAGCTCATTGTATCGCTCCTCAGTGAGGAGGAGGTATAGTGGAGGGCTTTACTATCGAGGGCTGGGATGATTTTGTAGAGAACTTTAGTAAGTTTGTGGATAAATGGGCGGATAAGAAAAAGATCCTCCTCCAGAGGATGGCTAATATCTATCATGGCGAGGTTATACCTCATGTGCCAGTAGATACCTCACGGTTAGTAGATAGTATTACCATTTTCGGAGAGGGGATACCTCACGATTTTGTAGAGGTGGGAACTAATGTAGAGTATGCTCTGTATGTAAATGATGGTCATGTACAGCATAAGAGATTTTTACCAGCGGATAAGCTGAGTGTAGGCGGAAAATCTAAATACCTTAACAACAGGAACCAAAAACGGATCATGGTAAAAGAGAGCTATGTAAATGGCTCTTTTTTTATGGAAAAAGGTATGCAGGATGCTAAGCCCAGACTTAACAGGCTGGTAGAGAGCTTTTTACAACAAATAGGCAGAGAGATAGAGGGAGGTAGCTTATGAGATTGCTTAACAGCGTATGCAGGGCTATAGCCTCCGCTTATTCTGGGGTGCCAGTGCATATAGAGGAGGTTCCTAATAACTTTGAGCGTAACAGCTTTTATGTAACGCTGGCTACAGGCAGTAGCGAGCTAAAAAATATCAATGTGTATGAGGATGATCCGATATTCCAGATTGTATACTTTGCGAAAAGAAACGAGGCTAATCAAGTGGTAGCGGAAAAACTCTATGAGGTAAAGGAGGAGCTTAAAAGGCTTTTCCTCCTTAAGAGGGTTGTACCTGTGATCCCTTTAGCTGGAGTAAAGGAAAAGCCTAGATATGCAAAGATAGAAAAC
>JAEXLD010000119.1 GCA_023445445.1 Bacillota bacterium
TATATCCAAGAAAATACTTGTTTTGCTCTAAAAGCACTTTCTCCATTTTCTTTCATCCATACTGAAATTTCTTCCATACTGTAATCTAATATATTTTCCATTCTATTCACCTATTTCATTTTCTTTATTTTTCCTATAAAGAAACCATCCATAGAATCGTTTGGTAATATAGTTAAACTTTTGTCGCTATTATATATAAAGTTATTGTTGTTACCTAAATATATATTTTCTATTTTGGCATCATTGTGTTTACCTAAAAACCAATTTAAGTTCTCTTCGTTTTCTTCTTTATTTAATGTACAAGTAGAGTAAATTAAAGTTCCACCTGGTTTTAAATATTGCCAAGCATTTTCCATTATTTCTCTTTGTACTTCTACTAGATCTCTTAAATCTTGTCTTGTTTTATTCCATTTTATTTCAGGTTTCTTTCTTATTATACCAAGACCTGAACAAGGGACATCAATTAATACCTTATCCCCATAAGATATATAATCTGGATTAAGTTTAGTAGCATCCATTGATTTGCAAACTATATTGCTTAATCCAAGTCTTTTTGCGTTCTCCTCAATTAAAGATAACTTATTTTCATGTAAATCAAAGGCTACAACTTCCCCTGTGTTTCCTAATAATTCTGCTATATGCGTAGTTTTTCCACCTGGTGCTGCACATAAATCTAAAACTTTTTCTCCCTCTTGTAAATCTAGTAATGGAGCTACTAGCATTGCACTTTCATCTTGAACTGTAATTAAGCCTTCTTTGAAAAGCTCATTACTTTCAATTCCTTTTCCCCCATGAATTGCAATTGCTTCAGGGCAAGCATACCCTTCTTCTATGTTGTAGCCCATTTTTTCTAATTTGTCATATACTTCTTCAAATTCACTTTTAAACTCATTAACTCTTACTGTTACCTTAGGAGTTTCATTTAAGCCAGCCATTATTTTCATTGTTCTTTCTTCACCATATTGTTTTATAAAAAGTCTTATCATCCATGGTTGGAAAGAAAACTTATAAGCTAGTTCGTCTATTCTATTTCCAGGAACAATTATTTCTTTTTCATCTCTTATATAGTTTCTTAGGATTCCATTAACAAGCTTCGATGCTTCAAGAGAAACTTCCTTTGCTTCTTCAACTGCTTCATTACAAGCCGCATATTCAGGTATTTTATCTAAAAAATACATTTGATATATTGCTACTCTTAATATATTTAATACAGTTGTGTCTAATGTATTTATATCTTTCACAAAATTTCCTATTAGCACATCTAAAGTTCTTTTTCTTCTTAAAGTACCATAGACTATTTCAGTTATAAGTCCCTTATCCTTATCATCTATATCTTCCCTATTTAATTCTTTAGAAAGAACTAAATTAGAATAAGCTCCTTCTTCTAATACTCTTTGTACTATTTGTCTTGCAAGTTTTCTACTATTCATTTTACTACCTCATTAATTATCATTATATCTGTTATTTAAAGCTATTAATCTTATTAATTGAGAAATAGCCATTAAAGTTGCTGCCACATATGTCATTGCAGCTGCATCTAGAACCTTTTGTGCTCCTTTTAACTCATCACCATAAAGAAAAGTTCTTGTTTTTAGTATACTTAATGCTCTAGTTGATGCGTTAAATTCTACAGGAAGAGTAATAAGTTGATAAATCACTGCTCCTCCAAAAAATATAATTCCTATTTGCGTAAATAGAGGGAATCCAAAAAATATTCCTATCATAAATAGCCATATAGATAAATTGCTACCTATATTAACAACTGGAGCAATTTTAGTTCTAAGAACTAAAGGTGAATAATGAGTTTGGTGCTGGATTGCATGCCCACACTCATGTGCTGCTATTCCTGCAGCAGCCACTGTTGCTCCATCATAAACTTCTGGTGAAAGCCTTATTACCCTTGAAGATGGATCATAATGATCCCCTAATTGCTTATTATACCTTTCAACCCTAACATCAAAAAGTCCTGCTCCATCTAATATACTTCTTGCAACTTCACTACCAGTAACACCACTTGCTGTTCTAACATTTTTATACTTTTTATAAGCATTATCTATTTTGAATTGTGCCCAAAAAGCTATAATTATAGCTGGTAATAGCAATAAATAAGTTGAATCAAAATAAAATCCTGGATAAAACATATATCCATCTCCTTTATATTAGTTTTTAATAAAGCTTACTATTAACTTTAATTTCATGACCGTTAATATATTGTTCTACAGTTAAAGGCTTACCATTTGGAAATTGAATTTTCTTTATTAATAATACTCCATTTAATGTTGCAACTTTAATTCCTTCTTTTGATACTCCAATTATTGTACCTGGTTCTTTATTTGTATTTTCATTTAAAACTTTGCTTTCAAAAACCTTCATATAATTATTTTCATAATTAGTATACGCAATTGGCCATGGATTAAGTCCTCTAATTAAATTATGAATATCTTCTGCTTTATTATCCCAATTTATTAATGCTAATTCTTTATTTAACATTTTAGCATAAAAAGTTTCATCTGTTTGTTTTTCAGGAGTAATAGTTCCATTATATAGCCCATCTATGGTTTTTATTAATAAATCTGCTCCTCTTTCCATTAAAATATCATGAAGATCTCCAGCTGTCATTTCTTCTGTTATTTCAACTTCATCCTTAAGAAGCATGTCTCCAGTATCTAAACCTACATCCATAAGCATTGTAGTATTTCCTGATTTCTTTTCCCCTTTAATTATTGCCCAATTTAAAGGTGCTGCTCCTCTATACATAGGTAAAAGGGAAGCATGTAAATTAATACATCCATATTTCGGAATATCAAGTACTTCTTTATTTAAAATTTGACCAAAAGCTACTACTATTATAAAATCTGGTTTTAATTCCTTTAAGTAGTTTATAGCCTCAGTATCATTCTTTAGCTTAATTGGCTGTAATACTTTTATATCATGTTCTAATGCTACTTCTTTTACTGGTGAATATGCTATTTTTTTACCTCTACCCTTTGGTTTATCTGGTTGAGTAAAAACTGCCTCTACTCCAAATACATCAATTATTTTTTTTAAAGATGGTACTGCAAAATCTGGAGTTCCCATAAATACTATCTTCATGTTAAGCCTCCTCTTTTATTTCAAATAATCTATGAATAACTTACCATTTAAGTGATCATTTTCGTGTAATATTGCTCTTGCTA
>JAEXLD010000014.1 GCA_023445445.1 Bacillota bacterium
ATAAAAGTATTTGATGAAATTCATAGTTTGTATCCAGATAAGCAAATACTACATTTAGCATATTCTGCTGTAACAACTTGTTCTTATCAAAGTGCAATAATAGCAGCTGAAAATAGAGATTACGTTAAAAGTTACGATACTAAAAATGTATCAATAGGACAAGCAGCTATTGTAATTGAAACAGCTAAATATTTAAAAGAAAATCCCAATATAACTATGGCGGAACTGTTAAAAGAAGTAGATAAAATACGTAATAGTTGTCAAATGTGTTTTGTTCCTGCTGAATTAGAGTACCTTAGAGCTGGAGGGCGTGTAAGTAATGCAGCCTTTATAGGTGGAAAAATCCTAAGGATACATCCAGCAATTGAAATTGAAAATGGATACTTAGTAGCTAAGAAAAAGTATAGAGGAAAAATGGAAAGTATAGTTGAAAAACTAATAGAGGACTTTGCCTATATTAAAAATTTAGATAAAAAAGAGTTATACTTATTATGGTCCATAGGATTATCAAAAGAGGTTCGTAAAATAGCTGAAGATAAGGCAAAGAAAATAGGCTTTAAAATAATTAATTGGATGCAGCCAGGCTGTGTAATTACATCTCATGGAGGACCAGGATCCTTTGGAATTGTAGGGTTTTCCAAAGAAGGATAAGGATAAAAATATAATATAATAATCATTAAGTATAGATATTAATTTTATTATGAGATATCTATACTTTTTTCTGAAAAATTTATTTATTTGAAATATTCATTAAAAATGGTATTATGTAAATATTAAAATAATAGGGGGAAGTATTCATGGAGAATAATTTAAGTTCACAAAAATCTTCTAAATCTGTAGTTGCAATTATATTAGCTGTAATAGGGTTAGTAGGAGTTATATTAAGTCCATTAATAGGATTCATATTATCAATTATAAGCATAGTAATGTCATTAAGAAAGAAACCTTATAAAGAAGACAAAAAGTTTATAGTATCTCTTGTTTTAGGAATAATAGCTTTAATTTTAAGTATTGTTTCTACTATAGTTGGGATTATATTGTTATTAATGGTTTAATAAAATAATATATAAAAATAAAAATTTTAGGTACACATTTCAATATTTTGTGATATAATGTATTATAAATTACAAAGTAATCCGATAGGAATAATAGCTATGATGAGAAGAGTAGGTTAATAAAAGCTTACAGAGAGAAACCTCCTTGGGTGTAAGAGGTTTTAAGTAGATATTAATTGAAGTGCATCTCTGAGCTCTGAATCGAAATAATAGTAGACTTCAGCGGGAACGCCCGTTAAAGCGTTGAGGTATATTTATATGTACCAAAATATTGAGATGTCTTTTTTATAATTTATATTATATAAAAAGATAATTAGAGTGGAACCGTGGAAGTTAACTTCTGCCTCTAAGTTTTTAGAGGTAGGAGTTTTTTTATGCTGGAGCATAATTATAAAACTACTTAAGTTTTATAATTTCTTAGAAGATTACTTTAGTAAAAAATATGAAAATTAAATGTTCATATAAAATAAATTAATTTGAATTTAAGAGGAGGGTTATTATGAATTCTGTACAATATTTCGATTCTATAGCTGAAAGTTGGAATGTTATTCGTAGTGAGTATTTTGAAGAGAGGTTAAAATACAAACTTTTATCATTAATAAATATAAAAGATAAGGTAGTGGCTGATTTAGGGTGTGGAACTGGCTTTGTTTCATTAGCCTTAGTAAATGAAGCAAGTATAGTTTTTGCTGTTGATAATTCAAGGAATATGCTTAAGCAATTAAAAAATAATCTTTCAGAAAAAGATAATAAAAATTTATATCTTATTAAATCATCCCTTGATAACTTATCACTTTTTGATGATTCTGTAGATGTTATTTTTATAAATATGGCACTTCATCATATAAAGGATGCAAAAAAGGCTATATCTGAAATGCATAGAGTCTTAAAGAAAGATGGAATAGTAATTATTTCAGATGTTATGGAGCATGATGGGGAATGGGCTAGAGAAGAAATGTTTGATGAATGGCTTGGATTCTCAAATGAACAAATAATAAATTGGCTAGAGGAATCAGGCTTTAAAGATATACAAATTGAAAATACAGATTTAAGCTGTAAGGGTTATTCAAGTAAGGGAGAATTCACTGAAACTGGAATCTTTATAGCTAAGGGTACTAAGAGATAATAGGAGGGTAGGAGATGAAAATAGAATCATTATTAATTCATGGAGGAATAGATGGAGATGAAAAAACAGGAGCAGTAAATGTACCTATATATCAAACATCAACTTATAAGCAACCAAGTTTTGGTGTAAACACTGGATATGAATATTCAAGAACAGGAAATCCTACAAGGGAAGCCTTAGAAAAATTAGTTTCAGATTTAGAGGAAGGATATAGAGGCTTTGGGTTTGCCTCTGGAATGGCAGCTACAACTGCTATTCTTTCCCTTTTTAAATCTGGTGATAAAATAGTTATTTCTAATAATTTATATGGGGGAACCTTTAGAGTTATAGATAAGGTATTTAATAATTTTGGCATTAAATATGCCTTAGTTGATACTTCTAATTTAGAAGAGGTAGAAAATAGTATTGATGAAAGTGTAAAGGCTATATTTATAGAAACACCTACAAATCCATTAATGGATATAACAGATATAGAAAAAGTTTCAATCATAGCTAAGGAAAAGGGAATATACACTATAGTTGATAATACTTTTATGACACCTTATTTCCAAAAGCCGATTAAACTTGGTGCAGACATAGTTATTCACAGTGCCACTAAATATCTTTGTGGACATAGTGATACAGTTTCAGGAGTAGCTGTTGTTAATAGTAAAGAATTAGCAGAGAAACTTCATTTTATTCAAAATTCTACAGGTGGAGTTTTATCACCCTTTGATTCCTTTATGTTAATAAAAGGTATTAAAACCTTAGCTGTTAGAATGGACAGACATAATGAAAATGCAAAGGTAATTGCAGAGTTTTTAAATAATAGAGAAGAAATAGAAAAGGTGTATTATCCAGGCCTTAAGGATCATTCAGGGTATGAAATTCAAAAGAAACAAGCTGATGGATATGGTGGAGTAATATCCTTTGTAATAAAAGAAGACTATGATTATAAAAAGTTTTTAGAAAGTCTTAAGCTAATAACTTTTGCTGAAAGCTTAGGTGGTGTTGAGTCCTTAGTTTGTCATCCAGCTTCAATGACTCATGCAGCAATACCTTATGAAATAAGGCAAAAGGTTGGAATAGTAGATAACTTAATAAGATTATCTGTAGGAATAGAAAATGTAGAAGATTTAAAAAAGGATATAGAAAATGCATTAAAGGAGAGTAAAATAAATGGTTAAAGTAGAAAGTTTTGAATTAGATCACACAAAGGTAAAAGCACCTTATGTTAGAAAATGTGGAGTGCAAAAGGGTGAAAATGGAGATAGTATATCAAAATTTGATTTAAGATTTATGCAACCTAATAAGGAAATAATGCCAACAGCTGCTATTCATAGCTTAGAGCATTTATTAGCAGGAATTATGAGAGAAAAAATAGAAACTATAATAGATATTTCACCAATGGGATGCAGAACAGGCTTTTATATGACTGCTTGGGGAGAAGTAGAAGCAGAGGATGTAATAGAAGCTTTAGATTATAGCTTGAAAAAGGTTTTAGAAGAAAGGGAAGTACCAGCAGCTAATGAGCTACAATGTGGTAACTATAGAGATCATTCCATAGAGCTTGCACATGAATACGCTAAAAAAGCACTAAAAGAAGGATTTAGCAGTGAAATATATAGATAGTATTCAAGATTTAATAGGTAATACCCCAATAATTAAACTTAATAATTTGAATATTAAGGAAGGGGTAAATATATTTGCAAAGCTTGAAGGAAATAATCCAGGAGGAAGTGTAAAGGACAGAATTGGAGTTTACATGATAGAAGCAGCAGAAAAGGAAGGAATATTAAAAAGAGGCTATACAATAATAGAAGCAACAGCAGGAAATACTGGGCTTGGAATAGCCATTGCAGCAATAAATAAGGGATATAATATAATTTTTGTAGTTCCAACAAAGTTTTCCATAGAAAAGCAAACATTAATGAAAGCATTAGGAGCTATTATTATAAATACACCTAGAGAAGAGGGTATGCTTGGAGCTGTTAAAAAGGCAGATGAATTACTAAATACTATAGAAAATTCTATAAGCCTAAGGCAATTTGAAAATCAAGCAAATCCATTGGCTCACTACGAGACAACTGCTAAAGAAATATATGAAGATATGGAAGGGCAAATTGATTACTTTGTAGCTGGTGCAGGAAGTGGAGGAACCTTTACTGGAGTAGCAAAATATCTAAAGGAAAAAAATAAAAATATACAAGCTGTATTAGCTGATCCAGAAGGCTCCACCATGGGAGGTGGCATTGAAGGTTGTTATGATATTGAAGGCATAGGAAATAATTTTATTCCAAATACCATGGATATGAAGTTAGTAGATAAGGTTATAAAGGTTTCAGATAAGGAGGCCTATGATATGGTAAAACTAGTTGCTTTAAAAGAAGGCATATTAGTAGGAAGCTCCTCAGGAGCAGCCTTAGCTACTGCTATAAAGTTATCAAGTGAAATAGATAAAGGAAATATAATAACTATTTTCCCAGATAGAGGAGATAGGTATTTTAGTAAAAATATATATTAATTATAAAAAGTTATCTATTAGAGTTTCTACTAGTAGATAACTTTTTTATTTTGAATATATTGTAGGAGCTACTTTAACATCTTAAGAAAACTTAAGATTCTTAATAATCTTGCAATATATATTAAGTAATGATATAAGTAAAATAAATACATTTTTTATTATGCATTATATATACTTAAATAAGGAAAGAGGGATTAATATGGATAATAAAGACAATGAAGAAAAACTAATTGAAGATAAATATAAAGAAGAATACTCTGAAAATAAATTACTTGAGAAAATAAAAAAGAACTTTTCTAAGGCAGGAGTATCAGTAGTATATGCAGTATTACTATTGTTTTATTCTTTAAAGGATCCAAATGTTCCAGCTAAGGCTAAGGCAACTATAATAGGAGCTTTAGGATACTTTATAACACCCTTAGATTTAATCTTAGATGCGGTGCCAGTAGCAGGTTATAGTGAGGATATAGCTACTATAATGCTAGCATTAGGAGTAGTAGCCATATATCTAACAGATGAAACTAAAGAAAAGGCTAAAAAGAAGACAAAACAATTATTTGGTAATGTAGGAAATGATGATTTTGACAAAATTGATAATAAAATAAATTATAACAAAAATTAAATTTATAAAAATTTTAAAGAAGATAATAAATAATAAACTAAAATCTTTATATTTTAATAAATAATAGTAGAGGATTAAATAACTAAATAATATTAATAGTAGAGAGTCTTATAGTAGTCATAATACAAAGTTGTAATTTTATTTTAAAATACTATAATTAAAATTGAAGAAGGTAGTTTATCATGAAGAAAAAAGATAAAAACAATGTGATAAGAAAAAATAAAAGTTTTAGTGGAAAAGAGTTTTTAAAGTTTGTAGGACCAGGAATATTAGTAACTGTTGGATTTATAGACCCAGGAAACTGGGTATCTAATATTTCAGCAGGATCAGAGTATGGGTACAAGCTCTTGTGGATAGTAACTTTATCAACAATAATGTTAATAATATTACAGCATAATGCAGCACATTTAGGAATAGTTACAGGGTTATGTATTTCAGAAGCTATAACTGAATATATAAAACCTACTATAGGTAAAATAGTAACTTCAACAGCTATATTAGCTGCTATAGGTACAGCAATGGCAGAAATTTTAGGAGCTGCCATAGGATTAAAGATGCTATTTAATATTCCATTGAAATTAGGTTCATTAATAGTCTCAATTCTTATAACAATTATGCTATTTTCAAATTCCTATAAGAAGATAGAAAAAATTATTATTGGATTTGTTTCAATAATTGGACTATCTTTTATATTTGAATCAGCTTTAGTTAATATTAACTGGGGAGAAGCTTTTAAAGGATGGGTGGTACCATCTATTCCATTGGGATCTTTACCAATAATAATGAGTGTACTTGGAGCAGTAGTTATGCCACATAACTTATTTTTACATTCAGAAGTAATCCAAAGTAGAAAATGGAATTTAAAAGATAAGTCTATTATGGAGAAACAATTAAAATATGAGTATATGGATACAATATTATCTATGATAATAGGCTTTATTATAAATAGTGCAATGGTTCTAGTAGCTATAACATTCTTTAAAAATAATACTTCAGTTTCGGAACTTGAACAAGCACAGGAATTATTAAAACCACTATTAGGAAATTCAGCAGCAATAATATTTGCAATAGCATTACTTTTTGCAGGGATAGCATCCTGTGTTACTGCAGGAATGGCAGGAGGCTCTATATTTGCAGGACTATTTAAAAAATCCTATGATATAAATGAGAAACATAGTAAAATAGGAGTTTTAACTACAATTATAGTTGCATTAATAATAATATTCTTTGTAAGTAATCCATTTAAAGGACTTTTATATTCCCAAATGCTATTAAGTGTACAACTTCCAATAACTATTTTTACTCAAATATATTTAACTTCATCTAAAAAAGTTATGGGAGAATATAAAAATACTTTAGTAGAAAATATTATGTTATGGACTATTGGTGGAATAGTAACTATTTTAAATATTATGCTATTAATAAGTTATATCTAAAAGTAGATACTAGTGAATTAATATGTATATGAAACAATAAATAATAATAAAACTTAATATAAATAAAAATTAATGTAAATATAAATAAATCTACTGCTTATTTAAATTAGCAGTAGATTTATTTTTAATAATTTTAATATACCTTATCACCATTGAAAATTGAATTTTTAACAACTACGTAATCAACAGTTCTTATAGCTTCTAATTTCTTTCCTCCAGCATAAGAAATAGATGATTGAAGATCTTGTTGCATTTCAATTAAGGTATCTTTTAATGAACCTTTATAGTCTACAAACATTTTCTTACCTTCAACATTTCTTCTTTCACCCTTTTGGAATTCAGAAGCAGAACCAAAGTATTCCTTATAAATCTTTCCGTCCTTTTCAATAGTTTCCCCAGGGGATTCTTCGTGTCCAGCAAATAGTGAACCTATCATAACCATAGAAGCACCAAATCTAATTGATTTAGCTATATCTCCATGAGTACGAATACCTCCATCTGCAATAATTGGCTTAGTAGCAGCTCTTGCACACCAACGAAGAGCAGCTAATTGCCAACCACCTGTACCAAAGCCTGTCTTAATTTTAGTTATACATACTTTTCCTGGGCCAATTCCCACCTTTGTAGCATCTGCACCAGCAGTTTCAAGCTCTTTTACTGCTTCAGGTGTTCCAACATTTCCTGCAATAACAAAGCTTTCTGGTAAATGATTTTTAATATGCTTAATCATATTAATAACTGCATTAGAATGGCCATGAGCAATATCAATTGTTATATATTCAGGAGAAAGATTTTCTGCCTTTAGTTCTTCAATAAAAGCATATTCTTCTTCTTTAACTCCAACACTTATAGAAGAATATAAGTTTTTCTCTTTCATTTCTTTAATAAAAGCAATTCTGTTTTCTGGCTTGAAACGGTGCATTATATAAAAGTATCCATTTTCAGCTAGATAAGCTGCAATTTTTTCATCTATAATAGTTTGCATATTTGCAGGGACTACAGGTAACTTGAAGGTTCTTCCTCCAAATTCTATAGATGTATCACATTCAGAACGACTGTTTACTATACATTTTCCTGGTATTAATTGTATGTCTTCATAATCAAATACTTTATCCATTTTAACCTCTTTTACACGAATTATTTTTATAAATATAAATTTATAGTTCGTGAACAAGGTATATTATACATATATTTAGTGGATATGTCAAAAGTATTAAAAGTATTTTTTGTAATTATACGAAAGAAAAGTATAGAAGTTTTTTGTACTTTAGAGGAATAAGAAATCCATTAGAAGAAGCATCCTTTTATATCTCTACAGAGTGGTATTTTTATTAATTAAGCAATATTAAACTATTTATAAAAAAAGTTAAAAAATGTAATGTGATATTTTTTTTGTCGAAAGTATAGACAAAAATATAAAACAATCTATAATTAATGTAGAAATTGGTAAAAGTGGTAATTTAATTGTAAGTTAAATGAAAAAATATTAAAATGCTATACTAAATAAAATAATAAATGCTTTATAAATTTCTAGGATATACTTAATTTAATTATGGAGTCATATATTAATTAATATACTTTAGGAATTATAAATAAAATAAATTAATGGGAGAATAACAAATGATTTGTAGTAACTGTGGAAACAAAAATGAAGAAAAATCAAGGTTTTGCGTAAAATGTGGAAGTAAACTAATTGGGGATGAAGTTAGTTCTAAAGAAGAGGGGAATGTAGAAGGAGTTATTAATGGACAAACTTCTATGGACAGTGTTAAACCTATATCAGGTCAAGAGAGTAAGAAAAAGAACCCTAAAACTATAGCAGCAATAATAATATCTATAGTAGCAATAATAGCAATATTTATGGGGGTTAAGGATTATAAAAGTAAGAATGTGTCTAAGAAAGTTATTAAGGAAGACTTTATAGGTTCAATAGTTAATGTTGGAGCTATGAAAATAGAGGTTAATAAAGACAATTTAAAATCTGTAAAACTTGGAGAAAAAGTTATTAGTAGAGAATTTGGAATAAGAACATATGAAAATACTGGGGCAATTGTATTAAAAGATGACAAGTATGAAATTCAGTTACCTATTGAAGTCACATATATATACTATGGAATAAACAATGATTGGATATTAGGTACCAATTCAATAAATAGTCATAGTGAAAATGTACAAGTTGAAATAAAAGAAAAAGCAACTGAAGATATTATAAAAAAAGCTTTTGTAGGTGTAGAAGTTGATGGCGTAGAAATAACAGAAGAAGTTGCTAATGGATTAGTAATAGACTCTATGGAAGAGGATCAGTATGGAACAGTAATAAATGCCTATTCAACTTTAGAGAATAAGGGGAACTTTGTAAATCAACAAATGAATTTAACATCAAAGATAATCTTTGATGGAAAAGAATGGACTTTTGATGATACTAAAAGTGGTTCAAGTGAAAAAAATATTGTTGTTAATGAACCATCAGGAGAATTATCAACTGATGAAATAAAAAAAGATTTATTAATGTTAGTTGAGGATAAAAAGTTTGTTGGTTATATGGGATTTAAATCTATTTCTGTTTTATTAGATGATATAAGTAATATTAAGGACTTAAAAGTAGATAGCGTAAATGGTGATTCTTATATAATTACTGCAAATGTAGATGGGAAAAGTGATAACTTGATGTTTGATGGAAATATTAAGATAACAGTTTCCAAAAAAGGTTATGCAGATAGTGCTATAAACTTTAATAAAGTATCAGTAGATAATCCAACAGAAGACCAAGTAAAAGAGTTAGTTGCAGGTGAAAAATTAAATGTTTGGATAGATAAAAAATCAAATTATCATTTAATAACAGACAATGATAAAGAAACTTTCAAAATAAATGAAGTTATTAATGATAAGAGTGAAACATTTGTTAAACATGTATATGGAAATATGACTTATACAGAGAAAGGTAATACAATTACTTCAGACTTAATATATATTAAAATGACTTATGATACTAGCGGAAAGAAGTGGAAGATTTCTAAAATGGTAAGCTCAACTGATACATCATTTAACCGTTATTATAGTAAAGATGTAATAAATAAATAAATAAATTAAAATAATTAGGGAGTGAACATAATGTTTTGTAAAAATTGTGGACAACAAATGTCAGATGATAGTAAGTTTTGTGGAAACTGTGGAACTAATGTTAATCGAGAGGAAAGTTCAAATATAGGAAATACATTTGATATTAAAGAAACTATTAGTGAAATAGGAGCTGAATTTATTAGCTTAGTAAAGAATCCAGTTAATACAGTTAGAGAAAGTAAAAATAAAAATAATAATACTTACATGATTTTTGGATTATTAGCTACAATATTAGCAGTTTTAAATGTATATATTTATAAGTCAGTCTTTGTTAAAGCCATTGGTGGTTCATTTGCAAATGAAGGAATAAATTATTTGTTAAAAGGAAAGCACTTTGGAATAGTATTAAGTTTATTAATTAGCAATATTGCCATTATAGCAGTTTCTGCTGCAGTTGTATTTCTAGCATTAAATGTAGTATTAAAAAAATCTAGTTTTACGTATTTTGATGGATTAAAGGTAATGATAGCAGGGTATACATATTCAACTATAATTATTTTTATAGGAACTATAATAAGTTATATATATTTACCACTAGGTGCTATTTTAATAGGAATATCAATTATTGCTTATATGATATTAGTGTATGAAGGTATAAAATCATTTGAAATTGTGGATAACAATATATGTTTATACATAGTACTTATAGTAATGATTAGTATAATGATTATTCAATATCTAATAATTACTAATCAAATATCTAAATTAACTAAAGGATTTAGATTAGATCCAACAGATATTTTACAAGAATTTTTATTTTAGGAATAATATTTGTTTAACTTAAAATATATAAAAAATAAAACCCTCGAAAGAATCGAGGGTTTTTATTATTTTGTATAATTATCGAAATAACCTTGGATGAATATAATAGGAGTTCCCTTATCTCCACTTCCTGAAGTTAAGTCTGATAATGATCCTATAAGGTCAGTAAGTCTTCTTGGAGTAGTACCTTGTGCTTCCATTGCTCCAACTAAATCTTCTTCCTTATTTTTAATATATTCTGATATTGCATTCTTAAGTTCTTCACCCTTTAAATCTGCAAAGTTATTATCAGCAAGATACTTTAATTTTATTTCATTTGGAGTACCATTTAAGCCAGATGTAAATGCTGGTGAAACAACTGGGTCAGCAAGCTCCCAAATCTTACCTACTGGATCCTTAAAGGCTCCATCTCCATATATCATAACTTCAATATCTTTTCCTGTCTTTTCTTTAATTATAGCTTGTATATTATCAACAATAGGTTGACAGTTACGTGGGAATAACTTAATAGTTTCTTCTGTTGATTTATTTGAACCTAATAAACCATAAGATTCATTACAGCCACTTCCATCAATAGATTCAGATAATATATTATCAAGGCTATAAATTTTTTCTCCACCATTTGCTTTTAATATTTTCTTAGTTCTAAATCTTGTATGAATATCACAAGTAAGAACACTCTTTGTATAATTTAAGATAGTTTTAGGGTTATTTGAGAATATTACTTCACATTCAACACCATATTCTTCAACTAAAGATTTATAATAATCAATATAATCTACACCAGTAAAAGTATGTTTATTATATCCAAATAAGTTACGAAATTCTTCTTCTGTTAAAACATCAGTCCAAGGATTAACACCCTTATCATCTAACATATCTAAATCAACTAAGTGATTTCCAACTTCATCAGAAGGATAACTTAACATTAATACTATTTTCTTAGCTCCCTTTGCTATACCACGAAGACAAATGGCAAAACGGTTACGACTTAAAATTGGGAATATAACACCAATAGTATCCTCACCAAATTTACCTTTAACATCTTTAGCAATATTATCTATGGAAGCATAATTTCCTTGAGCGCGTGCAACTATTGATTCAGTTACAGTAACTATATCTTTATCATTTAAAGTAAAGCCTTCAATTTCTGAAGCTTTAAGTACACTTTCTACAACTATATCTTCGATTTTATCTCCTTCTTTAATTATAGGACAACGAAGACCTCTAACAACTGTACCAACAACTCTTTCCAAAACAATCTCTCCTAACAAATTAAATTAATTCCAAAATATTAATACTCTTGTAATATACACCAATAAGTGGTATAAGTAAAATAACTATATTGAATATAATGTATAAGGAGTACTTATATGATTACTAAATTAGATTTATATAAGGTCTTTTGCCAAGTAGGGAAAAGCAAAAGTTTTTCAAAGGCAGCAAAGGAACTTTTTATGACACAACCAGCTGTAAGCCAATCTATAATGCAATTAGAAAAAGAGTTAGATATTAGACTTTTTAATAGAAATTCAAAGGGAGTATCATTAACTAATGAAGGAAAACTTCTATTTGAATATATAAATTCAGCAATTAATTTAATTAAGGTAGGAGAAGAAAAAATATTAGAATTTAAAGATCTAACTGTAGGAGAGTTAAAAATAGGTGTAGGAGATACAATATCTAAATATTTCTTACTTCCATATTTAGAAAGCTTTCACAATAAATATCCAAATCTAAAGTTTAAGATTATAAATGGTACAACTTTAGAGCTTTGTGATTTGATTAAATCAGGAGAAGTGGATATTTCAATTTGCAACTTGCCAATTAATGATTCATCCTTAGAAGTAATACCTTGTAAAGAAGTTAGAGATGTTTTCCTTTGTGGAGAAAGCTATAAGCATTTAGCAAAGGAGAAAATTTCATTAGAGGAAATGGTTAAATATCCTTTAATATTTTTAGAACCTAATTCTAATTCAAGAAAATATGTAGAAAAATTCATGTTATCAAAGGGAATAAAAATATCACCAGAATTTGAACTTGGTTCCTTTGATTTATTATTGGAATTTGCAAGGATAAATTTAGGTATTGCCTGCGTAGTAAAGGAATTCTCAAAAAGTTATTTAGAAAAAGGATTGTTATATGAAGTTAATATTTCAGAGGAAATACCAAGCAGAAGCATAGGAATTTGTTATTTAAAGAGCGTTCCCCTTTCCTTAGCTTCTACAAAGTTTGTTGAACTATTAGATAGTAAATTTAAATTATAGAAGAGTGCATAAATGATATAATATTAAAGTAAGTATAGAAAATAATATTAATGGAAGTGCAGTATAAAAGGAGAGAAAAATGAAAATTTATTATTTTACATCCACAGGAAACTCATTATATGTAGCAAAAAGAATAAAAGAGGGGTTAGGGGAAGGTGAGTTAATATCTATACCAAAGGCTTTGAAAGAAAAGAATTTTAATGTAGAGGACGACATAATAGGATTTGTATATCCAATACATTGTGGCTCATTACCTATAGTTGTTGAGGAGTTTATATCTAAATTAAATATAAAGGAAAAATCATATATTTTTGCAGTAGGAGTTACTGGAGGGGGAAAAGCTAAAATAAGTTTTCCTCACATTAATGAAGTCTTAGAGGATAAGGGTAGTCTTAGCAATTACTTATGTGTAAAATATATTTCAAATTATACAAGAGCAGGGAAAAATCCAACAAAGGAAAGAGCTCTTAAATCTATAAAATTAAATGAAGGTATAATAGATAATTTTATTAACAGTATTAAAAATCAAGAAGTAAAGACTGTGGATTATAAAGCTAGTAAGAAATTAATATATAATGGATGGAAAAACTTATTCAAGAATAAAGATAAGGGATTTAATGTTAATGATAAATGCATAAGCTGTGAAATGTGTAAAATAATTTGTCCAGTAGATAATATTAAAATGATAAATAATAAACCAACATGGTTAGGAAATTGTACAGACTGTATGGCATGTATCAATATATGTCCTAAGGAAGCTATAAACATTGGTAATTCAACTTTAAAGAAAAATAGATATAGAAACCCATTTATTGAAGTTAAAGAGCTAGTATCTAATGACTAAAACTAAAGGGACTATACTAAATCTAAAGATAAAGTTGGAGGTATTATATGAAGAAAATAGATAATATTCTAAAGATAAAAGAATATGATAAATTTAAGTGCATAGCAGATAAATGTAAATTCACCTGTTGTAAGGGCTGGGATATAAATGTAGATACTAACACCTACAACAAGTGGAAAGAAACTAATGAACTGAATTATATTTTAGATAATGTAAGATTTATAAAATGTAATGGAGAAAATAGTTACTTAATTAAAAAAGAAACAAGGGGAGTATGTCCTTTATTAAGTGATGAAGGATTATGCAATATAGTTATAAATCATGGTGAAGAATATTTATCTTCAACTTGCAAAAGATTTCCTAGAATAGAAAATCATTTTGAAGATGTAAAAGAACTTACATTATCCTGTTCATGTCCTGAAGTGGTTAATATAATTAGCAATATGAAGGAAAAGATTTATATAGAGTCTAATAAAGCTTTATCTTATATTGAGGATTTAGGTTCATTACAAATAAGAGAAGCTTTAGTTAATATAATTCAAAGGGAAGATATAACTTTAGAAAATAAACTTATTCTTTCTTACAATATACTTTTTAATATACTTAATAGTGATGATTTGGATTATGAAGCCTTAATAGAGCTTTTAGAAAATTATAAGTCTGAAAAATATATAAAAGAAGAATTAAATAAATATAGAAGCTATGAAAATAAGGACAATAAGAAATACTTAAAAGAAATAAACACATTATTTATAGATATAATAGAAAACTATAGAAATGTACCTCTTTTTAAGGAGACTTTAACTAATATTTATAAATTTGCACAAGAAAGAAATGTAGAAAATACTTTTAACTCTTGGCAAGAATTTAAGGGTTTATTTAAAGAATATGATAATTTAATGGAAAACTGCATTGTATCAAAGGTTCTAAGTAGTTGTGTTAGTGATGATTTAGAAGAAATGATTATTTCCTTGGAAATGATTATACTAGAGTATTTATTAATAAGACATGCTGTCTTATTAAATTACTGTATTAATGAAAATAAAGAAATTAGCATTGAAGATATAAAAGACTATATTGTAATCTTTTCAAGAATTATAGGTAATAATTCTGATGCAGTAATGGAATTCTTATTAGATACTTTTGAAGATGATATATTGGATTTTAATTATATTTATTCTTTAGTTTTAATCTAATAGAAATAATTTAAAGATATAGTTTTAATATTGATTAATAAATAATATTTCAATTATTTATTTTTGTTATAATTTAAATATACTATATAAGGATAAGAGGGATGGGATGAGAAGTTATAAAGATTATATCAATAATATAGAAGATTATAGTGAGATAGATTTACTTAAATCAAGTGGAATAATTAAAATTAATTTAGGAAATGATTCATTTATAACATATGGGAATTCAATAGTGGGTACTTTTATAACAATATTAATTCATCTTGAAAATAAAAAAGGTACTAATAAAAAATTACAAAATGCATATGATGTCATAGGAGATGCAGGTATAAATATAGATATATTAGAAGTTGGAGAAAAAATGAACTTAAAAGAAAAGTCCAAGGAATATATAGAAAAGTTTAAACCTGCTTTAAACTATCAGAGAAATGCAAGAGGCTTTAGTGAAGAACATAAAAGAAATCTATCTGAATGTAAAAAAGGCGAGAAGCATAATAGGGTAAAACTAACTGAAGAAGAAGCAAAAGAAATAAAATATTTAGCTACATATACTGGAATGACATCAATAGAAATAGCAGAAATCTTTAATATAAGTGATTCACAAGTAAGAAAAATAAAAGCAGGAATAGCCTGGAGCCACATTATAGTATAAAGTAGATAAAGTATTGGAATTTTTATTAGATATCCTTGAAGTTGAGGTATTATAAATCAAGTATATTTTTATAGTTTTAGTCTAATTATTTTGATTATTTATGGACTGCAGTATTTATAATTAATATTTAAATATAGAATATCTTAGATTAAAGTAATAGAATATATATATATGATATTAAATTAATACATAAAGTTAAAGTATAAAATAATATATATTATATTTGATAATATGTTTATGAAAAAGGTGATATAAGAGATATGATAGTTTATAGGGCATCAAAACTAGAATTTATGGAACATGTTGAAAATGATAAAATTAGTTTAGAAATAGATAAAAAGTATAAAGAAAAGATAGGCAAATCTAATTACAGAGAATTTAAGTCCTGGGATAATTCAATGCAATATATGTATAAGGCCTTAAATTCACACAATATTCCAGATAATTGTGGAGTAGCAATTGAATATAGAATACCATCTACTTCAAGAAGAATAGATTTCATTATTACTGGATTAGATGAGAATGATAAGGAACATATTATCATTGTTGAATTAAAGCAATGGGAGAGTGTAGAAAAAGTTGATGATGAAGATGCTGTTGTTAAGACATTAATTAATAAGCACATTATTAAAACAACACATCCATCATATCAAGCATGGTCTTATGCATCTTTAATAGAAGATTATAATGATTCAGTTGAAAAAGAAAATATAATATTACACCCATGTGCATATTTACACAATTATATTTCATTAGAAAATGACGATCCATTATTAAGCCAATCTTATAAGGAGTATACGAGTAAAGCCCCTGTATTTACTAAAGGGGATGCAGTTAAATTAAGAAACTTCATATCTGATTTTGTGAAAAAAGGTGATGAAGGGAAAGGATTATTTGAAATTGAAAATGGTAAAATCAGACCTTCAAAATCCCTTCAGGATGCTTTGATGTTAATGCTTGAAGGAAATGAAGAGTTCTTAATGATTGATGATCAGAAAGTTGTATTTGAAAAAATAAGAAAATCAACTAAAAAAGCAATGTTATCTGGAGAAAAGAAAGTTTTCATTGTAGAGGGAGGACCTGGTACAGGAAAATCTGTATTAGCCATAAATTTATTAGTAAAGCTTTTATCAGAAAATTTATTAACATATTATGTATCAAAAAATTCAGCACCTAGAGAAGTATATAATAAAAAATTAAGAGATAGATATAGTAAGAAATATATAGATAATTTATTTAAAGGATCAGGATGTTTTATAGATGTAAATAGCAATGAAATAGATGTTATTTTAGTTGATGAAGCACATAGACTTATGAAAAAATCGGGTATATTTAAGAATTTAGGAGAAAACCAAGTAAAAGAAATTATTAATTCATCTAAAGTCTCAGTATTTTTCATTGATGAAAATCAAAGAGTTACTATGGATGATAATGGTAGTATTTCAGAAATAGAGAAATTTTCTTCTGAATTTAATGCAAAGGTAACAAAATTAAAATTGACATCACAATTTAGATGTAATGGTAGTGATGGTTATTTATCATGGATAGATGATGTGCTAGAAATAAATAATACAGGTAATTTTGATGGATTTGATTTTGATTATGATATAAAAATACTTGATAATCCTAATGAAGTATATAATAAAATAAAGGATTTAAATAATCAAAATAACAAAGCAAGAATGTTGGCAGGATATTGTTGGGACTGGGTAAGTAAAAAGGATATTAATAAGTATGATATTGAAATTGATGAGTATAACTTTAAAATGAAATGGAACTTAAGTAATACTAAAACTTGGGCTATAGACAAAGATAGTATCAATGAAGTTGGATGCATTCATACAGCTCAAGGTTTAGAATTTGATTATGTTGGTGTAATTATTGGTGAAGATATTAGATTCGAAAATGGAATGATTGTAACAGATTTCACCAAAAGAGCAAAAACAGATAAGAGTTTAAACGGAATAAAGAAATTATATAAAGAAAATCCAAAGAAGGCTTTAGAGATTTCAGATGAAATAATTAAAAACACCTACAGAACTCTTATGACAAGAGGGCAAAAGGGATGCTATATTTATTGTGTTGATAAAGCATTATCTATATATTTGAAAAATAGAATTGAGTTAATAAATTATAATATTCAATTTAAAGATATCCAAAGTAATATAGATAAAGTATTACTTTAATACTATTATAACTACTTAGATTAATAAAAATTTGATTTCATAGTAAAAGAGTACACTAAAGTTAAGAAGGGAGAGAATATAAGTGGAAGAAACAATAAATAGAATAAGAAAATTTAGAGAAGATAGAGAGTGGGACCAATTTCATACACCAGCTAATTTAGCGAAAGCAATAAGCATTGAATCAGGGGAATTGTTAGAGAACTTCCTTTGGAATGATAATTATAATAAAGAAGCGGTATGTGATGAACTGGCAGATGTTATGGTTTATTGCTTACATATGGCGGATTCTCTAGGTGTTAATATAGAAGATATAATTAATAATAAAATGGACAAGAATGAAAAGAAATACCCAGTGGAAAAGGCTAAGGGAACGAGCAAGAAGTATACGGAACTTTAAAGAATAAGCTAGTAACTAGGTTTGAATAGTTGCTAGCTTTTTTAGGTGAAAAATATATACATTAAGAGTAGAAATGAGAAAGTGAAATTATAGATATAATTGTAGAAGGACTAATTGAATCCAAGATGAAAATACACATATTATAAGATATTAAAGCCCGGGTATTAGTGGGGTACTGAGTACCAAACTTGCTTAATATTTTTAGATAAGATTATTGATATTTACATTAAATAAACAAAACCATCGGTTCGCTAATCGGTGGTTTTTCCTTTGTTTCAATATATGAAATGATACAAATATGATAAAATATAAGTAGAAAAATATATAAAAATAAATGATAATTTGTAATCGGTTTAAGGACTTTTAATACTATTTATATAATATAAAAATAATTAAGAAAGGAGCAAATTATGATTTCGTGGATAGTGGATAAATATAAGACTATAAAAAAACTTTCCTCAACTAATAATTCAGAGGTTTATTTATGTAAAGATTATAGTGAAGAAAATGAGTTAGTTGCTATAAAAGTATTTAAGTATGATTCAGATAATAAAATGCTAGAAAATTACTTTAAAAGAGAATGTGAAGTTTTAAGTTTATTACGACATGATAATATAGTTAATTTATTTGATGAAGGATATGATAGAAAACAAAAACTATTTTATATAGTTTTAGAGTACATTGAAGGTAAAACATTAAAGGAGATTATTAATGATAAGTCAATAAGATCCTTTGCCAAAGAGTCTTTGGCTTTGCAAATATTAGATGCTATAAACTATGCACATAGTCAGAATGTATTACATAGAGATCTTAAACCATCTAATATTATGATTACAAACGAAGGAGATGTAAAAATTATTGATTTTGGTATAAGTAAAATTATGGATTCCTTTAGAACAGATGGAGAAAATTTTACTATACAAGCATTAACATTAAAATATGCATCTCCTGAACAAAAGCTAGGTAAAGCATTAACATTTCAATCAGATATTTATTCTCTGGGTTTAGTTTTCTGTGAACTGTTTAATGGAAAATTTATAGATACAAACACTTCTATAAAGAAACAAATTATGAATTGTGAATCATTATCAGAAGAAAAAAGAGAAATAATTGTTAAAATGGTTGAGGAAGATGTGGATAAGAGGATAACTAACATATATAAAGTTCAAAATGACTGGAAAAAGTGTGAAAGCAAAAAAAGAGAAGGATACTCCTTAGGATTAACAACAACTGCTATGAAAAAGTTGGTAAAACTAGGGATGATAGATAAAGAAAATAGAACTCTTGCCATTTCCTTTATATTAGATGATTTGAGTAATGATGTATATTTTGCATCAGCAAAAAATGTATATGAAGATAAAGATGAAAAAAAATATTTATTATTTGGTAAACAGGTAGAATATAATTGTGTGTTAGATACTCGCACTATGAATAGTTTAACAATAGTATCTGTTACTATTCCAGATACATATTTGTTAGATTTAAGAAAAGATAATTTTGGGATGAAATGTGATAAAAAATTTTATTTTGAATTTAGTAACAGAAAAATAATTAATATTAATAATCTTATAAATAAATACACTGAAATACAAAAAAAGATTGATGTAGAAAGTAAAAATAATATAATTACAGAAGAAATTATAAAAAAATGGAATAACATTTTAGAAATTCAAAAAGAATTAAATGAGAATAATAGAAATACTTTAAGGTATTCAGAATTTAAATATAATTCTATAGATAGACGACTAATATTAAAAATAAAAGATCAAATTGATGATGTTCAATTTACTCAAGAGCAAATGATGGTTATAACATTGAAGGATGGGAGAGGCTCAAAAACAGGTAGGATAGGTTATTTTAGTAATTTTAAAAAAGGATATTTATATATAGATGTTATTAGAGGATTAGATATTGACATTTTTGCTAATAGTGGTGAAGTATCAGTAGATACAGCTTTTATGGATAACTTGATTATTAAACAAGAAAATTCATTGAAAAAAGTAAAAAATAATGAATGTGTTAATAGGAATTTACCTAAGTTACTATCAGATCCTAATAGTGCTAAGATTATGTACTTATCTCACAATTTAAAGTTTAGAAATAAGATATTAGATGAAAATAAAAAAAGGATAATAGAAGAAGCATTAAGTTCAAAAGATATTTATTTATTACAAGGGCCGCCAGGAACAGGGAAAACTACTTTTATTAGTGAGTTGGTTATTCAACAATTATCTTTAAATCCAAATGCTAAAATATTAGTATCATCTCAATCGAATGTGGCAGTAAATCATGCTATGAGTAAAATTAAAGAAGAAGATCCTTCTATAAAGGTAGTAAGGCTTGGTAGAGAGGAAATGATTTCTAATGGTATGGAAAATTACACTATTAATGCTCAGGTAGATTATATTATTGAAGAGATAAAAAATAAAGTTAATAAATATTTTAATTATATAAAAAATAAAAATTTTGATAAAGAATTATTTGAAAAATATAATATTTTAAATGAAATATTATCCATTGAAGAAAATATTAAAAATTTAAGAACTGAGATTTTTCACGATGAAGAATTTAAAGCTAATAAAGAAAAAGAATATTATGATAAAAAGTCAAAGTTAAGTAGGTTAGAAGCTTTAAAAAATAGCTTTTATAATATTGAATTATCAAAATCAAATAAATTTATGGAGCAATTTATAGATGAATACATACAGTTAGGTGAATACTTTATAAAACAATGTGAAACTTTAATTAAGTTAGAAGAAGAATTAGAAATAATAAAGAGATATATTGATGAAAAAAATAATAAGTTAAAAGAATTTGAAAATGATTTAAAAGCTGGATACGATATTCTTGATATAGGTAAATATAAAAACATTGAAGAGTATAGAATTGATCTTGAGGCAAAAATAGAAAAACAAAAGAAAAAGTTTGATAAATTTTCTAAGTTTGAAAGATTGAAGAATGATTGGTTAAAAAGAATAAATCAATCTGAAGAAATAGAAAAAATTTTAATTGAGGAAGTTAGTGTTATAGGAGCTACTTGTATAGGTATAGCTGGTTATTCTAATAGCTTTAATTTAAAATTCGATTTAGTCATTATTGATGAAGCAGGAAGAGCTACTCCACCAGAATTATTAGTTCCAATGGTACTAGGTAAAAAAATAGTTCTAGTTGGAGATCAAAAACAACTTCCACCTGTAATTGATAAATTATTATCAGATGAAGTTAAAGTGCGTCATAATTATAATAAAAAAGAAATCGAAGAGAGTTTATTTGCTTATCTTGAAAAAAATTTAAATTCTGATTGTAAAAATATATTGAGAGAACAATATAGAATGAATCCAGTAATAGGGGATTTAATAAGTAGAATATTTTATAATGACAATATTATTTCAAAGGTAAAGATGGAGGATAGAAAGCATTGTTATGATGAATTTGAAAATAATGCAATAGTATGGATAGATACTAAAAATGTTCCAGATAAATTTGAGGAATCTATAGGAACTACTAAACAAAACTCTCTAGAAGCAAAAGAAATTGTAAAATTGTTAATAAAACTTGATACTAATTACTTCGATAAAAAAATAAAAAAAACAGTTGCAGTTATAGCTGGGTATAAAGCACAAAAAAATCTTATAAATAGGTTAATTGATAGAGAGGGAATTAAATTTACTAACATTGCAATTGAAGTAGATACAGTAGATGGTTTTCAAGGAAGAGAAACTGATATTGTAATTTATAGTATTGTTAGAAGTAATAATTCTGGAAATATAGGATTTTTATCTGATGAAAGAAGGTTAAATGTTTCTTTATCAAGAGCTAAAGATCTACTTGTTATTATTGGTGATAGTAAGTGTGTGTTAAAGAATAGAAATAATACATTTCATAAAGTATATGACTATATTGAAAGTAATGAGTACTGTAAAGTAGAGGTGATTTAATTTGCAAAACATAGAAAGAATAACATCTATAGAGCAGTTAGCATCTAGTTATTCAGATTCTATAAAAGGATATAGATTAGCTACTTACTATAAAGCAGCATTTCCAGTATATAGAATTAAATGTGAAATTATCTTACAAAGAAAAAAGGAGTTAGGTTTAATTCAAGAATTTTGTTTAAAATATATTAAAGCTGGAGCTAAGAATACTGATAACTTAATGAATTTTTTGGGCTTGGAAGAGAAAGTTATTATCTCAAATATTTTAAATTTACATCAATTAGATATGGTGAATTATAAATTTGCAACAAAAGAAGTTATTTTAACTTCAAAAGGAATAGAAACTTTAGAGAAAAATATTTTTTTAGCTCCAGAACAGCTAGATTATACATTTTTGATAGATGGAATAACAGGAGAATATCAAATTAATGAAAGTTTAGATAAGGGGGAAAGAGTTAGAAGATCATTTCATATGATTCCATTTATTGAGAATAAACCAGAAATTGATGAAATAGATTTAAATAAAATTAAAAAAGTTGCAGATAAGCAGCAAAGACTCAATAATAACAATTATTTAGATGGAGATATATTATCTGTAAAGAGTATAGATAAAATAGAAAAAGTATATAGGAAACTAAATGTTTTAGTATTTACAAATGATAAAGGTGATTTTGAAATACAAGTATATGATATTAATAAAAGAATGCAACAATATGAAACTAAATTAATATCGTTGATAGGTAAGAGATTTAATATAATACCAACAGTAGAATTTGATAGTGAAATAGATAATAAGGGAACATCTCTCATCAATGAAGCTAAAATAAGAAAAAAAGTAGAAGAAGCTAATGAAATTTTAGATAATATTAAAGAGATTGAATCAAAAGTTCAGGAAATTGAAAGTATTGATGTTGAATCTGATGAAGAATATTTAACCAAAACTATGCAGATAGATCGATTGAAAAAAGAATTAGAAATGGAAAAACAAAAAATTAAGTATGCACCCAAGATACTCAATACTTATGAGCATAGACCAATATTGATTAAAGCTTTAAGAGAAGCTAAAAAACAAGTAGTTATAGTATCTCCTTGGATTAAGAATGATGCAACAGATTCTGAATTAAGAGGAGAAATAAGAAAGACAATGTCTAGAAAAGTTAAGGTAGTTATTTGTTATGGTATTTCAAATAAAATAGAACAGGATGTTAAAAAAGCAATTAATTTATTAAATGAGTTAAAAGAAGATAAAGCTATAAGTAAATATTTATCATTAGTAAAGTTAGGGAATACCCATGAAAAGGTTCTCGTATGTGATGATAAATTTACAGTTATAACTAGTTTTAATTGGTTATCATTTAAAGGAGATCCTAAAAAAGGATTTAGGCAGGAAACTGGATCTCTTCTAGAGGGAAAAGATAGTGCAGATAGAATGTTAAGTAATTTACAATCAAGAATTATAGAGGCGGGTAATAGGACAAACATAGTGCTATAAAAGGATTATTTGATAAGATAATAAAATTCTATATGAAGCTTGTTTGTTCTTTATAGTATAGAATAACTTTTGAGTTAATACATAATTGTTATATTATGAAGTATTTTACTAAGGAATAAAATATCTATAATGATACAAATATGGTAAAATATTAAATAATATGATAAATAAAAATGGTGGTGAATTTATTGAAGCAAGGGTTATATGAGCAAGTAATTAATACTTAAATACAAGTATAAGTACAAAAGTTAAGATGACACTTGTTATGCACGGGGGTATTAGTGGGGTAGTAACCCACTTGCTTATGGTTTTTTCATATTTATAAGTTATAATATATTTAAAAAACTGTTTATAAATTTTAAGTATACAGAAAAATTTCATATAATATATTATATAGAAATTATTAGTAAGGGAATGGGGAAATTGGAATATAAGTATGATAGAGAAAATAAAGAATCAATAGAGGAATATGCTAGAAGGCTACTTAATAAAAGTTTAAATGATATAAACGAAGATATAAAGAAAAACAAATTTAATAATGAAAAATCTAAAGGTAGATTGGGACAAACTATAGAAGAAGAATACTTTGGATATAAGGTTAATAGCAGGCAAGAAGCTGATTTTAGTGAAGTTGGTGTAGAATTAAAAGTTTGTCCGTTAAAATCCATAACTAAAAAAGAAAATTCTAATAGTATAAGAGAACAACTAGGATATTCAGCAAAAGAAAGAATTGTTCTTAGTATTATTGATTATTTTAAACTGAATGAAGAAACATGGCAAAATAATTCAATAATGAAAAAATGTAAAGAGCTTCTTTTAATGTTTTATATGAATGAGAAATACGTTGAAAAAGAAGATTTAATATTTAAAATTATTAGCTTATGGAGTCCATCAGAAAAAGATTTAAAAATTATAGAAAGGGATTGGAACATAATAGCTGATAAAGTTAGGAATGGTAGAGCACATGAAATTTCTGAGGGTGATACCATGTATCTTGGTGCATGTACTAAAGGGAGCACAGCAGAAAAAAGTAAAAGGCGACAACCTAATTCAGAAATTATGGCTCAACAAAGAGCATTTTCTTATAAAAGACAATATGTTGATTTTATTATAGATGAATTATTGGAAAGAGAGCAGCATAGAGAAGTAAAGCTTTTAAATTCATTATCAGATGGAAAACTTTTATTCGATGAAAAAATATATAAATTATTTGACCAACTTTTAAATAAAAGTATTTCTGAAATTATTAATATATATTCAATAAATAGGGAAAGAAAAGCTAAAAATTTTATCAGACTAATAGTAGATGATGTTTGTAAATCTACATTTGGAGACAAGCTTGAGAATTTTGAAGAGTTTAAGAAGGCAAATATAGAGGTGAAAACTATTGTGCTAAAACCTAATGGTACGCCAAAGGAGTCAATGTCTTTTGAGCAAATTAATTATTGTCAAATAGTAGAAGAAGAATGGGAAGAATCTACAATACGAAATAAATTCGAAAATAAAAAATACTTATGGATAATTTTTAAGAGTAAGATTAATTTTGAAAAACAATCAGAATTAAGCTTAGATAATATTTATCTTTATAAAGTCATGTTTTGGAATATGCCTATATCTGATTTAGATGGTAGTATGTATAGGGTTTGGTTAGATACTATAAATAAAATAAAACAAGGTGAATATGAAAAGTTTATTAAAATAAGTGATGGAGAAATTGCTCATATAAGACCAAAAGCACGTAACTCAAGTGATTTAATTATTACACCACAAGGAATGAAAGCAAGAAAGAAATGCTTTTGGTTAAATGCTAAATATTTAAAAGATCAAATAGATAGATATTAAAGTGAGTTAATGGAGGTGAAAATATGGCTGGATATATAATGAGTATGGATAATGAGGACTCTTTAAAAGAATGTATCATAAATGGAATATATAGTACAAATTTAAGTAATCCTATTAATAATAATTGGAAGACGCATCATGAAGGAACTTTTGCAGACTATTTTGGAATGAAACCTGGAGATAATATTTATTTTTTCATTAAAAGAAAAATATATGGGATTGGAGAATTAGTAAAAGTAAAATATGATTGTAAATACTGGAATTATATTGATGCAGGCATACCTAAGAATTATGAGTATAATGAAATTAAAAATAGCATGATTATGAATAAAGAGAATAATATTAAAAATAGATGCTTTTGTATTTTTAAGCCATATCCTAAGTTTTTCACTGATGGTATTGATATGGATGAAGTTTTGGCATCGAACCCAAGTAAGTTTAAGTCACTAAGAGCATTTTGGAAATTATCCTTTATAAAGGTAGATGAAGATGAAAATAAAGCACTTAGAGATATTATCTTAAAAAGAAACGAAGAGTTTATTTATGAAGATGGAAATTCATTTGAATATAATTTAAAGTTTAAAAATGAACTATCAAATAAATTAGATGAAAGATATATTATGAACTCACAGCCTCTATTGATAAATTCATATAATAGAGATAGAATAAAACATGAAATGGCTATAGAAGCAGCATTAATAGATATCATAAGTAATAATAAGTGCAATATATTTGGCTCTTGGGATTATTTATCACATCAAGTTATAGCATCTCCATTTAAAGCAATAGATTATATGGATAAAATGGATTTATTCGGATTTAAGTATATAGAGGGATTTGATACAATTTCTAAATATTTGGTTGTAGAAATAAAAAAAGATGAAGCAACAAAAGATACAATAAATCAAATAATGAAATATGTTGATTGGATTAATGGAGAATATTCTTTTGGAGACTATGGCATGATTCAGGCTTTTGTTGTTGCATATGATTTTAGTGAAGATGTAATTAAGTATAAAAATGAAATATGTATAAGAAATTATATAAAAGGAAAAAGACCAACAATAGCTAGTACTTGGAGTTATGTAAGATTAATAAAATATAGATTCAATGATAATAAACTTCAATTTTATGAAGTGGAATAATATATTTATTGTAGATAACTTTTAATTTAGGTATTATTAAGTTATCTACTTTTTTGTTTTTTATAATTAAATCTATAAAAAAATATTTCTTGAATAAGACAAAGAAATATGATAAATATATATAGAACGATCGTTTGTGTAGGTAGTAAATTAGGAGGTTATCAATATGAAACATACAATTTGTGAATTATTTGCTGGGGTAGGTGGATTTAGAGTTGGGCTTGAGAAAAGTTCATCAGATTGGAAAACAGTTTGGGCAAATCAATGGGAACCTAGTAAAAAAGTTCAACATGCTTTTGAGTGTTATAAAAGTCATTTTGAAGCCTCTGGCGGTATAGATGAGTATAGTAATGTAGATATCTCTCAAGTTCCAGCGGAACATATTCCAAATCATACATTATTGGTAGGGGGATTTCCATGCCAAGACTATTCAGTTGCAAGCACTGGTGCTCGTGGAATACAAGGAAAAAAAGGAGTGCTTTGGTGGGAAATTGAAAGAATATTGAGTGTAAAGAGGCCTCCATTCATATTATTAGAGAATGTAGATAGATTACTGAAATCACCATCAAGTCAACGTGGAAGAGATTTTGGAATTATTATTAGTTGCTTAGCAAAATTAGGATATTCTGTTGAGTGGAGAGTAATAAATGCGGCTGAATATGGTTTTCAACAAAGAAGAAGACGTACATTTATTTTCGCAGTACATAACACAACTAAATATTATATGGAATTAGAAGCACAAAGTGAATATGAGCAAATTCAAGATAAAGGGTTTTTTAGTTCAATATTTAGTGTGGAAAAATTCTATAAAGAAAATATTAGAAGCATAAATATAAAGAATAATTATAATTTAGATATACTTGATATTTCTAATGACTTTTCATTTGAATTTGGGAATTCTGGAGTGTATAAGAACGGAATAATTTATACAATAGATACAAATCCTAATGCTTTATTAACAGGGAATCAAATAACTTTAAATGAGATTTTAGAAAAGAATGTGGATGAAAAATATATTTTATCTGAAAATGATTTAGAAAAGTGGACTTATATGAAAGGAGCTAAAGCTATTGAAAGAACCTCTAAAAGTGGGCATAAGTACATATTTAGAGAAGGTGGAATAGCGTTTCCAGATTTCATAGATAAGCCAGCAAGAACAATGCTTACAAGTGAAGGAAGCAAAAATAGAAGCACCCATGTTGTTAAAGATATTTCTACAGGAAAGTTAAGAATATTAACACCTGTTGAATGTGAAAGAATAAATGGATTTCCAGACGACTGGACTAATACAGGTATGACACATTCATTTAGATACTTTTGTATGGGAAATGCTCTAGTTGTAAATTTAATAGAGCATATGGGGAAAAAGTTACATAGTATAATAGAAAATGAAGATAGATAACTTTTTAATAAAGAAAGTGCATTTGATAATATATAATTTATAAATTGAGTATAATTTAATACAAATATAGAATTGATATTATGTATAAATTTAATATAAGAAAAACTGCATTGTTAATGTAGTTTTTTTTATATTAATAATTAATTTAATTTATTATAGCAATCAAATGTTGTTAGGTTATAGATGTATAAGAAAATTTTAAAGAATAAGTTTAATAATCAGTATTTTTAATATAATTTATTATTGCTATTTTAATAAGGTTTTTATTTTTATTCTAATTTATAGTAAGTTAATAACCAATAAAAATTGAGTGGTTAGTTAAATAGATTGAATAAAGTCAAGAAGTACAATTTATTGATGGAGGAGTATATTACTAAAAGTTATGTTTATTTATTGATATTAATAACGATAATGTTATATAATTACATAGTATACGTAATTTGGAATTGGATAAAGGTTAAAAACATTAATTTTGGAGGAAATATGTGTTTATTATTTAGAGAGAATATTGAAATAGAGAAAATAAAGTTATCAGTAAGAGCCTATAATTGCTTAAAAAACTCAATGATAAATACATTAGATGAATTAATGGCTTTAGACAATGATGATTTAATTAAAATAAGAAATTTAGGAGAGAAATCTTTATACGAGTTAAATGAACTAAGAAAAAATGTGAATGATGGGAAAATACCTTTTAAGGATATTAAGTCGAATAATTATAAAGAATTGAATTTTAATGATATTAAGTTAGTAAGTTTGTTAACTGAAGAAGGAAAACAAATAGAAACTATATTATTTTATAATTTAAATGGATATTATACAGAGGATTTATTAATTAAAGACCTAAATCTTTCGGTTAGATCGTATAATGGATTAACTAGTGCTGGATTTAATTATGTTTCAGAATTATTAGATATAAATTATCTGGAGTTCGTATCAATAAAAAATTTAGGTGAAAAAAGTAGAAAAGAGATTTTAAGAAAAATTAAAGATAATACTCATATTACGTATAAAAAAGACTATGAATCAGCTAATTTTTTTACAGATTTTGAAAAGTGTGTAGATTGGATTTTAAAAGATTTTAATAATAGTAAAATTAGTTTTGATGTTACAACTTTTAAAACTAATATTATTAATAATTTGAAGATAATTCCTAAGGAAAATTTATTCCAATTTAATGATATAGAAAGTTTTTTAAAAGAAGGATGTAATTCCATTATTTATGAAAGTCAATTTTTTAAATCATTATTTAAAGATGAAATAGTTAGGAATATTAGTACTATTGCTGAAGCTACTTTTGATGATATTAATAAATTTTTCCCAAAGCATATCACAGAAACTAACTTATTATTTAACTTGGTTAATAATATGGTTCAAGAAAATATTATTGAAAGAGTAGAAGGAAAATATAAAGTATATTATCCAACTTTATTTGAAATTATTAATAACATTTCAAATGAAAGAGATAAATTAATTATCGAAAGTAGATTTTCTGGAAAAACTTTAGAAGAAGTTGGTTGTATGCTTAATCTTACAAGAGAGCGAGTGCGTCAGAAAGAAGCGAAAATTATAAAAAAATTACCAAGAGTCAAAGAAGATTCGTTTAAAAATATTTTTGAAAAATATGATTGGAATAAAGATACGTTTATAAAATCTTTTGGAATTGATGATAGAGTTTATTATTACCTAAATTATAAGTACACAAAAGGAACAATAGAATTAGAGAAAACCTTAGAGGATAATAATATACCAGTTAAAGTAAGACAAAGAATTGAAAGTTTTATTTATAAAGATTATTTATTAGTAGGAAATACAAGAATTAAGAAGGAAAAACAACATATTTTAGAATATGTATTAAAGTCATTCTGTAAAGAGGATATTTCAGTTGATGATTTAAGGGATATCTATGCGATGTTTCTAGAAGATTTTAATTTATATTCAGAGAAGCTTAAATATCCTATTAGATATTTTGAATCGACTTTAGCTAATAGCAATAAAGTATTATGGAAATTGAAAAAGAGGCTTAGATATTTTGATTTTAGTGAATTTAATGCTCAAAAAATTATTTCTATATTAAGTTTAGAAAAATATCAAAATGTAGAAATATCTGCACTAAAGATTTTTAATGACTATAATGAAGTAATGGATGAATGGGGAATTAATGATGAATATGAACTACATAATTTAATGAAAAAAGTTATTGGAGATAAAAATGATTTAGGTATTAAGTTTCTACGTATGCCAAATATTGAGTTTGGTGATGCTGATAGAGATATGCAAGTTTTAGAATTATTAATTCAATCTGCACCAATTGAAAATTACAATTTAGCGAAACTTTATGAAATAGAATATGGAGTAAAGGTTGAGACAGCTTTAGCTAATTATTTTAAATCTATAGAAGAGTATTATCACCAAGGGAAATATTCAATAGATTACAAATCTTTAAATCACTATGAATTAGAAGAAATGAAGGAAATATTAAATGATGATATTTATTTATTAAATGAGGTGAAAGATTTATATAAAAAGAAGTTTCCACAAGGTGATATTGCAACAATAAATCCGTATAGCTTAAGATGTCTTGGATTTAAGGTTACATCACTTTTTATTTATTCCGATAAGTTTACTTCACTAGAAGATTTTATTAAACAGAAAATTTTAAATAATGATATATTTGATGCAACAAACTTAATTAAGAGATTTTCAAATAATCAATCCTTTTATAATACTTTTAAAGCTAAGAAGCTTGAATATGAAATTATAGAGTTTGAGCCTAATATTTTTATAACTAGAAATAGATTAGAGAAAAATGGTATAAATAAAATGGATTTGCTTGACTTTGTAAAATCAGTTGATGAATTTATTGATGAAGAAATTTTTACAATTAAATTATTGAAAAAAAGAGGATTTGAACACTATTTGGATAATTTAGGATTTGAAGAATTATTCTATAGCTCAATATTAAAATACAGTGAAAAATATAAATCAAGAAGAGTTGATGGTAGCATTATATTCAAAAAATCAAAAGATATAATAACGTTGAATGATTTAATTGAGCATATAGTAACAAAATTTAGAAAGATAGATGTATATGATTTAATAGATTATGTATATGAGGAGTATGGTATTAGAATTAATAAATGGAAAATTTCTAATATAGCAAATGAAAAAGAATTATATTACGATTCTATAATGGAAAAGATTTATATAGATTATGATGAGTATTTTGAGGAGGTATAATATGAATTTATTAAAAGAAGGTATTGACAATGAATGGGTATTAAAAACAAATTTATCAAGAAAGATAACTATTGATGGACAAACTGAAACTTATCCAGTATATAAGGTTAGACTAGATTATTTATTTTATAATGATAAAAATGATAGAATTGCAACTTGGATAAGTCAATACAAAGCTGATAATAAAATTGACAAAATGGATATGAGTGATATTTCAAAATATAATAATATAATTCAAGAGTTTATTATAAATAGTAATCCGGAACCAATAAAAAAAACACAAGCTAATATTGAATTAGTAGATCAGCGTGAGCCTGGTGTTGTACTAGCTGATGGAAGAATTATTGATGGTAATAGAAGATTTACATGCCTACGTAACTTATCTAAAAATAATCCGCGTTTTAATTATTTTGAATCAGTAATTCTAGAGAAGAGTTTAGAAAATAATTCAAAGCAAATTAAAATGCTAGAGCTTATGATTCAGCATGGTGAAGAAAGTAAAGTTGATTATAATCCTATTGATAGATTAGTAGGAATATATAATGATATAATTGAAAGTAAACTTCTTACAGTTAAAGAATATGCTATGAGTACAAATATGACTGAATCAGAAGTTAATAAGGAAATTGAAGTCGCAAAATTATTGGTGGAATTTTTAGAAACAATAAATGCTCCTAAACAATTTTACATTGCAAGAGATATGGATTTAGATGGTCCTTTACGTGAGTTATATGGAATATTGCGTAAAAATAAAAGTACGGATGAAGTTGAAAATATTAAATATGCAGTTTTTACAAATTTCCTAATGCAACCACAGGGTGATATGACAAGATTTATTAGAAAGATAAAAACTGTAGCATCATCTAGATACTTAAACGAATATCTTGATGAACAAATGGAGATTGCTGAAAAAGTATTGGATAAATTACCTGAAGTTGGAAATGTAACTAAGGCGGTAATTAAGGAGGTATTTAGAAGTGATGAAGAGACTAAGAAAGAATTACAAAAATCTTTAGAGATAGCTGAATTAAAAGCAAAATCGAGCGAAAGCAGAAATAAACCACTGCAGATATTAGAAAAAATTGAAAATTCTTTAGAAACTATAGATATAAATATTTTTTCTAAATTAAATGAAGAACAAATTTCTTTAGTATTATCTAAAGCTGATAAGATTGAAGAATCTTTAAAAATAATTAAGGAAGCTGCAAATGTTTAAAACACTTAATATAAGTCCTATGTATTCATCCTATTATAATGATATAGCTGAAGAGTTTTATGTTCCAGTTCTAAAAAATTCAGTAAGATTTGATAGAGTAAGTGCATATTTCTCTGCTAAATCATTAGCTTATTATTCAAAAGGGTTGGAGAATTTTGTAAGGAACGGTTATAAGTATAGATTGATAATATCCGAAGAAATAAGTCAAGAAGATTACTTATTAATTAAAGAAGGTTATAATCTTAAATATAAGATTAATGAAAAATTAATATCTAATTTTTATGATGTCTTAACTTTAGAAGAAGAGAAGAATATATCTAATTTAGCTTACCTAATTTCAATAGGGATAGTTGATATTAAAATTGCATTTGTTAGAAAAGGTATTTTCCATGATAAATGTGGAATGTTTTATGATAAAGATGGAGAAATGATTTGTTTTAGAGGTTCTAATAATGAAACTGAGGCAGCTATTAATAGCAATTATGAATCGTTTATAGTAATGTGTAGTTGGTTATTAGATTCAAAAGATTTTTATAAGAAGATTATTACAAAAAGTCAAGAAGAGTTTGAAACATTATGGAGTAATAAACATAAAGATATTGTTGTATTAAAGGCAGATGAAGTAATTATGAATGAAATTTTGAAATTCAATAAAAATGAAATTATAACAGAAAAAACTTTGTTAGAAGATAACTGTGTTATTTTAGATTATAAAGGGAATCTTTCTTTAAAAATAAATATGATAGATAATAATTGGATTATAAATAGTGCTTTTTATAAGTTAAAATTAAAAAGATATGTTGAGTATATAGAGAATAATACTGTATATTTTAAGGAAACTCTCACTTACATTGATTTTGAAAAGATTAAAAATATAATTGAGAAAAAAGCAAGTATATTAGGTAAAAGATTTTTATGTACTAATAGATTATTAGATTATATTGAGTCGAGAAATATTTATATAGATAAACGAGCTAAGTTAGGAATTCAAATTAAGCAGCAAGATGAATGCTTAAAGGATAGATTTGAAGAATATTCTCAAGTCGTGAATGATTATATGAATAGAAATTTAAGAGAAAAGCAAATGTGGGATTCTTTTTTTATGTTTGCTATGATTAAATCAGGTAATTTCTCAGTTCCTGGTTCAGGGAAAACATCATCTGTATTAGGGGTTTATGCATATTTGAAGGCTAAAAGTTTAGCTAAAAGAATTGTAATGATTGGACCTAAAAATGCTTTTGGTTCTTGGATAGATGAATTTAATATTTGCTTTAAAGGAAAAGAAAAATTAAAAGTATTTAATATTCATGATTCTAAATACAATAATATAAAAGAAAAGAGGCAGGCTTTGCAGTTTGATACTGGGAACTGCAATTTATTTTTATTTAATTACGAATCGCTTAACTCATTTAAGCAGGATATAATAAACTTAGTTGATGAAAATACTTTGCTTGTTTATGATGAAGTTCATAAAGTTAAGAGGGTTGATGGAAATATTCCAGGGACTTATGCAAGTAATGCATTAGAAATAGCTAAGAACTCCTCTTTTACTATTGTTATGACAGGTACACCTATCCCAAATTCATATATAGATTTATATAATATGCTTCATATTCTTTATAATGATGAATATAGAGAGTTCTTTGGTTTTACACCTCAAATGCTAAATAACTTATCAGATAGTGAACGGGAATTAGTCAATAACAAAATTCAACCATTTTTTTGTAGAACGACTAAGCAACAATTGTTAGTGCCTTCAGTTAATGCAGATGAGTTAGTGAAAGTAGAAGCGACAGCGGATGAAGTTAAACTATTTAAACTAATTAAATCTAAGTATAAAAATAATAAGTTATCACTATTTATAAGGCTATTACAATTAGAATCAAATCCTTCTATGCTTTTGAAAGCAATTGATTTAAATGATTTTAAAAATATATTGGAGGATAAAGATGAAATTGATGATATTGGCTTTATGGATTATTCAGATGATTTTAAGAATTTAGCAGAGAATATTTGGATTACTACTAAAATGAAAGCTTGTGTTGATTTAATAGAAAAATTAGTTGAAGAAGGAAAAAAAGTAATAACATGGTGTATCTTTATTGATTCTATTAAACATATTGAACAATTACTTATTAATAGAGGTATTAAAGTAAAATGTATTTATGGAGAAGTAGAATTAAATGAAAGATTAGATATAATAGAAGAATTTAAAAGTAAAGAATTCGATGTATTAATAACTAATCCACATACACTTGCAGAATCTGTATCATTACACTCAGTTTGTCATGATGCTGTTTATTTTGAATATAGTTATAATCTAGTTCATTTATTACAATCAAAGGATAGAATTCATAGATTAGGGTTACCAGAGGGCCAATACACTCAATACTATTATATGCAAAGTAATTATCATTTGGATGATAATGAATTTTCCATCGATGAACAAATATATATAAGACTTATGGAAAAAGAAAAGATAATGTTAGATGCTATTGAGAATAATGAACTTGAAGAAGTAACAAGTTCTGAAGAAGATTTAGATTTAATTTTTAGCAAGCTATCAATATAATTATAAACAAGCTGTACGTATTATAGTACAGCTTGTTTGCTTAGGCAATGATTGGTATAATAATTTTATTTGCTTTGTTATTTATAAAACTATTTTGATTAATAAAGCTTAATTTTGGTATTAAAAATAGTGAGGGTAGAAATAAATATGATTAATTTTATTAGAATATTAGACTTTTTAAGAGATTACAATAATAAGCCTTATCAAAAAATAGAAAAAATTAATGATAGTAGAAAACAACAAGAAATGATAAAAATAAAAGAAGCAGCTTCTGAAATGATAAATGAATGGAAAAAAATATATACTAAATTTACTGAAAAAGGCTACATATATAATACTAAATCAGCTTCTCAGTGGCTAGATGGATCTAATAAAAAGATTAGAGATTATTTGTGGGTAGAGTTTAAAAGACCAGATAAAGCTAATCTTACATCTAGCATTTCTGTTTTTGCAGAAATTATTAATTATGAACCTCAAATTAGAATATCAATTGAAATTAGAGGAAGTGAAAGTGATAAAAATGAGAAGAGAAGACATAATAGATATTTAGATTATATTGATATGAATGATGATACTTTAGAATTCTTTGGTAGTGAGAATAATTATGTTGATTATAAAAAATTAAGTATTGATGAAGTTAATGATTTTATTATTAAAGTAAAAGAAGACAAATATAAAAAATTACAAGTAGGAAAATCTATTTCTTATAATGAGATAAAAACAAATGGAAACGAATATACATTAAAGATTTTAGAGGATTCATTTAATAAGTTAGAGACATATTATGATAAATGTGTAGAAGATATAGATGGATTTGATAAGAAAGAAATATTTGAAGAAAAAGAGAGTATATTACTTGAAATAAAGGGACAAATTACTTTACAAGACAAAATAGAGAGAATTGAGAATTATATTAAAAGTAAGAGTTTTATATACAATAAAGAAGAGTTAAGCAATTTTTATTTATCACTAAAAACAAAGCCATTCGTTATCTTAGCAGGTATAAGTGGAACTGGTAAGTCAAAGCTAGTTAAATTATTTGCGGAAGCCATAGGATGTAAGGAAAACTGTAAGCTTATTTCTGTAAAGCCTGATTGGAATGATAGTACAGAGTTGCTTGGATATAAGAATATTAAAGATGATTTTATACCTGGGGAGCTTCTCAAAGTAATAAAAACAGCAAGTGAGCTAGAAAATAGGGATAAACCTTATTTTGTTTGTTTAGACGAGATGAATTTAGCAAGAGTAGAATACTATCTAAGTGAATACTTAAGTATTATTGAATCAAGAGAAAGAAATGAAAATGGAGAAATAGTAACTAACCCTATCATATCAGATAATTATTTGACTGATGGAAATGAGTATAAAGGTCTTTACATTCCAGAAAATCTTTACATTATTGGTACAGTTAATATGGATGATACTACTTTTTCTTTTAGTAGAAAAGTATTGGATAGAGCTAATACTATAGAGTTTTCAGATGTAAATTTAGAAACATTAGATTTTGACAATGAACAAGTTATAAATATAGATGTTGATAATAAGTTTTTAGAAACTACCTTTCTAAATATACGAGAAGCAGTAAATTATGACAAAGATTTTGTTAAAAGTATAAATGATAAAATAATAGAAATAAACAATATATTAAAACAATATTCAAGGCATTTTGGATATAGAGTAAGAGATGAAATAGTATTTTATATGCTAGAAAATAATATAGCTCAATTACTAGATGAAAATGTGGCTTTTGATTATCAAATAATGCAAAAAATATTACCAACAATAATAGGTAGTGATGAATGTATTAAAGAAATATTAATAAAACTATTTAACTATTGCTTAGATGGAACAGAAATAGACCCTGATGGAGATTATGTTAATGAAGCAAAAGAAAATATAAAAAATGCTAAATATAAAATGAGTGCACAAAAAATATATATGATGCTAAGAGGATACAGGGATGGCTATACTTCATTCTGGATATAAAAATAACAAAATACTCGAGATAGTTTGTGATGAATTTGAAATAACTATTACAGGGAATCCAGATGATAAAAAATCAAGTAATCTAGATTACAATAAAAATGTTATGGCAAATATACTTATAAACGGAAAATATGAAAATGAAGTGACTGTAAATACAATAGATAGCTATGATCAAATGGTTGATAGTAAAAATGGAACAATGTTACCATGCTTTTATGAAAATGGAGAATATCAAATTGTATTAGTAAATAAAACAGATAGTAAGTATAAAATTGAACATATGGACAGTGATTTATCAAATAATATGCAAACATTTGCTAATGTAAATGTGGGTCTAATAAAATTTGATTCTAATATAGGTTATTCAACTTTTAATGTAATAAAAGATCAAGTATGTATACTGAGTTTTACTATAGAAGTGTTTCCATCAAAAGTAGATTATAAAACAGATTACAAAGAAATAGTAAGTGATATTAATGAAGAAATATCTTCATTAGCTTTTGAAATATTAGGTAAAACATATTTAAATACAGTATTAAAAGATACAAATAAGCAAACAAATTCAGAGTATATAAATATTCTTAAATATATTTTTAAAGACTTAGAAAAAGATATAAATAGAATATGTAACCATTTTAAACATAATATCCAAACTATTGAAAATATAAAATCAGTTGAAAAATCAAGAATTACATCGAGGAAAACAGTTGATTATATAAGAAAACATCCAAGTTCATTAAATGAAGATAGAGTAGGATTTGTAAATATAGAAAATAAATCATATATTCCAACAAAAGTAGTTGATAAAAGAAAAATTACAACTATTGATATATACGAGAACAGATATATTAAATATATAATTTCAAATATTATAAAGAGATTAGTATCTATTGAAAAAAATATATCTAAAGTCTATAAAAATGAAAATTCATATATAAATTTTATTAAAGGTAAAAGAATATTATTAGAAAGATATCTAAAAATATATTTTAATCAAATTAGTGATTTAAAAGATCAAAAATCAATGTCACTAGTATTTCAAATATCTCCAGGATATAAAGGGATTTATAATAAGTACATTATGTTAAAGAAGGGGCTTGCTTTAGGAGAAGATTTATATAAGATGACACCAAAGAAATTATATAATTTGTATGAAATATGGTGCTATATAAAAATACATCATCTATTAAGAGATATGGGATATAAAGTTAAAGAACCTGGAATAATAAAATATAGTGATAATGGATTGTATTTGTCATTAATACAAGATAAAGAAGCTAAAACAATATATAGCAATGGTTCAAATGAAATAAATCTTTGGTATAATAAATCATATTCTTTACCAACAACCAATCAAAGACCAGATATTGTACTTAGTATTAAAAGTTCAAAGAATAATGAAGAACGTATTTATATATTTGATGCAAAATATAGAATTAATACAGATTCAAATGAGACTGGGCCTATGGAAGAGGATATTAATGTAATGCATAAATATAGAGATTCTATAGTATCAGAATTAAAGGAAACATTCCAATTTAAATATGATACTTTTGGAGCATACGTGATGTTCCCTTATAGTGATGAAAAGAAGTTTATTAATAATAAATTTTATAAGAGTATTGAACAAGTTAATATTGGAGCATTACCAATGTTGCCAGGAAGTACAAAATTAATGGAACATCATTTAAGAAAGATAATTGGAGAATCGTTACTTGAAGCTAAAAGTAATAGAATCATTCAAGATGAATTAGATGACTATTCTAAGTTTAAAGATAGAAATGTTATGGTAGTAAATACGTTTGATTCCGAACATTATAATGCATATATGGAACATAAATTCTATCATATACCAAAAAGTAGTCTTTCTAAAGTGAGATTAGGAGTAAAGTACTTAGCATTTTATAAATCAAGAAATAACTTTGGAGAAGATTGTGGAATTCAGAACTATGCAATTATTAGAAATGTTTATGAATACAAAAGAAGCGAATGTAAAGAATTAAAATGTAAAAAATGGAAGGAAAATGAAGTCTATTTAAGATTTGAATTTGATGATGTAATAGAAATAAATAATATAGAACCAATTCAATCTAAAGGTTTAATTTCATATACAACATTATATTTATTAAAAAATGCAAGTAATATGCATATGCTAAATATAAAAAGTAATTTTGAAGTTAAAGTATATAAAAAACTTAATGATATTTCTAGTAATATTGGGGAAAAAGTTAAAAAGGAAAATGATAAATATTACTTAAATAATCATGAAATTGAAGTATTATCAAATAATAATATTAGAGTGGATGGTAAGTTTATTGAATATAAAGACTTAGAATATATAATTACTTGAAATATTATATGATAAAAATCCATCTTTTAGAGAATGAGTTAAATACTTTAAAGATAAGAAGACAGATATATTCTTCATTACACTAAATAAAAGTGATAAAGATTTTTCACCTTCAACATTATACCAGGATTATGCAATAAACGAGAAACTGTTCCATTGGCAAACACAATCAAGGACTTCAGTTGAAAGTGCAACTGCACAAAGATATATTAATCATTTAAAAACTAGTAATAAGATAGCTCTTTTTGTTAGAGAATACAAGGAAAGAGATGGACTTACATCACCATTTACTTATTTAGGAACTTGTGAATATAGAAGTCATACTGGAAATAAACCAATTAGCTTTGTTTGGGAGCTACATGAGGAAATTCCTGCTAAGCTAATAAATAAAGCAAATAAATCTATAGTGATTTAATTAGTTATAACTATAAAAATATATATCATATTTGTTATTCCCCTAAGTAATATTTATTAAGTAGATATTTTAGGGGGAATACTTTTTGGAAAATTATAAAGAAAACAAATCTATTAAAGTTATAAAAAAGGAAATTAAAGATAAGGCAGATAGCTTAATTGAGAAAAATAAAATACTTAAAAAGTATGAAAAAAGCCAAGTTTTAGTTTCTACAATAGGCATATTAGGAACATTACTTTATTGCTTTTTAACAAATAAGAACTATAGCATAAATGAAATTTGGTCAAGATATGAATTCTATGGAGCTTTAGTTTTTGTTCTAATTTATAATTCTATTATTGAGAAAAGAGTAAAGAGTTTAAAGAAAGAAGTAGAGAAGGGCAAGGAGACTATTAAAAATAAAATGATTCTTAAAATATGTGACTGTAGAGAATGTTGTTACTGTAAAGAAGAATTAAATGAATATATGAAGAAAAATGGTATTGGAATTATCTAGTGAAAATTATTGTTTTAATAAAGCATTATATAGGTATAAAAAATAATAAAAAAGATAAAATTTAGTATAAAACTATATTGACAACCATTACATGAGATGGTATTAGTTACTTACAGATACGGATTGTTACTCTTTGAGGCATTGCCAAGTTTATTTTTGGTGTGCTTTGAGGAGTTTTTTTGCATAAAGGAGGGTGAAATGAAAAAGGGAGATAACTTTATGTTAAAAGATAAGTTTGATGAAGAGGTTAAAGAGTACATGAAGGAACACTTCGAAATATATTAACATAATGAAGATACAGCTAAATTAATAATTAAAGCAAATAAATCTATAGTTATTTAATTAGTAATACTATAAAAGCATATAATATTTATTTTTCCCCTAAATAATATTTATTAAATAGAATTTAGGGGGATTATTTATTGCGTTATTCGTTAATAGCTTCAATTCCCTGTTCTTTTAGTTTATTTAAATTATCCTTCATAATTTTAAGTTCTTCTGGTGAATGACCCTTCCATTTAGTTATTTCTCCAATTACTTTTAGTGGAAAGGATGTACGATAAGAACGTGTAGGATTTCCAGGAAACTTTTTATTAGTTAAATTAGGATCATCTTCGAATTCTCCAGTAGGTTCAACTATATATATTCTTTCATTGCCATTACCAGCTGCTAATTCTGCTCCCAAAATTGCTGTCATATAAACAAAATTAGCTTTTTTACCTTTGCCATAATTAGATGAAAATCCTATATTAATTAAATCCCCTATTTTAAGGTTAGCTTTTGTTCCATGATAAAAAGGGCCATTATCTAAAATTTCATTTGCTTTAGAGCTTGTAGAGTTGTCATTATCAATACTCATATAGATTCTCCTTTTTATTAGATTTACATCATATTATCACAACTAAAGGGGAGAATATAAGTCTATATTTTATATTTTTAAAATGATATAATTAAGGTGGAAGGATAATTTTACTAGGAAAATTAAGGTGCCTTTTTAGAAATATGATAATTAAATATATCATGTTTCTTTATTTTTTATAATAGAAAGCAGAGAATATATTTATATTATTAATATACAATAAAGAATTAAAAAGGAATGTAGAAGTTATGAAAGTAATAGAGGTAGTTGCAGCTATAATAAAAAAGGAAGATAAAATATTTATAACTCGCAGAAGTTATGGAGAATTTAAGGATATGTGGGAATTTCCAGGTGGAAAGATAGAAGAAGGAGAAAGAAAAGAAGAGGCTTTAATTAGAGAAATAAAGGAAGAACTTGAGTTAGATATAAATAATTTAAATTATTTAACAACAGTAGAATATGATTATCCTAATTTTCATTTAATTATGCATTGCTTTATCTGTGAAATATGTGGTGGAAGCCTAAATTTAAATGCGCATAATGATGCAAAGTATGTTACATTAGAAGAATTATCATCACAAACTTGGGTTCCAGCGGATATTGAAGTAGTAAAAGCATTATCAAATAAATATAAATAAAAATGATTTTATAATTGGATAATTAGTATAATGTGATAATCATTTTTTTGTTATCACATTTTCCTATTAATTGGTTATACTCTAGATTAGAATAGCTATTATTAGAAAGATGAAAGATATGTTTTGAAGATTATAATTGAAAAAGTTGCTATGTATTATTAAAAAGTTTTAAATTAGTTAAAAATATTCATTTAAAATCTACTATATATAATAAATAGTAATAAAAAATATATTAATTAAGGAGACAAGTAATGAAAAAAATAACACAAGTAATTCTAGGAGTATTATTAATTGCTATAATTAGTTTTCTTATTTACGTAATTCTTCCAGTACTAAATATTAAATTCTTATTTAATACAATTATATTTTTATTTTCATTGATACTATTAATTTTAATAGGCTATTTTAGTTATAAAAAAGAAATTAATAAGTATGTGGAAAAGGAAAAAGAAAAAATAAAAAAAGTAGAAAAGAGTTTAGTTAATATTTTAGTTTTAGTTATTTTAATTGGAATTGGGGTTAATTTAGCTGGTTCAAAAATCTTTAATGCTAAAAAATACAGAGCCTTAGCTGGAGAAGTTAAGACAGAAAATTTTGCTGATAATATTAAAGAAATTGAGCTTAAGAATATTCCAATTATTGATGAAGAATATGCTTTACGTATAGCTGATAAAGAAGTTGGACAAATCCCATCTTTAGGTTCAAGAACTGATTTAGGTAATATGACTCTACAACAAGTAGGAGGTAAATTGTACTATGTAGCACCTTTAGAACCTTCTGGATTCTTTTCTTGGATGAAGAATAGAGGAACAGAAGGTTATATAATGGTTAATGCTACATCTTTAAATGATGTGAAATTAGTAACAGAGTTAAATGGTGAAGCAATTAAGCTTAAGTATTCAGAAAAGGCTTATTTTAGTGAGGATATTGGAAGACACGCCTATAAGACTTTAAAGACATTAGGATTTACTGATTATTCTTTTGAAATTGATGATGAGGGAAGACCTTATTGGGTAGTAACAGTTTATGATAAGGCTATTGGAATAAAGAGTGAAAAAGTTGTAGGAATAGTTCTTGTAGACGCACAAAGTGGTGAAACAGAATACTTTGATGATATAAATAATATCCCTGAATGGATAGATAGAGTACAACCTATGGATTTAATGGTTGATCAAATTGAATGGTGGGGAAAATATATTCATGGATTCTGGAATTTCTCTAAAACAGATAAGCTAGAGCCAACAGAAGGAACAGGTGTTGTTTACATTGATGATGTATGCTATTACTACACAGGAATGTCTAGTGTTGGTATAGATAATTCTAGTGTTGGATTTATGCTTGTAAATAGTGTAACTGGAGAAAAAAACTTCTATAAAAACTCTGGAGCAACAGAAGAGGCGGCAAGGAGTTCAGCAGAAGGGAAGGTTCAAAATTTAGGATATACAGCAAGTTTCCCACGACTTATAAATATAAATAATCAGCCAACATATTTTATCCCTCTTAAGGATAATGAAGGCTTAATAAAGCAATATGCCATGGTAAATGTAGAAAATTATAATATTGTAGGCGTAGGAGCTAATATTGAAGAAACTTATAATAACTATATTACAGCTTTGAATAATGGCAACAAGAATGTAACTGATATAGAAGCTAACGGTAATACTAAAAAAGAAACTTTAACTGTAAGCAGAATTGGAAATATAATATCTCAAGATGAAGTAGTTTTTTATATTACAACAGTAGAGTATCCAGAGAAATTAATTATTGTGTCTCAAGGGTTATCTAAAGAAACGCCACTTACAAAGGAAAATGATAAGATAATTATTTCATATTTTGAAAATGATAAGAGTTCAATAAATGCAATAACTTTTGATAATCTAAATTTAAATATTAAGTAATTAAAAGTTTTAAATAAAGTAGATATAAAAATAAAAACAGAATTTATGTTCACAAAGTTAGTAAATAAAAATACAATAACTATATACAACTCCTTTTTTATATTTTGGTAAGCCACTAATTATAAGTAAATAATATAATTAGTGGCTTAATTAATGCACTTTTATCAATGCATAATGCATAATTAATAATTCATAATTGTAGAAATAAATCAGACAAGCTGAATTATGAAAAAAATCATGCTGCTTTATTTTATGTCTATAAGAAATTGATTAGTTTTACCCATATTGTATGCTAATTTTATCATGCTGATTTCTTCAGAGGTTAATTTTTTATTATACATTTTTTCAATTTGAATAATTAAGGCATTATAATCCACTATCTTTTTAGGCTCTGATTTTATTCTCATAGGTGTATGATTATAAACTTTTGCCTCTATTGAATCAGTATATAATTTTTTAAATACCTTAGCAGTATAATAAGCATCATTAAAGGCATTATGAAAAGCACAGTCTATGTGTATATTTAGAAAATCTAGTGCGTTTTTTAGTCCAATGCTTTTTCCACCTGGAACTTTAAAATGCTTACTAGCATAATCTTGAATGTCTATATAAAGTTTAGGAAGGTCTTCAGTAGGGAGATTAAAGTAAATAATGTTTTTATATAATTCTGTTAAGTCTACAATCCCCCAAACAATAAATGTTATATCTTCTTTTCCAATAAAATTCATAAAGTCATAATAAATATCAGTAAATTCTTTGGCAGAAGAAACCATTTCGTCAGTAATCTTTGTTAAATCTTGAATATAGGGAAGAATATTTTTATAAACAGTAGGTTTTACTAATTCATTAAATGTTGAAATAGTTTTAAAATATTCATCAAGTTTTAACCCTCCAATTTGTATTATTTCAAAGGGCAATTGAGCAATCCTATCTTCTTTATTAAAACTTTGATTAAATTCTAAATCAAATATAATATACTTCATCATATATACCACCTTATGGGAAATTTAATGTTTAGAGGTATCTGTTGCTTTATTCCTTTTTATTAAATAAATTATAGCAGCAAGTAAAACAATTATAATTAAAATAAATAACATTATTCTAAAAATACTATAAGCTTCATATTCAAATTGTAAATTTGTATTACTATTAATTTGATCTAAAGTATAGGTCCATTCTAAGGTATCTTCATTTATAACATTATTAGAATTTGATGATAATATTTTACCAGGTATAATAATTTTATTGATAAATGGTATATACCTTAAGTATTCAGATAAATTACTATCTGCAAGAGATGGTAAATATGCAGATAAATCACTATCAACAAGAGAAGATAAATCAGAAAGGAATTTTATATCAAAAGTGTATAAGTTTTTGAATAAAGAAGTTGATTTATAGCTTTCTATTGCTATGTAGTCTTTTAGTTTAGTAGATGATAATAGATAATTAATAACCTCTCTAGATAAAACTAATTCATCAACATACATATTAGTTTCCTTATTATATGATGATTTAACTACTAAATAGGAATTTATTTTATCCTTTATAATATTGTCTTCTAATTTACTTTTAATTAATGAATCATAACTTAAAATTATTTTAATCTTAGAAATACTATCTCCTGTTATTGTAGTCTCTTCGCTAATGTTTGAACTACCACAAGAGACTAAAAAAAGTGATAATAGTAAAATTAATAGTATTCTTATTTTCTTCATTGCTACCTCCTAATATTAACAATTCTTAATACTTACATTTTTAACAAAATTGTTGCTGAAAATACCAAAAAAGTAATAATAAATATAAGTAACTAAGAAACTATGAGTGAAATTATACCAATATTTACAATGATAAAATATAATATTAGTGAAAATAAAATTTACATTTAATATAAGTTTAAGTTATAATAAGAAAATTGATTATTATGTTATTTTATTTAAAGAGAAAAATAGTAACTTATATTTGAAGATAAATAAAATATGGAGGGATTCTTATATCAATGAAGATAGCTATATGTGAAGATCAAGTTGTACAAATTAATTTACTTAGTAATCATATTAAAAAATGGGCTAAGGAAAAAGATATTGAAATATCAATTGATAATTTTACAACAGCAGAATCATTTTTATTTGAATGGGTAGATTATAATCAGTACGACCTTATATTTTTAGATATAAAGTTAAGTAAAATGTCAGGAATTGAATTGTCTAATATAATAAGAGAAAAAAATAAAGATATAGATATTGTATTTGTAACAGGATTTTTTAAATATGCATTACATGGTTATAAAGTTCGTGCATTACAATATTTAATAAAACCTATTAAGGTAAAAGATTTATATTATTGTTTAAATAGTACATTAGATAGGATTAGCAGTGAAGAAGAAGATTCTTCACTAGTTTTAGAGACTGGGAAAAAAGTTATAAAATTAGATTATAATGAAATACAGTACTTTATAATGTTTTCTCCATATATAGATATTCATACAAGGACTGAAAAAATTACAATAAGAAAAAATATAAGTGAGATAGAAAAGATTCTACCAAGTGAATATTTTATTAGATGTCATAGATCTTATATAGTAAATGTAAGACATATTAAAGCAATAATAAAAAACAATGTATTATTAGAAAATGGAGTAAAAATACCAATAAGTAGAGGAAAATATAAAGAAGTTAATGATGCTTTTATAAATTATATTTGTGAATAAGGATTGAAGTAGTTTATGATAATTTTACATGTATTAGAAGTAATAACCAACTTACTAAGTTCACTTATGATAATATACTTTTTTAATACGATAATGGAACCTAAAGTTAAGAAATACAGTAAAGTATTTACAATGTTGATGATTATTTTTTATGCTTCAATATCAACAATAAACAGTAATAAAGTATTTATTCAAATGAGTGGAATTAAAATAGTTAGATTTATGCTTTTATATTATAGTTTATTAACAATATATCCTCTTTTATTTAGAAAAGGTAGAATATCAGAAAAGTTTTTTTTATCTTCTTTATATATTACTATAATGTTAGTAAGTTCTTTTATAATATACAGTATAGTTTCAAGGTTATTTAATATAACCTTTTCTGAGATGTTTCTATATACTAATTACAAAAGACTTATAGTAGTATTATTTATCAGATTATTTCAATTTGTACTTATATGGTTCTTTTTGAATAATATAAATTTTATAAAATACATAAAAGATATAACATTATATATAGTTGCAGCTATATTACTTTTTAATCATATATTAATATTCATTATAGAAAGAGCATTAATAGTAAATATTAATACAGTCAATAAGGATACTATAACCATTCTATTTAGTTTATGCAGTATACAAGTATTGTCAATATATATATTAAATATATTTTCAAAGGAAATGGAAGAAAAGTTCATATTAAAAATGGATTTAGATCGTAAAATTCATGATAAGGAAATTATAGATATGTATACTGAAATGATTGGTTGGAAACATGATTTCAGAAATCACATTAGTATGATATCTGGTTTATTACAAGTAAGTACTAAAGAAGATGTTATTTCATATATAAATGAAATAGATAGTAGCATTACTAAATTAGATAAAAATATATATACAGATAATATAGCCGTAAATTCTATATTAGTAAGTAAAATTAAAGCTGCTGAAGGGAAAAATATAAAGATAAGCTTAAATTTAAAAATAAATTCAGATATAAAAGTTTCTAGTGTAGATATATGTACTATACTTGGTAATCTTCTTGATAATTCTATTGAAGCTTGTGATAATATTAAGGGCTATAGATTTATTAATTTAAAAATAGCATCAGAAAATAATATATTAGTTATTAAGATAAGTAATAATACTAGTAGTGGTTATGTAAATGAAATAGATGGTAAATTTATATCATCAAAGAATAGCTATATGAATGGAATTGGTTTAGTTCAAGTAGATAATATAGTAAAAAAATATAATGGGTATGTTAATAGACATCATAAAAATAATATATTTACTACATATATAATGATACAGCAAGATAAGAAAATAAGTTAAGGATACTGTTTTATAGCAGTATCTTTTTTATTATACGAGGAATTTATAAAAATATTACCCTGTGAATAATTTTTTATAGTAAACTTTCCATAAAGTAATTATAAATACAATTAGACTACAAAAAAATACATTTTACGACAAAAATAAATTTCATTAAGATAATTAAAGTAAAATAAAAATATAGAAGGATTTATATAAAGCAAATTTACTTTATGAGGTTTAATGATATGATACTGAAAAGATTAATGATATTTATTTTAATATTTATTTTGATTCCTATAAAGACCCATGCAGAAGTACTAAATGATTCTAAATTTGAAAGTATATCTATTAATGATGGCCTTTCAAATGAATATGTAACAACTATATTTCAAGATAGCAAGGGATATATGTGGATAGGCACAAAAGATGGTCTTAATAGATATGATGGTGAAATAATAAAAATATATAACTGTAATGTTGAAGATGACAATACTTTAAGTTCAACATATATAACAACTATAGAGGAAGATTTTAGTGGAAACCTTTGGATAGGGACTGATAATGGATTAGATTTCTTAGTTAGAGATACAGACACCATTATAAGAATGAAAGATATAGATGATAAATATAATTTAGGTAATTTAAAGATAACATCACTATTAAAGAGCAGTTTTGAAGAGAATATTATGTGGGTAGGTACAGAAAATGGTTTAATTAAGATTAATATAAAGGATGAAACAATTGAAGCATTTTATAACCACCCAAGTGATTCCAATTCCTTAACTAGTTCATCAATAACATGTTTAGAAGAAGATGAAAATAACTATCTGTGGGTGGGAACTAGATTAGGAATAAATATAATAGATAAAAATTCTGCAATAAGTAATAATAAAGAGAATGACAAATTATTTATTAACTATATATCAAAAGATGAATTAGGTAACATGTGGATATCTACTAAACAAGGTATCATTATTCGAAATATAAGAGAAGATAAAAAGGATTATATATATTTAATTAATGATGAAGTAGTTAAAAAGTATAATGTAAAAGAAAATACTGTAACTACTATTTATGATTTTAAAGATAGTAAAGTAAATTTTTATAACAATTTTATTTTAAATGATAGTAAAAATAATGTGTGGTTATCTTCAAGTAATGGTGCAATAAATTATGTCAGAGAGAAAGGTATTTTTAATGTATACAGAGAGGATATAAGTAGGAAAAATTCAATTTCTAGTAATGTTATAACCTGTTTTTTTGAAGATTCCAATGGAACTATTTGGATTGGAACAGATAAGGGAGCTAATATATTAAATAATAAAGCTACATTTAAATATATTAGTAAATGGAATAGGAATATAGTATCTATATTACAACATAATGATAATATATGGATTGCTACTAAATTTAACGGAGTATATATATATGAAGCAGAGAGTGGTAATTTAATAAGTTGGTTATACGAGGAAAATAGTTTTAGTTTAAGTGATAGATATATAAAAACTATGTTTAAAATAGATAATAGGTATATGGTTCTAGTAACTAATAAAGAAATGATAGCTTTAGATACAGTGGATAAGTCATATACAAAAATAATAATAGGAGAGGATTATTCTTCAGAACTAAATTATTTATACAGCGATGAAAAAGAAATATGGATAGCAACAACAAATGATTTTTACTCTTATAATAGAGAGAAAGATAAAAGAAATTATTATAGCGAAAGTATGAGAGAGCTTGGAATAAATCCAGGAGTAATAAAGTACATTTTACAAGATAATAAATATGAAGAGATTCTTTGGTTAGGTGGAGTTGAAATTGGCTTAATTAAATTCCACAAGGAAAAAGGGGTTATAGAAAGATATATAAATGATCCTTCAAAAGAAACTTCTTTAATAAATAATTATATAAATTGTATGACTTTTGATGATTTGGGAAACTTATGGATAGGAACAAATGTAGGACTTAGTAAATTTGATTTAAATACAAAGGAATTCACTTCTTACACTACTTCAGAAGGGCTAACTAATAACTTTATTAATTCAATAGTAATTGATGATAACAATCATATTTGGATAAGTACTAATAAAGGGTTAAATAAGTATGATGTAGATAAAGATACCATTACTAAATATACTATAATGGATGGTATATATGGATATCAATTTAATTTAAATTCAAGTTTAAAGCTTAAAGATGGAACAATGATATTTGGTAGTACCGAAGGGCTTACCTACTTTAATCCAAGTGATATAGTAGATTATAAGATACTTAAAGATGAAGTAGTAATTGGAGATATTTTCCTTGGGCATAATAGAGTTGCCTATGATGGAAAAGAAATTGTTTTAGATTATAATTACAAAAACTTATACATTAATTTTTTTCTACCTAATTATGAAACTTTAAATAATATAACTTATGAATATATGTTTGAAGGAATTGATTCAAGGTGGATATATATTGATACTAGTAATGAAATCTATTTAAAATCTTTAGAACCTGGAAAGTACACTTTAAAAATAAGAGCTAGAGATGGACATGGTGAATTAACTAAAGAAACAAAAATTAATATAAGGGTAAAAGATCCTTTTTGGAAAACACCCTTAGCTTATATAATATATTTACTAATATTACTAGCAGTTATTATTTATATATTTAATTATGTTAAAATATTACGACATTTAGTAAATCAAAAAACTATGAAGTTAAATAAACAATTAGAGGAAAATAGAAAATTAAGTAAAGAGCTAATAAATAATGAAAAGTTTAAAAATAATTATTTTGTAAATTTATCTCATGAGCTTAGAACACCAATAAATGTTATTGTATCAACTGTACAACTAATAAATTTACTTAATAAAGATAAAAATATCACTCATGATAAAATAAATCAATATATGAGTATTGTGCATAAAAGTTGTAATAATCTATTAAAAATAATAAATGATATTATAGATAGTTCAAAGATAGAAACTGGAAAATATAAAATTTCTAAGAAGAATAATGATATAGTTTATATAGTTGAAGAAACTGCACTTAACATGAGTAAGTATATAGAAGGTAAGGGCTTATCTCTTATAATTGATCCTGATATGGAAGAGAAGATAATATCCTTTGATGAAACAGAAATAGAAAGATGCATAATTAACTTATTAGGAAATGCAGTTAAATTTACTAAAGAAGGGGGGGAAATTAGATTATATATTAAGGAAGTTGATGACTACATTGAGATAATTGTAGAAGATACTGGTATCGGAATATCAAAATCTGATCAAGAATTTATATTCAAGAGGTTTTCACAGGTAGAAGGTACTGGAGTTATAAAGGCAACTAGTAGTGGTATTGGGCTTACACTTGTTAAATATATAGTTGAACTTCATGGTGGATATATTAAACTTGAAAGTGAAGTTAATAAAGGTAGTAGATTTACTATAGGACTTCCTAATGTACTAGAAAAATGTGAAGAAGAATATGATAGGAAATTTTCTAATAAGGGCATAATACATTCCTTAAATGATAAGGATATTTTAATGGATTAACAAGTTATATAGAACTAGAATATTATGTATATGGTAATCATGTATTTTAGTATAACTTATAGCAATTGGAAAAAAGATATATTAGTACATATAAGTATTAATATATCTTTTTTATTATTTAAAATTTATAATATAAATAATGCAGTTGTTATAAATTGTAATTGATTTAATAATAAGATATAATAAAATTGAAATATTATAATGAAGATGGAGTGTTTTTATATTTAATTTTATGTTTATTTTAATAAAATAATTTGGAGGAAATAGAATGGATAGAAGAGACTTTTCTGATTTAGAAGATCAGATTATGAATACAGTGAAAAATGCCTTTAATGCTATAGATTTCGTAAATTTAAAAAGAGGTATTAGCTATAAAGCTGAAGATACAATAAATGAATTTAAATCAAAGCTAAATGAACTTAATATAAAAATAGAAAATAATTATAATAACTTAAATAAAAAGGCTAAAAATAATATATCAACATACATTGATAAAAGACCAGCTGGAACTGTATCAGGAATTGTTTATATGATATTTGGATTATTAGGCACTATGGTTTTTGGAATTTTATCATTAGTATTTATAATATTTATGTCATTTTTTACCGCTTTAGTGGCAGATACTTTGGCTGCATTTATAGTTATAGTTTTATTTTTAGGAATAAGTTTAGGTTTATTATTTAGAGGATTAAACTTAAGAAAAAGAGTAAAGCGTTTTAAGACTTATGTAAGATTTATTGAGGATAATAGCTATTGCTTAATTAAAGACTTAGCTAGATTTGCTAAGGAAAAAGAAGCTTTTGTTATTAAAGATCTTAACAAAATGATTAATTTAGGCATGTTTAAAGAAGGTCATATAGATGATGAAAAAAATTACTTCATGTTAAATGATGATGTTTATACTGATTATTTAAAATTAAAAAAGCAACAAATGGATAAGGAAGAATTAGAGAAAAAGGCTAAGTTAAATAGAAATATAAATGAATCTGAAGAAGAAGAATTAAATTATATAATTAAAATGGGAAGAAAGTATATTGAAGAAATAAAATCTGTAAGAAATGAGCTTTATAAAGAAGAAATAGCTCTTAAGATAGATAAATTACAAGGTATAGCTAATCAAATACTTAATTATGTTGAACAGAATCCTAAAAAGCTTCAAGAAGTTAATAAATTTATAAATCATTATATTCCTATTACTATAAAGCTTATTAATTCATATAAGGATTTAACTAAGCAAACAGTGCAGGGAGATAATATAATGAATGCTAAAAACGAAATTGAAAAAAGTATTGATATTATAAATAATGCATTTGAAAATTTATTAGATGATTTATATGAAGATATTGTTTTAGATATTTCAACAGATATTTCTGTTTTAAAAACTTTATTTAAACAAGAGGGATTAACAGAAGAGGATTTTAAAAAATAAGCTTGAAGTAAAAGGGAGGAAATTATAATGAGTGATGAATTTAAAGAGGATATTAATTTAAAGCCTGAATTAGTTTTTGAACCAGTGATGGAAGAGGTTACTAATTTAGAAGTTAAAGAAGACAAACAAGAAGAAATAATTGATGAAATTAATTTAACTGCTGAAGAAAAACGTATGGTAGATGAATTTGTTAAAAAGATAGAAATAAAGAACTCAAATTCTATTTTACAATTTGGAGTAGGAGCTCAAAAGAAAATCTCAGATTTTTCAGAAACTGCTTTAAATAATGTAAGAACTAAGGATTTAGGTGAAATTGGTGATATGCTTTCTAGCGTAGTTCATGAATTAAAGAATTTTGAAGATACAGAGGATAAAAAGGGGATTTTTGGATTTTTTAAAAAAGGTAAGAATAAAATTTCTGAAATGAAGATAAAGTATGATAAGGTGGAAGATAATATTAATAAAATGTGTAATAATCTTGAAAAGCATCAAATTCAGCTTTTAAAGGATATTGCAATGCTAGATAAGATGTACGAAATAAATAAGGCATATTTTAAAGAACTTTCTATGTATATACTAGCAGGTAAAAAGAAGCTTCAAAAATTAGAACAAGAGGAGCTTCCTAAATTACAAGAAAAAGCAAGAATTACTGGACTTCCTCAAGATGCCCAAGAGGTAAATGACTTCCTTGCACTTTGTAATAGATTTGAAAAGAAGATTCATGATTTAGAGTTAACTAAGATGATTTCTCTTCAAATGGCTCCACAAATTCGTTTAATTCAAAATAATGATTCTTTAATGTCCGAAAAAATACAATCAACAATTGTTAATACTATACCTCTTTGGAAAAGTCAAATAGTTTTAGCTTTAGGTGTTGCACATTCTTCTAATGCTGCAAAGGTTCAAAGTGAAGTTACAAATATGACAAATGAACTTTTACGTAAAAATGCAGAAATATTAAAAACTTCAACTATAGAAACTGCAAAGGAATCTGAAAGAGGAATTGTTGATATTGAAACCCTTAAGGTTACCAATGAATCTTTAATTTCAACTCTTGATGAAATACTTCGAATACAAACAGAAGGACGTCAAAAGCGTAAGGAAGCTGAAGTTGAATTAAGAACTATAGAAGATCAATTAAAAAATAGACTTTTAAATTTTAAACCTCAATAATATTTATAAATAAAATAAAAGCTTCTCTTTTGATACAGTAAAAAGCTGTTTATTATAAGAGAAGTTTTTTTATTGGATTTATAGGATAAAAGAAAAATTCTTATCCATTAATGCACAAAAAGAGATAATTAATCTATTATGTAATATAAGGTTTAATTAATTGTTCTTTATTATACAAATGGAGGAAATGTTATTATGAATTATAACAATACAAATACAAAAGATAATTTATGCGTAACAAATAATTGTGCAACTGTTACAAGCAAGAATCAAACTTTAACTGAACAAATTCCTGTAACACCTGATGTTATTGCACCAGGGCCTGTAGTCGTTAAACTTCCAGTGGTATTAGCAGAAGTAAATGTTACAATCCCTGTTGAAGCTTCTATAAAATTAGACAAGGAAGTTATAGAAATTAAGAGAATAAGAAAAAATGTATATTTAACTCAATCTCGTATTATTCCATTTTCTCAAGATAGTGAATTCGGCACTGGAATATTATTTATAGAAGGCTTTATTAGAAAGAATATTGAGTACGCAACAAAAACTTGTAGCACACCAAAATCTCCTAATATATGTGGATATATAAGGCATTGTACAGTTGAAGTACCTTTTAGTTTTTCAACAAGAGTAACTTTTATTAGACAACCAATTTTTAGTGCAAATTTTGGACCAAGTGAATTAGAATTCTTTACAGATAAACGTAGAGGTTGTGATGCTTGTGCAGATCCAATAATAGGACGTAATACCTGTGATCAAAGCTTTTTCAATGTAGAAATATTTAATGAAAAGCCTTTTACAGAATTAGTAAGAGCAGATATCGCAGAAGTTGATATTCACACAAGACCATATTCAAATTGTGATGCTCCTATAGAACAATACTTTACTGAGCTTACAGAAAAAGTGGTAGTTAATTTAACATTAAAAATATTACAAAAACAACAAGTAAATGTTACAGCACTAGGTGTACAACAATTAGATTGCTAAGAATTAATTAAAAAGGAATATTAAATTATTAAATCCTCGATAAGACTCAATACAAGTTTTATCGAGGATTTTTTAATATATATGATTAATATTTCATTTATTGATGTACCAATAGGGAAATATTTGTATAATATACAGTAAATAGATTGATTGATTATAATTATATAAAAAGGGAGGAAACCTTATAATGAATGGCGATAAAATAATTGTGAATGATTGTAAGAATTTGCCTGATTCTTCTTCAAAAGTTACTTCAGAGGTTCAGTTATTAACTAATCAAATGTCTGTAACATCTGATACTATTAAATGTGGACCTGTAGTTGTTAAGTTGCCAGTAGTACTTGCAGAAGTAAATGTTACAATTCCTGTTGAAGCAACTATAACATTAGATAGAGAAGTATCAGAAATTAAGAGGATTAGAAAAAATGTGATTTTATCTCAATCTCGTATTATTCCATCTTCTGAGGATAAATGTGGAGAAAATGGAATATTGTTTGTAGAAGGATTTATTAAAAAGAATATTGAATATGCAACTAAGACTTATAGTTCAGAAGGTATTCCAAATACTTATGGGTATATAAGATATTCTAGTTTTCAGGTACCTTTTAATTTTACAACAAGAATTAATTTTATTAGAGAACCTATTTTTATTGGAAATTCAATTCCATGTGAAGTTGAATTCTTTACAGATAGACTGAAAGATTGTGATGAATGTACAGATCATGTAATTGGAAATAGTCCTTGTGATAAGAGCTCCACTTTTACAGAGATATTTAATGAAAAACCTTTTGCTGAATTAGTAAAAGCAGATATTATTGAAATTGATATTAACACAAATGAGACTTTAAACTGTACAGCACAAACTGAACAAATATTTACTAAAGTTACAGAAAAAGTAGTATTAAATTTAACTATAAACATATTACAAAAACAACAATTAAGAATAACAGCATTATAATTGTAAAATAAGTGTAAAACTTAAATATTATTTAATAATAAAAGCAGACCTATACATTAATAAAAGAAGCTTTAGGTCTGCTTTTAAAATATTTTTTTAGAACTTTACTATAATTATTTACATATTTAATTTAGATATGGTAATTTATAAATTGTTAAAAAAATATTTATTAAAATAGGAGCCATCTAAAGTATGAAAGAAGAGTCAAATATTAGAAAATACTCAGCAAAAGAATTTAGTGCTATGGTAGGATTGCCATATAGTTCTCTTAGATATTTTGAAAGAATTGAATTATTGAAACCAAAAAAAGAATCAAATAATTATAGAAGCTTTACACACTTTGATGCATTTATATTGAATAGATTTAAGCATTTTAGATCCTTAGGTATTAGTGTAGAGGATTCTCTAGAACTAATTGAAAATAGTGATGTAGATTCAATTATAGAAAAGCTTAATGAAAGAAAAATTGAAATAGAAAAAGAAATGGAAAAATTAAATGAGCAATTAGAAGGTATAAATAGTACTAAAAAAAATTTAGAAACAGTAAAATCAGGAGAGAATAAGTACCAAATCAAATATATTAAAGATAAAGTTTTTATACCTGCATCTAAAGGATTAGATTTTACTATTTCAGAGTATGATACTTTTTCAAAATTTGTAGATATGCTACCAATTTCAGAATATTGTAGTCGTATAAAAAATGAGTATATTTATAATGTAGATAAGATTCAAAAGGATTATGGAATATCCCTAGATTTAGATGTAGCAAAAAGTAGAGGAATTGATTTAAATAATCAAGGAGAAATATTAAAAATGGGGAAATGCTTAGTTTACTATGCAAATAATCATAATAAAAATGATAAATTTATTGAATTTATAGAAGATGCTTTAAAATATATTGAAAAAAATAATATGAAAGCTGTGGGAGATATTTATTTTAATGGAGTAAAGCTTAAATATGAAGATGGAAGTAAAGGATTTATTATATATATACCTGTAGAATAAAATGTATTGACATTGCACTAAGTGCAACCTTTATACTCTGAGTTGGATTGATATAAATTTGACAAATTAGGGGGAATAGTTAGTGAAAAAGAATGTAAAAAGATTATTAAGTAGCATGTTATCAATTATCATGTTACTAGGATTAGTATCCTGTAATTCAGGTAACAAGAAACTATCTTTTACACCTGGAGAGTATACAGCTGTAAGTGCTGGTAAAAATGGAGATGTAAAAATAAAGACAGTATTTGATGAAGAATCAATAGTTTCTGTTGAAGTTTTAGAAAGTAATGAAACAGAAGGTATTTCAAATGAAGCTATTGAACGTACTATAAAGTCAATTGTTGATGGACAAACTTTAGAAGTAGATGTAACATCAGGTGCAAGCTTAACTACTAATGCAATTGTTTCTGCAGTTGAAGATTGTGTAAAGCAAGCTAATGGAGATGTAGAAGCATTAAAGAATAATAAAAAAGAAGAGACAGCTTCTAAAAAAGAAGAAACTTATGATACAGATATAGTTATAGTTGGTGGTGGTGCTGCAGGTTTAACAGCTGCAATTAGTGCATCAGGTTTAGGTGCTAAGGTAATGGTAATAGAAAAAGGTGTAAGCCTTGCTGTTAGTAATGGAGCTAATGCAGGTGGGCCTATAGCTACTGGAACTAAGGTTCAAAAAGCAGAAGGGGAAGACCTTACAACAGAAGAATTATTTGAACATATGTCTGAATTTGGTAATAGCACAGTTAACGATGCCTTACTTCGTAAGACTTTAGAAGTTACAGGAGAAACAATAGATATGTTAGCTGATTTAGGCTTAAGTGTTTACTTAAGACAAGATGCCTATGGAGTAGGATTCAGAGCAAGACATGGAATAAAAGAAAAGGGAACAGATAGAATGGGATTCCTAGCAGATAAAATAGTTGCTAATGGTGGAACTATAATGCTAGAAACTACTGGAGAAGAAGTTATTTTAGATAAAGATGGAAATGCAGTAGGAATTAAGGCTACAAAAGCAGATGGAACTAAGGTTACGATAAATGCAGATGCAGTATTATTAGCTACTGGAGGATACTTAGGTGGCCAAGAAATAATTGAAAATAAATTTGGTAATATTACAATAAACCCACTTGGAAATACATTATCAACTGGTGATGGAATTAACATGACATTAGCAGCAGGTGGAGTAGAAGATAAAAACTGGGGTATAGTTGCAAATGAGTTCTCAGCTTCAAATTCAAAGGCAGGAACTTGGTCTATGGATTGTAATCAAAATTTAAGATTCGGTATATATGGTGGATTACTTGTTAATCCAGAAGGAAATAGATTCTTTAACGAAGAAATAATGGCTTCAGAACCATTAAGTGGTGCAGAAGCTACATTAAGATATGGAAAGTATTATGCTGTAATGGATGAAGCATATTATAATTCAGTTTGTGAACAAGGAATATTTAAGACTTTAGGTAGTCCAGAAAACTGGGTTGCAGGTGTAAGAAACTTATCTGATGAAGCACCAGCATCAAAAGCACATGTAAAAGTATTAACAGAAGCTAAAGCTCAATTACAAGAAGCAATTGACCAAGGTTGGGCTTATAAAGCTGATACAATTGAAGAGATAGCTGAAAAGTTTGGACTTGAAAATCTAGTTTCAACAGTAGAACAATATAATAAGTACTGTGAAGCAAAGTATGATAGTGAATTCTTAAAGGATCCAACATTCTTAACACCTGTAAACAATGGGCCATACTATGTATTTGAATATGAACCAAGTGCATGGTGTACAATCGGTGGAGTTAAGGTTGATGATTCTTTAAGAGCTTTAGATAAAAATAATGAACCTATTAAAGGATTATATGTAGCTGGAGTAGATGCAGGAAGCTTATTTACTGCACCATACTATGATAATGAAGGATCAGCATTTGGACTTTCTTTAGGATCAGGTACTTTAGCAGGAAGAAACATGTATAAGTATATAACTAGCAAATAAGCTAAATATATATATTTAAATAAAGATATATTAGTATAGAAAACTATGCTGATATATCTTTTTTTGTTTAAAAAACATATAAAAATTTGTATTATTTTGTATAAATTTAAAATATTTTGTGTTAAAATAATGTAAGGGTTAAAGGAGTGTTAATTATATGTGCATAAATATGATATGCAAAAGATAAATTAAAGGAAAATTGAGGTAGTAAAGACATGAGATATAAAATTTTAATATTCACATTAATAACATGTTTTTTAATAAATACTATTACACCTATAAGGGTTTCAGCAGCTCCATTGAAAAAAGAGAGTTTTGAAAAATTATCTATTGATGAAGGACTTTCTAATGAATATGTAACAACAATATTTCAGGATAGTAAGGGGTATATGTGGATAGGTACTATAGATGGCCTTAACAGATATGATGGAGAAAGAATAAAAATATATAATTGTAATAATGAAAGTAATAATTCTTTAAGCTCTACATATATAACAGCTATTGAAGAGGACTCTTATGGAAATATGTGGATAGCTACTAATAATGGATTAGATTTTTTAATTAGAGATACAGATGAAATAATAAGAATGAAGGATATTGAATATGATAAATATAATCTAGGGGATTTAAAAATTACTTCATTATTAAGGAGTAGCTATGATGAAGATGTTATGTGGGTTGGAACAGAAAATGGATTAATGAAATTTAATGTTAAAAGTAGAGAGTTTAAGACCTTCTATAATGAAAAGAATAATAAAAACTCATTAACCAATTCTTCTATAACTTCTTTAAAGGAAGGAAAAAACGGAGAATTATGGGTTGGTACTAAAGATGGAATAAATGTAATAGATAAGGATTTAAATTTTATTTATAATGAAAAAGAAATTCATAGTGATAAATTATACATATATCATATAGAAATAGACGAAGAAGGCAATGCATGGATATCAACAAAAGAAGGAATTCTTATTTTTGACTTAAGAGAAATTAATAATGTATTAGTATGGTTAGTTGATAATGATGGAATAAAGATATACAGTCCTAAAGAAAAAAGAATAATAGAAACATATAGCAATAAAAAGGAAGATGAATGCTATAATAATAATTTTATTTTATCTGATAGTGAAAATAATATATGGATATCCAGTAGTAATGGTATATTAAGATATTTACCTAGTAACAATGATTCAGAGATAATAAAAAAGAATGAAAATTTTAGTAATTCTCTTAGTAGTAATGTTATAACTTGCTTTTATGAGGATTTTAACAAGAATATATGGATTGGAACGGATAAGGGAATAAATATATTAAATAAAAATAATCAATTTAATTATTTACTGGAACAAGTATATTTAAATAATAAAAATATAGTATCTATATTGAATGATGATAAATACTTATGGATAGCTACTAAATATGATGGAATATATATTTATGATACTACAACTAGTACCTTGCTAGAAAGAATATATGACAATAAGCAGGGAATAAATTTAAGGAATCAGCATATAAAGAGTTTATTTAAATTAAGTAATAATTGGGTTGTAATTATAACTAATAAGGGATTAATATCAGTTAACACCGTTGATTTTACATGTAAATATCATCTGGTTGAAGATGGTTATTCTTCAGAACTAAATTATTTATATAATGATGATGAAAATGTTTGGCTTGCATCTACATCAAACTTTTATTCCTATAATATAAGCACTGGAGAAAAAACATATTATACTGAAGACTTAAATAAATTTAAAATAAATCCAGGTCGTATAAAATACATATTACCAGATTATAAAGATGAAAATATTATTTGGCTTGGTGGAATTAACACAGGGTTAGTTAAATATCATAAGAAAAATGGAATTATAGAACAATATACTGATGATTCTTTAAATAATAACTATATAAACTGTATGAGTTTTGATAATTTAGGAAACTTGTGGATAGGAACTAATATATGTCTTAGTAAATTTGATTTAAATACAAAAAAGTTTACTATTTATACTACAGCTGATGGATTAACAAATAATTTTATAAACTCAATTTTAGTTGATGATAATAATAATCTTTGGATAAGTACAAATAAGGGTTTAAATAAGTTTTATATTGAAAAAGAAAGTTTTATAAATTTCACTATAATGGATGGTTTATATGGATATCAATTTAATACAAACTCTTGTACAAAGCTTAAAAATGGGATAATGATATTTGGAAGTACAGAGGGAGTAACATATTTTCATCCAGATGACATAGCTATATCTAGTAAAAATAAGAATGAAGTTATAATTGGAGATGTTTTTATTGGAAAGAATAAAGTTATTTATGATGGAGAAGAATTAGTTTTAGATTATAATGATAAAAATTTATCTATTGACTACTTCTTACCAAATTACGAAAAGTTGAACAATATAACTTATGAATATATTCTTGAAGGAATAGATTCAGATTGGATATATGTAGGTGATAAAAGTAGTTTAGATTTTAAATACTTAGAGCCAGGAAAATATATTTTAAAGTTAAGAGCTAGAGATGGAAATGGTGAATTAACAAATGAGACAAGTATTAATATAAGAGTTAAAAATCCTATATGGAAAACCCCTTTAGCTTACTTAACATACATAATTTTATTTGTAGCAATAATTATTTACGTATTTAATTATGTTAAGATCTTACAAAGACTAGTGGATCAAAAGACAAAGAAAATTAATAAACAATTAGAAGAAAATAAAAGATTAAGTAAGGAAATAATAGATAAAGAAAAATTTAAAAATAATTATTTCGTTAATTTATCTCATGAACTTAGAACACCAATAAATGTTATCTCAGCAACAGTTCAATTAATAAGTTCTTTAATTAGTTCTAAAAATATGACTTATGAAAAAGTTTATGAATATATGGATATTATAAATAGAAATTGTGGAAACTTATTAAAAATAATAAATGATATCATAGATACATCAAAAATAGAGACAGGGCAATATAGAATAAATAAACAAAATAATGATATAGTATATGTAGTAGAAGAAGCTGCACTTAATATGAAAAAGTTTATAGAAGAAAAAGGAATATCTCTTATAATTGATCCTTATATTGAGGAAAAAATTGTATCTTTTGATAGTACTGAAATAGAGAGAGTTGTTATAAATTTATTAGCTAATGCAGTTAAGTTTACTCCAGAGGGTGGAGAAATTAGAGTTTTTATTAAGGAAGTTAATAATTATATTGAAATTACTGTAGAAGATACTGGTATAGGAGTAGCAAAAGAAGATCAAGAATTTATATTTAAAAGATTTTCACAAGTTGAAGGAACAGGCAGTAAAAAGGCAAGTAGTAGTGGAATAGGACTAACTCTTGTTAAGTATATTACAGAACTTCATCATGGATATGTTAAGCTTGAAAGCGAACTTAATAAGGGAAGTAAATTTACTGTTGGACTTCCAGTTATATTAGAATAGAATATTTAGTAACATAATTATTAGTGTGTAATATAATGTAATAGTAAGACCTTAATATAATATGGAGATGATTTAATATGTCAAATGAATGTTGTTTTGGACATGGATTAGATTATGGGCTAGAAAGTAAATTAGAATATGAATCACTAGTATTTAATGCTGGAACTATGAATGATGCAGAGGAAACTGAACCAGATACAGTGCCACTTGGAAGTGCTAACTCACCTCTTAGAATATTAGGATGGCTTCTTCCTCAAGGTGATGAAGATGAATATACACTAACTTTTAATGTGCCAAAAGATGCTTATGATACTTCTAGGAAAACTAAAGTATTTGTTCATTTATTAACTGACAATTCTAATACGCCAACTGGAAACAGATTTGCAATTAGACTTTCATCATTATTTACTAGAGTAAATGGAGTTGTAAAAATAGCAGACTTAAGAACTATTAATAAAAGAAATATTAGAATTCAAAACTCACCAGGAAACTATGAGTATAATCATTATGTTTTAGAGTTTAATTTAAATGATGTGGTTAGAGCAGAAGATTTTGCACTATTGAGTGTTGCACGTATACCATCTGATAATGATTATGCTGGTGCATTACTTTTAACTAGTATAGAGTTTAGATATTTAAGTTGCTAAGTCAATTAATTTAAAATAAGGAGGGGCTGCTGATACAGCCCCTCTGATTATTTTTAGTTATAATAAGAAGAAATGTTATTTACTTATATATCCATAATTTTCTTTAGTTAATGATATATATCTTAAAGTTATATTGTTTAGTTGTGCATATATTACTATTTTTAATGCGTTTTATTCATTTTTTTATCTTCCTTTTATTGATAAACTAAAATTATTAGAAAGGGAGGAATTAAAATGAAAAGAAAAAGTTTTTTGATTCTTATTATTAGTATGATAATGGTAATATCTATTGGATGTAATAATAGAAAGGATAATACAAATAATAATACAGATGAAAATTCAAATGTAGAGACACCTTCTCTCACCTACATTGGACATGCAACTGTTAAAATAAAAACTAAAGAAGGAAAAGTTATATATATAGATCCTGCTTATGCCAAGGGTGATTATAGTGAAGAAGCAGATTATATTTTAATTACTCATGAACATGATGATCATAATAAGGTTAGTTTATGCAAAAAAAATAATGATACAGTTATTATAAGAAGTAAGGATGCACTTAAGGATGGAGAGTATAAAACTTTTGAATATGGAAATGTAAAAATCGAAGCTGTACCATCAGGTGGAAATGCAAATCATAGTGTCAGTAATTGTGTGGGTTATATTGTAACGGTAGATGGAATAAATGTTTTCCATGCAGGAGATACTTCAATGAATGAGGGAACAAAAAAAATTCTAGGAAAAGATATAGATTATGCTATGTATCCAATAGATGGACAATATAATATGAATGCAAGTGAAGCTAGTGAAGTTGCAGATTTAATTGGAGCTAAAAAAAATATACCAATACATGAGTTTGATTCAGGTGATGTGAAGAAATCTGATGATTTTAATGCTAAAGATAAGTTGGTTTTAAAATATGGGGAAACTATTCAGTTAGCAAAGTAATTATAAAAATATTTTAGAGATAATTAAAAAATAGATCAAATCAAAATATACAATGTTTAATAATTTTGATTTAATCTATTTTTTTCTCTAAATTGGGTAGGGGTAATATTGTAGTATGATTTAAAGGCTTTTATAAAATAATTAACATCTACAAATCCTATACGCTCACCAATCTCATAAATTGGTAAATCTGTATCGCATAAAAGTAAAGATGAAAGATTCATACGCATTTTATAAAGATACTTCAGGCAAGTTAGCCCAGTAGCCTTTTTAAATTCTTTATTTATTTTATTTCTATTAGTTATGAATTTTTTTGATAAGATTTCTATGGTTATTTTTTTTGAAATATTTTCACTTAAATAACAAATTATATTCTGTATATCTGTATTATCTATATAAAGTATTTCATCTTTAGAAAATAATTTTTTTTCTGATGTAATTGAATTTATTAAGAATAATAATTCTACGAAGAATGATCTGCTTCTACAAGGCCAAAAACTATCTTTTTGTATTAATAATTCATTTTGTATATTTTTAATTATTTTATCAATTGCAAACAAGTTTGAAGGAAGTAAATTTATAATTGAATTAACATTATTGTTATCAATTTTAAAAAAGTTTTTTAGTAAAATATAATCTTGATAAACTGTTTTTCCAATCATATTATTAAAATAACCTAAAGCTATTTTAGAATAAGTAAAATTGTCATTAATTACATCAGGTTTAAAATATAAAACAGAACTTTGCAAGCTATTATTTTCAATAATACTAAAATCATAGGCATGTGTTAGACATATAATCATGGGAGAAGTAATAATGAAAGATTTTTTATCTATTTTTGCAATGCCTGTACCATCTTTTATTAATATAAGTTTGCATGTAGTTTTATCATTAATTGTTGTAAACAGATCGTCGTAGATATTAATATACAGGTTAACAATTCTATCCCAACACTGGTCTTTATTTCTTGTTAATAATTCCATATATGTAATTCACCTCCTATGAATTATGATTATACCATATTTTATGCTTCTAGTATTAAAAACAGGATAAATTTTATTTTTATCCTGTTTTTCAGTGATTAAGATATTTAAAGATTGGTATTTTTTAATTAATTTTGGTTTATTAATTATTTACCACTATCACCATAGTTTGATAGAACTCTTGCACTAGGATCATTTACGTTACATCCATCCCATTCTTTGTTTGGCATCCAAAAGTCTAATATCATTTCAGCTTGTTTAGGGTAGTATTTTTCAAATATTTCTCTGTATAATAAAGATTCCTTAGTGAATGGTTTAGCATGGTAATCATATTTATTACAGAAGCTTTCAAAAGCTTCATCAGAATATTTTTCTTCTGCATATTCCTTTAAATAATCTACCATAGAGTGTCCTACAGCATCACTAAAGGCTGCTTTTTCTCTATATAATATATTTTCTGGAAGAAAGTCTCCTTCAAAGGAACGTCTTAAAAGGTATTTTCCCATATTGTATTTATTTAATTTCTTTTCAGGATCAATGGACATAACATATTTTACAAAATCTAAATCACCAAAAGGTACTCTTGCTTCTAAGGAATTTGAACTTATACAACGGTCAGCACGAAGTACATCATACATATAAAGTTCATTTATTCTTTTCTTGGATTCCTTTTGGAATTCCTCTGCATTTGGAGCAAAATCAGTATATTTATATCCAAATAACTCATCAGAAATCTCACCAGTTAAAAGAACTTTAACCTTAGAGTTTTCATGTATCTTTTTACAAAGTAAATACATACCCATACTTGCTCTTATTGTTGTTATATCATAGGTTCCAAGAACTTTAATAACTTCATCTAAGGATTCAATAACTTCATCTTTAGTCATATAAAACTCAGTATGATCACTACCTATATATTCAGATACTTCTTTAGCATATTTTAAATCAATGGCATCTTCACTCATACCTATGCAAAAGGTTTTAATTGGCTTTTTAGGATGTAGTTTTTGAGCAACTGCACATACTAAAGAGCTATCTAATCCACCACTTAATAAGAAGCCTACAGGAGCATCAGCATCCATACGTTTTTCTATACCAGCTACTAATTTATTATGGATTTTATCAAAAACAACTTCTAATTTATCTGTGCAATATTCTCCATGAATTTCAGTAATATCACAGTAGCAAGTAAACTTACCATCAGCATAATAGTGTCCTGGTGGGAATGGCATAATTTTATCAGTAAGTCCCACTAAATTTTTTGCTTCACTAGCAAATATAATATTTTGAGATTTTGAATAGCCGTAAAATAGTGGACGAATACCAATTGGATCTCTAGCTGCAATATAAGAATCTTTTTCCCCATCATAGATAATAGTTGCAAATTCAGCATCTAATTTAGAAAACATGTCTATTCCATATTCATAATACATGGGAAGTAATATTTCACAATCACTATCAGAATGAAAGTTATATCCTTTTTTCATTAATTCCTTTTTGATTTCCCTGAAACCATATATTTCCCCATTGCATATAGCAGCATCTTTTTTGTTAGTAAATGGCTGCATTCCACTAGTGCTTAAATCCATAATTGATAATCTTTGAAATCCAAAGATTCCAGAGGGTAAAGTAAGTATCTTTGTCATATCTGGACCTCTGGATTCAGTTCTTTTTAAAGCCCCTTCAAATTTATCCATTTCCATGTCTTTTCCTGCATAACACATAATTGTACACATATTAATAGCCCCCTTAAATATAAAAATAGCACCAATTCGTCTTATAATTTATAGGACGAATTGATGCTTATCCGCGGTACCACCTAATTTACCTTAAAAAAGGTCTCTTCCCAGCCACTACTGGTATCCATATAACGCATGGAGTACGGCTCCCCTAATTTATCTGATTGTTAATAGATATTTCAGTTTGCAGCTACTGAGTGTTATTCAAAAAAGCCCTGCCACTGGGTTTACACTATCTCCAGCTCACTTTAGGTGGATTCTTTTTTTACTTCTCTCTATCTTTGCTTTTAATTAATTGTATTTATTTTAAGTTTTTTATATTAACTTGTCAATAATTTTTTAGAAAATTTTCAGTTATATATTTGAAGAATCATGGGTTTTATTAAGAATTATGGATGAAACTTTCATTACTTCAGTATTCGAGGATATAGAAGATATTATGCTACGAATATATACATTGATGTAAACTTTAGTTGATAGAAATTTGAAAATATTGCTAGTATAATAAAGCTGAAAGGTATGATAAGTATGAATAATATGATTAGTTCAAATTTAAAAAGATTAAGAAGGGTTCATCAATATACTCAAGAAGAAGTAGCAGAGAAGATTAATGTTTCGAGGCAAGCTATAGCAAAATGGGAAAGTGGAGAATCTAATCCAGATATAAATAGTTGTATAGCTCTTGCTAAGTTATATGATGTTACTATAGATAATTTAATTAATCATTCAGAAGAGACTTCTGGAATTGTTGTTCCTCCAAAAGGAAAGTATTTCTTCGGTGCAGTTTTAGTTGGAGAACGTGGGCAGATAGTTATTCCAAAGGAAGCAAGAGAAACATTTAATATTAATCCAGGAGATAAGTTATTAGTTTTAGGAGATGAAGATAAAGGTATGGCACTTGTGCATCAAAGAGATCTTATTAATTTTGTTGGAAAAATGGGAGTATATGAGGATAAATAATGACATTTATTGAGAGGAGATTATGTAATGAGTAAAATAGTATTTTTTTCAATACCAGCCTATGGTCATACTAACCCTACTATTGAGGTAGTAAGGGAATTATGTAATAGAGGAAATGAAGTATGGTATTATTCCTTTAATGAATTTAAAGGAATAATAGAAGAAGCAGGTGCAAAATTTATAAGTTGTGATGAATATCTACCAGAATTAAAAACTAAGGATGAAAATAGAATAGGAAAAGATTTTTCGTTTTTAATGGAAATGGTAGCAGATACTACCATAGCTTTAGAGGAAAAAGTGTGTTCTGAACTTAAAGAATTTAAACCAGACTGCATAGTATCAGACTCTGTATGCTTTTGGGGTAAATTATATGCTATGAAATTAAATATTCCATATATATGCTCTACAACTACCTTTGCCTTTAATAAGTATACCGCAAGAATGATGAAAAGAGGCCTTGGAGAAATTATATATATGATATTTGGAATGAGAAAAATTAATAAAAAAATTAGTTTGTTAAGAGAGCATGGATATGATATTAAAAATTTTATATCAATAATTCAAAATGATAATAATACAAATACAATAGTTTATACATCTAAAGAATTTCAACCTTTATCTGAAACTTTTTCAGATAAATATTCTTTTATTGGCCCATCAGTAAAAAGTGTAAATGTAATACCAAAGGATGAAGGTATTAAACAATTATATATTTCTCTTGGTACAGTTAATAATAAAAATATTGATTTTTATAGAAATTGTATAAAAGCCTTTGAAAATAGTGATATAAAAGTAATTATGTCTGTAGGGAAAGAAACTAATATTTCGGAACTAGGTAATATTCCTAGTAATTTTGAAGTTAAAAATACAGTTAATCAAATTAAAATACTTCAAAATACAGATGTATTTGTAACTCATTGTGGAATGAATAGTGTTAATGAAAGCCTATATTATGGAGTTCCATTGGTATTATTTCCGCAGCAATCTGAACAGGGTGCAGTAGCACAAAGAGTTAGTGATTTAGGAGCAGGAATTAAGCTTAAAAAGAATACACCAGAAGTAATCAAGGAAACTGTTTCAATAATTATGAATAATAAGGACTATAGAAAGAATGCAAAGGGAATAGGAAAAAGCTTTAAAAAAGCTGGAGGAGCTAAAAAGGGAGCAGATGCCATATTAAAGATAATAGAAAGTGAGTATTAAAAAAGGTTACAGAATAAGGATAGTAAGAAACTCCTTTCGGAGCTTCTGAAAATATAAATAATACACCTTAATTTTTGCTTTTTAATTAACTCCATCTCGAGTACAGGTGTATTTAAAGGGGGGTTGAGTTTGAAGATAAAAACCATTTCTTACTTGAGAAATCCAGTTTTGAAAAATTTCTAACCAAGCATTACTATAAAAGAATTCTGATAAAGGCAAATTAGAATTCCATTCTAGAAGTAAAAAAGGTCCAATTCCATAGGACCATAGACCAGTTTGCTCTACAGTAGATTCTCTAATTAAAAGCATAGGAAGTCCAAATTGAAAAGCCATAGAAGGTTCTATTTGTGCAAAAGGGCTTCCTTCCCAAGTAGTTAATTCAGAAGGCTTACCTATATTATTTTCTAAAACCTTAACTTCTCTTTGTGCTAAATTAAGAGCTATAAAACCATAGCTTGATAATATCATTCTTCTTATATTTGAAAGAGGAGCTTCAGGATATTGCTCAGTAACTGGTAAGGTTCTAGGAAATAATAAAGCTCTCTTAATTTCTAATATTATAGTTTCAACAAAATCACCTTGTTTCGAATTTAACCTACTTGGATGACTAAGGAAAATAGGAATTCTGTATAAAAGATTTGAGCATTCTTTCATTAAATTAGCACAACTTACTGAAATATTATTATTTTTGAATTTGGATTCAGTTATCATATAATTACTCATCTCCATATTAATTATTTATGGTAGCTTAAAATCCATGTAGTACAGTATATTACATAAGGTAGAAAAATGTTAATAAAAATATATTAAAACCTTTGTAATAAATAATTAAATATTAAAATATAATACTTTGTAAAATAATATCTTATAGATGGGTGAAGGTGTTAATATGAAACATTTAAAAAGTATTAGTAGTGAAAAGTTTTATAAAGAGCCTATGAGCTTTAATAAATATTCTAAAAAAGATTTATTAAAATATGCCATAGGCTCTAATTTATATATGAATGCACTTATGGATGTTTATAGCAAGATAAAATTAAGGAAGGTGAAGGATATTACCACTATTACTATTTGTTTTGAAGATTCTATTAAAGAAAGTGATGTAGATAAAGGTGAAAGTAATGTTTTAAAAGCTTTGGGTAATATAAATAAAGACTTAGAAAGAGGAGAAATAAATGAAGATAATATTCCATTAATATTTATTAGGGTTAGAAGTAATTATCAATTTATTAAGTTTTCCTCAAAATTATCTAAGGAGCAATTAAAATTAATAACAGGCTTTATATTCCCTAAGTTTAACAAGATAAATGGACCACAGTATTTAGAACATATAAATAGAATAAGTAATGAGTATAATGAGAGACTTTATGCCATGCCTATTCTTGAAAGTGAAGAAATAATATATAAGGAAAATAGGATGAAAGAGCTTTTATATTTAAGAAATTTAATTGAAGAGTATAATGACTTAATTCTAAATATTAGAGTTGGAGGAACTGACTTTTCTTCAAAGTTTGGCTTAAGAAGAAGTGTAACCAATAGTATTTATGATATAGGAGTAATAAACGATTGCCTTTGTGATATAGTTAATATCTTTGGTAGATACAAAGAAGAGTATATAATTTCAGCTCCAGTTTGGGAGTACTTTTCTTATGATAAAAATTCTAAAGAAATTAAGGGATTAATTAGAGAAATAAAATTAGATAAAGAGAATGGATTTTGTGGTAAGACAATAATTCATCCAACTCAAGGTATTTATGTTAATTCTATTTATTCAGTAAGCTATGAAGATTATATGGATGCTATAAATATATTAAATCACAAAGAAGAGGGCGGGATTTTTAAAGGCTATAGTAATAATAAAATGAACGAAGTATCACCACATTATAATTGGGCAAGAAAAATATATAATAGAGCCAATGCTTTTGGAGTCCTTAATAATTATATTTCTTATATGGATTTATTATATGGAGATGAGCTTTATAATGAAAATTAATGTAACAAAAAATATATATAACATAGATATAGAAGAATTAATTACAATAGGCTATAGAAATAATAATAATGATAGAAATTTCTTATTTATAAGCAAAGTTTTAGGAAAACATATAGAGGTAAGACCAAATATGTGTAAGGTTATTGGATTATTATTATCATCACTTATATTTGGGGAAAATCATAATACAAATCTTTTTATTAACTATATAAAAAATCAAGATGAAAATGAGGAAGAAATAAAAGATGCAATAAAATTAACTTATAGAACTAATGAAAAAATCTCTGTTTTAGGTTTTGCAGAAACAGCTACAGCATTAGGTATGGCAGTGGCTGCATCTATAGAAAACTCGTACTATATAACTACGACTAGAGAAGATATAAAGGATATAGAGTCCTTTTTTAATTTTAATGAAGAACATTCACATGTAAAAACTCATAAATGTTTTCTTATTAATCATAATAAATTAAATGAATCTCATAGAGTGATATTAGTAGATGATGAAATAACTACAGGAAAATCTATGATAAATATAATAAGGGAATTAATTAAAGTTACAGGTGTAAGAAAATATACAATCCTTAGTATTTTAGATTTAAGAAATATTAAATATAGGAAGGACTATGAAGAATTTGCTAATAAAAATAATATTGAAATAGAAGTAAAATCCTTAATATCAGGTGAAATTAAGGAAGAAGATAAAAAGATATATATAAGTAATGAAGAAATTATAATAAATGAAATAGATACTATAGAATCCTTAAATATTATGGCAAGAAGAGGCGAATATTTAAAGTACACAGGAAGACTTGGTGTAGACTTCAAAGAAATTTTGATAATGGAAGATGAATGTAAAGAAACTGCAAAGATAATTCAAAATAGAATAGGAATGTATAAGAAGGTACTAGTATTAGGACATGGAGAAAATATTTATATTCCATCTAGAATAGCTGCATATTTAAGGGGAGATATTTTTTATAAAAGTACAACTAGAAGTCCAATATATTGTTTAAAAGAAGAAGGATATTCAATTAATGAAAGTAATATTTATTTTCATAATGGAGATAAATATTATTTTTATAATAAAAGCAAAATAGAAAATAAATATGATTATGTTGTTTTAATTACAGAAGATAATTTAAATATAAAGCTTACAAAGAATATTTTAATATATAAGCCATAGAATTAATTAAAGTATATATACAACAATTATTTTTAAAGTAGTTATTATCATTCAATTAATATCTATAAATTTATACTTTTAAGTTATTGGTACAAGTTATTGACATGGATAATTTAAAAGTAGTATTATAATAATGATAATCAATATCAATTAATGATTATCGTTATTATAATTACATAAGAATGATTTACATTGGTATAGTTAGGGGTCTAACAATATTAATATAGATGGAGAAAGGATTGATTAATATGGCTACAAAATATCCAATGGCACAATTAATTATGGAAAGAAGAACAATAAAGAAATTTAAGGATGAAAGTATATCTACAGAATTATTAAGTGAGTTACTAGAAGTTGCTAGCTGGGCTCCAAATCATAAATTAAGAGAACCATGGAGATTTATAATCTATAATGGTGAAGGCAAAGAAGTATTAGCAAATGCAATGGCTGATATAGCTTCAAAGGGAGCTAAGGTGAAAAAAAGTCCTGAAGAAATGAAAAAATACTATGAGTCTATTCCAGCACATATACTTGTGGTAATGCATGAAGATCCACAGCCCTTTGTTAGGGAAGAAGATTATGCAGCTGTTTGTGCTTTAATTCAAAACTTCCAACTGGCAGCTTGGGAAAGGGAAGTAGGGGTATTCTGGAAAACTGATTCATTTTTAACTTTACCTGAATTTAGAGAAGCTACTGGAGTTAATCCAGGAGAAAAAATAGCAGCTATTTTACAGGTTGGATATATTGATAATGTTCCAAAGCCACGTAATAGAACTGCAATAGATAAAAAACTTACTGTAATTAATGGACCAGAAGAAAAATAATAGAATATAAAAATAGTAGTAAGTTTTATATAAAGCTTGCTACTATTTTTATTATATAGAGAATTTAATATGAAGGTGTTGGAATTAATTCAATAAAAATTTATTTTATGAATATATGTAATAATATCCATATATTTTGAAAATAATAAGTAATATGAATATATTGAAAAGTGTGTCTTTTGACTATTAGGTATATATATTTTATTATATAGAATGATTATACAAAAAATAAAAATACAAAAGAAGGAGATTATATTATGAATAAAAAGTTACCTAAGGAAGCTTATGGTGGCACTCATGGAAGAGATTATGTTCCATATGTTACTGATAAAGCAAAAAAGGGAGCCAATATACCTGTTGTAATAATTGGTATAATATTATCTGCTATTTTTGCAGCATCTACAGCTTATTCAGGTATGAAGTCTGGATTAACTGTGGCAGCAGGTATACCTGGTGCAATAATTGGATCTATGCTTATAGGAGTATTTGCACGTGATAAGGGCATTCTTGGTAAGAACATAACTCAAGGAATGTCTAGTGGTGGAGAATCTATAGCTAGTGGTATGATTTTTGTTTTGCCTGCAATAATATTAATAGGAAATTCATTTACTTTTATGGAAGGACTAATAGTAGGTGTAGGTGGAGTTTTATTTGCTATAGGAATTATATCATTAGTTTATAACTATTTAATAATTGAAGAACATGGTAATTTAATGTATCCAGAATCCTTAGCAATTTCTGAGACCCTTGTAGCTTCTGAAGGAAATGGCGAAGCAGTAAAATACATGGGAATTGGTTTTGGTATAAGTGGTATTATTAATGTTTTAACTGGATCATTTTTAAATTTAATAAATAACACTATATCCTATGTAGGAAGCAAATTTTATAAGTGGAAGTTTTCTATTGAAGTAAATCCTCTTTTGGTAGGAATAGGCTTTATAGTTGGATTAGAAGTATCTTTAACTATGTTTGCAGGATCTATATTAGCTAATTTTGGTATTGCTCCATTAATAGGGTACTTTACAGACCTAGCTGATAAGAATATAGTGTCATGGAATAACTCTGCAGTATATCTTAATCAAATGGATGTAAATGCAATATCATCAAGTTATGTTAAGTATATTGGTGCTGGAATGATGCTTTGTGGTGGTATAATAGGAGCACTTAAGCTTATACCAACAATAGTAGTTTCTATAAAAGAAACATTAAAAGCAAAATCTAGCAATGATTCTAATGCAGAAAGAAGTTCCGGTGGAATAATAGTACTTTTAGTAGGAGTTATTATTGGTTTTATATCAGCATTTATAATTTCACAAAGCATTAAGATGGCTATAATTGGTGTAATTGTTGCATTAATTTTATCTTTATTATTTGTTATAGTGTCAGGACGTTTAACAGGAACAATAGGAACATCAAATCTTCCTGTTTCAGGTATGACAATAGCATCTTTAGTTATATTAACATTAGTGTTTGTTATTATGGGATGGTCAACACAAGCAGACAACAAGTCTTTACTTTTATTTGCTGCATTTATGGTTGTGGCAATTTCAACTGCTGGTGGATATAGTCAATCACAAAAGGTAACTTACTTAATAGGTGGAAATAGAAGTGAAATGAGAAATACCTTTGCTATAGCAAGTATAGTTGGTGTAATTGTAGTAACTGGAACTATATTATTACTTTCAAACCAATTAGCTGTTACAGGAGCAGAAGCACAATTTGCTCTTCCTCAAGCAAACTTAATGGCTACATTAACTTCAGGTATAATGTCAGGTGATTTACCATGGCCAATGATATTAGTTGGTGTTGTTATGGCGTTATTCTTATTACTATTAAATTTACCAATAATGACTATTGCAATAGGATTCTATTTACCAATATCAACAACTTCAATTATATTAGTTGGAGCGTTAATTCGTGTATTAGTTGAAAAAATCTGTAAGAGTGAAAAGGAAAAAGAAGAGAAGGTTTCTAATGGAATAAGCTTATCTTCAGGACTTGTTGCAGGTGGATCAATTATAGGATTGGTTGGAATAATACTACAAGTAACAGGTGTAATAACACCTAAAACGCCAACTGGTTTTGCAGCTAGTAATATGATGGGAATAATATTACTAATTGCTTTAGTTGTGGCTACTACAATACCTATTATAAGATCTAAGGGAAAAAAGAGTTAATAAAGAACTAAGTATGATAGTATACCAAAATATCAAATAAAAGACTAAAAGAGTAGTTAAATATAGATATATGTTTTTAATAAAGGGAGCTGTTTAAAAGTCATCTAAATATTAGTTAATTCTAATTTGTAGGTGTACTTAATTATTACAGCTCTTTTTTATTTTTAATTGACATTCCTTTATAAGAAATAGAATTAATTTGACAAAAGATTGTATTTCCATACAAAAAGCATATAATTAGTGATAAAATTGAAATGAGGAAATTATTAGTTAAGGAGGAAAAAGTATGGACATAGATAGAAAGGTTATTAATACCATTAGAGGGCTAAGTGCTGATGCAGTTCAAAAAGCAAATTCAGGGCATCCAGGTTTACCTTTAGGAGCAGCGCCAATGGCATATGCACTTTGGGCAAAAGTTATGAATAGTACACCAAAAGACGTAAATTGGATAAATCGTGATAGATTTGTTCTTTCTGGTGGACACGGATCAAGTTTATTGTATAGTTTATTACATTTATTTAATTATGGGGTAACTATTGATGATTTAAAGGGCTTTAGACAATTAGATTCTAAGACTCCAGGTCACCCAGAATATGGACATACTGTTGGTGTAGAAGCTACAACAGGACCATTAGGAGCAGGAATGGCTATGGCTGTAGGAATGGCTATGGCAGAAAAACATCTTTCAGCTGTATTTAATAAAGAAGAGTATCCAGTAATAGACCACTATACATATGTATTAGGGGGAGATGGATGCTTTATGGAAGGTATATCATCAGAAGCCTTTTCATTAGCAGGAACATTAAAATTAGATAAATTAGTTGTACTATATGATTCTAATAAGATTTCTATTGAAGGAAGTACAGATATTGCATTTACTGAAGATGTAAAAATGAGAATGAAAGCATTTGGCTTTAATGTATTTACAGTAGAAGATGGAGATAATCTTGAAGAAATATTAAATGTACTTAATGAAGCTAAGAAGTCAGTTGGAAAACCTATATTTATAGAAGTTAAGACTAAAATAGGTAAAGGATGTCCAGCTAAAGAAGGACTAGCCTCTGCTCATGGAGAACCTCTAGGAGTAGATAATGTAGTAGACTTAAAGAAAAATTTAGGATTATCTGAAGATAAAGATTTTTGGGTTGATGAAGATGTATATTCTCATATTGCATCTGAACAAGAAAGAGCTAATAAAGTATATGATGCTTGGAATAATATGTTTGAAGATTATTTTGTTAAATACCCAGAAATGAAAGAATTATGGGACAAATATTTTAATGTTGATTATAAAAAGATTTTAGATGAAAGTTCCGAATATTGGCAATATGATAAAAAAGCTAATGCTACAAGAAATCTATCTGGTATTGCAATGAATAAAATTAAAGATTTATTCCCTAACTTTATGGGAGGGGCAGCAGACTTAGCACCATCAACTAAAACATATTTAAATGGCGCTGGCGATTTTAGTAGTGATAATTATGCAGGAAGAAACATACATTATGGAGTTCGTGAATTAGCTATGGCAGCCATAGGAAATGGACTTATGCTACATGGTGGATTAAAGACCTTTGTTTCAACTTTCTTTGTATTTAGCGATTATGTTAAACCAATGGCAAGATTAACAGCTCTTATGAAATTACCATTAACATATGTTTTAACTCATGATAGTATTGGAGTTGGGGAAGATGGACCAACTCATGAACCAGTGGAACAATTAACAATGCTTAGAGCAATGCCTAATTTTAATGTCTTCAGACCATGTGATTCAACTGAAACAAATATTGGTTGGTATATGGCAATGACATCAAAGGAAACACCTACAGCCTTAGTATTATCAAGACAAAACTTACCTGATATAGAAGGTTCAAATAAAGAGGCTATGAAGGGTGGATATATAATTGATGATTCTAATGGAGAACCAGAAATTATATTAATGGCCTCTGGATCAGAAGTTTCTTTAGCTATTGAAGCTAAGAAGAAATTAGGAAATGATAAGATTAGAGTAGTAAGTATGCCTTGTATGGATATATTTAAAACACAAGATTCAGATTATAAGGAAAAAGTTCTGCCAAGAAAGGTAACTAAGAGAGTTGCTATAGAAGCAGGTTCATCATTAAGTTGGGGAGAATTTGTTGGCTTTGATGGTAAATATATAACAATGGATACTTTTGGAGCATCAGCACCAGCTGAATTGTTATTTGAAAAGTTTGGCTTTAGTGTTGATAATGTAGTTAATACAATTAACCAATTATAATAGATAAAAACATATAAATGAAGCTATCATACAGTTTTAAATTTTTAATTATAACTGTTATGATAGCTTTATTTTTTTACATATATTTATAATAATTAGAATTGTTGTAATAGGTTACATAGAATACTATAATAAGTATATATATTTTGCATGAATTCATAAGGTATTTTCATAAAGAATTCTTTTATAAAATTAAAATAAATATATTAAAAAATGGAGGGAAAGAAAATGATATATGAAAAAATAAATATTTGTGATATAAACCATAACTTAAAGGATAGTAAGGCTTATGTAAATGCTTATATTCCAGAGAATAGTGAGGAAATTGACATTAGTAAAAAAAGAAAAACTATAATTATATGTCCTGGTGGTGGATATGTAGGTACTTCTGATAGGGAAGCTGAACCAGTAGCATTTAAATTACTTTCAGAAGGATTTAATGTAATTATTTTGAGATATAGCGTTGCCCCTAATAAATATCCGATGGCATTATTAGAATTATCAGCTACTATAAATTATCTTCGTGAAATGGCTGAAAGATGGAATGTGGACAAAGATAAGGTTATAACTTGTGGTTTTTCAGCAGGAGGACATTTAGTTGGAAGTTTAGGAGTGTTATGGAATAAGGATTTTATTTCTGAGACTTTAAACATAAATAAGAATAATATTAAGCCTAATGGAATGATACTTTCTTATCCAGTTATAACAAGTGGAGAATTTGCAAATAAGGATTCCTTTGATAATTTACTTGGAATAGATGCAAGTGTAGAAGAAAGAGAAAAATTCTCCTTAGAAAAATTAGTATCTAAGGATACTCCAGAAACATTCTTATGGCATACTTTTAATGATACAGTTGTACCTGTTGAAAACTCATTGTTTTTTGCTAATGCTTTAAGAAAAAATAATGTACCTTTTGAACTTCATATATATCCTGAAGGGGTACATGGATTAAGTCTTTGTGATGTAAATACAGCATATAAAGATAATAGTGATCTTATAAATAAGCATGTAGAATCATGGTTTGAATTAGCTGTTAAATGGATTAAGACAATTTAAATTAAAAAGCCAGTAACTAACAATTGGTTATTGGCTTTTTTGCTATTATATAGCATTCAAAATTATATTTGGAAAGATTTTAATTATATTGATATAATTATAGTATTAATATTAAACTTTAAATAAGATACAAGATACCCTAGAATAACTTAATTACAAATGAGAAAATATACAATAGTAGGGCTTAAATGATTTGGAGGTAAATAAATATGATAAAGCTAATAGCATCAGATATGGATGGTACACTGTTAAACAACAATCATGATATTGATAAAGAAACAGTAGATGCCATTAGAGAAGCAGAAGAAAAGGGAATAATATTTGCAATTTCTACAGGAAGAGAGTATGAAAGTGTTAAAGAAGTTTTAGATAAACATAATATTAAAGCACAATGTATTTTGTCTAATGGAGCTGAATATAGAGATGAAGAGGGGAAAATATTAGATATTATTAATATAAATAATGAAAGTGCTAGGAAAGTAATAGATATCTTAGATAAAAATAATTTTTCAGCAAGAATATTTACTAATGAAGGAATCTTTACAACATCCACAAGAGAAAATGCTTTAGAAGAAGTTACATATAGAACTAAAAGCTTTAATCCAGAGTTAACTGAAGAAGAAGCAAGAGAAATAGCAGAAAATCATAGATTTTTTACAGTTTTAAAATATATTGATGATTTAGATAAGTTTTTTGATGGAAATTTAGAAGTTAGAAAATTTGTTGCCTTTCATAAGGATATAGAAATAATAGATGAAATAAAAAAAGAAATTAGTAGCATAGAGGGATTAGCTGTATCATCTTCCTTTAGAGATAATATAGAAGTAACGGATATAAATGCTCAAAAGGGAATAATTCTAGAGAAAGTAGCTAAGAAACTCTCTATAGAAAAAGAAGAAGTTATGATATTGGGAGATAGTTTTAATGACTATTCTATGTTTGAGATATTTGATGAGACTGTTGCCATGGGTAATGCAATTCCAGAAGTTAAGGCAATAGCAAAATATATAACAGACACTAATGATAATTTAGGTGTTGCAAAAGCTATACGAAATGTTTTAAATAATGAAATGGATAAAATGATTAAAAAATAAACAATTAAAAACTCCTTTTATAGTTATGAATTAGCTATAAAAGGAGTTTTTTATTTTTAGTATAATATAAAACTAATTTAGTAAAGAATATATTTATAAAGTTAAGTGAGGTGTAATATGAATAATAATTATGATTATATTTTTAAATGGTTAAAAAATGCAACTAAGGAAGAAAGACATATTAATGAAATGGAGTTCTTTGCTAAAAAGCATCCCATAATATTTATGAAGTTTCATACTTTATCTAAGGGGATAGTAGATTTTGAAGAAAATAAGAAAGAATATTTAGAAGCTAAAGAAAAAATAATTAATTTAATACAAGAAAATGAAGAAAAATTTAAAATTGTAACTGAGGCAGTAAAGGGTAAGTTTAATGGAAAGTATTTTTAGTTTATACAATAATTTGTATTGAAATATTTTATATATTAAAATAAATATATAAAATTAATATTAGGGGTGTTATTATGGGAAAATTCACTGATTTCTTTAATTCAATAGATAATCTATTAAGTGAAGAAAAAGAACAGAAATTAAAAATTAAATTGGCAGATAAGATTAAATATAAAATATTTACTGAAGAAATTTTAGAAAAATTAAATGAGCATGATTTTAGCGGAATAGCTGATGAAGAGGAAGATATAGTAATATTATTTTCTACTATTTTTCCTATATTCGTTAAAAAAGATGGAATAGTTTTTAGGCTATATAAACATAAGATAGAAGTTGATTTATCAGATGAAATGAAGGATAGATATATTTATATGTTTTCTGATGGAAGATTAACTTCAGGAATATTTCAATGCTTTAATATTAATGATGATGAGTATGTTTATGGGATAAAGAGAATAATTGAAGTTATTCCTCTATTTAAAGAAGCTATTTTAGAAACATTATCTACCTATAACAAAACTATAAATGCTCATTGTTTAAATAATCATTTAAAACCAAGGTTAGAAGTAGCAGAAAAAAATTATGAGAATTTAATAAAGTACTTAGAAGAGAAAAGTTAGTTTCTTGCAGTAATTATTCTAGTATAATATAACTAGTATTAGAGTTAGTTATACATGGAGGATTATATGGAACAAAATATAGATAAATTTAAAACAGTAATATTTGATATGGATGGAGTTTTATTTGATACAGAAAAAATATATTTAGATGTTTGGACTAAGGTTTTTGAAAAATACGGCTATAGGATGACAAAAGAAGTATATTGCAAAGTAATTGCAACTGGACGAGAAAATGTTAAAAAAGTATTTAAAGATGAATTTGGAGATAATATACCTATAGAGAAAATGTATAAGGAAAAAGATAAGGCTTTATCTGAAGAGCTAAAAAAGAAAATTCCTATAAAAGATGGAGCATATGAATTACTAAAATATTTAAAGGCTAAAAAGTACAAGCTAGCCTTAGCAACATCTGCATCTAAAGAAAGAATGGAAAAACAATTAAATCAATCTAATTTTAATAATATATTTGATGAAGTTGTTTGTAGAGATGAGGTTGAGAAAATAAAGCCAAATCCTGAAATATTTTTAAAGGCAGCCAGTAAGCTTAATGTAAGTCCAGAAGAATGTATTGTAATAGAAGATTCTTCAGCTGGAATTGAGGCAGCCTATAAAGGGAATATGACTCCACTTCATGTAGTTGATTTAAAAGAAGCTGATGAAAAAATAAAAAAGTATAGCTATAAAAGCTTTAATAATTTATATGAAATAAAAAGTTATTTTAAGGGAGAATAGAAAGTACTATAATTAATTACATATTTAATCTTTATCATTTAAATTAATGCACCTATGAATGTTCAATATAAGTGTTGAACATTCATAGGTGCATTTTAATGTTATTAATAAAACATAGGTTAAAATAATAGTATATATATTATAGGAATTATAATAGCAAGTCCTATAATATTATATAGAGTGAAGTGTTTAAAGTATTTACTACTTTCTTCTGGAAACTCATTAGTGTAAAGCTTAAAGGAAATAACACTTGCAAGAGATGCTATTAATGTTCCTAGCCCCCCTATATTAACTCCTATAAGCAATTCTCTAATTGAAGTTGTAAATCCTGATAATAACATAGTAGCAGGTACGTTACTAATTATTTGGCTTATTAGTATTGAATAAGTAAAGGTTGATTTTCCACTATTTAATATGTACTCCATAAAGTTTTTTACAGTATCTAGGGTAGATATATTACCAATAAAGATGAAAAATCCAATAAAAGTAAGTAAAAGTGAGTAATCTACTTTTGAAAATAGGCTTTTATTAAATAGTAATGCAGTTATTAATGTAGTTAAAAATGCAAGCTTATAATTTATTAAATGAATTACAGATAACAAAATCACAAAAAATAAAGCAGAAAAAATAATAACTTGTTTTCTATCTTTTATATTTATATGTTGTATATGAATATTCAATTCCTCATTCTTTTCCTTAAGAATAAGTGATATTAATAAAATAGTTGATATTAATAATAGTGGAAAAGTAATTCTTAAAAAATCTATAATACCTAACTTATAAAATGAATAAATAAAAAGATTTTGTGGATTGCCCATAGGTGTGAAGCTACTTCCTAAATTTGCAGCAATAGTTTGGAAAATAATTAATTTTAAAGGATTAAAATTAGCTTTTTTCCCTATTATTAAAGTTAAGGGAATGAAGGTTATTAAAGCTACATCATTTGTAACAATCATAGATGCTGCAAAGGTAATAAAAATTAAAGCAAAAGAAACAGATCTATATGAAGTACACTTTTTTAATATTTTAGTTGCAATTGAATCTAAAACCTTTAGTTCGTTAAAAGCTGAAACAACTATCATTAAATTAAATAAAAGTATTAATACTTTAAAATCTATGTAAGATAGCTTAGGACTTGAAAATATGCAACTAAGTATTGCTAAGGTTATTGATATAATTAATACTATTTCCTTTTTTATAAAATCTATAAGCTTTATTCTGTGGATTGATTCAATGTTTATATTCATAAATGCTCCTTGTTAATATAATTTTACGCAATATAAAGCCACCAGTTTACTGATGGCCTTTAGTTAATTTGTTATTGAATTCTTTTTATACTTAATTATAAGTTTGTTTATAGTTGGAATAGTTGCTGGATTCCAATTCAAGCTTGTTATGTATTCTATTGGTAACCATAATAGCTTTGTATTTTCCTTAGCTGATGGCATGTCCTCTAAAACTGAACATTTGGCTACCATAGTGTTTAATATGTAGTCTTCGTATTCATATGTAGTTGCACTAAATAGAGAATTAACTTCAATTTGACAATTTAATTTTTCATAGATTTCCCTGACTATGGCTTTTTCAGGAGGTTCACCCTCTTTAATAATTCCTCCAGGGAATTCCCAAAAGCTAGAAAAAGACATATCTTTTGAATTCAAAGTACAAAGAACCTCAGATTTATCATTTTCTATAATAGCACATACAACCTTCATAATTCTTTTCACAAACAGTCACCTCTAAAAATAATAATATCATATAAGTTATAAAA
>JAEXLD010000026.1 GCA_023445445.1 Bacillota bacterium
GTATATTCTTATAGAGATAGACGCAATAAAAAACGCGATTTCAGACGACTTTGGATTGTTAGAATCAATGCGGCTTGCAGATTAAACGATATCAGCTATTCAAAATTTATAAATGCTCTTAAAAAAGCAAATATTGAGCTTGACAGAAAAGTTCTAGCAGATCTTGCTATGAATGATGCAGCGGCATTCAGTGCAATTGTAGCACAAGCTAAAAAAGTAATGTAAAACTTTTCTCGTGCGTTTTTTGCACGAGAAATTTTAATTCTATAATCTATTATTTGTTTTTTAAATTTTATCAGTTCTCTCATTGCCAAAAAAATATTTATAAAATTTAATTCATCTTAACAATTGTATTTAATTAAAAATAAAATAACTTAAAAAATAACGCCATATAAATACAAAATTTATCAATGAATTTTATTAAGCATCAAATTTATAAACTTACGTGTATTGAAAATTTTTAATGATTTAAAAAACTTTTTTAAAAATGGAATAAATATTAAAAATTTTGATACAAAAGATAAATTTTATGATGGAATTAAATGTATTTCATCATTTTTGTGAAGGAAACCCAAAGAATTTTTTGTAATGATTTAGCTAAAATGCCTGATATAAATTAGATTTAAATTTAATAGACAAAAATAGTATGATTGAAGCATCTTATGAAGCTTCTAATTTAAAATCGGAAAAACTAGAAAATCTAATTTTAAAAAATCTACAAAATTTTAAAGAGAATTTAAAATTATCTTTTTACCGGCGCATTAAAAAAGAGTTATAGAAAGTATTAAAGAATTAACAAACGATTAAACAATAATACAATAAATAAGAATAAATAATAAATATATAATATAATAATTTCATAAAATAATATAATAATTGAAATGAATTTTGATAAAGATCGGGAATACAAAGTTAATGGTGAGGAGTTGTATAATTTAAGATATACGGTAATCATTGGTGCTTCGCTAACTTATTTAATGCAAGACAAAGACTTTGTCGATGAAAATCGGTGAAATTTTGATTTAGATAATTTTTTACAATTTATCACAAAATTCGGTAAGAATATTCAAAAAATATACGAAGAGAGCGAAAAATTACACTTAACACAAGATATAAAATAATTAAAAAAATATAATTTACAATGGTAATTTAATATTATAAATTTAGAAAAATTAGCTCAATTTAGTAAAAGTGATTTGGATATTGCTGCAAAAAACAATGTAAAAATCTCAAAAGATTATCGTAGTCAAACTAAAATTTTAATATGCGGTCAATTTGGGAACCGGTAAACAAATTAGTTTAAAGCATAGAAACTTAACATACTTATGTATGTCAAAAACATTATAGAAGTATGAGTGAATTATTGTTATGAAATCATGAATTAAATTTAGATATTTATACATTTTAATTTGCAGTATAAAAATTTTAAATGATAATTTCACCCGCAAAAAAGCAAATTAAATGTATATAATCTCCAATTTTTGGCTCATTTTCTTCATTCCAGTTTTCTTTTATAATTAAAATTTCGAACTCGTAATACTCGTCAATTTCACGCATACAATCAATCCTGCAAATGTAAGCTTTTTTGTTACAAAAATTAAGCTTTATTTTTCTAATAGCACTTATTTTTCCACTTACTTCGTATTCATCAATATCTCCACCACTATCATCAAGTGGCAAAAACGAACTCATTTTGTCAGTATGCAAAGTAGTTATTTCTCCGACATCTTTTTTAAAAACTTCAGCCATTTCTTCTGTAATTTTAATTTTTACTTTTTCATCTTTTAAAAAATCTGCTCTATAAGCAACACCGTAAATTCTAGCTTTAAATTTACTATTTGGTATATAAAATTTTCTATTTTCTAAAAAATTATTGTCATAAAATGTAACTTCATTTATATTTAAACCAAAGTAAATTTGTGCTTCCGTTCCCCCTTCCCAGATGTTTACTTCATAAATTTCGCCTTCATAAGTTAGTCCGATATCTTTAATAAATGGAACAAGTGATGAAACTTTGGTAGTTGTATTTTCTTTAATCAGTCTTATACATAATCCACAATTTACATCAAAATCCGGATAAATCAGTTCTGCTGATTCTTTGTAAAAATTTGAAATTTTACTTTGATTTTTAAATTTCTGTTTGATTTTTGAGCCGTTTATAAAATTAGCTAAACTTTCAGGATTCTTTTCAAAATCAACTCCAACAACTTTAAGTCTTGAACCTAAAAAGTGATCTCTTTTACTAAGTTTTAAAAAATCCATAGCAATTCCTTTTTATCAATTTTTCAAGTTTTATATTATTGGATACTATACATTTTTAAATTATATTTAAAGTTATATTAAGATCTGCTTGTATCATAACTTCAAGCTGGAAACAGGTCTTTATAAAAACAGTTTTATAAAAATTTCTTTTTACATTCAAAACATTAGATATTTGATTATTATTTTACTACTTATTATTTAGTTTTAAAATAACTATAACTTATTTTTTATTTTGCCATTGAATAATAATATACCAAATTTTTATAATATTTATGAATTTATATTCCACATTAAATGTGTAAATCTTAATATAAATTTTAGGGCCAGAAGACCCTAAAATTTATTTACCAAGTGTATCCTAGTCTTTTTGCGTCTTTGCAGCTTGGTTTGTATCCGTGAAAGCAAGCTTTTTGATGTATGTCGCCTGCATTATCAAGATTTTTTTCTACTCCTTCGCCTTTTTCAAACATAAAAGCCATTTTTACACAACTTGGAATATCAATTGCTTGGCAAGCTATATTATAAGCGACAATCGCGCTTGTAAAATCGCCTTTGCTATACATTTGATCTGCAAAATTTTTGCACATTTGTATATTTCCGGCTCTGCATGCGTCGCTAATAATCGGAGTGCCTTTGACTTGAACCGGTTGAACTTCGTGGTAATCTTTTATTCCGGCATTGTTATTTGCGTTTCCTGCGCCTGAGCTGCTGCTCATTGGAGTGACGCTGTTTTTTGCACCGGTTTGGCAACCGGCTAATGCCAAAGCCGCGATTAAAATAAAAGCGAATTTTTTCATTTTTATTCCTTACATTCTGCCTGTAATATAATAAGTTTCCTTATTTTCAACTTTTTTAATTTTTAGTTGAAATTTTTCAGACCAACTGAAAATGAGATCTAAAACAGCTTTTTTTTGCATTTTTCCTGTTGCGTCATATTTGATTTTAAAAAAATCATGTGTATTTGAC
>JAEXLD010000066.1 GCA_023445445.1 Bacillota bacterium
GTGAAGTTTATTTTACTGGTGGTGGTTCAGAATCAGATAACTGGGCAATTAAAGGAATTGCTTCAGCTCATAGAAAAAAAGGAAATCACATAATAACTACTAAAATTGAACACCATGCAGTTCTTCACACTTGTGAATATTTAGAAAAACAAGGATTTGAAGTAACTTACTTAAATGTAGATAAAGAAGGCTTTATAGATTTAGAAGAACTTAAAAATGCCATAACTGATAAGACTATACTAGTTTCAATTATGTTTGCAAATAATGAAATTGGAACTATTCAACCTATAAAAGAAATAGGCGAAATCTGTAGAGAAAAAAAGGTTTTATTCCATACAGATGCAGTTCAAGCAGTAGGAAATATACCGATAGATGTTAAAGAAATGAATATAGATTTATTATCTTTAGCAGGACATAAAATTTATGGACCAAAAGGAATTGGTGCTCTTTATATAAGAAAAGGAGTAAGAATAGATAACTTAATTCATGGTGGTGGCCAAGAAAGAGCTAGAAGAGCTGGAACAGAAAATACACCATCAGTAGTAGGGCTTGGAAAAGCAATTGAACTTGCTACAGAAAATATAGAAGAGCATAATAAAAAACTAATTATTCTTAGAGATAAATTAATAGATGGATTACTAAAGGTACCTCATACTAGGTTAAATGGGCCTAGAGGGGATAAGAGGTTACCAGGTAATGTTAATATAACATTTGAATTTATTGAAGGTGAATCTATTCTTTTATCATTAGATTTTGAAGGAGTATGTGCTTCAAGTGGTAGTGCGTGTACTTCTGGATCTTTAGATCCATCTCATGTTTTATTAGCTATTGGGTTGCCTCATGAGCTAGCACATGGATCATTAAGATTAACATTAGGTGATGGATCTACAGAAGAAGATGTTAATTATGTCTTAGAAGTAGTACCACCTATTATTGAAAGATTAAGAAATATGTCACCATTATGGGAAGACTTTATTAAGAAGGGAGAAAAATACTATGATGTACAGCGATAAGGTAATGGATCATTTTAGAAATCCAAGAAATGTGGGGGAAATTGATAATGCAAGTGGTGTTGGAGAAGTTGGAAATGCCAAATGCGGAGACATAATGAAGGTTTATTTGAAAATAGAAGATAATATAATAAAAGATGCTAAATTTAAAACCTTCGGTTGTGGATCTGCTATTGCATCTTCATCAATGGCAACAGAATTAATTATAGGAAAAACAGTTGAAGAGGCTTGGGACCTATCAAATAAGGCAGTTGCAGAAGCTCTAGATGGGCTTCCACCTGTAAAAATGCACTGTTCTGTATTAGCGGAAGAAGCAATACATAAAGCAATAAATGACTACAGAAAAAATGCAGGATTAGAGCTATGGGATTTCGAAGAACATGATGACATTCACGATCATGTACATGGAGATGAGTAGAGATTAATATGAAAAAGAAAGTAGTAGTAGGTATGAGTGGCGGAGTTGATAGCTCTGTTGCTGCCTATCTTTTAAAAGAACAAGGTTACGATGTTATAGGCGTAACAATGAAACATTTTGATGATGAATCAGAAGACTATGTTGAAAGAGAAGGGGGATGTTGTTCCCTTTCATCAGTAGAGGACGCGAGAAGAGTTGCTGATAAATTAGGAATTCCTTTCTACGTTCTTAATTTTAAAGAGTCTTTTAAAGAAAAAGTAATAGATTATTTTGTTCAAGAATATGTGGAAGGTAAAACACCTAATCCATGTATTGCTTGTAACAAACATATAAAGTTTGATGAATTTTTAAGAAGGTCTAAAGGGATTGGAGCAGATTATGTGGCTACAGGGCATTATGCAAAGATTCAAAAAAATAAAGATGGTAGATATCTTTTAATTAGAGCTGATGATGATAGAAAAGATCAAACTTATGCATTATATAATTTTACTCAAGAGCAATTAAGTCAAACTTTAATGCCTTGTGGAGATTATACAAAGGATAAAATAAGAGAAATAGCAAAAGAAATTGGTTTAGCAGTTCATAATAAAAAAGATAGTGAAGAAATATGTTTTATACCAGATAATAATCATGGTAAATTCATTACGCTAGTTAGACCTGATGAAGTAAATGCAGGAAACTTCGTTGATAAAAATGGAAATATATTAGGAAAGCATAAAGGAATAGTATATTATACTATAGGTCAAAGAAAAGGGTTAGGAATAGCTTTAGGAAGACCAGTTTTTGTTACAGATATTAATCCTAATACCAATGAAGTTGTTCTTGGACCAGAAGAAGATATATTTAAGACTGATTTAGTTGCAAAGGATGTTAATTTTATTCCTTTTGATAAGCTTGAAAAAGAAATGACAGTTCAAGCAAAGGTTAGATATTCAGCAAAACCTTGTGAAGCTATAATATATCCTTTAGAAGATGGTAAAATTAAGGTTTCATTTAAGGATAAGCAAAGAGCTATAACTAAAGGACAATCCGTTGTTTTCTATGATGGAAACATAGTAGTTGGTGGCGGAATAATAGAAAAAATAATATAAAAAATAATATAAAAGAAAAAATTCCTATATTTAAATATATAGGAATTTTTTTTTGCTTTTGGGAAAAAATAATTTTAGGTTCTTTGAAGGGTGTGATAATATTTTGTTAAAAACAAAAGATTTTTATTTACTTAAGGTTTTTGATATTAGGGGGAAGTATTTAGGGCTCATAGATGATATTTATATAGATTTTTATAATGGAATAATTAAAGGCTTTTCAGTTTCTAATTATATGTTTTTTAGTAAAAGAAATTTTATTAAGACAGAAGATGTTGTTTATATAGAAGATGTGATTATTATTAAAGAATTAAAGGAAAAAGAAGGGGTATCCTTTAGAAGTATTAAGGATATAGATGTAAAAGACAAAAATAATATTATTAAAGGCGTATTAGAGGATTTAATTATAGATAGAAAGGATTTATCTATAAAAGGATTAGTCATAAGCTCGGGGATATTTGACAGAATAATTAAGGGAAAAGAAATATTACTTTTAAATGAATGTATCTTAGGAGAAGATTTTATATTATATTACGGAGATAATAAAGTTATATTTAAAAGTGTTCCAAGAAAGAGGGAATCATGTTAATCAGTTATAGAATGAAAAAAGGAATTTATTACAGCTTATTAGTAATATTATTTATTCTTATCGTAATACTATATTTAAAATTAAAAACCTTTAATAGTATAGTTAATATAATTTTTATAAGTTTTATATTAGCATATACATTAAAGCCATTAAGAAATATATTATGCGATAAGATAAAAATTAGAAAAAGAACATCTTCAATAATTATAATACTTAGTATAATTATTTCCATAGTAATATTCATTTATATATTAATACCATCTATTATTAGAGAAAGTTATAACTTTGGTAATATATTAGATAATATAGATATTTATATAGAGAATCTAGCTAAAAAATTAAATATAAATAATATTTCATTTTTTGATATTATTTATGGAAGAATAAGTGATGAAACTAACATCTTCATTAGAAACTTTTCAAATTCTTTGGTAGATAATCTAATATCTTCTTTAGAAAGTATTATATCCTTAGCTATAGTACCAATAGTAACCTATTATTTTTTGGTGGACGGAGATCTAATATTTAATAAGTTGTTATTAATATTACCTACGAAAAAAAGAGTTATAGCGAAAAAAGTTATAATTCATATTGATAGGGTATTATCTAGATATATAATAAGTCAATTAATTTTATCACTAATTATTGGGATTTTAACAACCATAGCACTTTTTCTTTTAAATGTTAAGTTTTCTATATTACTAGGTATTTTTAATGGATTATTAAATATAGTTCCTTACTTTGGACCGATAATTGGAGGAATACCAGCAGTTTTTATTGCACTAATGGAGTCCCCTAATAAAGCATTATGGACTTTAGTAGTTGTATTTATTATTCAGCAAATAGAAGGAAATATATTATCTCCTAAAATAACTGGCGACAGTACTAATATGCATCCAATTATAATTATAATATTACTTCTAATTGGTGATAAATTAGGAGGATTTATAGGAATGATAATTATAGTACCTATAGGAGTTATTATTAAGATTATTTATGAAGATATTAATGATTATTTATTTTAAAATAATTGACATATTTTAATAAATAAACTATAATTTCATTGAAATAATGAAAAACTTAATACTTAGCGTTGAAGAGAATGAGTAAATATACACTATGTATTCAGAGAGGAAGTGTTTGGTGGAAACTTCTTACATAATATATTGAAGCTATCTTGGAGCTTTTTTTATCTAAGTGATGCATTTGTGCATAATTAGGGTGGTACCGCGGAATATATGTTTTCGTCCCTTTCTTTATAGGGATGGAAACTTTTTTTATTATATAAAGCTATAAATTTGGAGGTAAAAAATATGAAATTCATGGGAACTAATGAGCTTAGAGAAGCTTATTTAAGATTTTTTGAATCAAAAGAGCACTTAAGATTAGAGAGTTTTCCTCTAGTGCCTAAAAATGATAAATCATTATTGTTAATAAATGCAGGTATGGCACCACTTAAGCCATATTTTACTGGGTTACAAGAACCACCAAGAAAAAGAATTACAACTTGTCAAAAGTGTATTAGAACTGGTGATATTGAAAATGTAGGTAAAACATCAAGACATGGTACTTTTTTTGAAATGCTTGGTAATTTCTCATTTGGAGATTATTTTAAAGAAGAAATAATACCTTGGGCATGGGAGTTTATTACTGAAACTTTACAAATTCCAAAGGATAAATTATATGTAACTATTTATTTAGAAGACGATGAGGCTTTTGATATATGGTGTAAGAAAACTGATGTAGATCCAAAAAGAATTTTTAGATTAGGTAAAGATGATAACTTCTGGGAAATAGGTGTTGGACCTTGTGGACCATGTACTGAAATTCACTTCGATAGAGGAGAAGGAGTTATTACAAATGTTGATGATTTTGTAAAAGCTTCTGATGAAGATAGAGTAGTTGAATTCTGGAATTTAGTATTTACTCAGTTTGATAAAGATGAGGATGGTAATTACAATAAATTAGCAAATCCTAATATTGATACAGGTATGGGACTTGAAAGAATAGCTACTATTATGCAAGGGGTAGATAATATATTTGAAATAGATACAGTTAAGAATATATTAAATAAAGTTGCTAATCTTTCAGGAGTTAAGTATGGAGAAAATTCTCAAAAGGATATATCTTTAAGAATAATTACAGATCACGTTAAATCTGTAACTATGCTTATTTCTGATGGGGTTCAACCTAGCAATGAAGGAAGAGGTTATGTTTTAAGAAGACTTTTAAGAAGAGCTGCAAGACATGGTAGATTATTAGGTATAAAAGGATTATTTTTAACTGAAATTGTTCAATCTGTAGTTGACAATTATGGAGATGCATATCCAAATCTTAAAGAAAATAAGGAATATATAGAAAAAATAGTTTCTTTAGAAGAAGAAAGATTTAATGAAACTATAGATTCAGGTATGATAATATTAAATGATTATATTGAAGAAATGGAAGCTGCAAAGGAAAATGTTTTAAAGGGAGAAAAGGCATTTAAATTATATGATACCTATGGATTCCCAATTGAATTAACAGAAGAGATATTAGAAGAAAAAGGCATGAAGGTTGATCATGATTCTTTCAAAAAAGAAATGGAAGAACAAAGACAAAGAGCTAGAAGTGCTAGAGGCGAATCTTCTTATATGGGAAGTGATGAAAGCCCAATAAATAAGATAGAAGCTTCAATTAATACTGAGTTTGTTGGATACACTAATATCGAAGTTAATTCAAAAATTATTGTTTTAGCAAATGATACTGATTTTGTAGATGAATTATCAAAAGGAGATAAAGGTTATATAGTAACTGAAAAAACTCCATTCTATGCTGAAATGGGTGGTCAAGTAGGAGATAAGGGTACTATTAAGACTGCTAATGGAGAAGCATATGTTTATGACACAAAGAAAAATGTTGGTGGAAAAACTATACATTATGTAAAAGTTAATGAAGGTAATATAAGAATAAATGAAGATGCAACATTAAAAATAGATTTATTAAGAAGAAATAATATTGCCAAAAATCATACTGCAACACATATGTTACATGAGGCATTAAAGCAAGTAGTTGGTAAGCATGTAAATCAAGCTGGTTCATATGTAGATGATGAAAGACTAAGATTTGACTTTGCACATTTTAAAGCATTATCAGAAGAAGAAATTCAAAGATTAGAAGATTTAGTTAATATTAAAATTATGGAAGTATTTAATGTTAATACGGATTTAATGACTTTAGACGAAGCTAAAAATTCAGGAGCCATGGCTTTATTTGATGATAAATATGGAGATAAGGTTAGAGTTGTTAGTGTTGGAGAATTCTCTAAGGAACTTTGTGGAGGTACACACGTTCATAACTCAGGAGAAATAGGATTATTTAAAATAATATCTGAAACAGGTGTAGCTGCAGGTATTAGAAGAATAGAAGCTGTAACTGGCATTAATGCAATAAAATATATGGAAGAAAAACAAAGACTATTGAAAGAGGCATGTAGTGTTCTTAAGTGTAGTGAAAAAGATGTACTTAAGAAAATATCTTCTCAAGGGTTAGAAATTAAGGAAAAAGAAAAAGAAATACTAGAGCTTAAAAATAAATTAGCATCAGGGGTGGAAGATGAAATTATAGATTCAGTTAAAGATGTTAATGGTGTTAAAGTGGCTGTATTTGAATTAGCAGATATAGATGGAAATTCATTAAGAGATCTTGCTGATAAGGTTAGAAACAAACTATCAAGTGGAGTAGTTGTATTATTTAGTAATGTTTCTGGAAAAGTAAATCTAATATCAATGGCAACAAAAGATGTACTAGATAAGGGCATCCACTGTGGTAAGATAATTAAAGAAGTTGCTACTATAGTTGCAGGCGGTGGAGGAGGAAGACCAGACATGGCACAAGCTGGTGGTAAGAATCCTGAAAATATAAAAACTGCAATGGAGAAAACTTATTCTGTAATAGAATCTTTGGTAAAATAGTGTACTTTTAAAAAAAATTAGTTTATAATATAATTAATAAATATAAACATTGAATAAAATTAGTAATAAATGATATACTATTATTAGAAGAATTTAACTAAATATAAGTAAGGGGGTGGGCTGCAATTAGCAGCTGTTATATGAAGAATAACTTAGATGAAACAATGCAATTCAATTTAAACATCAACAAGGAAGATTTAACAAAATCAATATTAACAGATGTTTATAATGCGTTACAAGAGAAAGGTTATAACCCAGTTAATCAGCTAGTTGGATATCTCATTTCAGGAGACCCTTCTTACATTACAAGCTACAACGGAGCAAGAGCTTTACTAAGAAAACTTGAAAGAGATGAAATTCTTGAGGAAGTTATAAAATCTTATTTAGAAATAAAATAAAGAGTGCCCGTTTTATTCGGGCATTCTTTATTTTTTAAGGAGTAATAGATGAGAATATTAGGTTTAGATATAGGATCAAAAACTATTGGGGTGGCAATAAGTGATCCATTAGGATGGACTGCTCAAGGGATAACTACTATTAGAAGAACTAATAAAGAAAATGACCTTGAAGAAGTTAAAAAAATATGTAAGGAATATTCAGTTGAAACTATAGTTATTGGTTTGCCTAAAAATATGAATGGAAGTATTGGAGAATCAGGAGAAAGAGTTCTTGAATTTTCAAATCAAATAAAAGAATATACAGGTTTAAAAGTTGAAATGTGGGATGAAAGATTAACTACAGTTGCAGCTCATAAAGCTATGATAGAAGCAGATTTATCAAGAAGTAAAAGGAAAAAAATAGTTGATAAAATCGCTGCTATTTATATCCTTCAAGGGTACTTAGACAGATTAAGTATGAAATAATACTTTAGTATCAATTGAAAATTATTATTGACAAGTGACAAGTGGAAAATTACAATTATAAAAAAAGGAGATTTTTTATGAATAAAGATTTAAAGCAATTAGAATTATATGATGAAGATGGTAATTTGGTGAAATTAAATGTTGTAGCATTTTTTGATATGGTAAATCCAGATACAGAAGAAAAAAGTGAATATGTTATAGTATATGATGATAATTATACTGAAGATGATATATTTGCTTTAAAAGTAGGAGTAGATGAAGATGGAGATGATCTATTAATTCCTATCGATGATGAAGTAGAACTTGCTGCAGTTCAAGAAGCATATGATACTATTTTTTCAGAAGAAGAGTAGTTTGTAAATAAATAAAATAATGTAGAAGGGGGTGTGTTGTCTGTGGAACATTCAAGCACTATAGATTTTAATGTTTTAAAAGAAGATTTAAAACAAAAAGGGTATAAATTAACTCCGCAAAGAAGAGCTATCGTTGATACTATAATAGATAAAGAAGGTGAGCACTTAACAGCAGAGGAAATATACGATGAAGTAAAGAAAAATTGTCCGGAAATAGGTCTTGCAACTGTATATAGAACTATAATTTTATTAGAAGAATTAGGCGTTGTATGCAAGCTGGATTTAGATGATGGATGTAGTAGATATGAATTAGCCCGTAGAAATGAGGGGCATAGACATCATCACTTAGTGTGTAATGAGTGTAAAGGAGTAATTGAAGTACAAGATGATCTTTTAGATGAACTTGAAGAAGAAGTTGAAAGATCTTATGGCTTTAAAATTATAGATCACAGTGTTAAATTCTTTGGTATTTGTAGAAAGTGTCAAAGTAAAATGGAAGAAAATAAAAAATAGTGGATGAAAAGATATCTCGCAGAGAGAAATCTTTAAGTTACATAATTTAGGAAGAAGGAGGGGACATATTGAAAAACGAGAAGGCAAAGGTTAGGATTATTCCTTTAGGTGGGATTAATGAAATAGGCAAGAATATAACTGTAATAGAATATAAAGAAGATATTATAGTTATAGATTGCGGTCTTAAATTCCCAGATGAAGATATGTTCGGTATTGATTTAGTAATACCAGATATTAGTTATTTATTAAAAAATAAAGATAAGATAAGAGGAATATTTTTAACACACGGTCATGAAGACCATATTGGTGCATTACCATATGTATTAAGACAATTAAATGTACCTGTATATGGAACGAAATTAACTCTTGGAATTGTTGAAACTAAGCTTAAGGAGCACGGATTATTAAGTTCAACAGAACTTATTAGAGTAAAACCAAGAGATGTCATTAAATTGAATTCAGTATCTGTAGAGTTTATTAAAACTAATCACTCTATAGCAGATTCAGTTGCAATTGCAATACATACTCCACTTGGAGTTGTATTACACACAGGAGATTTTAAAATAGATTATACTCCTATAGATGGAGAACCAATGGATTTCGGAAGGTTCGCAGAAATAGGTAAAAGAGGAGTATTAGCTATGATGGCAGATTCAACTAATGTTGAAAAGCCAGGATACACTATGTCAGAAAAAGTTGTAGGAGAAAGTTTTGCTAGATTATTTGCTAAAGCAAAGGGAAGAATTATTATAGCAACCTTTGCATCAAATGTTCATAGAATACAGCAAATAATTGATGCAGCGCGACTACATGATAGAAAAGTAGCTGTATCAGGAAGAAGTATGGAAAATATAGTTGCTGTAGCTACAGAACTTGGCTATTTAGAATTTGAAAAGGATATATTAGTAAGTATAGATCAAATTAATAAATATCCAAATGAAAAGGTGGTTATTATAACTACAGGAAGCCAAGGAGAACCTATGTCAGCTCTTACAAGAATGGCAAACTCTGAACACAGAAAGGTTAATATAGTTGAAGGGGATACTGTAATTATATCTGCTACACCTATACCTGGAAATGAAAAATTGGTTTCAAGAGTTATAAATCAATTATTCCAAAAAGGAGCAGAAGTAATTTACAAGTCTTTAGCAGAAATACACGTTTCTGGGCATGCTTGTCAAGAAGAGTTAAAACTTATGCAAAGTTTAGTAAAACCTAAGTTCTTTATTCCAGTTCATGGAGAGTACAGACACTTAAAACAACATGGTGAACTTGCTGTGGCTTTAGGACTTCCAGAAGGAAATGTATTAATACCTGAAAATGGTGGAGTAATAGAAGTTAATAGAAATTCTATTAGAAAAAATGGGACAGTAACTGCAGGTCAAGTCTTTGTTGATGGATTAGGTGTGGGGGATGTTGGGAATATAGTATTAAGAGATAGAAAACATTTATCTCAAGATGGTATATTAACAGTAGTTGTAACACTATCTAAAGAAAATAACTCAATTATTGCTGGACCAGATATTATATCTAGAGGATTTGTATATGTAAGAGAATCTGAAGGATTAATGGACGAGGCTAAAGATATTGTTAAAGATGTTTTAAGAGAATGTGAAGAAAGCAATATAACAGATTGGGCTAGCTTAAAGTCTAAGGTTAGAGATGAACTTAGATCTTATCTTTATGAGAAGACTAAGAGAAAACCTATGATATTACCAATTATAATGGAAATATAATCTAATAGGTTGACATTTTTAAATAATAACCTTAGAATAAGTATAGTTTAAATAATTTTTTTAAATTGGATACTCACGTATCCAATTTTATTTTGGAAAAAATAATTTATAGGTTTACATCATATAAATAATTATAGTGGAGGAAAGTAAATGAAATTAATTAGTAGAGACGATATTAGAAATATTGCTATAATAGCTCACGTTGACCATGGTAAGACAACCTTAGTAGATGCCTTATTTAAGGAAAGTCATGTATTTAGAAGCAATGAAAAAGTTGAAGAAAGAGTTATGGACTCTAATGACCTAGAAAAAGAAAGAGGAATTACCATTCTTTCTAAAAATACAGCAATAACATACAATGGAGTAAAAATAAACGTTGTAGATACTCCAGGACATGCTGATTTTGGTGGGGAAGTTGAACGTGTTCTTAAGATGGTTGACTCAGTATTATTAGTAGTAGACTCTTATGAAGGTCCAATGCCACAAACAAAATTCGTTTTAAAGAAAGCTTTAGAATTAGGATTAAGGCCAATAGTAGTTATTAATAAAATAGATAAGCCAAATGCAAGACCTGAAGAAGTAATTGATGAAGTTTTTGAATTATTTATCGAGCTTGGTGCAGATGATGAACAATTAGATTTTAAAATAATTTATGCTTCAGCAAGAGAAGGCTTTGCAAGATATAATGTTGAAGATACAAATACTAATATGGTACCATTATTTGAAACAATAATAGAAAATGTTGAGCCACCTAAGGGGGATATAGAAGGTCCATTACAAATGCTTGTAACTACATTAGATACTAGTGAATATGTGGGAAGAATAGCAATTGGTAAGATACATAGAGGAACTGTTAAGAAAAACCAACAAGTTGCTTTAGTAAGACGTGATGGATCTACAAGTAACTATAGAGTATCAAGTATCTTTACATATAATGGTTTAAACAGAGAAGATGTACAAGAAGCATCTTTAGGTGAAATAATAGCTTTAAGTGGTATTCCAGATTGTAATATAGGAGAAACTATTGCTGATGCCTCAAATCCAGAAGCATTACCATTTGTTGAAATTGATGAACCAACATTAAGCATGAACTTTATGGTAAATGATTCTCCTTTTGCTGGAAGAGAAGGTGAATTTGTTACTTCAAGACATTTAAGAGATAGATTATTAAAAGAATTAGAAACAAATGTAAGTTTAAGAGTAAATGAAATTTCATCAGATTGCTTTGAAGTTTCAGGTAGAGGTGAACTTCACTTATCTATATTAATTGAAACAATGAGAAGAGAAGGATATGAATTCCAAGTTTCAAAAGCAAATGTTATATTCAAAGAAGAAAATGGCAAAAAAGTAGAACCTATGGAATACTTAACAATAGATGTACCAGAAGAATTCATGGGACCAGTTATGGAAAAGTTAGGACCTAGAAAAGCTGAAATGGTAAATATGACTTCTACAGTAAATGGATATACTAGACTTGAATTTATTGTACCTGCAAGAGGATTAATAGGATTTAGAAATGAATTTATGACAGATACTAAAGGAAATGGTATTATGAACCATGTATTCCATGGATATGATAGTTTTAAAGGAGAAATCCCAGGAAGAAGCAGAGGATCAATATGTTCATTTGAAGATGGAGATGCTATAACATATGGCTTATTCAATGCTCAAGAAAGAGGAACTTTATTTATAGGAGCAGGAGTACCAGTATATCAAGGTATGATAGTTGGAGAATGTTCAAGAGCAGAAGATATAGATATTAATATATGTAAGGGTAAGAAACTTACTAATACAAGAGCATCAGGATCTGACGATGCATTAAAATTAACTCCTCCAAGACAAATGACTTTAGAACAATGTCTTGAATTTATTAACAGTGATGAGTTAGTAGAAGTTACACCAGAAAATATAAGAATGAGAAAAAGAGTATTAGATGCTTCTGAAAGAAGAAGAATAACAAGTAGAAGTAAAAAATAGATAAATTTCTTTATAAGTTAAAAAAAAAGTATTATAATAGGGTAAATAGCCTAAATTGGCTATTTACTTTCTATGTAGGGGGTTTTTTATGAAAAAACTAGGTTTAAAAATAATTCCCATAACAATAATTTTAGTTGTATTTATAAGCTTTTTATTAACTTTTGTCAGTATAATTAATAAACCTTTAAAAAATGATTCAAACATAGTAATAAGAGTTAATGAAGGAGATAGTTTTTATAGTATTATAAATTCTTTATCTGAAAAAGGAAAGATTAAAGGAGTACCGTTTATAAAATTATATGTTAAGGTTTTAGGTAAAAATATAGACATTAAACAAGGCGAATATGTTATAGAAAATAACTTCTCATTAGATGAGCTAATAGACACATTAACTAAGGATTCTTCAATAGATATAATTAAGTTTACCATTCCAGAAGGATACACCATTGAAGATATAGCGGAAAAGCTTGAAATGGAAGGTATTTGTAGTAAGAATGATTTTCTCTTAGCTGTTGAAGAATATGAATTGCCTAGCTATGTTAAAATTGATAGTAGAAAAAATTATAATTTAGAAGGATATTTATTTCCAGATACATATTTATTAAAAGTTGGAGAAAAACCTAAGGAAATATTAACTAAAATGGTTACAAGATTTGAAGAAATATTAGAACAAGCTTCTAAAGAAACTAACACATCAATTAATTCAACTGATATAGAAACAGTTGTTACTATAGCTTCTATTATAGAAAAGGAAGCAAGAGTAGATAGTGAAAGACCTTTAATATCATCAGTCATAGCTAATAGATTAAATGATGGTATGATGCTTCAAATAGATGCTACAGTTATTTACGCTTTAGGTGAACATGTAGAAACAGTTTTAGAAAGACATTTAGAAGTAGATTCTCCATACAATACGTATAGTAACTATGGTTTACCTATAGGTCCTATATCTAATCCAGGTTTAGAATCCATTAAGGCAGCACTAAAACCAGAAAAAACAGATTATTTATTTTATGTACTTCAAGATGAAAAAACTCATTATTTTACTAATAGTGATGTTGATTTTATGAATAAATTAGAGGAACTTGGATATTAATTAATTAGCTTAATATTTGGAGGATTAGCATGAGTGGAATAACTTATGATTATATGGAAGAATATATTAGAAGTTTAATACCAGAAGGCACTGAAAAATTCAAGGAATTAGAAGAATTTGCAAAAGAAAATAAAGTGCCTATTGCACAAAGAGAAACTGCAAAATTTTTAGAATTTATAGTTAGTATGAAAAAACCGTTGAGAATATTGGAACTTGGTACAGCCATTGGATATTCTGCTATATTAATGTGTGAAGCAGCTAGTGATAAAACAACAATAACTACTGTTGAACGTGATGAAAATATGATAAAATATGCTAAGGAAAACTTTAAAAAATATAACTTAGAAGATAGAATAGAAATTGTTGAAGGGGACTGCCTAGAAGTTCTTGAAAAATTAGATGATAAGTATGATCTAATTTTTATGGATGCAGGAAAGGGTCACTATAATCACTTTTTACCTAATTGTCTTAGGTTACTAAAGGAAGATGGTATTATTGTTGCCGATAATGTCCTATTTAGAGGGATGGTTGCATCAAATGACTTAGTAAAGAGGAGAAAAATAACTATAGTAAAGAGAATGAGAAAATACTTAGAATTAGTATCTAAGGATGAAAATTTAATTACTTCTGTAATACCAATGGGGGATGGAATTGCAGTGACTAAAAGGAGGTAAATACATGAAAAAACCAGAGATTTTAGCGCCAGCAGGAAGTCTAGATAGATTAAAAATAGCAATAGATTTTGGAGCAGATGCTGTATATATAGGTGGAGGAAGATTAAATTTAAGAGCTTTTTCTGATAATTTTACTAATGAAGAAATGGCTGAAGGTATTAAATACTGCCACGATAGAGGGAAAAAGTTATATGTAACTATGAATGTATTCCCTAGAAATCATGACTTAAAAGGTGTAGAAGAATATATAAAAGGATTATATGATTTAGGTGTAGATGCTATTATAGTAGCAGATCCATCAATAGTAGCAGCAGCCAAAACTGCAGCACCAAATTTAGAAATACATCTAAGTACTCAAGCAAACATAACTAACTGGATGGCAACTAAGTTCTGGTATGAACAAGGTGTGAAGAGAATTGTATTAGCAAGAGAACTTACATTAAAAGAAATAACTGAAATAAATGAAAACACTCCAGAAGGATGTGAACTTGAAGTATTTATACATGGTTCAATGTGTGTTGCTTATTCAGGAAGATGTTTAATATCTAATTATATGTTAGGCAGAGATGCAAATAAAGGTATTTGTTCAAATGCTTGTAGATATAAATACTATATAGTTGAAGAAACAAGACCAAATGAATATTATCCTGTAATTGAAGATGATAATGGAACATATATAATGAATTCAAAAGACTTATGTATGATTGAGCATATTCCTGAAATAGTTAAAAGTGGAGTTCATTCATTAAAAATTGAAGGAAGAATGAAAAATGAATTCTATGTAGCTTCAACAGTAAAAGCATATAGAGAAGCTGTTGATGCATATTGTGATAATCCTGAAGGTTTTGAATTTAAACAAGAATGGTTAGATACAGTATTAAAAATTAGTCATAGACAATATCATACAGGTTTCTTCTTCGGGAAGATGGGAGAACAAACTTATGATGCATCATCATATATAAGAGATTATGATATAGTTGGAATAGTTAAAAGCTATGATGAAGAAACAAAAGAAGCGACTATTCTTCAAAAGAATAGAGTTTTTGAAGGTGATGAGGTAGAAGTATTAAGAGCGCATACACCATACTTTAATGTTAAGCTTAATGAAATGTTTGATGTGGAGAAGAAAACTAATACAAATGTAGCTAATAGAGCTCATATGATATTTAAAGTAAAAGTGGATACTCCATTAAAAGAAAATGATATGTTAATAAAAGGTAAAAAAGTTTTAGAGCTTTAAACATAAGAGGGAGGAACTATAATGGATAAGCCAATACTAATTGGAATTACTGGTGGTACTGGATCAGGAAAAAGTAGTATAGCTGATGCAATATATTCAAGCTTTTCTAACGAATGTATTGCTATGATACAACAAGATATGTACTATAAAGATCAAAGCCATTTATCTATGGAAGAAAGAATTAAAACTAATTATGATCATCCAAAAGCTTTTGATAATGATTTATTAATTAAGCATTTAAATGATTTAATTAATGGAGTTTCAATTGAAAAACCTATTTATGATTTTTCATGTCATAATAGAGCAAAGGAAACAGTAAGAGTTGAACCAAGAAGTATAATAATAGTTGAAGGAATTCTAGTTCTTGAAGATGAAAGAATTAGAGATTTACTAGATATTAAAGTTTATGTAGATACAGATGCAGACATAAGAATACTAAGAAGATTAGTAAGAGATATAAATGAAAGAGGCAGAACTGTAGATTCAGTAGTTAATCAATATTTAGAAGTTGTAAGACCGATGCACCTGCAGTTTACAGAGCCAACAAAAAGATATGCAGATATTATAGTTCCAGAAGGCGGACAAAATAAAGTAGCAATTGACATTCTTGTATCAAAAATTAAAGATATTTTAAAATAGAAAATATTGTATAAAAGACACCTTTTCAGGCTAGAATTTAGCCTAGGGAGGTGTTTTTTTTATGAAAGTAAAAAATAATATATCGTTAAATAGAATATATATAATAAACAGTTTTTATTTCATAGTTGTGGTTGCACTTATTATAAGACTATATTTTTTACAAGTTCATCCATCTCTTGTAGTTGGAGGAGAAATAGAAAATTATCAAGCTGAAAACTTATCCCAAATGAATTATAGAATTTTTGATACAAATGGAAAAGATCTAATGAAGTATAATAAAAAATACATTTTAGTATTAGATACTAAACCTTTTATGCTTAATAATTATGAAGAAACTTTAGAAGATTTAATGGCTTTAAACTTTATAATGAAAAGTGAAGATTCTGATTTTAATTACTCAGATATTATGAAAAAAGAAGGGAAGATATATTATACTATTAGTGAAGACACCTATAATAAAGTAAATAAATTAAAGAATGTGAAGGGGATATATACTTATATTTACGATGAGGTAGATAGAAAGGAAGCTTGGAAAACAAATAATATTTTATCTGATATTAAAGATAATAATATTGTTAAGGATTCATTAGAATATAATTTAAATTCATATATAAAAGATAATGCTTATCCTATGGCTAAATTTTATTTAAATGATAAATCTATTTATGGCCAAGGTGAAGTAACTATAGATAGTAATAAGAATATAAAATTAACAATAAATTCAATTTGGGAAGATAAAATTAGAGAAATTTTAAATGAAAATGAATATTCATTTCTAAAAAATGTTGGAGTAGTAGTTTCGGAGGCAGATACAGGTAAAATAAGAGCCATGGTTCAAAAAGATGAAAGTGAAGCTAATGTAAATTTAGGCATAGGACAATTAGGATATGAGCCAGGTTCAATTTTTAAGGTAATTACAGAAAGTATAGCTCTAGATAAAGGACTTATAAGCTTAAGTGATAAATTTCTATGTGCAGGAGAAATATGTACAAAAGATGGAAAACCTTATGCCCATGGATTACTTTCAGTGGAGGATGCATTAAAGGTTTCTTGTAACGATGTTTTTGCTAAGGTTGGTGGAGAAATAGGATATAGCGATATGATAGATTACTTAAGTAAAATGGGGTTATTTAAGAGAGTTATAAATATTCAAGGTGAAAATAGAGATGAAGCAAAGGGAGTAAAGCCAACTTTAGAAAATGGCATGAATAATATATCAATAGGACAGACAATTATGGTTACACCTGTTCAAATGGCAGGACTATATAATACAGTTGTTAATGATGGTATATATATCAAGCCAAGTATAGTAGAAGCAATAGTTGATGAAGAGGACAAAGATTTAGAAGTATTTAATGAAAGTGGCAATAGAATATTTAGCGAGACTGCTGCTAAATTAGCACAAAATAATATGTCTAAAGTTATATGGGAAGGTTCAGGTTTTGAAGCAAAAGTTGAGGGCATAAATATAGGAGGGAAAACAGGTACATCTACAGGTCATGGGGGAGTTAATCATGGATGGTTTGCTGGATATTTTGAATTAAATAATAAAAAGTATACAATAATTGTTATAGCTCCTAATATCGGTAACAAACATCCAGATGGAAGAGAGTTAGGTGGTGGAAATACTGGAGCACCTATATTTAGAGAAATAGTAACAGAACTTTCTAAAGAGTAAGTATATTAAGTATTTAATGGAATTGGCAATTAAAAAGAGTAAAGATACACAGAAGTACGTCTATAGTTAGTGTATATATTTTTATGACAATAATAAATTTAAAAACTAAAGCAATATTTTTAAATTTTATCATATTATATAATAAGCACTACTAGGAGGAAGTTCTGTGTTTTTTTTATCTAATATAATTGAACTACTATGTAATTCAATATTTTTAACAGGTTACATTACAGGTAATAATACATTTCCAAAACCACTTGATGAAGAAGAAGAAGAACGCTATTTAAAGTTATTAAAAGATGGAGATAAGGAAGCAAAGAGCATATTAATAGAAAGAAATTTAAGGTTAGTAGCTCATATTGTGAAGAAATATAATTTTCCAAATAAGGATATTGATGAATTAATATCTATAGGCACAGTTGGACTTATAAAGGCTATAGATTCATTTGATGCGGGCAAAGGAACGAGACTTGCTACTTATGCATCTAGATGTATAGAAAATGAAATCTTAATGCTTTTTAGAAATAATAAGAAACAAAAGAATGAAGTTTTTTTACAGGACCCTATAGGGGTGGATAAGGAAGGTAATGAAATTTGTTTAATTGATGTGTTAAGTAGTGACAAGGATTCGGTATTAGAAAAGGTAGAAAATAATATTCAAATTAAACAGTTATATAATAAAATAGGAATTTCACTTACAGAAAGAGAAGGAGCAATATTAAAGATGAGATATGGTCTCATAGATGGTAGGTGTAGAACTCAAAGGGAGATTGCTGCACTATTAGGAATATCAAGATCCTATGTATCAAGAATAGAAAAAAAGGCCCTTAAGAAATTAAAAAAGGAATTATCATATAAATGAATATAATAAAATAAATAAAAATAATATGCATTTAAAAGAAGGAATGTGAAAAATTTTATCGAATTATAACTAAGAAGAGATAAGGAGCAACATGGAGGGGTATACATTGATTTATGTGCTAAATGAACTATTGAAAGAAACAATAACTAGAGGAGCCTCAGATTTACATTTAACGGTTGGACTACCACCAACTATTAGAGTTAATGGAAAGCTATTGAAGATAGGTGAAGAAAAATTAACTCCAATAGCATTAAGAAACTTTGCAGAAGAAATATTAGAAGATAAATATAAAGATTATGATGATTATGGTGAAATGGATACATCTTATTCAGTAGCAGGTACTGGTAGATTTAGAGTAAATGTATTTAAGCAAAGAAATAGTGATGCTATAGCTATTAGAGTAATAGCATTAAAAATACCTACATTAGATGAATTAAAACATCCAAAGATAATAAAGAATATAATTGAAAAACAAAGAGGATTAGTACTAGTAACTGGACCAACTGGAAGTGGCAAAAGCACTACCTTGGCGGCAATGATTAACGAGATAAATAATAATAGAGAAGCTCACATAATCACTTTAGAAGATCCAATAGAGTACTTGCATAAGCATAATAAATGCATTATTAACCAAAGAGAAATAGGAAAAGATAGCAAAAGTTATCAAAATGCTTTAAAAGCAATTTTAAGAGAAGACCCAGATGTAATACTTGTAGGGGAGATGAGAGATTTAGAAACAATTTCAATTGCAATTACTGCAGCTGAAACTGGACATCTAGTATTCTCCACACTACATACAATTGGTGCCGCTAAAACTATAGATAGAATAATTGATGTTTTTCCACCTCATCAACAGCAACAAATTAGAATACAATTAGCAGCTGTATTACAAGGAGTTATTTCACAGCAACTAGTACCATTAGTAAATAATAGTGGAAGAGTAGCTGCATTAGAAATAATGACAACAACTCCTGGAATTCAGAATTTAATTAGAGAAGGAAAAACTCATCAAATTGAATCTGCAATTCAAACTGGTGGAAAATATGGAATGAAGACAATGGATATGGCTTTAGCTGATTTAGTAAAAAAAGGTAGTATTACACAAGAAACAGCATTAACATATTCAGTAGATAATGAAACCATAAAAAGAATAATGATGTTATAAAAACAGAGGAAACTCTGTTTTTTTAATAAAAATTCACTAAGAAATGAAAGGAAATTTTAGTTTTTTGTTGAATATATCAATAGTGTTGTTTAAATCTTTCTTTCATTAATAAAATATTATTATTTTATTAAAAGGTTGAGTTATTTTATTCTAGATGATAAAATTATAATTGAATTATATTAAAGTTCAATAAAGAAAATTTGGAAATTTTATTTAAGAAATTATATATTACGGAACATTACATAAATTATAAAATGTTAAGAAAATATTTTATCTAACATATTACCATTCAAAATAATACAAATATTTACTTATAATAACAAAAATTTTATTATTTGTTTATTAAGGTATTGTTAAAAAGATATAATATGATGTAAAATTAATGTACAAGTAGTTATATAGTTGGTGAAATTGAAATTATTTAAATTGTTTTATTATTAAAAGAGACAAAGTAGAAAAATTACTAGTAGTTATTTTCTAAAGGAGGAATTATTTTGTTAGATTTCGAAGTAGATATGCAAGAATTAACCAATATCAAGGTAATTGGTTGTGGAGGCGGTGGTGGTAACGCCGTAAATAGAATGATAGCTGAAGGTCTAAAAAATGTGGAGTTTATTGCTGTTAATACAGATAAGCAAGCTTTAATGCTATCTCATGCTAATGTTAAAATACAAATTGGTGAAAAATTAACAAAGGGGCTTGGTGCAGGAGCAAATCCTGAAATTGGTAAAAAGGCAGCAGAGGAAAGTAGAGAAGAAATAGCTGAAGCTATTAAGGGAGCTAACATGGTATTTATAACTGCTGGAATGGGAGGCGGAACAGGTACTGGAGCTGCCCCAATAGTAGCTGAAATAGCTAAAGCTATGAACATATTGACAGTTGGAGTTGTAACTAAACCATTCCCATTTGAAGGTAAAAGAAGAATGAGACATGCTGAAATGGGTATAGAAAATCTTATGAAAGCTGTAGATACACTAGTTATAATACCTAATGAAAGATTATTATCTATGGCAGATAAGAAAACAACACTTTTAGATTCATTTAAATTAGCAGATGATGTATTAAGACAAGGTGTTCAAGCTATTTCAGACTTAATTACTATACCGGGTGTAGTTAATGCTGACTTTGCTGATATAGAAACTGTTATGTTAAATAAGGGATTAGCTCACATGGGAGTTGGACATGGCACAGGAGATAATAAAGCTCAAGATGCAGTTAAGCAAGCTATATCTTCCCCACTTTTAGAAACCTCAATAGATGGAGCTACTGGTGTTATTATAAACTTTACTGGTGGTGTAGATTTAGGAGCAATAGAAGTATATGAAGCTGCTGATATAGTAAGAGAATCTGCTGATCCAGATGCTAATATTATATTTGGTGCTGTTATAGATGAAACATTAACAGATGAAATAAGAATAACTGTAATAGCAACAGGATTTGAAGAAGATAATAATAAATTGTTGAATCATGAACCTATTTTTGAAAAGAAAATAGTTAAGGAAGAAAAAACTCCAGTAGAAGCGTCAACAACTGAGCAACCAAGAAAGGTAGATCCATTATTAGATATTGAAACTGATAGTGTGAATATTCCAAGCTTTTTAAGATCAAGAAAGTAATATATTATATTTTTAAAAGACCAAGAAGACGAAATTCTTGGTCTTTTTTTTGTTTTTTAACATATTAATAAATATGGTTTAACTTTGTTACTTTTTATTATAATACTTTAATAACTGTAATTAAATGTAATAAATGAAAGATGAAAATAAGAAAAACAGTGAGTTATTGTGACAAAATTTTATAATGAAAAAGTTTATAATTTAAGTACAAAGGGGGAAGTCAAATGGTTATATATATAGATATACTTTTAGCAGAGAATTTTATAATAAACTTATTTTTATTATTAATTTCATTGAAAATTTTAAGGTATAGATACTATAAAACAATCTACTTAGCAGCAATTCTTGGAGCTCTTTATACCTTGGCATTATTTATAGATTGCAAAATATTAATTACTTTACCCTTTAAGTTTATTGTAGTTGTACTGATGATTATGATTAGTACTAAAAATATAAATTTAGTAAAGTTAATAAAGTCAGGAGCTACATTTATTTTAATATCATTTACACTATGTGGCGTTACTTTTGCATTTTCTATGATTGATAATTACAATAATTTTTTGGAAAACTATGCAATTAATAATTATTCTATAAAATATTTATTATTGTCAATTATGTTGCTTTATATAGTAATAGTTAGGATAACTGATTATATAAAAGACAGGTCAGTAATAAATAATTTTATGTTTGATATAGAGATATCAAATAAAGATAAATCTGTTATTATTAAAGGTTTATTAGATACAGGTAATGGACTTAGGGAGCCGGTTACAAATTTACCTTGTATAATTATCGAAAGTGATTATCTTAAGGAATTTGACATAAAAAGTGATGAAGAATTTTCAATACCTTATAGTACTATTGGTGAGTTTGGAAGTTTAAAAGGTTTCAAATCCAAAGAAGTAAGAATTAGGGGAGAAGATAGTGACTGGAAAAGTATAGAGGTAATAGTTTGTCAATGTAATAATAAATTAAGTAAGAATAATGAGTTTAATGCATTATTATCAAGAGGAGTAGTATGGTTATGATAAAAATAAGAATATTGTTAAATAGAATTTTGGAAAAATTAAAAATTTTAAAAGGTGAACTCCATTATGTTGGAGGAAGTGAAGCCTTACCACCTCCATTAAAAAAGGATGAGGAAGAAGAATTAGTAAATAAATTAATTCAAGGTGATGAATCTATAAGAGATATTCTTATTGAGAGAAACTTAAGGTTAGTAGTATATATAGCTAGGAAGTTTGAAAATACTGGTTTTGGAGTAGAAGATTTAATTTCAGTAGGAACTATTGGTCTTATAAAAGCTGTAAATACATTTAATCCAGAAAAAAAAATAAAGCTTGCAACTTATGCATCAAGATGTATAGAAAATGAAATACTTATGTATTTAAGAAGAAATAGTAAGGTAAAAGCTGAGATTTCATTTTATGAGCCCTTAAATATTGATTGGGATGGTAATGAACTATTGTTATCAGATATTTTAGGAACTGAAAATGATATAGTTTATAACTTAATAGAAGATGAAATTGATAAAGAATTATTATTTTTAGCATTGAAACATTTAAATGATAGGGAAAAAGAAATAGTAAGATTAAGGTTTGGTTTAAATGGAACTAGAGAAAAGACACAAAAGGAAGTAGCAGATATGCTTGGTATATCTCAATCTTACATTTCTAGGCTAGAAAAGAAAATTATTAATAGACTAAAAAAAGAAATCAATAAGATGATTTAGGTTGTCTTTAGTATAAAAGATATCACTCTCGGGGATACTTTTTAATGCAGTATGATATTACTTCCGAAGGGGATGATAACTTGATTATTAATAAGGTAGAAATCTGCGGTGTTAATACTTCTAAACTACCTATCTTAAAAGAAAAAGAAAAAAGAGAATTGTTATTAAGAATGAGAGATGGGGATAGAAGTGCTAGGGAAATCTTTATTAAAGGAAACTTAAGATTAGTTTTAAGTGTAATTCAGAGATTTAATAATAGAGGGGAAAATGTAGATGATTTATTTCAAGTAGGTTGTATAGGATTAATGAAGTCCATAGATAATTTTGATTTAGGTCAAAATGTTAAGTTTTCTACCTATGCTGTACCTATGATAATTGGTGAAATAAGAAGGTATCTAAGAGATAATAACTCAATAAGAGTAAGTAGATCCTTAAGAGATATAGCTTATAAAGCATTATTAGTAAGAGATAAGCTAATAAAAGAAAATAATAAAGAACCAACAGTTTCACAAATTGCAAAAGAATTAAATTTGCCTAGAGAAGAAGTAGTTTTTGCTTTAGATGCTATTCAAGATCCAGTATCTTTATATGAACCAATATATCATGATGGTGGAGATGCTATATATGTTATGGATCAATTAAGTGATTCTAAAAATACAGATGAAAGTTGGCTTGAAAATATATCTATAAAAGAAGCTATGAAAAAGCTAAATGATAGAGAAAAGCTTATATTAACACTTAGGTTTTTTAATGGTAGAACACAAATGGAAGTAGCAGATGAAATAGGAATATCTCAAGCTCAAGTATCAAGATTAGAAAAAACTGCATTAAAGCATATGAGAAAGTATGTATAGGGCTCGTAAATGAGCTCTATAAAATTAATTGAAAATGGACATGCTTTATATTTTAAGGAGGTATATATGGGTTTTTTTGATAATGTTAAAATTGAAGAAGATCAAACAATAGATGAAAATGAGTTTTTATTACACTCTTTAAATGCACTTAGAACAATGGAAGTAATAGATATTAAAACTGGGACAAAACTAGGGTTTATAAAGGATTTTGTTATAGATACTAAAGAAAGTAAAGTCATTTCTATACTATTGCCTGGTATGGCAAAGGGTTGGTTTAGTAAAGAAGAAGATATAGAAATACCTTGGAATAAAGTTAAGAAAGCTGGAATTGAAGTTATTCTAATAGATAGTACAGATATAGAAAAATTAAACTTGTAAAAAAATTATAGAAATAATTAAATAAAATATGTATAATTTATAATAGACAAAAGAATTTTAGAAAGGCGTGAAGTAGATGAGATGTCCATTTTGCTCGTTTGAGGAAAGTAAGGTGGTAGATTCCAGATCAACAGATGATAGCACCACAATAAGAAGAAGAAGAGAATGTTTAAAATGTGGTAAAAGATACACTACATATGAAAAGGTAGAGGATATTCCAATTTTAGTTGTTAAAAGAGATTCTACTAGGGAAAATTTTAATAAGGAAAAAATTATTAATGGTTTAATTAGAGCTTGCCAAAAAAGGCCAGTATCTAGACAACAAATTGAAGATTTAGCAGAGGATATTGAAAAGACTATTTCAAACAAAATGATAACAGAAGTTAATTCTAAATTAATTGGTGAAATGGTAATGGAGAGATTAAAGAATGTAGATGAAATATCTTATGTTAGATTTGCTTCCGTATATAGAGAATTTAAAGATATAAATACTTTTTTAGAAGAAATAAAAACTTTAGTTTCCAAAAAGTAAAAGCTGTTAAAATGATTTTTATCATTTTAACAGCTTTTTATTTTAAGGTTAAAAGTAGGTTAAAAAAATAGATAATAAATTTAATAAATGGTAAAATGTATTCAAAGAAGTAAATGAGGTGACTAAATGAATAGCTTATACACAAGAGATTTTAAAAAGGAAAAAGACTTTCTTATTTATGAATTAGGGAATATAAACATAGTTTTTTCAACAGCTGAAAATGATAGGAGTTTTAATAGACATAAAGATTTTGGAATAGACAATTTAAATAGTATAGTTAATGACTTTCATTTGGATAGTATACAGTATTTAAATCAAATTCATAGTGATAATGTTTTTATATATAATAAGTTAAATGGAGATTTAAAAGATAAAGAAGGAGATGCTTTAATAACAAAAGAAGAAAATACTGCAATAGGAGTTTTTACTGCAGATTGTGTTCCTATCGTTATAGTAGATGATAAAAGTAAAATTATCGCATCTATTCATAGCGGGTGGAAAGGAACCTTTAATTCCATAGTTTTAAAAACCTTAAATAAGATGAAAAAGGAATTTAATATAGATATTAATGAAACAAAGATTTTTATAGGACCTCATATAAGACAATGTTGTTATGAGGTATCTTATGAGCTTAAAGAATCTTTTATAGAGAAAACAAAAATAGAAGAGGATAAATTATTTAAAGGAAGAAACTTAAGTATGGAAGAGTGTATTTTAAAGGATGTAAGAGATTTTGGAATAAAGGAAGGTAATATTTATTCTTTAAAGCTATGTACTTATTGTGAAGAAGAAACTAAGTTGTTTTCATATAGAAAATCAGTAGGAACTTATGGAAGATTATTTACATTTGCTTTTATAAAATAAGGGGGGGATAGTTATGGCGTCAGAAAAAATATTAGTAGTAGATGATGAAGATCATATTGTTGAGTTAATTACATATAATTTAATGAATTCTGGTTACAATGTTCTTACAGCTAATAACGGAATGGATGCTGTAAGAATAGCGAAGGAGGAGAATCCTAATTTAATTTTGCTTGATTTAATGATTCCAGGATTAGATGGGTATGATGTCTGCAAAGCTATTAGAAGTGATATAAATACTAAGAACATATCTATAATAATGTTAACTGCTAAAGGAGAGGAACTAGATAAGATATTAGGATTAGAACTTGGAGCAGATGACTATATTACAAAGCCATTTTCTATAAGGGAACTATTAGCTAGAATTAAGGCTATACTTAGAAGAACAAAGTCTATAGAAACTACTGAAGATATATATAATTCTAATGGAATGTATATAAACTTTGAAAGAAGAGAAGTTTCTATTTTAGGAAATAAGGTAGATTTAACTTTAAAAGAATTTGAATTACTTGAAATATTAGTTAAAAATAGAGGGAAAATATTAACCAGAGAAACCCTTCTTGATAAAATATGGGGATATGAATATGTAGGAGAAACAAGAACTATAGATGTTCATATTAGATATTTAAGAAAAAAAATTGAAGTAGATGATAAGGATCCACAATTTATTGAAACTATAAGAGGAGTAGGATATAGATTTAATCCTAATAATTAAGTATGAAGAAGAGAATATTAGTTTCATCATTAATAACGGTAATATTTGCTTTAATATTAGTGACTTCTTCTTTTATAGCATTATTAAATGTTAAAGAGATAGATAGAACTAAAGATACCTTAGAAAGTTATAACGATATAGTTATAAGATATATTAATTTAGAGCAGGATAATTTTGATGATTTTATAATTAATAAGGCTAATGTTAGATTTACAATTGTGGATAAAGAGGGTAATGTAATTAAGGATTCAATTAATGATATATTTGAAAATCACTCTAGTAGAGAAGAAATAATAAATGCTTTTAAGAATGGAAAAGCTACTTCAACAAGATATAGTAAAACAGAAGGAGTTAATGTAGTTTATTATGCTACTAAGATAAATGATAATATGGTCTTAAGATCATCAGTACCTATAAGTAATATTAAATTTTTTACTGAGGGATATTTAAGATACTATTTTATAATAATATTTTTTGCTATTTTGTTATCTCTAGGGCTTTCTTTAAAATTAATTAGAGCTATTATTTATCCTTTAAAGGATTTAGAAAAAGCTACGGATAAAATTGCAAATGGAGATTATAGCAGAAGAATTAATATACATACTAACGATGAAATTGGTTCCCTAGCAAACACTTTTAATAATATGGCAGATCAACTTAACTCTAAAATTATAGATTCTATAGATAAGCAAAATAAGTTAGAAGCTATATTAGAAAGTATGGAAAGTGGTGTAATAGCTGTAGATAATAAGCAAAATGTAATGCTTATTAACCCTTATGCTAAAAATTTATTTGGAGTTAATAGTGATATTATAGGTAAAAATATATCAGAATATATAATTGATTACGATATAATTTCCTTTATGAGGAGTATACATGAAATAGAAACAAAGGAAATTAAACTTCTTCATCCTATCCCAAGGGAACTTAGAATAAAAAAAGCACCTATAATAAATACAAAGAAGATACCTATTGGAGTAGTTTTAACAGTTTTAGATATTACTGATATAAAGAGGCTGGAGAATATTAGAAGTCAATTTGTGGCTAATGTATCTCATGAACTTAAAACTCCTTTAACATCTATAAAGGGATTTGCAGAAACTTTAAAATATGTTGAAGATAATAATACTAGAAATAAGTTTTTAGATATTATAGATAAAGAAGCAGAAAGGCTAACAACTTTAATTAATGATATATTAATATTATCAAATATTGAAAATAATAAGATGAGAGAAGAAGAGTTTAATCCTTCTGAAGTCATAAATGATGTAATCAATATGTTTAGCAAAGAAGCTAATAATAAAGAAGTGGAAATACATTTTAATAATAAAGGAAGCAGAGAACTTCTTGGTGATAGAGATAAATTCTATCAAATGATGTTAAATTTAGTTGAAAATGCAGTAAAATATTCTAATGATAAAGCTATAATTAATATAAGTACTTATGAAAATAAGGATTATGAATATGTAGAAGTAGAGGATAATGGTATAGGAATTCCGGCAGAAGACTTACCAAGAATTTTTGAAAGATTTTATAGAGTAGATAAGTCACGAGCAAAAGGTGGAACAGGATTAGGTTTAGCTATAGTAAAGCATATTGTGAAGATGTTTAATGGTGAAGTTTATGTAGATTCTGAACTTAATAAGGGAACAAAATTTACTATTAAGCTTAGAAAACTTAGAAAATTGAATGAATTATAGACCTAAGAAGTTGTATTAAAGTAATTGTTAAATTTACTTTTAGTACAACTTTTATTTTTTATTATAAGAATTGTTAAAATTATTTAACATAATCGTAACTTTTCTTAACTTTTAAATAATATTCGCTTAACTTTTAAAGAGTAATATTTAATTATAAAGAGATTAATAGAAAATATTGTTAATTTGGAGGTGTCAAATATGAAAAGAAAGAGTTTAAAATTTATATGCACAACATTAATAATAAGTATAGCAGGAGCAGTCTTTGTTGGATGTGGGAACTCTTCAACTGAAGGTAACTCAGAAGGAGGAAACTCTACAGATAAAGCAACCATATCTATTTCTGGATCTACTTCTGTTGGTCCATTAATGGGAAAGTTAGCAGAAAAATATGAAAATGAAAACACTAATGTTTCTATAGAAATAAATGAGGTAGGTTCATCAGCAGGAATTAAAGATACTATAAATGGTGTTTCAGAAATAGGTATGTCCTCAAGAGAACTGAAATCAGAAGAAGAAAGTTTAGTTAAAGCAACAACTATTGCTTATGATGGTATTGCTATAATAACAAATAAAAATAATCCTATTAAAAATATAACAATAGAACAAATTAAAGAAATATATACAGGGAAAATAAAAAATTGGAATGAAATAGAAGGTGGTAAAGATGCTCCTATAGTTGTAGTATCTAGAGAAGAAGGATCAGGAACTAGAGATGCTTTTCAAGAAATTATTGGATATAAATCAGATGAGTTAGAACCCACTACAATGATAGCAAATGCTACAGGAGCAGTTAAGCAAACTGTAATAGGAAATGAAAATTCAATTGGCTTTGTATCTTTTGAATACTTAGATGATGAAATAAATGTCTTAAATGTAGAAAATGTAGAACCTAAGGCAGAATTAGTTCAATCTGGTAAATATAAAATATCAAGACCATTTATTGTAGTAAGTAAAGAAGGTACTTTAAGTGAAGAAGGACAAAAGTTCATAGACTTTATTTTAGGTGAAGAAGGACAAACTATGGTTAAAGATAATAAAGCAATTCCAGTGAAATAGCATAATCTTAAGGGGCTGTCTCACAGCTCCTTAATTTTCATAGGAGAGGATAAGCATGTTAAGTGTTAACAAAAAAAATAATAGAAAGTATTTTATAGAAGATTTATCAAAAGGGATATTTTTAGCTAGTGCACTTATTGCAGTAATAAGTTTATTGGTGATTATTGGGTTTGTATTTTATAAAGGATTAAATCCTTTTATAAACAAAGGATATTCTTTTGTTGATTTTTTTATAGGGAGTAAGTGGATACCCAGTTCAGATACCTATGGTGTTATGCCAATGGTAATTGCATCTATAATTGGAACTTTAGGTTCACTAATACTTGGGGTTCCTATAGGTATATTAACAGCTATATTTATATCAGAAGTAGCACCTAAAAAATTTGGCAAGTTAATATCTGCAGCAGTTGAGCTATTAGCTGGCATTCCATCAGTTTTATATGGAATTTTTGGCCTATCTGTTATAGTACCTTGGATTATGAATACTTTTAATTTGCCTAAAGGGCAAAGTCTTTTAGCTATCATAATAGTACTATCAATTATGATGTTACCTACCATAGTAACAGTTTCTGAAACTGCTATAAGAGCAGTTCCTAAAAGTTATAAAGAAGGCTCCTTAGCTCTTGGGGCATCACATATAGAAACAACCTTTAAAGTTGTTGTTCCAGCAGCAAAGTCTGGAATTTTAGCAGCTGTAGTGTTAGGAATAGGTAGAGCTATCGGTGAAACAATGGCAATAATTTTAGTTGCAGGGAATTCACCTATTATTCCAAGTTCAATTATGGATTCAGTAAGACCACTTACTACTAATATAGCGTTAGAAATGGGGTATTCTTTTGGAACACATCAAGAGATGCTATTTGCCACAGGGGTTATACTATTTCTATTTATATTACTATTAAACTTAGTATTAACCAAACTTTCTAGTAAGGAAGGTAACTAGTTATGAGAAAATTTAAAGAAATATTATTAAGGTCATTATTATGGATATCTGCAGGTATTACAGTTGGAATATTGTTATTTATTTTAGGATTTATTTTTTTAAAGGGATATAAATTAATAAACTTAGATTTTATTACAAAAAATTATTCAGCATCAGGAAATGGTGGAATTTTACCTATGATAATAGCAACATTATATACTGTTGGTATTTCTATACTAGTAGCAACCCCTATAGGGATATTAGCTGCTATTTACTTAACAGAGTATGCTAAACAAGGTAAGATTGTAAAAATTATTAGGTTTGCAACAGAAAGTTTATCAGGTATTCCCTCTATAGTTTATGGATTATTTGGATCTATATTTTTCGTTGTAACATTAAAACTAGGATATTCAATACTTGCAGGATCTCTTACTGTTGCAATTATAATATTACCTGTAATTATTAGAACTACAGAAGAAGCTTTAAAGGCTGTGCCTCCATCATATAAAGAGGCATCATTAGGGCTAGGAGCAACTAGATTTCAAACACTATATAAGATAATAGTACCTAGTGCAATACCAGGAATACTAGTTGGAGTAATATTATCTGTTGGACGTGTAGTTGGTGAATCAGCAGCTATCTTACTAACAGCAGGAACTGTTGCAAAGATGCCCAAAGGAATAATGTCTAGTGCAAGGACATTAACAGTACAATCTTATTTAGTAACTCAAGAATCAGGAGATATAGGACAAGCTACTGCAGTGGGAATAGTTTTAATAGTAATAATACTACTACTAAATATATTGGCAAAATTAATAAGTAAAAAATTTAATAAGGCAAATTATTAATTATATATACTAAGAGGTGTAAGTATGTCAAAAGAAGATTTAAAGAAGATTCAGGTAAGAAACTTGAATTTGTATTATGGAGATAATCAAGCTTTAAAAAATATAAATATAGATTTAGAAGAAAATAAGGTTACTGCTTTTATAGGACCTTCTGGATGCGGTAAATCTACATTTTTAAGAACTATTAACAGGATGAATGATTTAATTGATAATGTTAAAATTGAAGGAGAAATTTTTGTTGATGGAGAAGATATATATAAAAGCAAAGATGTTATTGCATTAAGAACAAAGGTAGGTATGGTATTTCAAAAGCCTAATCCTTTTCCAATGTCAATTTATGATAATATAGCTTATGGGCCAAGGTTACATGGTATTAAAGACAAAAAAACATTAGATGAAATAGTAGAAAAAAGCTTAAAGGGAGCAGCCCTTTGGGATGAAGTTAAAGATAGGCTTAAAAAAAGCGCTTTAGGTTTATCGGGAGGACAGCAACAAAGATTATGTATAGCAAGAACCATAGCTGTTTCACCTGAAATAATATTAATGGATGAACCAACTTCTGCTTTAGATCCAATTTCTACTAATAAAATGGAAGAATTAATGGAAGATTTAAAAAAGAAGTATACAGTAATAATAGTAACTCATAATATGCAACAAGCAGGTAGAATTGCAGATAAAACAGCATTTTTCTTAAATGGTGAAATAATTGAATATGGAGATACTGAAGATATTTTCTATAAACCTAGAGATAAAAGAACAGAAGACTATATTACTGGAAGATTCGGCTAAAATTATTAAGAGGTGATAAAAGATGATGAGAGAAGTAATGAGTAATAAAATTAAATTGCTTAATTCAGAATTAATAGAAATGGCAAGCTTAGTAGAAAAGCAAATATTAGAAAGTATGATTTCTTTAAAGAATCAAGATGTGGATTTAGCAAAAAAAGTTATAAAAAATGATGACAAAGTAGATGATTTACAAAAGGTTATAGAAGAGAAATGCATAAAGTTTATGGCTACAGAATCTCCTTTAGCTAGAGACTTAAGAAGCATATATACAACAACTAAAATCGTAACTGATCTTGAAAGAATGGCAGACTATGCTGTAGATATATGCAAGATAGTTCCTAGAGTTAAGGGGGTAGATTTCTCAGAAGAAGTAGCTCCAATTTGGGAACTAGTTGATATTGTTAATAATATGATAAAATTATCAATTGAAGCTTACGTTAATGGGGATGTTAATGCAGCTTACGAAATTTGTCGTATGGATGATAGAGTAGATACAATTTATCAAGGTATGTTTAGCATAGTTCTTAAGAAAATGGGGAATGAAACTGAAATGATAAACCAAGGAACTCAAATTCTTTTTGCTTCAAAATACTTAGAGAGAATTGGTGATCATGTAACTAATATATGTGAGTGGATAATATTCTCTAAAAAAGGGAATTATGTAGACTTGAATGAATAAACATTCTTAAGTATAATATTAAAAATGTAAATTAAATAATTAGTAAAGTAATTAGATAGGAAATAAGAAGTATTAACCAGATTTCTTTAGAATTACATCATTATTTATACAATTTACATTCTATATTTAAAATTTTGGGCTGTTAATACAGCTCATTTTTATTGACTAGAATTTATTAATAATGTAATATAACATAAAGTGAATATTAAAATTAGGATAATTATGCTTATAAGAAAAACAAAATTTAAAATTATTACTATAAAAATATAACTAGATTTTATAAATATAAATATTAGTCAATAATATAAGTATTGACAGATACTGAGGTGAAAAAAGTGAAAAATTTAATTAGCAAGGTTGACGTAGGTAGTATAGCTGAAGAAGTTGGTATTGAAGTGAATGACGTCTTAATATCAATTAATGGAACTCCTATTGATGACATTATAGATTATAAATTTTTGGCTGTAGATGAAGAGGTAGTTCTTGAAATTGAAAAACCAGACGGAGAAATCTGGGAGTGTGAAATAGAAAAGGAATACGGTGAAAATTTAGGATTAGAATTCCAAGGCGGAATAATGGATAAAGCAAAAAGATGTTCAAATAACTGTATGTTTTGCTTTATTGATCAAAATCCAAAAGGAATGAGAGATACTTTATACTTTAAAGATGATGATTCAAGATTATCATTTTTACAAGGAAATTTTGTTACATTAACTAATATGAAGGATGAAGATATAGATAGAATAATAAGATATAAAATAAGTCCTATAAATATTTCAGTACATACTACAAATCCAGAACTTAGAGTTAAGATGTTAAAAAATAGATTTGCTGGATCTATCATGGAAAGACTTAAGAAATTAAGAGATGCAGAAATTCAAATGCATGCACAAGTTGTATGTATACCTAACGTAAATAATGGAGAGGAATTAAGAAAAACTGTAACTGATTTATATGAATTATATCCTTATGTAAAAAATGTAGCAGTGGTTCCAGTAGGTGTGACTCAATTTAGAGAAAACTTACCTAAGTTAGATACCTTTACTCATGAATCAGCAAAAAATGAAATACTAATGATTGAGGATTTACAAAAGAAGTATATTGAAGAAACAGGCGCTCCCTTTGTAAGACTTTCTGATGAGTTTTATATAAAAGCAGGAATAGATGTACCAAATGAAGAATTTTATTCAGAGTACGACCAACTAGAAGATGGAGTAGGCATGATAAGATATTATAGAGAAGTAGTAAGTAGATCTATGGAGTTTTTAAATAAAGATCTAAAGGGAAGTTTTTCTATGGTAACTGGAGAGTTAGCTTATAATGAAATAAAAAGATCAGCGGACCTTATAATGAATCACAATTCTAATATTCATATAGATGTATATAAGGTTATTAATAACTTCTTTGGAAATACTATAACAGTAGCAGGGCTTTTAACAGGTACTGATATAATAGATCAGCTAAAGGGTAAAATAAAAACAGATTATTTAATAATGTCAAGCAATATGTTTAGAAAGGGCTATGAACTAGCTCCAGCTGATATGGTTATGTTAGATGACTTAAATATTCATGACATAGAAGAAGCTTTAAATGTTAAGGTTATAGTTTGTGATTATACAGGTGATGACCTTATTGATTTAATAAATGCAAATTGTAAGGAGGACTAATAATGGCTAAACCAATAGTTGCAATAGTTGGAAGACCAAATGTAGGTAAATCTACATTATTTAATAAATTAGCAGGGCAAAGGATATCTATAGTTCAAGATACACCAGGTGTAACTAGAGATAGAGTATATGCTCAAGCAGAATGGTTAAATCATAATTTTACAATGATTGATACAGGTGGTATTGAACCTGAAAGAGAAGATATAATAGTTAAGCAAATGAGAAGACAGGCTAATATTGCTATAGAAACAGCAGACATAATTATTTTTGTTGTTGATGGAAAAGAAGGATTAACTCCAGCTGACCATGAAGTAGCAAGTATGCTTAGAAAAAGTAAAAAAGAAGTAGTGTTAGTAGTAAATAAAGTTGACTCATTAAAAGAAGAAGATAATGCTTGGGAATTTTATAACTTAGGAATAGGGGACCCGGTAACTATATCAGCAGCACAAGGATTAGGTCTTGGAGATATGCTTGATAGAGTAGTAGAAAACTTTGATAAGTTTAATGAAGAAGAGGAAGACGACGAATATATAAGAATAGCTATGATAGGTAAACCTAATGTTGGTAAGTCTTCTTTAATTAATAGATTATTAGGAGAAGAAAGACTTATAGTTTCCAATATACCAGGAACTACTAGAGATTCTATAGATAGTACTTTAGAAACTGATATTGGAAAGTTCGTATTAGTAGATACAGCAGGTCTTAGAAGAAAGAGTAAAGTTAAAGAAGAAATAGAAAGATATTCTGTAATAAGAACTTATACAGCTATAGAAAGAGCAGATGTATGTATATTAATGATAGATGCAACTGAAGGAGTAACTGAGCAGGATGAAAAAATAATAGGATACGCTCATGAAATGAACAAAGCTATAATGGTTATAGTTAATAAGTGGGACTTAATAGAAAAAGATGATAAGACTATGCAAAGATATAAAGAAGATTTAGAAATGAAGCTTAAGTTCTTAAAATATGCTAAATACTTATTTATTTCAGCTAAAACAGGTCAAAGAACCCATAAAGTATTAGAAGTGGCAAAGGAATGCTATGATAATTATTCAAAGAGAATTCCAACTGGAATACTAAATGAAGTTATTAATAAAGCTGTATTAATGAAAGAACCACCAATTGTAAGTTTAAAGAGAATGAAGATTTACTATGCTACTCAAGTAGCTTCTAAGCCGCCTAAGTTTATATTCTTTGTTAATGATGCAAATGCAAGACATTTTTCATATGAAAGATATCTAGAAAATCAATTAAGAGATAGTTTTGATTTTAGTGGGACTGGTCTTCAAATAGAGTATAGGGAAAGGAAGGAATAGTCTATGAGTAATGTGACTTTTTTAGGAGGAGGTAGCTTCGGTACTGCCTTAGGAATATTATTAGCTAACAAGGGAAATAAAGTTAGCATATATGATAGAGATAAGTCTGTAGTTGATGATATAAACATTAATAAAAAAAATGATAAGTATATTAAGGAATTAAAAATTCCTAAAAGTGTCACTGCTTATAATAATTTAGATGAGGCATTAAAAGGTGCTGAATATGTAGTTTTAGCTGTACCTTCACACGTTATAAGATCAGCTTCAAAATCTTTAAAAGATAAAATAGATAAAGATGTAGTAGTTATAAGTATAGCTAAGGGCATAGAGGAAGGTACTAATTTAAGACTATCTGAAGTAATAGAAGAGGAATTACCAAATAATAAAGTAGTGATTTTATCTGGTCCAAGTCACGCTGAAGAGGTAGCTTTTGATATACCAACAACTGTTGTTGTTTCATCTAAGGATGAAAAGGCTTCAAATGAAGTTCAAGACTTATTTATCACTAAGGACTTTAGAGTTTATACTAATGATGATTTAGTAGGTGTTGAAATAGGCGGAGCTGTTAAAAATATAATTGCATTAGCAGCAGGAGTTTGTGATGGAATAGGATATGGAGATAATTCAAAGGCTGCTCTTATGACAAGGGGAATGGCGGAGATAGTTAGAATTGGTATTAAATTAGGTGGTAAACCAGAAACCTTCCTAGGCCTTACTGGAATGGGAGACTTAATAGTTACATGTACTAGTCTTCATTCTAGAAATAGAAGAGCAGGTTTACTAATTGGTCAAGGAGAAACTGTTGATGAAGCTATAAAAGATGTGGGCATGGTAGTTGAAGGTATTAAGGCATGTAGGGCTTTTTATCAATTAAAAGAAAAACTAGATATAGAAATGCCTATTACAGACGTTTTATATAAAGTTTTATTTAAAAATAAGGATCCTAAAGATGCAGTAGCAGAGCTTATGGAAAGAGAAAAGAAAAACGAAATATATTAAAGTAATATTATGTTTTAATACATCTTAATTGTTAAATTAATGGATATAACAATTAAGGTGTATTTTTTTATTGTAATAATATTATCTTAACTTAAATATAATATATTAAATATTTAGGTTAAAATAGAAAAAGTTGTATATTTTTTTTACTTTAAGAATATATATATAGTGTTAAAAATAAGTAGGAGGGTACACTGTGGACAGCTTTAATATATACAAAGATATAGCTGAAAGGACACAAGGGGACATTTATGTAGGTGTTGTTGGACCTGTTAGAACTGGAAAATCAACATTTATTAAAAAGTTTATGGACCTTATGGTAATACCAAAGATTGATAATAATTATAAAAAGGAAAGAGCGAAAGATGAGTTACCTCAAAGTGGTTCCGGAAAAAGTATTCATACAACAGAGCCAAAGTTTGTACCAAATGAGGCAGTTGAAATTACAATCGATGAAGATATAAAATTTAAAGTTAGAATGGTAGACTGTGTAGGGTATATTGTTAAAGGTGCAATAGGGTATATGGATGGAGAAGAAGCAAAAATGGTAAATACTCCATGGTATGAATATGAAATACCTTTTGAAGATGCAGCTGAAATAGGAACAAGGAAGGTAATTACTGATCATTCTACTATAGGTCTTGTAGTTACTACAGATGGAAGCATAACAGGGATTGAAAGAAATGAGTACTTAGAAGCAGAGGAGAGAGTAATAGATGAATTAAAGGCAATTAAAAAGCCTTTTATAGTTGTACTTAACACAAAACATATAAATTCTCCTGAAACTAGAGCTTTAAAAAAAGAGCTTGAAGATAAATATGATGTTACAGTTCAAGTGATGGATGTAGCTAATATGAATGAAGATGATGTAGAAGATGTTTTTAAACATGTACTTAAAGAGTTCCCAGTTAAAGAAATAGATATTGATATGCCATCATGGGTAGAAAAATTGGAGCCTGATAATTGGCTTAAAAAAGATTTCTTTAATATTATTAAGAAAATGTGTGAAAGTATCAATAGAGTGAGAGATATTAAATCCTTTGTAAATTTAATAGAAAATGAAGAGAATTTAGCTCCAATTGAAATGAATACAGTTAAACTTGGAGAGGGCAAAGCTAATATAAAATTAAAACCAAAGGATGGAATCTTCTATAATATACTAAGTGAAATTTGTGATTTAGATGTAAAAAGCGAAAGTGATTTATTAAGCCTAATAAAAGAATTAAATTTTGCTAAGAAGGAATATGATAAGATAAAGGATGCTTTAAATGATGTTAGAGAAACAGGATATGGCTTGGTTCCACCACAACTGTCAGAGATGAAATTTGAAGAGCCAGAAAGAGTTAAGCAAGGAAATATGTTTGGAGTTAAATTAAAGGCATCAGCACCATCATTGCACTTTATTAAAGCTGATATTAGAACAGAGATTAGTCCTATTATGGGGTCAGAAAAGGAAAGTGAAGAACTTGTAAAATCATTAATGGAGCAATTTGATAAGGATCCTGCATCCTTATGGCAAAGTAATATGTTTGGAAAGCCTTTAGAAGTACTTATAAGAGAAGGCTTACAAAACAAGTTATATAAAATGCCAGAAGATGTACAAGTGAAAATTCAAAAAACATTACAAAAGATAATAAACGAAGGTAGTGGAGGATTGATTTGTATTATTTTATAAAAAGTGGAGCTGTTTAAGCAGCTCCTTTATTGTATTTAGAATACCCCGCGTTAGACGTGGGGTTCAAAAGAGCTTATAGCTTTGGGCACAATAAAAAAACTCCTTCTGATATAATAAAAATGCGGTCTGGCAACTGCATTAA
>JAEXLD010000088.1 GCA_023445445.1 Bacillota bacterium
ACCTTCTAATGGTCTTTCCATATTTACAGCTTTTCTTACTTTATCAACTAATACTTTTGAATAATCTTCTATTAAGTTTACTTCTTTTACTTCTCCAATTTCAGATACAGAACTTTCATTATTATTAATTGAAATACTTGCTAAATTTATAATATTATCTATATCTTCTTTTTCACAACCTCCATTAGATGTAAAGAATTTTAATCCATTATAATAATAAGGAAGATGGCTTGCTGTAATCATTATAGCTCCATGACATTTATAATCATCTAGTACTGTAGTCATAAACATAGCTGGTGTAGTACTGATACCACAATCATATACAGTTATACCTTCTTTAATTAAAACATCCTTTAAAGTCTTCTTTAAGCTTGGACCAGATAACCTTGAATCTATACCTATAGATACTTTTAAATTATCTATTTCAGGATTTCTACTTTTTAACCATTTTGAAAAACCATATCCAATTAAGGATACAATTTCAGATGTTAAATTTTTTTTATTATCTTTTGTTTCTATTGCAATTCCTCTTATGTCCGTACCGTTTTTCAATTTTTGAAGGGTATTTTTTATATCAACTTCTTGATTAGCTAAATTAATACTCACTCTTTTCTCCTTTTATACTTATATTAATTTCACTTATTATTATCTGTACTAAATTGATTTAACTGCTTCTACTATATTCTTTGAAGTAAGTCCATAATACTCTAATAATTCATCTGGAGTACCGGATTGACCAAATACATCCTTAAGTCCAACTCTTTTAAGTTTTACAGGACACTCTTCAGATAATACTTCTGCAACTGCTGAACCTAATCCACCTATTATGCTATGTTCTTCAGCAGTAACTACCTTTCCAGTCTTTTTTGATAAACTTACTATCATTTCTGTATCTAATGGCTTTATAGTTGATATATTTACTACTGTTGCTTCAATATTTTCTTTACTTAAAGCTTCAGCTGCTTCTAAAGCTTTGCTTACCATTATTCCTGTAGCAATTATAGTAACATCATTTCCTTCTCTTAATACCTCACCCTTACCTAGCTTAAATTCATAATTTTCATTATGAATTACAGGTGTAGCTGCTCTACCAAATCTTATATATACTGGTCCATAGTATTCTGCTGCAGCATATACTGCTTGTTTTGCTTCTACTGCATCAGATGGATTTATTACTACCATATTAGGTATACTTCTCATTAAAGATATATCTTCAATGGCTTGATGGCTTCCCCCATCCTCACCAACTGTGACACCAGCATGAGTAACAGCTATTTTTACATTTAAATTTGGATAAGCTACTGAATTTCTTATTTGCTCAAAGGCTCTTCCTGCTGCAAACATAGCAAAAGTTGTAGCAAAAGGAATCTTACCACAAGTAGCTAAACCTGCTGCTGTTCCTATCATATCTGATTCAGCTATTCCCATATCAAAAAATCTTTCTGGTGCTACATTTTTAAACTCTAAACTTTTTGTTGCCTTTCCTAAATCTGCATCTAAAACTACAACATTTTCATTTTGGGCTAATTCCTTTAATGCTGCTCCATAAGCTTCTCTTGTTGCTATATTCATTATTACTCTCCTCCTTCTAAGTCACTTAAAGCTTGCACTCTTTGTTCTTCATTTGGTGCTGTTCCATGCCAAGCTGCTTGGTTTTCCATAAATGAAACACCCTTACCTTTAACAGTCTTAGCTATTATAGCTGTTGGCATTCCTTTAACTTCTTTTGCTTTATCTAAAGCATTTTTTATTTCTTCAAAATTATGTCCATCTATAACTAATACATTCCATCCAAAAGCTTCAAATTTCTTATCTACTGGACTTACATTCATAACTTCTTCATTTGATCCATCAATTTGTAATCCATTATAATCAACAAAAGCAACTAGATTATCTAACTTGTAATGAGCTGCACTCATTGCTGCTTCCCAAACTTGTCCTTCTTGAAGTTCTCCATCACCTAATACTGTATAAACTCTATAATCCTTTTTATCTAACTTACCAGCTAGTGCCATTCCGTTAGCAGCTGATAATCCTTGTCCAAGGGATCCAGTTGACATATCTACGCCTAAAGTTTTCTTCATATCAGGATGACCTTGAAGATGTGATTTGAACTTTCTTAAAGTTTTAAGTTCTTCTCTTGGGAAGTATCCCTTATTTGCTAAAACTGCATATAATGCAGGTGCCGCATGTCCCTTAGATAAAACAAATCTATCTCTATCTTCCCATCTAGGCTCATTTGTTCTAATATTCATTTCTTCAAAATATAAAAATGTTAATATATCTGTTACTGATAATGACCCACCTGGATGTCCTGACTTTGCTGCAGCTACCATATTTACTATATCTATTCTTATATCCTTCGCTATATCTTTTAATCTTTCAATATTCAAACTTTCTTCCTCCTTGTATTTATTAAGAGCCACTTATAAAGCGGCTCTTATCTTTTACTTTTCTCTTGAATTTTTTATTATCTCACGAATTTTAGTTGATTATTAGCTATATCTTCACAAGTTCCAATTGTTAATCCTTTTACAGCTTCTGTTAATTATGTACATCCTGCTGCATATGGTATTTCATATCTATTACAAATTAACATGCACCTTCAATTGTCTTTGCTCTTACTATTGCAAGAGCCCACATTCTACCATTCTGTTTATTATATTAACCTTCTTCATATTATTCACCTCATACCCCCTTAATAATTACTAAATATAATAGTAGTATATATTTCTCTACTTTTAACACCTTTATTTTAATTCCATTTGATAACATTTTCAATCCTATTTGAGTCCAACTTTTGTACTTAATAAATACAAGAATTGAACACATAATTTTAAACATAATTTTTCTTATATTACCACTTACCAACAAGCATCAAAAAGCCAGGTATCCACGCAGTAATAACTCCTTCAAATATAGCTAAATATGGAACAAACTTCCCAAGATTTTTCTTTAGAATTATTTCAATAAAGGCTGTAGACCAAAGAACTCCCCATAATAACCATATAACTCCCATTCTCCAATCTAATTCTGTTTTGAAGCTAAAATATGCACATGGTATAGTATTTATTGCTACAAATAAGCTATACCAGCCATAAGGTCTTTTATCTAAATTAAATATACCATTTATAGCTATAAATAAATATGTAAAGCCAAATAATAATCCTGTTCCTACTGAATAATATTGCTCTTGTGTTACATTTACAGTATCAATTATTACTGCCAAACCACCTGTAAATAAGTTCATTACTGCCGCTGATTTTTCATCTATATTACATAGTCTACATATACCATTATTTATTAGGACTATTCCTACATATAATAATACTATTCCTAACATCCATATTCACAACCTATCTTATTAGTATTTACGTATAGATAATTCTTTAGAATTTAAGAATTCCATTCTTATAAAATTATGGCATACCTTTACTGCACTCTCTATATTTTGAGTCAAATTACCTAATACTCTTAATACAAAACCATTTACTTCAAGCTCTGATATTCCAAAGTAAATTGGTAAATTTAAGCTTTTGATTTTATTTCTTAACTCTTCAATAATTTTTATATTAATATTTTTATTTATTACAAGTAAGGTTCCAAAATTTTTATATCCTTCAAAAAAACCTAATTTAGTAACATCCTCTTCTCTTGGATTTACTAATAAATTATCTAACAAAACCATTTTATTGTTTACATATAAACTTGTTTTTAATTGTACATTACTATATTGAAATTCATTTCCTTCTTTTGACCATCCTGATGTAATTCCATCAGTGTATATAAGTGTTGCACTTTCATCCATATAAATAGTATTTACCTGCTTATAATTTGCATTCTTATATAGTATTACACTATCTGTTATGTACTCTAAGATACTATTCTTTTCTAAATTAATTAAAGTTTCTTGTTCTGTTCTATCTCCATTTTCACATTTGTATACTTTTGTAGAGGCTTGAGTTGTTATAATTGTTCTTGCATCTTCCTTTAAATTAATACTGTATTTATATTTTTCACCCTCAACATATCCACCTCCAAGACCAACTATAAAAAAGGTTGAAATTCTTTCACTATCAAGATGAATAGTTGGAGATAATTTTATTAGACCATTAAATACTTTTTTACTTATAACTGTATTTTCATTCTTTTTTTCTAATACTATTTCAAATTCTCCTGCATACTTAATATTGCTCATATTAATTAATTCCTTCTAATAAACAGTTCTTTTTAATCCACGATAGAACTTCATTTACGCCTTCATCCTTTTTTAAATTTGTAAATATAAATGTATTTTCTTTTCTAAAGGTTAATGTATCTTTTCTCATAACTTCTAAATCTGCTCCAACATAAGGGGCTAAATCTATTTTGTTAATAATAAACAAATCGCTCTTTATCATTCCTTGACCTGCTTTTCTTGGAATCTTCTCTCCTTGTGCCACATCAATAATATAAATAGAGAAATCTACTAAATCTGGACTAAATGTTGCAGCTAAATTATCTCCACCACTTTCCAAAAAGATAATATCTAAGTCATTAAATCTACTTTTCATTTCTTCTATAGCAGCAAAATTCATAGATGCATCTTCTCTTATTGCTGTGTGTGGACATCCACCTGTTTCTACTCCAATAACCTTATCTTCACTTAGAACAGAATTATTAACTAAAAATTTAGCATCTTCCTTTGTATAAATATCATTAGTAATAACTGCAAAATTATATTCATCTTTAGCTATTCTAGTAATTCTTTCTATTAATAGAGTTTTTCCACTTCCAACAGGACCTCCTACCCCTATTATTATTGGTTTTTTCATGCAACTCACCCTTTCATAATTTAATTATTTTTAGGATTCTAAGACATAAATAATCTAAATTCTAGTACTTCATGATTTATCTGAGATAATTCAATTCCAGGAGTACTTGCACCCAAAAAGCTATAATCTAAGTTTCTAATCTTTTTATATAAATCTTTAAAACTCTCAATATATTTTTTTAGAATTATCTGACCATCTTTTTGTCCTAGTGGTATAGCTCTAACTGCATTTTGAATAAGTGTTGAAATTGTACTATACATATGAAAACTTATAGCTTCCTCTTCTGAAAAATTTAAGGTATACATAAGTAATCCAAATACTATGGCTGGATGGCCAAAAGCTTCTTTTGTATTAATTTTTTCTTCATATTCTTTTAAAAGCTTACTATCATATAAATCAAGGAAAAGCTTAATCATTCTGCTAGCTATAAGCTTTGAAGCATTTCTAGTTTCTTTAGCTATAGCCTGAACTGTAATCATTCTATCAAGTTCTAAAATATTTTCTATTTCATTCTTATTTAAGTATTCATACAACATTCTAATTGCTAATCCATCACTATAGATAAATGTATTATTTAAGAACACATTAATATATTGATTTAAACTCTCTATGTTAGTAATCTTATTATTTCTTAAATAACTCTCCATACCATATGAATGATTAAAAGAACCTATAGGAAAGCTAGAATCACATATTTGTAAAACCCGTAATATATTTATAATATTATTTTCATTATTATTAATGTCTGTGTGCAAATTCAACATGCTTAAAAGCCTTTTTCAAAACTATATTTTCTCTTGAATAATTAATATTATCTCTTTTTAATTCTTCTTCTACTAACCTATCATATTGTATTATCATTTTATCTTCTTCAAATTGTGCTTGAAGATGCCTATTTCCTAAGGAATGTGCTATTCTTCCCATTTCATTTATATTTTGAGGCTTAATAACTAAAACATCCTCGCTAGTAATTTCTACAACTATAAGTTGCTTATCTTGCTTATATAAAATATCACCATCTTTTAGCTTTTCACTACCTTCTAATGATATTCCATATTCATTGTTATGGTCTGAAGTTACTCTTATAATTCTTTTAAGCATATCTTCACTATTTAGATGTATTTTTTCAATATGATATGAATTTAAATTCTCTATTTCACTAATATTTCCTAATACCTTATCAAAAATCATTTCTTTATTCCTCCTTAATGCCTACGGCATAATTGATAATTCGTAATGCATAATGCATAATTAATGAGAAAACTCCTTTCGGAGTTTTTTTATTTAGAATAGGAAGTATCTTTGAGCTAATGGTAATTCTTTTGCTGGTTCACAAGTTATTAATTCTCCATCTACAGTAACATTATAAGTTTCTGGATCAACTCCAAGCTTTGGTGTTGCATCATTTAATTTCATATCTTTCTTTGTTAAATTTCTTATTCCACCTACTGGTAATATTAATTTTTGCAATCCCAATTCTTCTTTTATGCCATGTTCGTATGCATATTTAGAAACAAAGGTTGCTGAAGTTGGATATATTGCCTTTCCATATGCAGCAAAACAATCTCTATAAATTTCTGGCTGACAAGTTGGAATAGATGCATTTGCTTCTCCGATTATTGATTTGTTTACCATACCACCTTTAATTACTAAATGTGGTTTTGCTCCAAAGAATTGTGTATCCCAAAGTACTAAATCTGCCATTTTACCTACTTCTATAGAGCCTACGTATTGTGATATTCCTTGTGCCAATGCTGGATTTATAGTATATTTTGCAATATATCTTCTTACTCTGTTGTTATCATTTTCTTCAGAGTCTCCTTCTAATATTCCTCTTTGTTTTTTCATTTTACTTGCAGTCTGCCATGTTCTAGTGATAACTTCACCTATTCTTCCCATAGCCATTGAATCAGAGCTCATAATACTAAATACACCCATATCTTGTAGTATATCTTCTGCTGCAATTGTTTGTTCTCTTATTCTAGAATCTGCAAATGCAATATCTTCTGGAACTTTAGGATCTAGATGGTGACATACCATAAGCATATCTAAGTGCTCTGCAATTGTATTTATAGTAAAAGGTTTAGTTGGATTAGTTGATGCTGGTATTACATTAAGTTTAGAAGCTACTTTTAATAAATCTGGTGCATGACCTCCACCAGCTCCTTCAGTATGATATGTATGAATAGTTCTACCAGCAAAGGCTTCAATTGTATGTTCTACAAATCCACCTTCGTTTAATGTATCAGTATGTACTGCAACTTGGATATCATATTCATCGGCTGTTTTTAGTGAATAATCTATTGCAGATCTTGTTGCTCCCCAGTCTTCATGAACCTTAAGTCCACAAGCTCCTGCTTCAATTTGCTCTGCTGTAACCCTTATATTTGCTCCACTACCTTTTCCTATAAAGCCAAGATTTATAGGAAATGCTTCTGCTGATTGTAACATACGATGAATGGACCATTTCCCTGGTGTTGAAGTAACTGCATTAGTTCCATCAACAGGCCCTGTTCCTCCACCTATAAGTGTTGTTATTCCTCCTTCTAATGCAACATCAACAAGATCTGGACTTATATAATGTACATGGGTATCTATTCCCCCTGCAGTTATTATTCTACCTTCTCCTGCTAAGGCTTCTGTACTTACTCCTACTATGAAATCTACATCATCCATAGTATAAGGATTACCACCTTTGCCAATAGCTAAAATCTTTCCATCACGAATACCAATATCAGCTTTATATATTCCTGTGTAATCTATAATAGTAGCTCCTGTAATTATAAGATCTGCAACCATAGGGTTTTCTCTGCTTTCAACTGCATTTTGACCCATTCCATCTCTTAAAACCTTACCACCGCCAAACTTACATTCATTGCCATAACCAGTATAATCTTTTTCAATTTCAACTATTAAATCTGTGTCACCTAGTCTTATTTTATCTCCTTTAGTTGGTCCAAATAATTCTAAATAACGGTGTCTATCTATTTGAAAACTCATTATTCTTTTACCCCTCTTCCATCTAAATATCCATCAACTAAGTTTCGCAAACCGTAAACTCTTCTTACTCCACCAATATCAATTAAATTCACTTCTTTTTTATCCCCTGGTTCAAATCTAACTGCAGTTCCTGATGGAATATCTAATCTTTTTCCATAAGCCTTTTCTCTATCAAACTTTAAAAAATCATTTACTTCATAGAAATGATAATGTGAGCCTATTTGTACAGGTCTATCACCGGTGTTTACCACCTCAATCTTTATTGCTTCTTTTCCCTCGTTATATTCTATAATTCCATCTTTTATAATAAATTCTCCTGGTATCAATTATATGTCTCCTTTCTTAACGTATTGGGTCATGTACTGTAACTAATTTAGTTCCATCTGGAAATGTTGCTTCCACTTGAACTGTATGAATCATTTCAGGTATGCCTTCCATTACATCACTCCTACTTAAAATTTGTGTTCCATAGTCCATTAAATCTTGTACTTCTCTTCCTTCTCTAGCACCTTCTAAAAGCTCATTAGTAATTAAGGCTACAGATTCAGGATAATTTAGTTTTAGGCCCCTATCTTTTCGTCTCCTAGCAACATCCGCCGCAACAACAATCATCAGTTTTTCTTTTTCTCTATTTGTTAAATGCAATTTATTTTTCCTCCTTTTTTTATTCATTAATTAGCTATTATTTATTATTTGTAATATTTAAATTAAGATACATAATTTTTAAAAATCAGTAAAAAAATAGAATATAAATGTTATATTCCTTAATAAGTTACTTTTCTCAATTTGCTGTCATATAACATCTATATCCTTTTAGTTCTTTCTATATTGATTTTAATAATATTCTATTTATTTCTTGTTAGTGACAATGGAAGTTCTAAATTGCTTTCCTCCATAATTTTCTTATTACTAAGTATTGAATTTGGAGCTCCTTCTTCTATAATCTCTCCATTATTAAATATTAAAACTCTATCACATACATCTAGTATCATATCTAAATCATGACTTGCAATAATTATTGTTTGTTCTAAATTTATTATTAAATTAATTATTGTACGTCTAGATTTTGGGTCTAAGTATGCTGTTACTTCATCCATTATAATTATATTGGGATTCATAACTATAACTCCAGCTATTGCTACTACTTTCTTTTCTCCCCCTGATAGTTTATATATCTGTTTATTTCTTAATCTTTCAATTTTAAATTTCTCTAATATAGTATCTACTTTTGATTCAATATTTCTGTCATCTTTTTTATTTTTTCTAAGACCAAATGCAATATCATCATATACACTATTCATAAAGAGTTGATTATCTGACTCCTGAAATACAAATCCAACTTTTTTTCTTATTTCCTTTAAATTTTTTTTATTAAGATCTCTGTCTTCAATAATTATTTTCCCATTTTCTAATGTTAAAATACCTATAAGCAATTTTAACATTGTAGATTTTCCAGCACCATTTGCGCCAATAATCCCAAGTTTTTCTCCTTCATTCACATGAAAAGATATTCCTTTTATAGCATTATATCCATCTGGATATGTGTAATGAACCTTATATGCTTCTACTATTTTTTCACTCATAAATCCTCCGAAACTTATATTACAATTTGATTATTATAGTAAAAATATACTTACTACAAATATAATTAAACATAGAAAATCAATACTTCTAATTTTTTTACTACTATCAATATATATTTCTCCATCAAACCCTCTAAGTTGCATTGATTCATATACTTTTTCTGATCTATCTATAGTTTTTAAAAGCATTTTCCCTATTATCTGAGCATAATCTTTAATAGTCATAGATTTTTCTCCTAAAGTCCTTAATTCATAAGCAGATTTTACTCTATAAAACTCCTCCATCATGAAAATTATATATCTATATAACATTAATATCTGCATTGTTAATATCATAGGTATTTTTAGCTTTTTCAATCCAATTGCTAAATTGTTAACTCCAGTAGTTACTATTAAAAGAAGTGATCCTACTAAAGAAAAACTACACTTAAATAGTAGTAATAAGGAAGAATAAATCTCTGAATAGGAAAAATCTATAATTAAATTTGCTAATGAAAGCCCAATTACAATAGGTAAAACAAATAATACTTTCTTTAAGATAAATATCAATGGCACTTTACCAAATACAAATAATATTAACGGATATAATATAATCCATATAACATTTGATAATATAAATTGTTTCATAGCTAGTACTTTTATTATATATATTATAGTAATTATAATTTTTATAGATGAATCTATTCTATGAATAATAGTATCCCTATCCCCTAGCTCATCTATTTTTCTAATTTCATATATAGCTTTACTAATATCAGTCATCTTATTTTTCCTTATAGCTATCTTCTATTTCATTTAAATTACCATTAAAAGCATTTATTTTTTTACTCTTCCCCAGAAAATAAAATATTGAAGCTATAATTCCCATTGTAATAATAACTCCAACAATTCCAGCTACCACTTGTCCCATTATTTTTTCAGTTTCAGATAGATTATCATCTATAAACCCATAATCTAATAAAAATGAAGTTTTATTTTGTACATCTGATGCCTTTTCATGAATATAACTACTATTGCTTAATTCTTCATTTCCTGAAGTTTTTAAAATAGCCCATTCTAACCCATCAGGATTTGATGATGCTAAAAGTGAAATTCCTCCACCAATAACTAATGAAGATACTAAAATCATAGTAATTAACCTTTTCTTAGATATCTTATATTTTTTTCTAATATCTTCTTTTTGAAAAATATCAGGCCTATTTGCATATAAAAAGTTCAATACTAATCCCGTTAATATACCTTCTATTATTCCAATAGCTAAATGTATAGGTTGCATAAAAATAAGAAATGTTATAAATGGTAGTTTAGTTACTCCTGAAGCTAATGTTTGTAGTACAACTCCAAGGGATCCGAGCTGTAATCCAATAACTGAAGCTAAAACTGATGCTATCATTATTTTTTTCTTAGAATAACCCTTAGCAAGTATTTTTTTATAAATAAATTTATATCCTATAAAGCAGCTAAAAAAACCAAGATTTATAATATTGCACCCTAAAGCTAAAAGCCCTCCATCTCCAAAGAATAAGCATTGAACTATAAGTATTGATGCAAGAGATAAAAATCCAGCTTCTGGTCCCAATACTGCTGCAAGTAAAACTCCTCCTCCAATATGACCACTTGAGCCTGTTCCTGGTATTGAAAAATTAACCATCTGAGCTGCAAATACAAAAGCTCCTACAACTCCCATTAAAGGTATTTTCTTTTGAAATTCCTCTTCCTTCCTTATTCTATTAACCGAATAAGCTGTAACTCCAGTAGCTGTAGATAACATAGTTAAGCCAACTACAGGATTTACTAATGCATCAACCATATGCATTTTTATTCCCCCTATATTATTCTTTCTAAAATATACTTATTCATTCTTTTATTTTATATGCAAATTTATAAAAAGCTTTGGCTAGCATAAGCAAAAAATCCACGATATTACTATCATGGATTTTTTTATTTATGCTGAATAGCTTCTTTAAAAAGTTTCTTAATTTCTTATTATGTTCTAGAAGAATTTAATAATTTCTTCTGGAGTTTTTCTTTTAGGTTTTGGTGATTCCCCTGCTGCATATCCTACTGAAATTACAGAAACTATAGTTTCTTCTTCTGGTATATTAAGCATAGTTCGAATTTTATCTGCATCACGAAGTCCCATAATAAGAGTATCTAATCCTAATTCCTTTGCCTTTAAAATAAAATTCTCGTTGTGTAATCCTAAATCATAATAGCCCCAACCATTGCCACATTCATTATCTGGTAGTCCTGTATGTCTATTAAAGCCTACTTGATTTGAAATAAATGTAGTTACAACTAATGCTGAGTTTTGTGCATTTTCTGCATTATATTTTGGAAGACAATCCTCCATAAACTTTTCACAAAGCTCTTCTGATAAAATGCAGTAATATCTAGATGTCTGCATATTCTTCCATGAAGGAGCCTCAATTGCAGCTTGTACAATTTGTAACATCTGTTCTTTTGTAACCCTTCTTGTTGCATCATACTTACGAATACTTCTTCTTGCTTCTATTAACTCCTGAAATTCCATGTCTTTTCCCTCAATTCTCCAAATTTTATTCACTTATATCAACTCTCTAGAAAAATGTACTATGGTTTCTAGATAGTTCTTCACCATAATTTGTCCATAAACTTTATTTTCTACCTACTAAAATTTCTCTGATATTAAGTATATTTAAAAATAATTCTAATCATCTTTTATTATATTTACATTTCCTTAAATAGTTGTCAATATTTTTAAACTTCAATAATTACATATAATATTTAATATATTGCTTTAATCTTATCAATTATTAAGAAATAATTATCCAACCTTTTTTCAATTTAATTGCTTTTTAAAGAAATTAATCTGGAATGGCAATGATATTATAAAAGTAAGTAGATCAGAAACTGATTGTGAAATCTGAATCCCTATAAGTCCAATAATTTCAGGTAATATTAAAATTATAGGAATAAAGCATATCCCTTGTCTTAAGCTAGCAAGAAAAGTTGCTTCTCTGCTAAAACCAAGACATTGATACATTTGATTTACATAAGTTGAATATGCCATTAAAGGCATTACGGCACATGCAAAATAAAGGGTCTGTGTACCTATATGTATTACTTCTATATCATCTTTTCTAAACCATCCTATTATATATGGAGCTTTAAATCCCACTATTACGGCAGCAATAGTGCATATTATAGTTCCTACTATGCTTGTAAATATAAATGCTTCTTTAACACGTTTCTTATTTTTTGCACCGTAATTATATCCTGCAACTGGCTGAAAAGCTTGTCCTATTCCTAAAATTATATTACGTACAAGCATATAAATTTTATTTGCGATTGTTATTGCTCCTACAGCAGAATCACCATATAAAGATGCCTTTATATTAAGAAGAGCAGATGATACACTTCCAAGCATCTGGCGACATATTGTAGGAAATCCTATTTTAAATATAAGGAAATAATCTGATGCATTTATACTAATATATTTTATATTAAGTTTTATAATACTTTTATTTCTAATAAAAATACTTAAAAGTATTATAAAACTTACCATCTGACTTAATATTGTAGCAAGTGCTGCGCCACCTATACCCATTTCAAATTTAAATATAAATATAGGATCTAGAATTATATTTAAAATTCCACCTGCACAAAGTCCCCACATAGAATAAAAAGCATGTCCTTCAGATTTAAGTATGTTATTTAAAACAAAAGATGAACACATTACTGGTGCACCTATTAATATGTATCTTCCATAACTCATTGAATAAGGTAGTATTGTTTCTGTTGAACCTAGTATTTTCATAAGTGGCTCTAAACCTAAAAGTCCAAAAATCATAAGACATAAGCCGAAAATAATTGCTGCAGCAAATGCACTATTGCCGTATTTATTAGCAGCCTTGTAATTTTTAGAACCAAGTCTTCTGCTTATAAGACTATTGGATCCCATACCAATTCCAAAGCCTACTGCCTGTATTATGGACATAAGTGAAAATACAACTCCTACTGCTGCAGTAGCACTTGTTCCAATTTGAGCCACAAAGTAAGTATCTGCAGTGTTATAAATAGTAGTTATAAGTTGACTCAAAACTGTGGGGACTGCAAGAGATGTTATTAGCTTAGGTATTGGATCTTCAAGCATTTTCTTATATTGCATTGCTTGATTATCTATCATAGTTAAAACCTCCAAATTTTTATTCAATAAAATTATAGCACTTTTAACTAATTATTGTTTTATAAAAATAGTTAGTAGTAAATTATAATTATAAGAATACGAAGAAAAATCTAAAGTAAAATCCACGATAGAAATGTCGTGGATTTATTGTTTCTTTTATAAAATATATTTAATTGTAATGATACTTTATTCTAAATCTTCTCCATTAGATTCAATAACTTTTTTATACCAATAAAATGAATCCTTACGTGACCTATTTAATGTTCCACTTCCATCATTGTGTTTATCAACATAAATAAATCCATATCTCTTTTTCATTTCACCAGTTGATATACTAACTAAATCTATGCATCCCCATGGAGTATATCCCATTAAGTCTACTCCATCTTTAACTGCTTCTTTCATCTGTTTAATATGTTCACGTAAATAATCAATTCTATAACTATCATGGATTGATCCATCTTCCTCTACTTTATCAATTGCTCCAAGTCCATTTTCAACTATCATTATTGGAATCTGATATCTTCCATATAACTCATTTAATAGGTATCTTAAACCTTGAGGATCAATTTGCCATCCCCAATCACTGGACTTAAGATATGGATTCTTAACACCCATAATTCCATTTCCAGCTGTTTTTTTCGCTTCTTCATCATCTGTACTACATGTACTCATATAGTAGCTGAAGCTGTAGAAATCAACTGTACCATTTTTAAGTATATCTTTATCTCCATCTTCCATTACTATAGAGATTCCCATTTCATCAAACATTCTCTTTGTGAAGTAAGGATATGCTCCTCTTACCTGTACATCTCCACAGAAATAATTCATTCTCATTTCCTTCTGAGCCAATATTACATCATCAGGGTTACATCTGTATGGATAGAAACATCCTCCAGCAACCATACATCCAACTTTAAATTCAGAATTTATTTCATGAGCTAACTGTACTGCTTTAGCACTTGCAATAAACTGATGATGAAGTGCTTGATATCTTTTAGTTAATTGTTCTGTTGTACTCTTAAGTCCTAATACCTGAGCTGGTCCATCTTCGCACTTAAACCCTCCAGATACAATATCACCAAGTCCTGCTGGTAAAATATTTATTTCATTAAATGTAAGCCAGTACTTAACTAAATCCTTATATTCAGTAAATAAAGTTTTACAGTATCTTATATAAAAATCTATACATTTACGGTTTGTCCACCCATTATACTTATCCATCAGGTTATATGGAATTTCATAATGGGAAATTGTTACTAGTGGCTCAATTCCATACTTTCTGCATTCTTCAAAAACAGATCTATAAAAATCTAATCCTTCTTGATTAGGTGTTTCCTCATCTCCATTTGGAAATATTCTAGTCCAGTTTATAGACATACGGAACATCTTAAATCCCATTTCTGCAAATAAAGCTATATCCTCTTTATATCTGTGATAAAAATCAACACCTTCATGAGATGGGTAATAAATATCATCCTGAATTTTATTAGTGAAATAACGATGTTTATCAACAGCACCGCCTGTCATATGATCACAAACGCTGTCTCCTTTTCCACCTTCCTTCCATCCACCTTCAAACTGGTTAGCAGCTGTTGCTCCACCCCAAAAAAAATCTTTTTTAAAACTCATCTGTCTTACCTCCAAGTAGTCTATTATGCTTCTTCAACTTTATACATAAATAATGTGATTATAAATGTTGCTACAAGAGTAACTAACATACTTACTGCCATATATATAAAGTTCATATTAGTTGGTCCTACAAATCCTGCAAGTCCGAATACTCCAGCACTTCCTGCAAATGCATAACTGTAAACCTTCATTAATCCTGCAAAGGCTGCTCCAATAAAGTTACCTATCATACATGCATATAAAGGTGTCTTAAATCTTAAGTTAATTCCAAATAATGCTGGTTCAGTAACGCCACCTACAACTGCTGTTACAGCACTAGATGCTGCTGTTGATTTTAATGTTTTATCTTTGCTCTTTACAGCTACTGCTGCTGCTGCTGCTCCCTGACCTATGTTAGATAATACACATGCAGTACATACTATTGGTTCGAATCCAAAAGAAGCAAATGACTGGAACATATATGGAACTAAAGCTCCGTGCATACCTGTTACTATTAATAATGGATATACTGATGCTAGAACTGCAACTCCTAAGAAACCTACTGTATCATATAACCACATAATTCCTTGTGCTAAATAAACTCCTAAGAAAGCTCCTGCTGGTCCAATTAAACATAGAGTTAATGGTAACATTACAAGAGTAGTTGCTAGTGGTACAAATAAAACCTTTATTGCTTCTGGTGCAATTTTTCTGAAGAATTTTTCAACATATGACATTACATATACTGCTATAATTATTGGAAAAATACTATTTGCATAATTTGCTGCATATATTGGAAGTCCAAAGATAGACATTTCAACGTTATTAGCAATATTTCCTGTAAATGTTGGGTGTAATAAGATTGCTCCTATAAGCATTCCAAGTCCCATATTAGTTTTAAATTTAGTAGCTGCTGTTGCTCCTAAGAAGATTGGTAAGAAGTAGAAACCTGCATCAGCTGCAAAAGTTAATACTGTATGTGTAGGATTACCTGCTGTAAGTATACCCATCAATTCACATAATATAACTATAACCTTTAACATACCAGCACCAATCATTATTGGTAATATTGGTACAAGACTTCCTGCTAAACCATCTATAATTGCTGCAAAACTAAATTTCTTCTTATCTAAATTTTCATCAATAGATTTTGCAGCTGCATAATTAGCTTTTTCACATACTACCTTATATACATCAGCTACTGATGATCCTATAATAATTTGTAGTTGATCATTAGACCATTGTGCACCAACTACTCCTTTTAAATTTTTAATTTCATCTAATTTAACAGCACTCTTATCTTTTAGTGTAAATCTTAAACGTGTCATGCAGTGAATAAAACTACTTATGTTATCCTTTCCACCTATAAGTTCTAAAACATTAATTGCAAGTTGTTCATACTTTTGATTTTTAGACATTTTTTCTTCTCCTTTTACTATTTATTTATATACTTTAAACAGTACCTAGCTAGTTTAAATTAATACTTAAATCCTTATATCTAGGAATTTTAGTGCAAAAAAATACCGAAATGACATTTTTATAAGATGTCAATTTCGGTAATGCCTCATTATGAGTTACAAGCCTTATTTTATTACAACATTCTACTAATTTGTATTTTATTTAAACCTAGCTAATATACCTTATTTATCTAAAGCTATTTTAACAATATCTTTTAAGTTATATTATTGTGAATGTACTAAGTTGTTAATTACATTATCTTTTTAAAGATTAAGAATATAAAAAACTCTCTTGAGTATTACAAAAAATGAAATAATTATCATTTTAGGTAATGCCTCCAAGAGAGTTACAATCCTAATTAAATCTTCGAATTTATTATATAACTATATGTAATTGTTGTCAATACAAAATTTTAATTTTTTTTAACTGTTTTTTTAACATAAATTATCTATTATTTATAATTCTCTTAATATGTATCATTAAATATAGAAGTTCATCATCAGTGGTCTTAGCATTTAGCCTTCTATCAATGCAGTTTCCTATAATTTTTGTACATTCATATATTCTAGGTTCCTTTGCCTTCATTGTATCTAAAAGGTCTTCATTTTCATTAGCAAACTGTTCCTTTTGCTGCACCCTTCGTATAAAGTATCTTAAATGCATAACAAAACGATTATACTTAAAGCTTTTTCTATTAATAGTTATTGAAAAGAAATCTTCAATTTTTTGAACTGTTGCTCTAATAAGTTCTTCTGTATCAATCCCTTCAACTTCATTATCAGTTTCTTCTTCTGCATTAACAAAGTGCATTGCAATATTAGTTATTTCACTTTCTGGGAAATAATAGCCAAGCTCCTTTTCGATAAGCTTTACAGCAAACCTCCCAAGTTCTGTTTCTTTAGGATATAGTTCTTCTATATCATATGAAAATAACATTTTCATAACCTTATATTTTTTAAGTCTTGTAATTGCAAAATTAATATGATCTGCTAAACTTACAACAAGATTAGGATTAAGTTTGCAATTCAATGTATTTTTTGCTTCTTCCACAATTAAAGCTGATACATGAAAAATATCTTCTGGAATTTCAGCCATTAGCTTATAAAAGCTTTTGTCTATTCTATAAAATGTCATAGAAATTTTACTTAAATCCTCTAACTCATAAGGAACCTTTGGAAATCCTATACCTTTTCCAAATGCAATTAGATCATTACCATCAGCATCAATGCATATTGCAGCATTATTATTAATTTTTTTTAATACCTTCATTTGTGTCCTCCTGAATATCCCTCAAGATTATGTTTAAGAAAAAGATATATTCTCCCTTAGTAAATAAAAAAAAACTTAATATACTAATAAATCATTATTTATATTAAGATTTTTACAACTTTTCTAAAGAATAATAACTTTATTATTCTATTAATAGGTTATTAAATAACAACATTTACATATTCCACATAAAAAAAATATATAAATAATACAATATATAACTTAAATTAATATTTATTTTTACCAAAATATTAACATCTGCTATATTTTTTGTCAATACTGCATACTGTCTTAGATAAAATAAGGATAGCTTTACTAAATAAAGAGGTTGCCTAAGCAACCTCTAATAAAAATTATTCTCATTTTATTGATACTTTCTTTTAACCTACAGTATTCCCATCCATATTTTCACTGCTGTAGCAAGAATAAGCACTGCTAAAGCATTTTTAAGTATTTTTGCATTAACTTTCTTACTAGAGGCTGCCCCTAATGGAGATGCAATAAGACTTGCTACTACCATTATTAAAGCTGGAACTAATTCTACTTGTCCTGTAGTAA
>JAEXLD010000067.1 GCA_023445445.1 Bacillota bacterium
GTAATTCCTTTGGAATTACATCAATAATTCTACATTTTACATTCTACATTTTTAATTTAGGAGCTGTTTCGACAGCTCCATTTTTAACCATTAATATTTACTATTAATAGGATTAAATTGTAAAATATGTTATAATAAGTTTAAGTTATGGATATATTTTTATATAGATAAAGGAGACTATATTATATATTTAGTTAAATTGGGGGGATTAAATATATGAAGAAAATATATAGAATATTATTAATTTTACATTTGTTTGTTGGAATAGGTGGAATGGCAGGAGGAATTATGGCTATTCTTAATCCTTATAATCCAGGAGGTATGGCTACGGATTCCTTAAATAATTCACCATTTAACAACTTTCTTATTCCTGGAATCATATTATTTACAGTCATTGGAGTTGGAAATATATTTAGTGCTGTAGTAATGGTTCTTAAATTAAAATATCAAGTCTATATAAGTGGTATTTTTAGCCTAGCTTTAGTAATATGGATAATTGTTCAATGTATAATGTTAAGAATCATTGTATATCTGCATATTATATTTTTTATTATAGGGCTAGTACAAGGAATTTTATCTAGCATTATATTGTTTAAACAAAAATTATTTCCTACAAATATTATTTTAAATATCTTAAGCAAACTAGAAGAGAACTATCCCAATAGTAAAGTCTTAAAGTTTATAAATAGATTAGAGAATAAATTTTATGAAGTTTAATTAAAGTTTTTAGATATTATTATTATTATTATTATTATTATTATTATTATTATTATTATTTGGTTATTTGATTAAATATTAAATTAAAAGGATGTACGCATATGAATATAAAGAAAGGCGCAGTTGTGTTAGTATTTTTATCTGTTTTATTATTTGGATGTTCTAGAAAAGATGTATCTTTAATTTATAATGATAATGATAAAATTTCGAGTAACTATAATACTTTTAATATTGATGTTAAAGAACAGAAAATATATGGAGAAAAGTTTGTAGGTATTATTAATAAGATAGAAGGAATGGATACAATTTGGACCTATGAATCAGAAGAAGATAGTAAATTAGATATAACATATCTTTTGAATGTAGGAAAAGGGAAAGTTAAATTTGTTTTAATTTCTCCAGATAATTCCACTACTAATATTATAGAAAGAACTAGTGAATCTGAAATTAATAATTATGCTTCCAGCACTATGCAAATTAAAAAAGGCCTTAATAGAATAAAAATAGTTGCTGAAAAGAAAAGTAGTGGGGAGTTTGATATAAAGATACCTTATGGAAAGTTTATGGAATTAGGTATAGAAAATTAAATAAATTTAAGATTTAAAATATCACATCAGTATATTACTATGTGATATTTTTATTTTAATAAAAATAATTAATACTTGAAAATATTTATCAATAGGGTATAGTTTATAATAAGAATAAAAAATGTACATTAAAGGAGGTATGTATATGAGTATTAAATTAAGTGCCTTAGATCAATCTCCTATAGGTGAAGGTTCAAATTCTACGGAAGCTTTAAGAAATACAATAGTACTAGCACAGGAGTTAGAAAAGCTAGGATATCATAGATTTTGGGTATCTGAACACCATGACACAAGAAGTTTAGCAGGTTCAAGTCCAGAAATACTTATTTCTAGTATAGCAGCAAAAACAAATAGAATTAGAGTTGGTTCAGGTGGAGTAATGCTGCCAAATTATAGTCCTTATAAGGTTGCTGAAAATTTTAAAGTATTGGAAGCCTTATATCCAAATAGAATAGATTTGGGTATAGGTAGAGCACCAGGTGGAATGCCTTTAGCAAGTAAGGCTCTAATGCAAGGTAGAAGTATTTTTAGTGATAATTATGAGGAGAAAGTATTAGATTTAATAAGATATATTTATGATATAGTTCCAGAAAACAATGAATTTAGCGGACTTAAGGCTACTCCAATAACTAGTACTTATCCTGAAATTCATATATTAGGTTCTAGTGGAGGCAGTGCTAGTTTAGCAGCTGGAACTGGAGCATCATATGCCTATGCACAATTTATTACTGGAGGTATGGGTGTAAGCTCAGTAAATTGGTATAGAGAAAACTTTAAACAGTCAGTTGTTTCTTCATCACCTAATACTATTATTTGTAGTTTTGTAATTTGTGCTGAAACTGAAGAGGAAGTTAATAACCAAGCTGCCATGATGGATTTGACTTTACTTTTAGTTGAAACAGGGAAGTCCTATGGAATCCCTTCCCTAGAAAGAGCATTATCCTATAAATATTCTGAAACTGAAATGCAAATAGTAAATAGAAATAGAAAAAGAATGATAATTGGAACTCCAGAGAAGGTTAAAGAACAAATAATAAATATGAGTAATCTTTATAAAACAGATGAATTTATGATAATTAATTTAAATACAAATTTAGATGAAAAGATAAAGTCTTATAAATTAATTTCAGAAGAATTTAAAGTTTTGTGATAATATATATTAAGTAATGAAATTATTTTGGGAGGACTTGTATGAAAGTTTTAATTACTAATGATGATGGAATTGATGCTAGAGGCATATTAGCCTTAGCAAAAGAAATATCAAAAAAACATGAAGTTACAGTAGTAGCTCCAAGGGAACAAAAAAGTGCATCTAGCCATTCAATTTCAATTCATAATCCAATAAAAATAAGAGAAGAAAAAATAGACAAGGATTTTAAAGCCTATAGTGTAGTAGGAACTCCTGCTGATTGTACTCAAGCTGGATTATCATTATTATGTGAAGATATAGACTTAGTTATATCAGGAATAAATAGAGGTTTAAATTGTGGAACTGATATCTTATATTCAGGAACTGTTTCAGCAGCAGTAGAAGGAGCTATATATAATGTTCCATCAATTGCTATTTCTATGGAAGTAGATTGGGAAAGATATGATGAAGATTATACTAAGGCAGCCGAATGGATAAGTAAGGTAGTAGATATAGCTGAAAAAAGTTATTTAAGAAAAGATGTAGTTCTAAATGTAAATGTTCCAAATGTTTTAGAAGATGAAATAAGAGGTATAAAGGTTTGTAGGCTTGGTAAATCAACTTATAAAACAGATTATGTTCTATTAGAAGAAAATGAAGATAAGATTTACATAACAAAGGGAACTAGAAATGAAATATCTGAAGAAGATTCCGATCTTTATTATTTATCACAAGGATATGTAACTTTAACACCTCTACATTTTGATTTTACTAATTTTCAAATTTTAGATGAAGTAAAAAATATTTTTGAATAATAGATAATTAAGTTTTAATGAATAATGTTGTGGCAATATTTAAGGCCACAACACTTATAACATCATAAAAACTCTAAAAGGGTTTTTAAATTAATTATGAATTAGAAATTCATTATAGTTATCTTTCTTTTAAAATTGTAGTTTTATTTTCTTCAATAAAACTTAATAAAGCATTATTAAGAGCTGTTATAATAGCTTCTTGACCTTTATCAGATTTTAAATATCTTTCATCAGATGCATTACTTAAAAAACCTAATTCTAATAATACTGGGATGCTTGAATTTAATTCTAGAACAGCTAAAGCATCATCTTTATTATTATAGGTTTTTACCTTTCTATCTTCTGTATAATTTGCATTAATCAATGCACTTTGTAGAGTCATTGCTAAGTTTTTACTATTTTCATCTTTTGATTTATACCAAGTTTCAACACCCTTAGCTTCTTGATTTTTGTAATCACTATTACAATGAATAGAGATAAATAAATCAGACTTTAGAACTTCTGAAAGCTTAATTCTTTCCTTTAAACTATCATTAGAGTTATCTAGCCAAGGCAATAAGTCATTTGTTCTTGTATAAACAACTTTAACTCCATTATCTTCTAGTAGTTTCCCTAGCTTTAGTGAAATATCTAAAACTATATCCTTTTCTAAAGAACCAGACAAACCTTTTGCACCAGTATCCCAATCACCGTGGCCAGGATCTATACAAACTATTATTTTATTATCTGTATTTTCATTATTGGCAGTTGAAGCTATAATATTTTTATTAATGGAAGATTTTTTATTAAGTAATAATAAAAGTGAAAATAATATGATGGAAATTAGTAAAAGGCTAAATCGAAATATTAGTTGTCTTCTTCTTTTACGTTTATAGAGAAGTTTTCTTCTGTATGCAATATCAAATTTAGGTTTTTCCATATAATTTTCCTCATAATTCATAATAATTTACATAATATAATTATACTAATAATATAATAAGTTGTAAATAAATGGAAATTACGACTGGTATATCATTGGTTGATAATATATAAATATTAATATAAACTATAATAAAAGGGGGAAGGAACATGCCTAAAATTTTACAAAATCCAAGAGAAACAATACTTAAAGAAGGTTATGAATTATTAGAAGCTAAAGGTTATAAAAATTTTAGCATGAGAGAACTTGCTAATAGGTGTGATATTGGACTAGGGACAGTATATAATTACTTTGCAAATAAGATGTCTTTAGTTAGAGAAATATTTAATGATATATGGATAAATATAATAGAAGATTTAAAAACTGTTAAAGATAAAAATATATCCTTTGAAGAAAAAATAAAGTTAATTTATTTAGGTTTAGAAAAGTTTTTAATATATCATAGGGAAGTTTTTTTTGAACTAACAAAGGAAGAGAAATTAAATGAAGATAACGAATCTCATTCTTGTCCTAAATATGATCTATTAGATGAATTATATATAATTATTGATGATATAATAGAATTACATAAAAAGAATAAAGATATAACTATGAATATTGAAACAAGAAAATTAACATCTTTTTTAATAAATAATATGATGACTCTATCTATAAAGAATACTGATTTTTCTATAGATGATTTATTATATATTGTCAGAAATAGTTTATAAAGGAGACAGATATTTTTATGAATTGGTTAAACAAACTAGAAAGAAAGATAGGAAAGTTTTATATAAGAAATTTAATGCTAATTATTATTTGTGGCCAAATTTTAGTTTTTGCATTTAGTTATTTGGGAAGAGATATATCTAATATGTTAATTTTAAATAAAAATGCAGTACTTAATGGAGAAGTATGGAGACTTGTAACATTTATATTTGTTCCATCAAGTTATTCTATAATTTCCTTTATATTTTCAATGTATTTTTATTATTTAGCTGGTACTGGATTAGAACATCAATGGGGGGAATTTAAGTTTAATTTTTATTACCTTATAGGAGTAATTACAACTATAATTGTTTCAATGATAACTGGAGCTAATGCTACTGGAACATTTATCAACCTTTCTTTATTTTTAGCTTTTGCTAAGGTATACCCAAACTTTCAAATATTATTGTTTTTTATAATACCAATTAAGGTTAAATACTTAGCTATATTTAACTGGGTTCTTATAGGATATAGTTTCTTAACAGCAGCATCACTTGGAGGAAAAATATTGACCTTAGTTCCATTGTTAAACTTTTTCTTGTTCTTTGGAAAAGATATATTCACAGGCACAACTACTGGTGCAGTAAATTATAGAAGACAACAAAAATTTAAAGCACAAATAAAGGAAAGAGAAGTTATTCATAAATGTGTAGTTTGTGGAATTACAGAAAAGGAAGATCCTAAAATGGATTTTAGATATTGTTCAAAATGTTCAGGAAAGAAGTGTTACTGTGAAAATCATATAAGAAATCATGAACACAAATAAAACTATAGGGGGTAAAGGTATTTTTTAGATACTTTTACCTTTTTTGATTTTAAGAGAGATGTAATTGTTTTTATTTCCAATAATGAATAGTAATTATTATATAATAGTGATAGTAATTATTGTTTGCATGATGTATAATAGAATGGAATAATAATTGACTATTAATTAAAAAATATAGAGTAAATTTATAACTAAGAAGGGAAGAAACATGGAAAATAACGAGTTAAAAAAGATATATGATAATCCACTGCATATAAGATATATAGATAATCCAAGTGAAGATTTAGTATTAGAAGCAGTTAAGAAGAATGGATTAGCAATAAAGTATATAAAAAACCCAAGTAATATTGTGAAGGAAATAGCAATTAAAAACAATCCACTAGCTGTTGAGTATATTGAAGAATTAGATGAGGAAAATGCTATTTTAGCAGTTAGATTACTTTGGAATTCATTAAAGTATATTAAAAATCCTACAGATAAAGTTAAGCTTGAAGCAGTAAAAGCTAAGGGATGGGCTATTCAATTTGTAGAAAATCCAACTGAAGAAATTCAATTAAAAGCAGTATCTAAGGATTATGATTCAATAAAATATATAAAGGAACCATCAGAAAAGGTTCAATTAGCTGCAGTTAAAAAGTATTGGGCTGCTATAAAATTTATTAATAATCCTACTTTAGAAGTTAGAAGAGAGGCTATTAAAGCAAATGAAGAAGCAATTAACTATATCAACTTTGATTTAGATGAGCTAAAAATTTTAATTGGAGATAATATAAAAATCGTTAAGTACGTATATGATTCTATTGATGTAGATTTTGTAGTTAATGTTGTTATTGAAAAAGTAAAAGAGGAAACAATTGATGAAAAGTATATAAAGGACTTTTTAGAACTAGAAATACTAGAGATGAATAAAATTAATTTTATAAAAGCGTATGGAAGTAAGAAAGCTAAAGTGTTTTTAGTGGATTATAAACTTTCAAGATAAAAAGAGGTGAGAAGATGAAATTTTCAGAAGCTATAAATACAGTGGAATTGGTATTAGAATCAGGTAGTGTTCCTTTAATAATAGGTGAAGCAGGTATAGGTAAAACTTCTTTAGTAAAGAGAATATGCAATGAAGAAAATTATTACTTAGTAAACATAGATGCAAATCTATTAAAGGAAGGGGAAATTGGTGGACTTCCAATAGTAGATAATGGAAAGACAAGATATGCAACTCATTATAAGTTAATTGAAATTGATAATGCTATATCAGATAACAAATATAATGGAGTAATGCTATTTATAGATGAACTTAATAGATGTGAACATGCTGTTCAGCAAGAACTTATGAATTTAATATTAAATAGGGAAATTAATGGATATAAATTAAATGATAATGTGAAAATAATGGCAGCTATGAATCCTTCTAACAAATATGAGGGGTTTGAAGATACTGATTATCAAGTAGTAGATATGGATAATGCACAAGAAGACAGATTTGTTTGGATAGAATTAAGTTCAGATATTAAGGAATGGCTAAAATGGGCTATGAGTGGAGAAGTAAATGTACATGATCATATTATAGAATTTTTATCAAATTTCCCTGAATATTTGAATGTTACAAATTCAAATGAATCCATTAAAGCAACCCCTAGAAGTTGGGAAAGAGTTGCTAAATCTTATAATGTATACTTAAGAAATACTGAAAGTTACACAATAGATACCTTCTATAATGTAGTCAAGGGGAACGTTGGAGTAAGCATTGCAACTGATTTTATTAATTATATTAAGAATATAAAAAATCCTTTAATTAAGCCAGAAGATTTATTTTCTTATTTGATTTTACCTGTAGAAGTAAAAGAAGAAATAAGGGGAGAAAGTCATTCAAGGTTATATATACTAGCTAAGAATTCAATAAGATATATAAATGATAATAATAATGAAGTAAATAGAAAGTTATTTGCAGATTTATTAACTTGTTATCCAAAGGATTTAAGACTTGGTATTATGAAAGAAATAAAGGGCGATTTAAAAGAAGAAACCTATATGGATTTATTGTATGAAGATATGTTCTTAGATTCCTTCTTTAGTATTTATGAATAGGATGATGTCTTATGAGTTTTGAAGAAAGAAGAGATAGTTTATTAAAGCAAGCTTTAGATATAAATGAAAATGGAGAGGCTTATAGTGGATTTGAAAGAGAATTTTTTTCCTTAGTTGAAACTGTAATTATTGATATGCTTGAGGGAGAAGATGGTTTCTTTGGACAATTCATGGTTAGAATAGAAAGAAGTATTAGGTTTAACATTACTTGGCCTTTAGCAACAATACCCAAAATGCAAGGCTTTAGAATGTATTTTAATCCATTACTATTTTTAGCTTGTGATAAAAGAGAGATGCAAGCATTGTTTAAACATGAGATTTATCATATTATGTATGGACATCATGAAAGAGAGAGAATTCTTAAACAAAAGTATACTAATCTTGCAGTTAATTTAGCAGTAGATATATCTATTAATCAATTTATTAAGAATCTTCCTACTTATAGTTATAAGATTGAAAGAGTTAATAAAGAATATGGTTCTAACTTATCAGAAGATAAACCTATTGAAATATATGCTGAACAAATTGAAAAAGCAATTAAATCTAAGTTAACAGATACTATGAAGGATGATAAAAACAATGATATAGGTGAAATGATAGACATTTCTAAGGCTCATGATGTATGGGAAGAAAGCACCCTTACTCAAGATTCAATAAAGGACTTAACTAAGAAAGCTGCTATTGGTTCTTATAAAGGGAAAGCTCCAAAGGATATTGTAGGGATTATTAATTCTTATACTGAAAAGGCTGAAATATCATGGCAAGATGCCCTTAAGAAGGTAATACCATCATTAAGAGCAGGGGAAAGAAAAACTATTATGAGAAGAAATAGAAGACAACCTGAAAGGCTAGACTTAAGAGGAACTCTTCCTAATAATGTTCCAGAAGTTATAGTTGCTTTAGATATTAGTGCTTCCATGAGTGAAGAAGAATTTAATAAGATATTAATTGAGGTTTTAGAAATTACTAGAACTAGGACAAATAAAATTACTGTAATAGAATGTGATAATGAAATAAGGCGTATATATGAGATTAAATCAAAAAATGATATTAAGAAGAGATCTTCTAAAAATGGTTCTACAAAATTTTCGCCAGTATTTAGATATATAAGAGAAAATAATTTGAGGAATTCTGTTCTAATATATTTTACTGATGGAGTTGGAGAAAAGGAATTAGAAGTAAAGCCTTTTAAACGTAATACTATATGGGTAATAACTGGAGATGAGGAATTTTCCTTAGATGAACCTTATGGAGAAATAAAGAGAATTTCTGTAAAGGTTGAAAAAGGTGAAGGTGGTACTGCTGGTCTTGAAATGATAAAAGAATATCAGCAAGAGCATGGAAGATACTACTAATTAAAGTTTTTGGATGTAAAATGAAGAAATAAACTCCTTTAGGAGTTTATTTCTTTATTTTACATTTATATTTTCATTGTACCATAGTACTTTTTCTATTTATTGATTAAATATTTTTGATGAGTTTAGCTACTTATTACTAAGAGAAATAGCAATACTGGAAAAAGAAAATTATTTATGATATAATACATTTCATGTGGGGGTGTTTTATGAAATCTTTTAAAATAAGCAAGAATGCTAGTGTGTTATTAATTATTTTTGTTTTGTTTGTTAGTTTGCTCATAAACGTTTACACTTCAATAATGAACTCTAGATATAAAATAATAATAGGCAAAGAAACTTACAAGAGCATTGAAGAAATTAGAAACAGAAATGAAAGCTCATTAGCTACTTTAGACCAATGTATAAAAGCCAAAAGTATCAGTAATGAAGAATTATTATCCTTATATAAGAATTATAGTTCTATTTCTAAGGAATTTACTGCATTATGGATAAGTTATAAAGAGTATGGGAATGAAGATATAATTTCTATAAATAAAAAATCTAAGATTGAAAATCAAGTACCGACAGAAGTATATTCAAGAGTAGAAAGTTTATTATTTGAACATTTAAATTATGAAATGGGAACTAATAAAGATAAGGTGATTTTAGAAGGAGAAGTGTTAGAGAATTTTACTGAAATGTATAACTTGACTAACGAACTCAATAGTTTTTATAAAGATTTTAACGAAACTAAATTAAAAAATGTAGATATAGATGACAGAGAAATTACTTATATCAAAAAAACATATTGGATAGATATTTTAGATGGTATGAATTCTGTTATTTATCCTTATTCTGATTATGAGTTCACATTTAAAGAATAATATTTAGGAGATGAAAACTATTTTTTCTAGTTAATCATCTCCTTTTTTATGCTATTTGTGATATATTAATATATAGATGATAAATAATACTATTTGATAAAATCTTAATAAGCAATATAGTATTAAGGAGGTAGGTTATGAATTTAAATAGAAATGATCAATGTTGGTGTAATAGTGGGAAAAAATATAAAAAGTGCCATTTAGAATTTGATGAAAAACTAGAGGCCTTAAAGCATAAAGGATATGAAGTGCCAACAAGAGATATGATCAAAAATGAAGAACAAATTCAAGGAATAAGAGAAAGTGCAAAAATTAATAATGCAGTATTAGATTTAGTTCAAGAAAAGATAAAATTAGGAATGAATACAGAGGAAATTGATAAGTTAGTTCATGATTTTACTGTTAATAGTGGAGCTATACCAGCACCATTAAATTATGATGGATATCCAAAGAGCGTATGTGTATCAATTAATGATATAGTATGTCATGGAATACCAAGTGAAGATACAATATTAATGGATGGAGATATAGTTAATGTTGATGTATCAACTATATATAATGGATACTATTCAGATGCTTCAAGAATGTTTATGATTGGAAATGTATCTGAAGAAGATGAGAAACTGGTTAGAGTTACTAAGGAATGCTTAGACAAGGGCTTAGCTGCAGTGAAGCCATGGGGATTTTTAGGTGATATTGGAGCTGTTATTCAAGAGCATGCAGAAGCAAATGGATTTTCAGTAGTTAGAGCTTTTGGTGGTCATGGAGTTGGAATAGAGTTTCATGAAGAACCTTTTGTTGCCCATGTAGGTGAAAGAGGAGAAGGAATGGTTTTAGTTCCTGGAATGGTATTTACTATTGAACCAATGCTTAATCAAGGAGATTACGAAGTTTTCGTAGATGAAGATGATGATTGGACTGTATTTACAGCAGATGGTGGATATTCAGCACAATGGGAATACACAGTTTTAGTTACAGAAGATGGTGCAGAAGTTATTGCATGGTAATTTTTAAGTAAAGGGACTTTGTTAGTATCTTTATATAATAAAAAACTCAAGCCAAAAGCTTGAGTTTTTTTTATGTTATCAAATAATTATTGATAATTAGTGACATCCGCCACCACAAGATCCACATCCACCACTTTCAACTTCGATTAAAGGTTTAAGAGATAATCCTCTTCCTTCATTTTCATCAGTTGAAAGTAATCTAAATCCACCGAATTCATCTACTAACTTTTCTTCTACAACGAAAACTATATCATTAACCTTTTGAGTTAAATCTCCATCTTTTGCGTCGTCAACAGATATATTAAAAGCAGGACCACTACATCCAAATCCAGCTAAGTTAATTCTAATGCTGTAATTATCTACTTCATTTTCGTCTAAAAATCCTTTGAATTCATTGTATGCTTCTTCACTTAATAAAATTTTATCCATATTTTCACCTTCTATTTCTAAATGATAATTTATATCACTAGTATAACATAGTAAGTTTAAATATCAAGAGTTTTTTTATGCAAAAGATAGTAAATTTTTATAAATTGTTATTGTCATTATATTATATGATAAATATAATTATAAGTAACTTGACATTTAATTAGAAGGGATGTTTTATTTTGAAACCGTATGATAATAATTATATATATGATAAAGTTAAAGAATATAATGATTCCATATCCCAAGGAAGAGTTGGAAACTTTGAAATAATAAAAAAAAATAATAATAGTGATTTTATAGATGGATACATGTATAGAAGGAAGGGAAGAATAAATCCCAATATTATAGAACTACAAGGACCTGATAAAGTTTGGATGAGAATATCGCCTCTTGAAATAGAAAGCTCCTATATGTTTATAAAATATGCTAAAGGAAAAGTTGGAATAGTTGGTTTAGGCCTTGGATATGTAGCTCAAGAATTAGCAAAAAAATCAAATGTAGATGAAATTATAGTTTATGAGCTAGAAAAGGATGTTATAGATTTATATTATTCAAATTTTGAAAAGAATGAAAAGATAAAAATAATAAACAAAGATGCTTTTGAAGCTGATAGTGAGATGTTTGATTATTTTTACGTGGATATTTATGAATATAAACTAGATCCTAGGGTGGTAGAAGATTATAATAAATTTAACAAAATACATAAAATAGAAGAGTATTTATTTTGGGGAATGGAACATTTTCTTTTAAGTTGTAAATATGAAGAAATAGTATGGGTATTTATTCCTGAATTATGGATGGAAATTAGTAAGAAGATATTTGGAGCACTCCAAGAAGCTAATTTATTGAAATATTATAAGCAACTTGATGAAAAATTAGTAAGTAAAGTATTAGCTGGATTTAAAAAGGCATTAGATTATTAAACTAAGGAGAAGCATATTAAATTTATAGTTATGTTTAATTTAAGTTATATAGTGGATTTATTTCAACAGTATAATATGTATTCAATTCCTATATCTTTAATTATAAGCATAATAATTGCTTTATTAGGAGTTATTCCATCTATATTTATTACTGGAGCTAATATAGTTTTTTTTGGTCCTTTTTGGGGTTTCATGATTTCTTTATTAGGTGAAGTAATAGGTGGGTATATAACATTTATAGTATATAGATTAGGATTTAAGAAAGGTGTAGAAAGTATTAAAGATAAGCATAAATTATTAAAAGCAATTTCAGAAGGTCAGGGAAAGAAAGTGGGTTTATTAATTTTTGAAGGTAGATTAATACCATTTATACCATCTGGTTTTGTAACATTAGCAGCAGCTATAAGTAATGTAAATGGAAGTGTTTTTAACTTAGCTAGCTTTTTAGGAAAGATACCTTCTATAGCTCTTGAAGCTTTAATTAGTTATGACTTAATTAATATTCAGCAAAACTATATAAGATTAGGATTTACCATAATTGGAATAGCTCTTTTATACTTTACAGTGAAAAGCTCAAAAATAAATAATAATATGAGTTAAATAAAAATTATTAAACAAAAAAGGCACTTATGTGCCTTTTTTCATTTAAGTTTATTAAAGAAAACTATTTAACTACTATGTTTACTAATCTTCCCTTAATAACAATAACTTTAACTATATTTTTTCCTTCAGTTGCAGCTACTACATTTTCATTAGCTAATGAAGCAGCTTTAATTCCTTCTTCGTCTAAATCTGTAGGAACGTTAATCTTAGCTTTTATCTTTCCATTAACTTGAATTGCAATTTCAACTTCATCTTTAACTAAAGCTTTAGCATCAAATTCTGGCCATTGTTGGTTGAAGATTGAATACTCTAATCCTAGTAAACTCCATTGTTCTTCAGCAAAGTGAGGAGCAAATGGTGCTAAAATCTTTAAGAAATCAATACAAGTGTTTTTTAAGAATTCTAAGTTCTTAATATCTTCTTGTAGATATTTAGATAAAGCATTTACAAATTCCATCATTCTTGCTATAGCAGTATTGAATTGCATTTTATCAGCATCTTCAGTTACACCTTTAATTGCATTGTGTAACCAGAAGTTTAATTCTTTTTCTGCCTTATCCATAGTAGTTTTGTTATTATCACCTTTTTCTATTGCTTCTCTTGCAGTTTCAAGGTATCTTTCAATTCTGTCTACAAATCTTGCAACAGATTTAAGACCATCATCACTCCAAGCTCCACCTTCAATATAGGCAAAACCAAACATTAAATACATTCTAAATACATCTGAACCATATTCAGAGATATAATCATTTGGAGAAATAGTATTTCCTTTTGATTTACTCATTTTTAGGCCATCTGGTCCAAGTATTAAACCTTGGTGAGTTAATGATTTAAATGGTTCATCAAAATCTAAATACCCCATATCACGAAGAGCCTTAGTTATAAATCTAGCATATAATAAGTGCATACAAGCATGCTCTGGACCGCCGACGTACTTATCAACAGGAAGCATTTTATTTACTATATCTTTATCGAAAGCTTTTTCTGTGTTTTTGCTATCAGGATATCTTAATTGATACCAAGATGAACAAACAAAAGTATCTAAAGTATCTACTTCTCTCTTAGCAGGTTTTCCACACTTTGGACAAGTTGTGTTTACAAAAGAACCACATTTTGCAAGAGGTGATTTCCCATCTGGAGCAAATTCAACATCATATGGAAGTTCTACTGGTAATTGAGCTTCTGGTACTGCTACAGTTCCACAATCATCACAATGAACTATTGGAATTGGAGCACCCCAATATCTTTGTCTAGATACTAACCAGTCTCTTAATCTGTAATTAACTTTTGCTGAACCAAGATTCATTGAAGATAGTTTTTCAACAATTTTTTCTTTAGCTTCTTCAGTAGTAAGGCCATCAAATTCGCCTGAATTAACTAATTTACCGTATTCACAATATGGTAATTCATCATTTCCACCATTTTTGCTAGTTATAACTCTTTCAATTGGTAAATTGAATTTAGTTGCAAAAGCATAATCTCTTTCATCATGAGCTGGAACAGCCATAACAGCTCCAGTACCATAAGTTGCTAATACATAATCCCCAACCCAAATAGGAACTTCTTTATTATTTATAGGATTTATTGCATAAGATCCTGTAAACACTCCAGTTTTTTCTCTAGATAAAGATTGTCTTTCTATATCAGATTGCTTTTTAGCTTCTTCTTTATAATTTTCAACAGATTCTTTATATTCTGATGTAGTTAATTTATCAACTAATGGATTTTCAGGAGCTAAAACTACATAAGTCACACCATTTAATGTATCTACTCTTGTTGTGAATACATCAAATTTAATATCTGAATCTTTAACTTTAAATGTAACTTCTGCACCAGTAGATTTTCCTATCCAGTGTTTTTGCATTGCTACAGTTTTTTCAGGCCAATCTAAAGTATCTAATTTTTCTAGTAATTCATCAGCATAATCAGTTATTTTTAAGAACCATTGAGTTAAGTCCTTCTTTGTTACTTCTGTAGAACATCTTTCACAAAGCCCTTCAACAACTTGTTCATTTGCTAAAACTGTATTACAAGATGGACACCAATTTACAGGAGCTTTCTTTCTATATGCTAAACCTTTTTCATATAATTTTAAGAATACCCATTGAGTCCATTTATAATAATCAGGATGACATGTTATAACTTCATTTTCCCAGTTAAACATTGCTCCCATTGCTTTTAATTGCTTTTCCATAGTTTCAATATTTTTATCAGTTGAATCCTTTGGATGAATTCCAGTTTTTATTGCATAGTTTTCTGCTGGAAGTCCAAAAGCGTCAAAGCCCATTGGTTGGAATACATTATATCCTTGCATTCTTTTCATTCTAGCCCATGAATCAACTGGTCCATAGTTAAACCAATGACCTGCATGTAATTGGCTACCTGATGGATATGAGAACATTTCTAGGACATATAATTTTTCTCCATCTTTATTTGGGTCGAACTTATAAAGATTAGTTTCTTCCCACTTATCCTGCCATTTTTTATCAATGGAAGTTCCGTATTTAGCCATTATTAATCCTCCTCTAAAATAACGATTGATTGTAAAAAGAATAAAAAAATCCCTCATCTCAATTAAGAGACGAAGGATATATTCGCGGTACCACTCTTATTAGAAAATATAAATTTTCTCACTCAAAAATATAACGGGGGTTACCCGTACTTGCTTTTAACAAGTAAGCTCATAGGCAAGTTCTTATATTCTATGCACTGTTTTTCAGCAACCAACAGCTCTCTTAAGCATAAAGCTTATAATACTACTCCTAATCACAGCCAAATATATAATTTTAATATAAACAATTATATATTTTATTATATTATAAGTCAACATTTATAGTTGATGAATATAGAGTATTTGTATATAGTATAAATAAAGAGTAATTAAGGAGGTTTATATTATGGATATAAAAGAATTAATTAAAGAAAAAAATTGGATTGTAATTGGTGATGTAACTAACAGTTCAAAATATGCATATAAAATTTTGAATAGATTTAAAGATAAGGGATATACAGTCAGTGGGGTTCATCCTAAGGGTGGAGAAGGAGTTTACAAAACTATTAAGGAAGTACCTTATAACATTGATGCAATAGATTTATGTATTAATTCTAATTTAGGAATTGAATATATAAAAGAAGCTAATTCATTAGGAATTAAAAATGTGTTAGTTCAACCAGGTGCAGAAAGTAAAGAGATATTAACTTACTGCAAGGAAAATGGAATAAATGTAATAGAAAATTGTGCTTTAGTTCAATTAAGATAAGTAGTTTATAATTAGCAATAAAAAAGGGAGAGATTTTTTTGTCTTGTTTAGGAAATATTATTTGGTTTATTTTTGGAGGTTTTCTTAATGCTTTTGGATGGTTCCTTTTAGGTTGTTTGTGGTCTATTACCATAATTGGAATACCAATAGGAAAGCAATGTTTTAAAATGGCAAGTTTGCAATTAGCACCTTTTGGGAAAAAAGTAGTAACAACTAATGATAGTGGTGTAAGCCTAATAGCTAATATTCTATGGATAATATTTGGAGGTTTTGAACTTTGTATAGCTAATTTAATTAGTGCATTGTTCTTATGCATTACTATTGTTGGAATACCTTTTGCTGCACAATCTTTAAAGTTAGCAAAATTATCTTTAATGCCATTTGGTAAGGAAATAGTGTAAATTATATTTGAATTTTTATAGGAAATTCTTTAAAGATTCTTCTTTTAATAGTAGTATTATTTGTTGAAATAAGTATAAATTAATAATCGTATATTAAAAACGAAAATACTTTTCAAAAGGAGAGAATAATATATGACTAAACTTAAGAAGAATCTTGGAGAAGGTTCAGTAGGAAGATTATTAGTAAGTTTGGCTTTCCCAGCAATTATTGCTCAACTTGTTAATGTTTTATATAACATAGTTGATAGAATATTTATTGGAAGAATGGCTAATGGAGAAATTGCAATGGCAGGAGTAGGAGTGGCTTTTCCTATAATAATGATAATATCTGCTTTTTCAGCACTTATTGGAATGGGAGGAGCACCTCTAGCTGCAATAAAAATGGGAGAAAAGGATAATGATGGTGCAGAAAAAATTATAAGTAATAGTTTTTCTACATTGGTAATTATAGGTATAATTTGTACGGTTGTATTTTTCATTTTTAAAGAAAGGCTGTTATGGGCTTTTGGAGCTAGTGAATCAACTATTAAATACGCAATTGATTATTTAAGTATTTATTTAATTGGAACTATATTTGTTCAAATTGCTCTTGGCATGAATTCTTTTATTAATACTCAAGGCTTTGCTAAAATTGGGATGATGACAGTTGTTATAGGAGCTGTTATAAATATAATTTTAGATCCTATATTAATTTTTACTTTTAATCTAGGAGTAAAAGGAGCAGCTCTAGCAACTATATTTTCTCAATTTGTATCAGCTATTTGGGTATTAGTTTTCCTTTTTGGAAAAAAGAGTATATTAAGGATACGAAAAGAATATTTATTTCCAAAGTTTAAGGTTTTATTACCTATAACTGCTTTAGGTATATCTCCTTTTATTATGCAAGCTACAGAAAGCTTAGTACTAATAAGTCTTAATAATAAGCTTCAAATGTATGGAGGAGATTTGGCTGTAGGTGCAATGACTATTATGAGCAGTATTATGCAAATTGTAACCTTACCGCTTTTAGGATTATCACAAGGAGCACAACCTATAATAAGCTATAATTTTGGTGCAAAGGAAATAGATAGAGTTAAAAAGACCTTTAAATTATTATTATCTAGTTGTTTAGTTTACACCATATTTATGTGGGGATCTTTAATGATATTCCCAAGGTTCTTTGTTGGAATATTTAATAATAAACCTGAGCTTGTAGAAATAACAGCTTGGAGTATAAGAATATTCTTTGGAGGAATAATAATTTTTGGAGCTCAAATAGCATGTCAACAAACTTTTCTAGCTTTAGGCCAAGCAAAGATATCACTTATTATGGCTTTACTTAGAAAGATAGTTTTATTAGTGCCTTTAATATTTATATTACCAAGCTTTGTGAGTGAAGGTAATAAGTTAGCAGCTGTATTAGCAGCAGAACCTATTTCGGATATTACAGCAGCTTTAACAACAATAACTGTATTTACGATATTTTATAAAAAAACCTTTAATAAAATAGGAACATAAAATTTAAAAATAATGGTTTGGGGGAGAAAAATTTGAGTAGAGATGAAAATAAAATTATTTTCAATGAAATAAAGAGTTATGAGGAGGCATATTATTATAACTCTGATCCAAGTGATAGAATTAAACCTAATAAAAAAGAAGATAAAATAGAAAAGAAGAAATCTAATATTTCTGAAAGAATTCTGGGAGGACTTGGGGTAATTCTTGAAGGTGGATTAGAAATTTTATTTTCTTTCTTAGACTAAATGTGTTGTGGAACAATGTAAAATGAAAAATTTTTAATTAGGGGCTGTATTACAGCCCCTTTATAGTTTTGGATGAATTCTTTGTAAGTAAAAAGATATTAATAATGTTAATGCATAATCATAAAGTAAAAAAACAATCTCTGCTACTATTAAAAATATTCCTATAGGAAGTTTAGTTATTTCAATTGGTATAAAAGTTTTAAATACAAAAAATGATAAGAATAACATTATATTAAAAAACACTATTTTTATAAAAATTTCCATAGGTAGCTTGTTTATCTTTTCTATATAAAATTTTACTATTCCGTAAATTCCAAAAAATAATATATATAACATTATAATATTTAATGGAAGTATGAAAAAGCCTATAATAGATGAAGATACATAAACTAAAATAGCACTTTTCATTGAGCCTCTAATTAAAGCAATTGGAACTAAAAGAGAGGCTAAAGTAAGTATACTAATTGTACTTATAGGTAATAGTAGATTTAAGTATAAGATAATTATTGTTAAAGCAGTTAAAATTCCACTTAAAGTAATTTCTTTAGCTTTCATAGATTAAACACCACCTATTTTTATATTAACAACAGCCTATAAGGTCTCCACCCATGCATTCACATAGTGAGTCTAAACACCAAAGATTAATACAACAATCACATGCATTTGCTGAAGAATTACCAGTAGTTCTGTAGTAATTGCCACTATAGGCTGAAGTTCTTTGATGTAGTGAATTTAATGTTTGCCTATATTCAAAGTTATTTGGATCCATATTAACAGCAGTTTGAATGTGATTCAAGCCAGCATCAAACCAACCTTTATTAGTTAATATTACTCCATATAAGAAATTCCACTCAGCATTTCTAGTTTGAATAGAGTTTAATCTTCTTTCAGCTTCAGCAAAGTTTCTTGATTGAATTAGTCTTCTAACTTCTGATAAAGCATATGCATCATTAGAATTATTATTTGTACTATTTGAACTATTATAAGAGCTACTATAAGAATTATTATTAGCTCCATTAGCATTCTTAGTTAACATATCATAAGCAGTATTAATTTCTCTTACTTTTTCTTCTGCTAATTCTTTTAATGGGTTATCACCATATTGATCAGGGTGATATTGTTTAATTAAATTTCTATATGCTTTTTTTATTTCCTCTTGACTTGCACCAGGTTTTAATCCAAGAACTTCATATGGGTTCATTATTTGTCACTCCTTTTATCTTCGCTAGTATTATTTAAAACTCCTAGATATTTCTCCATCATTCCTAGCTCTAAAATATTCTTTAATATATCTTCATTCCTTTGTAAAGGTAACTTTTCTAAGATATCCTTGCAATTATAACTACAGTTAAGTATGTTAAATTCAATTCTATCTTTAATTAAAGGTAATAGTTCTTCGAATGAGGTATTATTGTTGTTATATAAAAAATTAATAGGATTAAATTTTTTATCTTTAATATCTTTCTTTAAATCATCAAAAGCATCAATTAAATATATCCATTTACCTAATGTATAGCCTAGACTATATAAATAATTTCTTAATTCTTCACTGTCGTTAATTAATTCATTAGGGTAAATCTTAAGAATATTTCCTACTATATCACTAAAGGGATGGCATATTTCATCTATAGAAGAAAAGTTTTTATTATTTTCAAGTTCTCTTAAAGATTTAAGATTATTTTTGATAATAAGATTTATATCATCTATAGATTTATTAATTTTCTTTTGATAAGGATATAGAATTTTTTCTAGCACCTTACTTTTTATATCATTATCATCTTCTATATCATCTTTAATTTTATGATAATATAGTGTCAAATTCATTGCAGCTGAATATTCAAGAGCATCATTGTTCATAACAACAGGTTTTTTTTCTATTGGATGAACAATACAACGTTTAAGCTCAATATTAGGTTCGTTAATGGATAATGAATCTAAAAGTACGGCTAAAAATGTCATATCATAATTCAAAACCATTCTGGGTATATTTCCTGCTCCCTTTTTTATATGAAGGCATAAGCCACAGTAATAGCTTCTGAATTTTGTAAAATCCTTTACTTTAAGCTCTGCCTTTAGAGGAGTTACATATCCAAACAATAAAAACACTCCTTAAATAATATTTTAGATTAATTATACAAAAATAAAATATTATAAACAATGATTTAAGAAAAAATAAAGAAATTATAAAGAATTTATGGTTATTAATGGATTGACAAACAAAATATGTAAAGGTATATTTTGTTTATATTAATAAAAAGGGGTAATTTAAATGAGGAATTTTATAAAGATAATTTCAGCAATAATATTAATAATATTAATAGCCTTTCTTGGGAAATATATTTATGAAGAAAAATATATAATGAAAACTCAAGATGTTTATAGTGATGAAAATTTAAAAAATGATAATAGTAAAAATGATAATAGTAATAATAAGGAAAATGATAATAAGGAAGAAATAACTGAAGAAAATGACAAATTAGAAGAAAAAGAAAAGGAAAACTATATAAACATAGATAAAAGCTTAGTTAGAATTCCAATACTTATGTACCATTCAATTTCTGATTCTGATCCAAATAATAGCTTACTAGTTCCAGTAAAACAATTTGAAGAAGAGGTTAGATGGCTAAAAGAAAATGGATTCAAACCAATGTTATTAGAAGATGTGGTAAAGGCTTATGAAACAGGTTATCTTCCTAAAAAGCCTGTTGCTATAACTTTTGATGATGGGTATGCAGACAATTATTCAGATGCTTATAGAATACTTAAAGAAAATGATATGAAGGGAACCTTCTTTATAATAACAAACAATATAGATCAAGATAGTTTTTATATGAACTCATCTATGCTTAAAGAAATGAATGAAAATGGTATGGGTATAGAAAATCATACTTCAAGACATATTGAATTTACCAATATATCTAGGGGAGATAAAATTACAATTATTGAAGAAGGTAGAAAAGCATTAAAAGAAAAAGTTGGAGTAGATAGTAATTTTGTGTGTTATCCCGTAGGCAAATATGATGAAGAAACTATAGAAGTTGAAAAGGAATTAGGAATTAAAGCTGCAGTAACAACTGAATATGGAATATCTAGTGCTAGTGATGGATTACATTCATTAAAAAGAGTTAGAATATTTCCTATGAATATAGACTCCTTTAAAGAAGTATTTAATGAATTTATGTAATTATTTAAAAAATAAGAAATAGTATAGCACTTTATCCTTTAAAGTGTACACGAATATTCAATAATGTTAATAATATTTTTAAAGAAAAAATAATTGAAATAACGAATTATATGCTGTATAATCAATTTGAAGGTTCGAAATTTAATAATTATATACATAAACTTAGGAGGATTTTACATGAAGAAGAAAGCAATAGCTATAGTTTTATCAGCTTTAATGGTAACTGGTTTAGTAGGTTGCGGAAGCAAAACAGGATCATCTGAGGGACAACTTAAAGTTGGTATGGTAACAGATGCAGGAACAATAGACGATAAGTCTTTTAACCAAGGAACTTGGGAAGGAATATTAAAAGCTAAGGATGAACTTGGAATTGATAATAATTATTTAAAACCAGCAGGAACTACAGAAGCAGATTACATGAAGGAAATGGGAAATCTTTATGATACTGGATACAAATTTATAGTAGCTCCAGGATTTAAATTTGAAACTGCAATATTTAATGCTCAAGATAAATATGCAGATGCTAAATTTATAATTATCGATGGTTCTCCTAATAATGGAAAATCAGGAGATGAAAGAGCTGAAAAAGTAGGAGATAATACAGTTGCAGTTTTCTTTGCAGAACAAGAAGCTGGATTTATGGCAGGTGTAGCAGCATCTCTTGAATTAAAAGAAGGAAGCTTAGGATTCATTGGTGGAATGGAAATACCTTCAGTTCAAAAATTTAACTGGGGATTCCAACAAGGTGTTAACTATGCTAATGAAAACTTAGGCACTAAAATGGTTATTAAAGCAGAAAATGTAGTTTACCAAGGTACATTTGATAATGTGGCAGCAGGACAACAATTAGCAGCTACTATGTTTGATAGTGGAGTTAAAGCAATATTTACAGCAGCTGGTGGAGTGGGTGTAGGTGCTATTAATGAAGCAAAAGCTAGAGCAGGATCAGGTAAAGAAGCTTGGATAATTGGTGTTGATACTGACCAATATGAAGATGGTAAATATGATGGAGATAAATCAATAATATTAACTTCTGCAATGAAGAAGATTGATATAGCAACTTTTGATATAATTAAAGATGAATTAGAAGGAAATTTCCCAGGAGGAAAGACTTTAGTATTTGATATAAAAAATGATGGAGTAGGTCTTCCAAAAGAAAATCCAAATTTAAGTTCTGAAACTACTTCAAAGGTAGAAGAAGTTTACAATAAAGTTAAAAATGGCGAAATTGAAATTATTGCTGAACAAGGTAGTTTAATTAAATAAAACAATAGTTAAGTATATTAATGGAGTTGTGAAAAACGGCTCCAAATTTTAAAATTAATTATTTTATATTTGAAAGAATTATCAATATGAAATCAGTTTAAAAACTCCGAAAGGAGTTTTTTCTTTGAATTTAAACTGAAATATATAAATGGAGGTGATTAATATTTTAGGTACAATAGTAAATAGTTTAGTTATCGTTATAGGGGCTGTTATAGGATTGTTTCTAAAGGGAAACGTAAATGAAAAAGTAAGTAATACAATAATGAATGGATTGGCCTTATGTGTTATCTATATAGGTATATCTGGGACTCTTAAAGGAAATAATACAATAGTAATGATAATATCTGTGGCATTAGGTGCATTTATTGGGGAAATTATAGATATAGATAATAAACTTGAAAATTTAGGCAAAATTATTGAAAAAAGCTTTAATAAAAATAATGGAAATATATCTATAGCTCAGGGATTTGTTACTGCTACACTTTTATTTTGTATAGGGGCAATGGCTATAGTAGGGTCATTAGAAAGTGGACTAAATAATAACCATAGTACTCTTTACGCTAAATCTATTTTAGACGGAATAACCTCAATTATATTTGCATCCACTTTAGGAATAGGAGTAGCTTTATCAGCAATAGTTGTATTTATATATCAAGGAAGTATTACTTTGGCAGCAAGCTTTTTATCAACTTTTTTAAGTGATATTGCTATAAATAATATGACTGCAGTGGGAAGTTTATTAATAATTGGATTAGGGTTAAATATGTTAGGAGTAACTAAAATTAAGGTATCTAATTTATTACCTTCAATTATAATAGCTATTTTATTAAGCTTTTTTAGAATATAAACATGAAATAAGTGTTATATTTGTGTTAAAGTGATATATTATTTATTGAAATTAAGTGCTATATATTGTATAATTTCTTTGAAAATTCGAAGGATAAAATAATAATTTACTAAAGATTAGGAGGATTTTATATGAAGAAAAAAGCATTAGCGTTAGTATTAGCTGCTTTTATGCTTACTGGATTAGTAGGATGTGGTAATAGTGCAGAATCAGCTGAATCACATCTTAAAGTAGGTATGGTTACTAATTCTGGAACAATAGACGATAAGTCTTTTAATCAAGGTACTTGGGAAGGTATTTTAAGGGCTAAGGATGAGTTAGGAATAGATAGTAACTATTTAAGACCATCTGGAACTACAGAAGCAGATTACATGAAGGAGATAGGTAACCTTTATGATACAGGATACAAATTTATATTAGCACCTGGATTCAAATTTGAGACTGCAATATTTAATGCACAAGACAAATATTCAGACGCAAAATTTGTAATTATTGATGGTTCTCCTAATAACGGTAAAACTGGAGATGAAAGAGTAGAAAAAGTTGGAGAAAATAGTGTTGCTATCTTCTTTGCAGAACAAGAAGCAGGATTTATGGCAGGTGTAGCAGCAGCTCTTGAATTAAAAGAAGGTGACTTAGGATATATTGGTGGTATGGAAATACCTTCAGTTCAAAAGTTTAACTGGGGATTCCAACAAGGTGTTAACTACGCTAATGAGAACTTAGGAACTAATATGAGTATCAAGGCGGAAAACGTAGTTTACCAAGGTACATTTGAAGATGTTGCAGCAGGACAACAATTAGCAGCTACTATGTATGATAATGGAGTAAAGGCAATATTTGTAGCAGCTGGTAATGTAGGTATTGGAGTAATAAATGAAGCAAAGGCAAGAGTTGCATCTGGAAAAGAAGCTTGGGTAATCGGTTGTGATGTTGACCAATATGAAGATGGTAAGTACGATGGAGATAAATCTGTAATATTAACTTCTGCAATGAAGAAATTAGACACAGCAGCTTATGATATGATTAAAGCTGATCTAGATGGAAGTTTCCCAGGTGGAGAGACATTAACATTTAATATTAAAAATGATGGCGTAGGTATTCCAGAAAATAATCCAAACTTAAGTGCGGATACTACTACAAAAGTAAATGAAGTATATAACAAAATTAAAAATGGTGAAATTGAAATTAAAGCTGAACAAGGCAATTTAATTAAATAATTTTTGTGGCTAGATATAAAAAGAAAAAAGGCGGAATACCGTCTTTTTCTCATATTAAGAGAAAATTAGATTAATTTTACATAATAGGATAATCTAACTATAACATATGTAAAAAACGACGTAGGGAGGATGCTCATGAGTTATGTAGTAGAAATGCTTAATATCCGTAAAGAATTTCCAGGTATTGTAGCAAATGATAATATTACATTGCAGCTTAAAAAAGGAGAAATCCATGCTCTTTTAGGAGAAAATGGAGCAGGGAAATCTACATTAATGGGAATGCTATTTGGAATGTATAGTCCAGAAGCAGGAGGAATTAAAGTAAATGGAAAAGAAGTTAAAATTTCAAGCCCTAATGTAGCTAATGATTTAGGAATAGGTATGGTTCATCAGCATTTTAAATTAGTTGAAAACTTTACTGTAACTGAAAATATTATTTTAGGTATGGAGCCAAAGAAATTTTTATCAGTAGATATAAAAAGTGCAGCAAAAAAAATAGAAGAACTATCTAAAGCTTATGGATTAAATGTTGATCCATATGCAAAGATTGAAGATATATCTGTTGGTATGCAACAACGTGTTGAAATATTAAAGATGCTTTATAGAAATGCAGAAGTATTAATATTTGACGAACCAACAGCAGTATTAACACCTCAAGAAATTGAAGATTTATTAAAAATTATGAAGAATCTTATTAAGGAAGGTAAATCAATAATTTTAATAACTCATAAATTAAAGGAAATTAAAGAAGCAGCTGATAGATGTACTGTAATTAGAAGAGGAAAGTACATTGGGACTGTGGATGTTAAAGGAACTTCAGAAGCTGATATGGCTAAAATGATGGTTGGAAGACAAGTATCCTTTAAAGTAGAAAAGAAGGAAGCTAATCCAGGGGAAGAAGTAATAAGATTAGAAAATGTATCAGTTAAAAATAATAAAAAAGTTCTAGGATTAAAGAATTTTAATTTAGAAGTAAGAAAAGGTGAAATAGTAGGTATAGCTGGAGTAGAAGGCAATGGACAAACAGAGTTAGTTGAAGCTATTACAGGTATGAGAACTATAGAAAATGGATGTATATTCTTTAATGGTAAGGATATTACAAAGGATTCTATAAGAAGAAGAATAGATGAAGGAATAGCTCATATTCCAGAGGACAGACATAAAAGAGGACTTATTTTAGATTATACTATGGAAGATAATATGGTTCTTAAGGTATATAAAAACAAACCGTTCTCTAAAAATGGTCTTATAAATAAGGAAGAAGTAGAAAAGTATTCTAATAATATAATTGAAACTTTTGATGTAAGATCTGGAGAAGGTGGAAAGTCAATTGCTAGATCTCTATCAGGAGGTAATCAGCAAAAAGGAATAATTGGACGTGAAATTTTATCAAATCCTGATTTATTAATTGCTGTTCAACCAACAAGAGGTCTTGATGTTGGATCAATAGAATACATACACAAAAGACTTGTTGAACAAAGGGATAATGGAAAAGCTGTACTTTTAGTATCTCTTGAATTAGATGAGATATTAAATGTTTCCGATAGAATTGCCATAGTAAATAATGGTGAACTTATTGGAGTAGTTAATGCCTCTGAAACAGATGAAAATGAAGTGG
>JAEXLD010000074.1 GCA_023445445.1 Bacillota bacterium
AATACAAAGAGAGTTCATTCATCAATAGATTACAGAACTCCAAACGAGTTCTATAATCTAAAGAATTGTAATTTTAAGAATAACTTAGTAATCAGTGTATAAGGTCCCATTTGAGGGGGCCAATCCGTTTTTCATTCTACATTATTCATTTTTCATTCTGCGCTAGCAGTTAAACTCCTTCAAAATTAAACAATGGTATAAAGCTTTCACTATCAGTTCCTGCTTCTTGAATAAATCCATTTTTAACCCCTATACTTAAAGCATAGTCAATAAGAGCTTCGTAATGTTGTTGATTTAAAGGCTTATTTATTTCTGGATATTCCTTTACATGCTCTAATGGAGTGTATTGATTCATAATACTAATATAAACTTTATCTCCATATGTATTATGTATATAATCTATTATCTTTTTAGAGTCAAATAGAAGGCCTGGTAACATAAGATGCCTTATTATTACTCCCTTTTGAATAATTCCATTTTCATCGAATTTAACATTTCCAACTTGATTTATCATTTCATTAATCGCAGCTTTAGCATAAATAAAATAATCCTTAGCCTTTGAATACTTACTTGAATATTTAGTGTCAAAATACTTCATATCCGGTAAGTATACATCTATATATCCTTTAAGTAATCTTATTGTTTCTACTTTTTCATATCCACTACTATTATAAATAATAGGAAGCTTTAACCCCTTAGACCTAGCTATTTTTATAGCTTCAATTATTTGTGCAACATAATGAGTTGGAGTAACTAAATTTATATTTAATGCCCCTTTATCTTGAAGTTCTATAAATATTTCTGCTAATCTTTCTATAGTTATTTCTTTTCCCCATTCACATTGACTTATATTATAATTTTGACAAAATACACATTTTAATGTGCAATGAGAAAAAAATACTGTTCCAGATCCTATATCACCTGATATACATGGCTCTTCCCAATAATGAAGGGCAGCTCTAGCTACCCTTATTTTATCTCCAGCTCCACAAAATCCTCTTTTCCCATTTAATCTATTTGCTCCACAATTTCTTGGGCACAATTTACAACTTTCCAACAATTCCACTTTTCATCACTCCAGATTTCTTCAAAACTTTTCATAACACTATTATTTTTTACCTTTTAAATCATTAATAATATCACGTAGTTCTGCTGCTCTTTCAAATTGTAAATTCTTAGCTGCTTCCATCATTTCTTCAGTATATTTCTTAATTAATTTCTTCTTATCCTTTTCTGAAACTACCTTACTACTTTCAGCACTATATTCAATCTTATCTTCAGCTATCTTAGTTGCTTCTATTACATCTCTAACTTCTTTAATTATAGTTTGAGGAACAATTCCATTTTTCTCATTGTATTCCATTTGGATTTTTCTTCTTCTTTCAGTTTCCTTAATAGCTTTATCCATGGATTTAGTGATATTATCTGCATACATTATTACTCTACTTTCAGAATTTCTAGCTGCTCTACCTATAGTTTGAACTAATGATGTTTCTGAACGTAGGAATCCTTCCTTATCAGCATCTAAAATTGCAACCAAGGCTACTTCAGGAATATCTAATCCTTCTCTAAGTAAGTTAATACCTACTAATACATCATGTTCTCCAAGTCTTAACTCTCTTATAATTTTCATTCTTTCTATAGTCTCTATATCTGAATGCATATATGCAGTCTTTACACCTAAATCCTTTAAATATTTAGTTAAATCCTCTGCCATTCTCTTAGTTAAAGTAGTTATAAGAACTCTAAATCCCTTTTCAATAGTTTTCTGAATTTCAGCATATAAATCATCTATTTGCCCCTTTACTGGCCTTATTTCTATAACTGGATCTAATAATCCTGTTGGTCTTATAACCTGCTCCGCTATATTAGTTGAATGATCTAATTCATATTGTGCAGGTGTAGCACTAACAAATACTACTTGATTTATTTTTTTCTCAAATTCTTCAAACTTTAGTGGTCTATTATCATAGGCACAAGGTAATCTAAAACCATAATCAACTAAAGTGTTCTTTCTAGATCTATCACCAGCATACATAGCTCTACATTGTGGTAATGTAACATGACTTTCATCAATAAACATTAAAAAGTCATCTGGAAAATAATCTAATAAGGTTTGTGGTGGTGTTCCTGGTGCTCTTCCATCTAAAATTCTTGAATAGTTTTCTATTCCACTACAATATCCCATTTCTCTAATCATTTCTATATCAAAGTTTGTTCTTTGTCTTAGTCTTTGAGCTTCCAATAACTTTTCTTGGCTATTAAGCTCCTTAAGCCTATCTTCAAGTTCATCTTCAATTTGGCTTATAGCTTTTTCTAAAACTTCATGAGATGTAGCAAAGTGAGATGCTGGTGAAATAGAAACGTGATTTCTTTCTCCTAAAATATTTCCAGTTAATACATCAAATTCTCTAATTCTATCTATTTCATCACCAAAAAACTCAACTCTTATTCCCTTATTAGATGATGATGCAGGAATTATATCTAAGGAATCCCCTCTTACCCTAAAGCTTCCTCTAGCAAAATCAATATCATTTCTTTCATATTGAATTTCTATAAGCTTTCTAATTATTTCATCTCTATCCTTTATCATTCCAGTTCTTAATGAAATAGTTAATTTTCTATACTCCTCTGGATTACCTAATCCATATATACATGAAACTGATGCAACTATTATAACATCTCTTCTTTCTAATAATGCAGAAGTTGCAGAGTGCCTTAACTTATCTATTTCATCATTTATTGATGAATCCTTTTCTATAAATGTATCTGTTTGTGGAACATATGCTTCTGGTTGATAATAATCATAATAGGATACAAAGTACTCTACAATATTATTAGGAAAGAATTCTTTAAATTCTGAACATAATTGAGCTGCTAAAGTTTTATTATGAGCTAAAACCAGTGTAGGTTTTTGTAACTTCTGAATAATATTTGCCATGGTATAAGTTTTTCCTGAACCCGTTACACCTAATAACGTTTGGTACCTATCTCCATTATTTATTGAATTAACTAAACTCTCTATAGCTTGAGGTTGATCTCCAGTTGGTTTAAATTTCGATTCTATTTTAAACTCAGGCATATTTATTACCTCCTTTTTATTAATAAAAATATTGTCTAGAATTAATTCTAAGTTCTAGACAATATTACTTTAATAATCTATTAAAAATTATATCAAATAGAAATTTAAAAGTATATACACCTATTTTTTCAAAATTAAAATGCTGAAGATACTTTCTATATCTTCAGCATTATTATAAATTACTTATTCTAATTTAATAACCATTGTATAGATGGTTCTAAATACTTATTCCAGAATTCCCAGTTATGATTTCCTTCATCTTCTTCATAGTAAACATCTACATTATTATCAATTAAAAATTTATGAAAATCTCTATTAGGCTCAATTAGAAAATCTTCCTTTCCACAAGCTATAAATATTGATGGAATTGATTTATTTTCACTTTTTAATCTTCTAATTAATTCTTCTGGATTATTTTCACTGTTTTCTAATTCATTTAAATTTCCAAAGGTACTTTCATAATAATAGTAATCAGCTATTGGAGTGCTAAAGCTTTCATCCTTATTCTTAATTTCATTTATTATCAATGCAGATGAAAGGGCAAAGGCCTTTGAAAAAGTATCATTATACTTTAATGCAGTATGAATTGCTCCAAATCCCCCCATGGAAAAACCACCAATATAGGTATCTTCCTTTTTATTAGAAAGACTAAATACCCTTCTTGTGTAATTTACTAACTCTTCACCCACATATGTTGCATATTTACTTCCTACTCCCTTACCATCTAAATAAAAACTATTGTCTCCATTTGGGAATATAACTACAATATTATATTTTATTGCAAATTCATTAATTTTACTTTCTAAAATCCAGTCCCTATTGTTTCCTGAATAACCATGTAATAAAAATAATGTTCTTGTTTCTCTTTTGTAGTTTTCATTATCCTTTATAAATTCTAAAGGAGAATCATTAGGTAGCAAAATATTAAATGATACAACTCTTCTTAAGCTTTCTGAAAAAAACTCAAATTGACTAAATGCCATATTTATACCTCCATACTTTTAATTCTCAACCCATTTATTTCTTGATTATACCACTTCACCTCTTATTAGGTATATGAAATCATTATTTTTAATAATAAATCACATATTTATTTCCTTTTTATCATTTATATTAACAAAAAAAGAAAGCTTAATGCTTTCTTTTCATTTCATCTAATACTTTCTTAAAATTATCATTATCAACACTAATTGCACTATCTACTTTTACCATTCTTGGAACTAATAGCATGCCCACTTTTTTGTCCTTTGGTAATATGCTTAAATCGACTATTTCCCCGGAAATTTTTTTAACCCTAAAAGAAATTTCCTTAATATTCTCTCTTACAACTTTAAAAATTTCAACTTCTGACAAAACTTTATTCCCATTAACTGATAATATCTTATCTCCTCTTCTTATTCCTGACTTATAAGCTGGAGAGCTAGGTGCTACCTCTAAAACTGATACTCCATTATCATCAGTAAAATAAATGTATTGTCCTCTTTTTTCAATTTTATTTTGTATCATAATCATAAGTTCATGCCCTAAGGGAGCAAATATTACAACAACAATTTGTCCAATTATTCCAAATTCAGCTACTTGAGCTACTAATGCTAATATAACTCCATATATTAATATTCCAATGCCAGAATAAATAGGCTTTATTGTTTTTGTTTTTGTAAAAGAAACTGAATTATATGATACTACACCATATAAAGGTATAGCTGAAATAATCATTGAACTTAACATTAATAAAGCTTCAGATCTATTTATTATTGGCCACCAATTGGGAGTTGATATTGAAGATGTAACTGCTGTTGATATATTACTAGTTATAGCAATAAATATTGCTACTGGTAAAGCCCAATATCTATTATAAGCAAATCCACCCACTATTTTTTCATCTCTATTTGAAAAAACAGGTATAGCTCCTCTTCCGCCATCCAATATTACTAAAATTCCTTCTACTATGTGCATAACACCAACAAAAGTCATAAGACTTAATATATTTATATTTATGTATGACTCAGTATTTGTACTCCTTGCTAAAAAGCTAGCTATAATACTTATAGCTCCTAATACTGCTCCAGAGTAAGAAAAGCAAATAAATCTTTTCTTTATAAAAATTAGTAATATAGAAATCATAAACATAATTTCTATACCGGAATTTTCATTAAAAATTATTCCTAAAGCACTTAATATTACACTAACTATAGCTCCAGCAATTATTCCTAAAGCTATTTGAGATAATGTAAGTTCTAAAGGGGAGTTAATACTCTCCCCAATAGTCATTTTTTGCATCATTGAAATTCTTTTATTTTTTGAATAAAACATCACACCTAAAATTACTAGCATAAATATATGCATAGGCTCAACAATAGCATAAGCTACAGTTCTTAATGTATATAGTATTAACTCCATTTGTGAGCCTCCTATTTTATCTTTTCCTTTATAACTTCTAATCCTTTAATAAATTGAGGATCTATATTTCTATCATATTCCTTTTCCAAAATATCCTTTGGAATTTCCACTTCTATATCAGGTTTAATTCCTATTTTGTGTATATTTTCCCCATTTGGAGTATAATATTTAGAAGTTGTTACTTTTAATCCGCCATTTCCATCTTTGAATTCTATTAATTGTTGAACTATTCCTTTACCAAAGCTAGTAGTTCCAACTATAGTTCCTACTTCATAATCTCTTAATGCTCCAGTTACTACTTCTGAGGCTGATGCACTTCCACCATCAATTAGTATTACTAATGGCATTCCTTCAGCTTCTCCACCTACTGACTTTGCTTCTTGTTTATTTTCGTACTTATCTATAGTGTAAGTTACTATTTCACCCTTAGGTATAAATTGTGATGCAACATTTACTGCCTCATTAAGGGAACCACCTGGGTTTCCTCTTAAATCTAATATCATTCCCTTCATACCTTGAGATTTTAATTCAACAATCTTATTTTTAAAATCCTTTGCTACATCTTCATCAAAAGAAGATAGTTGTATATATCCAATGTTTCCATCTATAATTTCACCTTTAACAGAAACAACCTTTATTTCATCTCTCACTATTGCTATATCAAGATAGTCAACTCCTTCTCTTGATACAGTTAAAGTCACTTCTTGACCCTTTTCTCCCCTAATTTCTGCTATAGTTTTATCTAAATTAGGCTCTATTATTTCATTTCCATTCACCTTTAAAATTATATCTCCAGCCTTCAAACCTGCTTTCTCTGCTGGCGAACCTTCAATTGGTGCCACAACTGTTATTTTGTTATCCTTTATTCCTAATTGTGCTCCAATCCCTACAAAATGACCTTCAATTTGATCTTCAAAGGCTTTATATTCACTAGCATTCATAAATACTGTATATGGATCATTTACTGATTGAGTCATTCCCTTAATAGCAGATTCAAGTAAAGTATTGTCATCTAATTCACCATCATACTTGGTTAATAATGCATCTCTCACTTGAAATAATAATTCATATTTTTTAACATCTTTTACTTCAGTAATATCCTTTGCTACATCTTCACTAACACTTACTAAACTTAGCCCATTAAAAGCAAATATATTTCCTAAATAAAAAAACATGAAATTTGATAATATAAAAACTAAAATTAATCCTACTATTATCAAGGGCTTTTTACGTTTCCCCTTATACTCCTTATTCTCCTCCATATTCTAATACTTCCTTTCATAAAACTATAAATATCTTTATAATATAATTTAAGTGGAGATAAACTCCACTTAAATTATATTACTTATTCTTTCATTTTATTAATATCTTTATACATCTAAGAACTTTCTTAATGCTACTATACTTCCTAATGCACCTATTACCGCTCCGCCTAATAGGAATATCCAACTTAATGTTCCTAAAACAAAACCTGGTGAAACTAAAGAAACTAAGAACATATTTGATACTATGTATCCAAATATCCATCTATATAGTGAATATAATAATATACTTGAAAGTAAAGCTCCAACTATACCTATTATCATACCTTCAATTATAAATGGCCATCTTATAAACCAATCAGTAGCACCTACATACTTCATTATTCCTATTTCTCTTCTTCTAGAATATACTGTAATTTTAGTAGTGTTAGTAATTAAGAATATAGATACTCCAATAAATACAACAAATAAAATTAATCCAGCTATTCTAACTCCACCAATAAAAGAACTTATTGTATCAATCATATCTTGCTGATTTGATATATTTTCTACTCCAGTCATATCTTGTATGGCTGTAGTAATTTCTGAAGCATATTCAGGGTCTTCTAATTTAACTATAAATGAACTTGGAAGTGGATTCTCTTTTAAATCATATCCTTCTAATAAGCCTTGATTATCTTTTAACATATCCTTTAAGTTAACAAAAGCTTCTTCTTTAGACTCATAAATAACTTCCTTAACACCTTCTAATTCATTAAGTTTTATTTCTATTTCTCTTTGATCAATTAATTTAATATCATCTTGTAAATAAACCTTAATTTCAAGCTTCGATGCCACATCTTCTATTGCCTTATTAAAATTCAATCCTAGTAATATAAAAGTACCAAATATAAAGAATGTAATTAGTACAGTAATCATAGCTGCTATACTTAAAGTTCTATTTCTTTTTAAACTCTTAAAAGCATCTACAAAAAAGTACTTTAATGTATTAAGCTTCATTTTCGTACATCCCCCTTGCTGTATCTCTTGCTACGCAACCCTTTTCTATAGCAATAACTCTTTTCTTCATGTTATCTACTATTTCCTTTGCGTGAGTAGCCATTAAAATTGTAGTACCAGCTCTATTTATATCCTCTAAAAGTTCCATTATTTCTTTTGAAGTTTCTGGATCTAAATTACCTGTAGGCTCATCACAAATTAAAACTGATGGATTATTAACTATAGCTCTTGCTAATGCAACTCTTTGTTGCTCTCCACCAGATAATTCAGTTGGAAACATTTTATATTTGTGAGAAAGTCCTACTAAAGAAAGTACCATAGGTACTCTTTTCCTAATATCCTTTTGAGAAGCTTCAACTACTCTCATAGCAAAAGCAACATTTTCATATACATTTAATGTTGGAATTAATCTAAAATCTTGATAAACCATCCCTATCTTTCTTCTGTAATAAGGTGTTTGCCTTCTAGAAATATCTGAAAGCTTTTTACCAGCTACAGTTATTTCCCCAACAGTAGGGTCTACTTCCTTTATTAGCATTTTTATGAAAGTTGATTTACCTGCTCCTGAAGGCCCAACTAAAAACACGAATTCTCCTGATTCTATTTTTATATTTACATCTGATAAAGCCTTAACATTATTATCATATAGTTTAGACACATTCTTAAATTCTATCATTCTCTCTAACACCTCACACATAAGCGTATTTTAAAACCTATAGCGTTATTATAGCATAACCAAGCTTAAGTAAAAACTTTTTTTATGCTTTTATACTTAATAAAAACTATATTTTTACCTATTTCTATAAAATTTTCATTAAATTTTAATAATCTTTAAAGCCTTCTCCTAATGCTTCTGTAGATTCACTTACAGTTAAAAATGCTTCTGGATTATTTGTCTTTATGAATTGTTTTAATGTTATAAATTGCTTGGAGCTTAAAACTGTATATACTACAGTCATGTTCTCTTTTGAGTATCCACCTTTACCTGTTAATATTGTACAACCTCTATTTATCTCATTATTTATAAAGTCTACAACTAACTTTTCTTTATTAGTAATTATAAATACTTGTTTTACAGGATTTATACCTGCAATAAATTTATCTACTAAACTTCCTATTAATATAGCACTTAAAAGGCCGAAAAGTCCCTTCTCAACACCAAAGGAATAAATAGCTAATAATGTTACAGTACAATCTGCTAATAATAATCCTTGGCCTATTGGTAAGTGAAAATATTTATTAATAATCTTTGCAACTATACTAGTCCCACCTGTTGATGCATCTTGGTAAAAAGTTATTGCTGTACCAAATGCTAATACAGCTGATCCAAATACACATGCTAATACTAAGTTATCAGTAATAGCCCTAGGATTTAAAAAGTTTTCGAAAACCCACATTATTACTGATAACATTATTGTAGCATAAATGCTCTTTGCTCCAAAGGAACTTCCTATTACAAAGAAAGCAAGAGCAAATAATATAATATTAAATACAAAAATTAGTATACTTGGATTAATATTAATTAATTGATTAATTGCTAAAGCTAACCCTGAAACCCCACCTGCAGCTATATCTAGTGGAAAGAAAAAGTATTCTAATCCAAATGCAACTATTGCTACTCCTATAGTAGCTAAAAAATATTCTTTTAATTTCTTCATCTCTGTTCTATTCTCCTTCTAATAAATATTACAATTAAAAGGTTATTGTAAATTTTTAAATCCTTCTCCCATAACTTCATGTACTTCTCCAACAGTTATAAAGGCCTTTGGATCAACCTTGCTTATATATTGCTTAAGTTTTATAAATTCATTTCTTCCTAAAACTGCATATAATATATAAGTATCTTTTCCTGAGAATCCACCAACCCCTTTTAAAAATGTACATCCTCTCTCTAATTCTTCCATTATATACTTACCGATATCATCACTTTTTGTGCTTATTACTGTTACTTCCTTACAAACCTGGAATCCTTCTATAACTTTATCAATGGCAATTCCATTAATAATAACTGAAAGTAAACCATATAAACCTATATTTATACCAAAAGTAACTGCCCCTAATAAGGTTACTATAAAATCAACTGCTAATAAAGACTTTCCTATATCAATATGAAAAAATTTATTCATTATTTTTGCTATAGTATCTGTTCCCCCAGTTGATGAATTTGCATTAAATACTATAGCCATTCCTATTGCTGTAATAAATGTACCGAATATTGAAGCCAGCATTAAATCATTTGTTAATGCTTTTGGGGAAAGAAAGGTTTCAATAAATGTCATTATTCCAGCCAAACTAAAGCTTGACACTATTGTTTTAACTCCAAAACTTTTCCCTAAGAAAATGAACCCAATTACAAACAAGAATAAATCCATTATAAATACTAATGGTCCTGTTGAAATAGCTGGGATATAGTGATTAATTACTATAGCTAAACCAGTAAGTCCCCCAGCTGCTATATTATTAGGTATGAAAAAGTATTCTAACGACACTGCAACTAAAGATACCCCTATAAATATTAATATATATTCTTTTATACTTTCTCTCATATAAATCTCCTTTACCAGATAATTTTTATTATTTTCCCACATTATATATCTTTCTATCCAAATTATGCTTTGAATTATTCCATAATTTTAATAGTTCTATGTAAATATTATATTATGTTTTACAATAAAAGTAATTGAAAAAATAAAAAGCTGTAGATATTTCTACAGCTTAGTGGTAAATATAGCTATTTTTTAGTAATTTATTTAAATTATTATAGTAAACTTATTATTTTTTCAATGTAATTGCTCTTTTTGCCTTTTCCACAACATTATTAGCTGTTAATCCATATGCTTTTAATAGTTGATCTGGTAATCCACTTTCTCCAAAAGTATCTTGAACTCCAACCTTTAATACTGGCACTGGAATTTCTTCTGATAAAACTTCTGAAACTGCTGAACCTAATCCTCCAATTACATTGTGCTCTTCAACTGTTACAATAGCTCCAGTTTCCATAGCAGCTTTAATTAAAATTTCTTTATCTATTGGCTTTAATGTATGTATATTAATAACTCTTGCATTAATTCCATCTTTTTTCAGCTCTTCCTTAGCTTCTAAAGCAACATCAACCATAATTCCAGTTGCAATTATAGTTACATCACTTCCCTCTGCTAAAGTAACACCTTTACCAATCTCAAATTTATATGTATTTTCATCATTTATTATATTTACTGCTGCTCTTCCTAATCTAACATAGCAAGGCCCTTCATATTCTGCAATAGCTTTAATTGCAGCTGCAGTTTCTACTGAATCTGCTGGGCATATTACTGTCATATTAGGAATACTTCTCATTAAAGATAAATCTTCTATTGCTTGGTGAGAAGCTCCATCTTCTCCAACAGTTAATCCAGCATGAGTTGCACATATTTTTACATTTAGTTTTGGATAACAAATTGAGTTTCTAATTTGCTCAAAAGCTCTTCCTGCTGCAAACATAGCAAAGGTACTTACATATGGAACTTTACCACAAGTAGACAAACCTGCAGCAACTCCCATCATATTAGCTTCTGCTATACCCATATTAAAAAATCTTTCTTCACAAACAGCTTTAAAATCTGCAGTTTTTGTAGATTTAGAAAGATCAGCATCTAAAACTACAATATTTTCATTTAAGTTAGCTAATTCAGCTAATGCTTTTCCATAGGCTTCTCTTGTTGCTATCTTATTACTCATTAGTTGTTACCTCCAATTTCTGACAAGGCTTTTTCACATTGTTCTTTACTTGGTGCTGTTCCATGCCATCCTGCTTGATTTTCCATGAAGGAAACTCCCTTACCTTTTATAGTCTTACAAACTATTACTGTTGGTTTTCCTTTATAATTTCTTGCTTTTTCTATTGCTTCTTGAATTTCTTCTATATCATGACCATCTATAACTAAAACATTCCATCCGAAAGCTTCAAATTTTTTATCAATTGGTGATGGATTCATTACCTTTGTTATATCTCCGTCTATTTGTAATCCATTAAAATCAACAAAGGCAGTTAAATTATCTAATTCATAATGAGCTGCTGACATTGCAGCTTCCCAAACTTGACCTTCTTCTAATTCGCCATCCCCTAAAAGAGTATATACTCTGTAATCCTTCTTATCAATCTTACCAGCTAAAGCCATTCCAACAGATACTGAAATACCTTGCCCTAGGGAACCTGTTGACATATCAACTCCTGGTAAGCACTTCATACTTGGATGACCTTGTAATCTAGAATTAATTTTTCTTAAAGTATTTAATTCCTCAACTGGAAAATATCCTTTTCTGGCTAATACACTATATAATACAGGAGCAGCATGACCTTTTGATAGTACAAATCTATCTCTATTTTCATCCTTAGGATTTTTCGGATCTATGTTCATTTCCCCAAAATATAATGTAGTTAGTATATCTGCTGCTGATAGAGAACCACCTGGGTGTCCTGAACGAGATTCAGTTAACATAGAAATTATATCCTTACGAACTATTTTTGCTAATGATTTTAATTCCTCAACGTTTTTAATCATCTTTTTCCTCCTAAGATTTTATTTGCCTGTAAATATATTGTGCTATATTTGACAAAAATATTTTAGCATACAAATATTATTTTGTATATACTATTTCTTTCTATTTTTAAGAAAATAGTATATGTTATTACAAATAGTATATCACTTTAGTTTTTTATTAACTTTTCTAATAGCAAAATAAAAAGAAACCCCTAAGGGTTTCTAAGTATTTAATATATTCACTTATTTAAATAAAACCTTTTTGAATAATATTTATGCTAAATTCAAACTAATTAATAGGGCTTTATTCACCTTTCTCATATCAGAATCAGTCATATGACCTATCTTTTCTTTCAACCTTTTCTTATCTAAAGTTCTTAACTGTTCTAACAAAACAACAGAATCTCTATTTAATCCATATTCCTCTGAAGAAATTTCAACATGAGTGGGTAACTTAGCTTTATTAATCTGTGACGTTATAGCTGCAACAATAACAGTTGGGCTATACTTATTACCTATATCATTTTGAATTATTATTACTGGTCTGATTCCGCCTTGTTCTGATCCTATTACAGGGCTTAAATCAGCATAAAAAATATCCCCTCTTTTTACTACCATAGTCGTCATTAGAAATCTCACACTCCGCAAAGCCAGTTCTCATATTCATCAATAATCTCATTTTCGCATTCGAAAGAAAGCTCTGAAAGTTCTAAATTAATCATTGCCATTTCTTGATATCCTTCTTTCATAATTTCAAAAATATCCATATTTAATTGATCTTTATTATATTCTATTAGGGAATACCCAATAAATTGACTATTTTTTTTAATTTTAACTACATTTTTCAAAAATTTTGGATTGTTAATCTTTTTAGACATAATTTGCCTCCAGGTAGTAAAGGATCTATGTATAAATAAATTATATTGCAAATTATGTCCTTTTGTCAAAAAATATGTTCATTTTTTTTGAATTTTTTTTATATCTTTATAAATAAGATTTAATTTTTTTAGTTTCTGAAACTAATTTCACCATATGTACTCTTTTTTTATCCAATTTTTCAACTTGTAATTAATATAAATTATAAATATTGAACTGGTATTCATTTATTTTATTTTAATAATTCTTCATCTAATTCCTTTAACTTCTCAAAATTTCTATATACTATTCTTACTCTATCTTTATTATTTTTATCATATATTATAGCCCCTATAGGAACTTTTTTCTGCTTATCTATAAAGACCTTAACTTTATCTAGATTATCATTTTTTAAAAATAATTCACTTGTAAAAACAATATATTCAGTATCTCCCCATTCTTCTTGACCTTCTTGTA
>JAEXLD010000082.1 GCA_023445445.1 Bacillota bacterium
AATACAAAGAGAGTTCATTCATCAATAGATTACAGAACTCCAAACGAGTTCTATAATCTAAAGAATTGTAATTTTAAGAATAACTTAGTAATCAGTGTATAAGGTCCCATTTGAGGGGGCCAATCCGAAAATTAAAGAAGAAACTCCCTTAGGAGTTTCTAAAATATATATCTTTTAGTAATTCCTTTGGAATTACATAAATAATTCTACATGTTACATTCTAAATTTTTAATTTAGGAGCTGTTGTCACAGCTCCAAGTTCAAATATTTATTTTTCTTGTAAAGCTGCACTTATTAATCCTACAAATAAAGGATGTGGTCTATTAGGTCTAGATTTTAATTCTGGATGGAATTGAACAGAAACATACCATGGATGATCTTTCACTTCAACTATTTCTACTAATCTTCCATCTGGACTAGCCCCTGTAATGCTCATGCCAGCATCTGTAATAGCTTTTCTATATTCATTATTAAATTCATATCTATGTCTATGTCTTTCATAAATTAAGTTTTCTTTATAAACATCATAAGCTGTGCTATTTTCATCTAACTTACAAGGATAAAGTCCTAACCTCATAGTTCCGCCTAAATCTTCAATATCCTTTTGATCTGGCATTATATCTATAACAGGATATTTTGTATCTTTATCAATTTCAGCACTGTTAGCACCTTCATATCCTAATACATTTCTTGCAAATTCAATTACAGAACATTGCATACCAAGACAAATACCAAGGAAAGGCTTCTTATTTACTCTAGCATATCTTATAGCTTCAATCTTACCTTCAATTCCTCTATCTCCAAATCCACCTGGTACTAATATCCCTTGACAATCTGATAGTAATTCATCACTATTTTCTTCAGTAACATCTTCTGCATTAATCCATTTAATTTCTACATTAGAGTCATTTGCTAATCCACCATGATTTAATGCTTCTACTATAGAAATATATGCATCGTGTAATTCAACATATTTACCTACTAATGCTATTTTAACATTTTCCTTTAAATTTTTAACTTTTTGAACCATTTCTATCCATTCAGTATTATCTATGTCTCTACAACCAAGTTCAAGTTTTTCACAAACTAATCTATCTAAACCTTCTTTATGTAACATAAGAGGTACTTCATATAAATGTTCTGCATCTAGATTTTGAATAACACATTTTGCTTCTAAATTACAGAATAATCCTATTTTTGCTTTCAAATCATCTGATAATTCTTTTTGTGATCTACAAACTATTATGTCAGGTTGAATACCTATGCTTCTTAATTCTTTTACAGAGTGTTGTGTTGGCTTAGTTTTAAGCTCTCCAGCCTTTCCTAAGTATGGTACTAATGTAACATGGATAAAGCATACATTTTCTCTTCCAACTTCATATTTTATTTGTCTAATTGCTTCTAAAAATGGTTGGGATTCAATATCTCCTACAGTTCCACCAATTTCTGTTATTACTACATCTACCTCTTTTTCCTTTGATACTCTGTATACTCTTTCTTTTATGGCATTAGTAATATGAGGAATAACTTGAACTGTTCCCCCTAAGTATTCCCCTCTTCTTTCCTTAGATATAACAGACCAGTAAATTCTACCTGTAGTAACATTGTTGTTTTGACTTAAATTTTCATCTATAAATCTTTCGTAATGACCTAAATCTAAATCTGTTTCTGCTCCATCATCAGTAACAAAAACTTCTCCATGCTGATATGGGCTCATAGTACCTGGATCTACATTTAAATATGGATCAAATTTTTGTATAGAAACTTTTAACCCCCTGTTTTTTAATAATCTTCCTAAAGATGCGGCTGTTATTCCCTTACCTAAAGAAGATACAACTCCTCCTGTTACAAATACATACTTAGTTTTCATAATATTCCTCCAAAAAAATAAAATTTATTTATTTTCTTGACACTAATACCCCTATTTGTTATAATCATAATTACCTCACTATTTATGATGGGTTAATAATGCCTAAATTTAATAAGTGTTATGATATCATAAAATAACAAAAAAATCTAGTTTTTTTATAATTTTTAAATAATCTTATTTATCCCCTCTTCAATTTCGCAATACATTTCTCTAAATTCCTTATTAATAAGAAACTTTTCTTCAGCTTTATCAATGTTATACTTAATACTTTTATCATTAATTATGTTTAACACTTCTTTAACCTTATCTTTTTGAAGACATTTATAATTTTTTAATAATAATAAGAATATATATTTATTTTCTTTCTTTTTTAAAATTTCATTAATTTCTTTCACTTCAATCCCTAGATAAGAGGCTAATACATTCATAACTATAGTAACCCTATCAAGTTTATCGTTAATATTCAAATCATCTTCACCCCCTTATTTTTCTATATTATCTCCAATGACTTATAAAGTTATTCAATAGCATAAAAAGCTTCAATAAAGAAATATATTAAATAATAAAAAAAGTGTAAAAAGCTATTATTTAATAGATTTCTACACTACTTTTAATTTATAATTGGATTTAATTAGTTTTAACATTTACAGAAAGTTTATTTATAATGGGTGGTTGTCCTGCAAGTTCCATGGAATATTCTGCTGTTATTTTACCACCATTTTCATCAACATCTACATTTAAATCTTCTGTATGAATTTGTAAATCTAAAACTCCATAAGGAGTATTATATAAAGATACAGAAGTTTCTCCCTTTTTAAAGTCCATTTTAGCACTGACATTTCCTTCTCTTTCAAGAACCAACTTATCATTTAATATTGTTAAAGTTGTTGTGGTTCCACTCATGCCAGATAATTCTGTTTCTTCATATATAGCTTTAAAGCCACCATCTATTACAGAAAACTCTCCTGGAGTTACTACTTCTATTATATCATCACTATCTAAATCATTAAAACTTCTTAAAGATATAATTGCTTTCTTATTCATATAAACTCATAGATAAAGTTGTTTTAAACCTTTATCTATCTTCCCTCCTTCTATATCGTTCTGTAATCTATCTAATCGTAACATTATAGGACTACTCATTATTTATATCACATAGTTTAAACATAATAAAGAAATAATACAATTTATTTTTCAAATAACATTTCAAAAATTTTAAATTTAAACTTAACTTTATTATTAGACTTTTCTTCATTGCTACTATTTTCTATATTTTTTACAACTTCACTAGCATCTATAGCTTCCTTAGTTCCATCAACAAAACAAAGGGGTGGAAACATTACACACCACCAATTTTCCCCCTTTGCATCTCCAATAAGAATTCTATAAGCTTCATATTCACCTTGAGGAAATACTACATCTCCATAAACCTTATCCGGAAAATTTTCTCTAGATAAAGAACTTGCGATATTATAACTATATCCATTTTCATTTATAACAGTTTTAGCTATTTCTTCTATCTTGCTTTTATTTTCAATAATAAATTCTCTCGATTCCTCTAAGCTGTTACTTTCCTTTAGACTATCAGATACGAATTCAATAACCTTATCACGAACTTTTAGTTTCAAATCTTGATCTTCTTCAGTATTACTATTTGCAATTACATGAAATCTAATTATCTTATCAGCTATATCTTCATAAGCTAATTCTTCATTAGTATTCTCTAATATTTTACTGCTTGTACAACTGCTCAAATTTAAAATACATATTAATAACAAAATTATATAAATCTTATTTTTCATTTCAAAACCCCCTTATAGCTATAATTATTGCCAATTTTAGGAGGCTTATACTTAATTTTTAAATTGTTCTTGTAATAAATACATCATTATATTTTAATTTCATCTTTTCAAAACATCTTTGAGCTTTAAGCATATCATCAAAGAACGCAAATACAGTTGGCCCACTTCCGCTCATCATAGCCCCAACAGCTCCTGAATTTTTCATTTCTTCCTTTATATTTATTAATATTTTATGTTTTCTTAACGTAACATTCTCTAATAAATTTTTCATATTATTAGAAACTACTTTCAAATCATTTTCTTCAATTGCCTTAATTAAAGCATCAGTATCAGGATGATTTCTCGCTTTAGATAAATCGAATTCTTGATAAACGCTTTTAGTAGAAACTCCAAATGGTGGCTTAACTAAAACTAAAATTTTATCTTTAAAATCCTTTAGTTTTGTTACTTCTTCTCCAATTCCTCTACACAGAGCAGTGCCACCTTTTATACAGTAAGGCACATCTGCCCCTAGCTTTAACCCAAGCTCCATTAATTCCTCATCACTTGCATTAACATCAAAAATTTTATTCATAGCCTTTAACACAGCAGCTCCATCTGTACTTCCACCAGCTAATCCAGCGCATACTGGAATATTTTTATATATATTTATATTGACACCACTATTTATTTCATATTTTTCTATAAATAACTTAGCTGCTTTATATGCTAAATTCCTTTCATCTGTAGGAACATACGGTTTATTACATTTTATAGTAATATCTTTATTTTGCTTATTTATGTTTAACTCATCATATAAATCTATAGATTGCATTATCATTTCTAACAAATGATATCCATCTTCTCTTTTACCAACTATATCTAAGGATATATTAACCTTAGCATAAGCTTTAATTCTCATACTTGTATTTCCTTTCAAATAAAATTTTTAAACTGTGCTGCTAGCACTATAATTTTTGATAATAAAAATATAAAAGTAAAGAAGAAACTCCTTAAGGAGTTTCTAAAAATCTATTTATAATAATTATACTTTAAATTACAACTCTTTAATTCTAGCCATTTTCAATAGCTCCATTTTTTTATTATATATTTTTTTAATACCATAGTAAACTAAAATACTATTTTTTAATTTAATGCTTCATATATAGTTTCATTATTTATATTATAAAATTTATTATATTCTTCAATTACTTTTACCAACGGTTGCATATCTTCAAAGAAAACTACAATATAATCTCCTTTTTCAGCCATACTAATAGCTTTAATTAAGGCATCTTTTTCATTAAATACAACTTCATATTTTGTATTTTTATTTTCACCTACTAATCCCTCTACTATTAAATCAGCTATTTCCCCTTGATCTCTTCCTCTTAAATCTTTATCTTCTTTAACTATTGTATAATCTAAAAACTTAGCACATATACCACCGACTTCCATAACTGATTCATCTTTTCTATCACCAGGTATACCTACTACTCCATAAAGCTTTCCACTCTTTAGTTCACTTAATGCTGTTAATACAGCAGTATATCCATCTGGATTATGACCATAATCTAACACTATATTTATTCCATTTACATCATAGCAATTAAATCTTCCTGAATTTTCTTTCGAATTTAATTTATAGGTAGTTATTCCATTTTTAATCATGCAATAATCTATATTCATAGCAACTAAGGCTGCCGTTGCTGACAAAATATTTTCAACATTAAATTTTAATTTACCATTTAAAGTTATTGGTACATCATTTAAATTGCATAGGAAAAATCTTTTATTTTTATTTAATACTACAATATCTTCATTTTCCACATATACATATATATCTTTACTATTATTCTTCTTTAAAATTTCATTATTTGAATTAAGAGTAAAGAAAACTTTTTTTGACTTTATTCTGTTTAAAATACTCATACTCCATTTATCATCTGCATTTATTACTACATAACCATTTTCTTTAACAGCTTCTCCAATTAAGGATTTAACTTTACAAAGTTCATCCATAGTATTTATTCCATCAATACCTAAATGATCTTCTCTAATATTAGTTATAACTGCAACATCTGCTTCTTCATAAGCTAGCCCTCTTCTAATAATTCCACCTCTTGCAGTTTCTAAAACAGCAACTTCCACATTTGGATTTAATAAAATAGATCTAGCACTATCAAATCCAGTATCATCTCCACTATCTACACATTCATTATTTATAAAAATCCCACTACTATTTGTCATCCCAACACAGTATCCCATCTTTGATAAAGTATGGCTTATTAATCTTGTAGTGGTTGTTTTTCCATTAGTTCCTGTTATGGCTATAACAGGTATATTAGAAGGTTTATCCTTATACATCATATTCACAATTTCTTTTGCAATATTTCTACTGTTGCCACTGCTAGGATTTATATGCATCCTTAATCCAGGAGCAGCATTTACCTCCATTATTATTCCATTGTTATATAAAGGCTTAGAAATACTTTCACTACAAATATCTATACCACATATGTCTAGTCTCAGAGCCTTTGCAGCTCTTACACATAAATCAATATTCTCTTTGCAAATTTCATCTGTACAATCTATAGCTTCCCCGCCAGTAGATAAATTAGCATTTCTTCTCAAATAAACTTTCTTGCCATTTTCTAATATATCCATTAAGGATATACCTTGCTCAGAGATACAATTAATAACTTCCTCATCTATTTTCACTTTAGTTAAAGGTTTCTCATGATCATTTCCACGTAATGAATCTTCATTCAATTTATTAATTAAATCAAATATTGTATCTTTACCATTCCCAATTACAAATGGTGGAATTCTAAGAGAAACTGCAACAACTTTGTAATTAACCATGCAAACTCTGTAATCATTTCCCTTATAATATTTTTCAATAATTAAGTCTTTAAACTTATCCCTTAGCTTTTTATATGAATTTAATAATTCTTTTTCATTTTTTATATTTAAAATTACACCATTTCCTTTATTCCCATATTGAGGTTTAAGAACTACAGGATAGCCAATCTCTTCTGCTTCTTTTAATAAATTAATTACATTTTTAACCTTCTTCCCTTTAGCAATAGGAATGTTATGAATTTTCAACAGTTCTTTTGTAATCAACTTATCACAAGCTATATCAACGGAAACACACTTAGTATCATAACCTATAGAATTCTCTATTATTTTACCTTGTTTCCCATAGCCTATCTGATAAAAATCTTCACTTCCAAAATCAATTACTGGAAGACCAATTTCTTTAGCATAATCATAAATAGACTTAGTGCTAGGCCCTAAAAGTTCATCTTTTAATACTTCTCTTATATAATCTAATCTTCCCTCGTAATTAATAGGATTTTTATTTATCAAAGAATTTATAATGTCAACAGCTAATCTAGCTGATTCAATAGCTGTGTTTTCATAAATATATTGAAAAATTATATAATAATGATCATTATTAACTTCTCTGGCTTTACCATAAGCCACATCTACTCCTATTTTGTTTTGGATAGCTATTATTATATGCTCACATATATGTGCTAAATATGTTCCTTCATTAAGTCTTTTTATAAATCCTTCATCTTCATCAATTCCACATCTATGACTTCTTAATTCTGGAATCATATTAACCAAATTAAAATTAAAATCTTCAATGCACTTACTTGGTGTTTCAGAATAACCTTCTAAATCAACATCAAGTCTAATACATTTTTTATGGGAATAGATATTTTTACCTTTAAAGACCTTAGTCTCAGTTACTTTCATTTTTACATTTATCCTCCTCAAAAGGCTTCTTAATTAGGAGATTATATTTATCTCCTTCTTTTAGTACATGTAAATTAACATTAAACATACTTAATACTTCATCATAATTTTGTTCTGATACGTTACTATAAGTAATATTTCTAGCATCTAAAAAATATACTGCCCCACTTCCAATAACTTGTGCATCTCCATTATCTCTAACTAATAATGCAGTATCTTCATCTATACCTATACCTAGCACTTCTGGATTTTGCGCAATTCCAGTTAGTAATCTCCCTATTCTACCTCTTTGTGCGAAATGTTGATCTATCATTACCCCTTCTATTAACCCTAATCCCGGTGCCATTTTTAATGTGCATTTTCTAGGTGATTCATCATCTTCACCTTTAACTACCATAGTTTCACTCATTACTGATGCACCTGCAGAAGTACCAACCATAATACATCCATTTTGTATAGATTCTTTTAAGGCATCATAAATTAAAGTGCCTCCAATCAAGCTAGTTATCCTTAATTGGTCACCACCTGTAAAAAATATAAGTGCTGCATCTCTTATTGCCTGGATATTACTTTGAACTGAGGAATCATCTCTAGTCTCAATATTTAGCCCTTTAATATTTTTTACCCCTAACCCCTCAAAAATTTTTCTATACTTTTCAAAAGCTTCTTTAGGATACTCTGTGGCTACTGTAGCAATTACTATATTATCCTCTTCTTTATTTATAGAATTACAAACCTTTTTAAGTATATCTTTATCCCCTTCTTTATCTTCTGCTCCCCCTATAATAATTAGGTCTCCCTTTATTTTTTCTGCCATTTTCTCACCTCTTATCATGCATTTCTTATTTTATCCATGAAAAGTTTATATTATTCATATGGACCTATTGATGAAGCTTTAAAAAAATCTACAAACAAAAATAAGGAGCTGTATTAAAAGCTCCTTATTAAAATCTTTAATGTGAAATTATTAATTTCAGAAACTCCTTAAAGAGTCTCTACCTATAATTTATATTCTTAATTTTTAATGCACGAGATTTTCTTATTTAAAATATAGCTCTTCCTGGAATTATTAGTTTGCATCCTGGTTTAATTTTTTCTTCTTCATTTAAATCATTTAATTTTTCTAATTCAGCAACAGTAGTATTATACTTCTTTGCTAAATCCCATAAAGTTTCTCCTTCACCAACTACATATATAGTTACAGAGGCCTTTTTCTCTTTTATTTCTCCAGAACCTTCAATAATATCCTTTATATAATCCTTATTAATTTTATAATAAACTTTCATATTTAAACCAATTGTTACTCTAACTGAAACTGCATTACCTTCTATATTAGTGTCTATATTTTCTAAATAAGGATTTATTATAAGACTCATATCCTTTCTTAAGCCCTTAATGTCTATAGAAGTGTTAAATGGAATATCTCCATTTAATATTCCATATTTCAGTTCTTCTCCAGCTAGTTTATAAATTATATTAGTCTTAACTACACCTTCTATTTTTACTCTTTCATCTTCAATGATTTTATCTTTTATTATAGGATGCCCAGTAACTGCTATTACTTCTCCTATTCTTTCTTCTTTATCCTCAATGTCAAATGTCTCCTTAGCTGTTACTTCAGAATTTAATATAGAGTGAATTAATGTAAATTCTTTATTACCATTTACTAATTCTATATTCATAGTTGGTGAATAGGCATCCTTTAATATTTCTACCTTGTCATTAGAATATACTTTAACGTTTCCTTTAACTAAAAATTCTACATTTACTACTCTATTTTCACCAACATCATCTAAATTAACTGCATGTTGTTCATCAGCTACCATTAATTCTAAAACACTAATCATATCTCCACTTATTCCTGGTAATTCTTCTTCTCTTGATAAATAAACATCATCTTCTAAGGATTCAAGTTCTTTATTATCTCTTCCTTTATAAAGAATAGATATCTTACAATAGCATCCAATATATGCTTTTCCTTCTACTACTTTAACTTCCTTCTTATGAAGATTCATAGAACATTTTAAAATTTCATCTATCTCTGGTTTGTCCATAGTTACTTTAAGCATAGATTTTCCCATAAAGTCAATATCTTTATCACCCTTGACTCCATTTAATACCTCTTCTTCTTTTTTAACTTGAATATCATCTTTTCCTTCAATATCTTTTACATATTCAAATTCCCCGATTTTATGGATTTTCCATCTTAATACTATCAATCCACTTATTCCAACTTTTCTTTCATTCATCCAATTTGCTTCAATATGTTCTACATCGCACTCAACATTGCATACTATATTATGTTCATCATTATTAAGATCTAGATAATTTGAGAACTTATCATTAAAGACAACTGCATGTATCTTATTAGCTGGAGAATCTGAAATTGATTCATCCTTAGATAAATAAAGAACAATATAATCTAAATTTCCTTCTACTATAACTTTATCTCCTAAGATTTCTTTATTAGTTATAGTAGCTTTAACATCTACTCCTAATACTTCTTTCATATCAGGATATTGTGAATCTCTTAATAAATGTTCTCCTTTTATAGGTTGATTAACTGAACCTTCCCTTAGTAATTGTTCATATCGAATACCTTCTCTTATAACATCTATTTGTGACATGTAACCCCTCCTACATAATTCCTATTAATAAATATATTTCTAACCATATATATTTATTCAAAAATTATCTTATTGTTTCTAAAAGAAAGTATACAAATTTCAACATTTTTCTCACCCAATTTTACATAAAAAGTTAATTTAATTAATTAATTGTCGAATTATCCATACTGAATCATTTGTTTTTATTTTTTCTCTAATTTTTTTAAATAATATGTTGACATTACTCAAAATATGTCGTATTATAAATATGGTTATTGACCATATAACCTCTCATAAATTCTCAATACCCTTTTATACCATAGTTGAAAGATGGAAACCCACCATCTTTCTTTTTTTTTTATAAATTTGCAAAACAAAAAAGAGCCCTTTACGCTGAGCTCTAATTTCTATAATGCAAAATATAATTGAACTGTCTTTGTTAATACATCCGAATAGCTATATGTTACCATTCTAGTAACATCATTATCTAATCTAACCACAAAAATACTTGGATGCGCGCTTTCTATTACTCCGTTGTTTACAAGGATCTTTTTTCTTCCACCGTTTGCCTTTAAAGTTACTTTTTCTCCTATATGATTCTCTATATTTCTCTTTATAGACGCGATAGTCTTTACATTTTCCACATAAACACCTTCTTTCTTGCTTATATTATACACCCAAGCCCAAATTTTGTCAAGTAAAAACTATAATTTTACCACCTTAGAAACTAATTGTCAATGTAAACTTTTACCTTTTTATAGTTATTTTATACATTTATTATTATCTCTATTTTTTAGCTTTTTATTCACATTTTTTATATTTTCTTTCTATTTAAATATAAGGTGATCTAGGGTAACCTTCTCTATATTTTCCTCTTGTTTGTAAACCTCCAATTCCCTTAATTCCAGTTATAGTATTATCAATAACATCTGTTATTGATACCACCTTATCAATTCTTGTGTAAGCTATTTTCTCACAAACTAAGACAGGATCTAGACAATGTATTAGCACTCTGTTTGGAGAGCTTGCAAAGTTAGCACCAGCATCTAACATGCATTCATAGCAACTCTGACAAGCTCCTGCAAAAATAACTAACTCATCATAACTAGAATTATAATTTCTTAAAGCCTTAACGGATTCTATATAATACTTTGAATTTCTGTAATTATCTAAATTCAAATAATCATCTGGAGTTCTAAGAACACTATCATGACCTGTTAAAACAACTATATCCGGCTTTATTTCTTTAACTAAATCAACTATCACTTCTGGCTGTTTTTTTTCTGGAATAGCTCTTCCTACAGCATCTAAAGATAATTGTTTATAAACTTTAAGACAGGTTTCTAAGTACTCACTATCTCCATCTATATGAAGTATTTTCCCCGGCCTTCCAAATACTAATTCTTTGTTTTGTTGGTTTTTTGAAGGTTTACTCCCTCTATAAAGGTTATTTAAAACTTTTGTAGCTTCATCATCTCCCCTCATAGAAACAGCTTTTTTTATAGCCTCTTCTACTCTTCTATTAAGTATTTTTTCCTTTGTACCTACATACTCATCATCCACCATCTCTAAGTCTTCCATTCTTGAATCAGCTATGATTCTTATGCTTATTCCTTTTAAAATATATATTGGATTCCCCTTGTCATCCTCTTTAATATCTATAATTTTAAATGTTATATCCTTATCATAGGATTTTCTAACTACTAAGTCCCCTACCTTCATTTTTTACCTCTTAGTTATTACTTTATATTATCCTATGTCGAATTATCTGTATTTGTACTTCCTGAGGGATAAAAAAAGTGCCAATGGCACTTTTCTAACTTAAGATATATTTATTTTTAAATTCCTCTAAAAACTTAAGCATAGCTTCTTTTTCATTAATTATTGCTTCTAATTTGCTACCAAAGGTATTTTGACCCCAATTAACTTCATTGTAGTAATATCTATTAGCTAGTCTCCAATACCTTTGTGGAAATTGTAAATAAGCATATAAAACTTTATACTCAACTTCTAATAAAGGTGAAATTTTATTATAAGATTCTATTATAGCATTTGCAAATTCTATATCCCAATTGACTCTTTTCAATACTTTAACCATAAAATTTGATATATCAAAGGTTCTAACTTCTCTTTTACAATAATCAAAATCTATTATGTTACAATTATTATTTTCATCTAATATTATATTGTGATAAGTAAAATCATGGTGACAAAAACTCTTATCAGTTTCAGCTATTTCACATAATTTCATATATTCAGATTCCTCTAGACTTTTTAGAGCCTTTTTACCAATTTCCTTATAAAAATCCATTGATTTTATATATAATAAATCAAAGTCATTTTTATTATTTTTCTTTCTTACCATGTCCCTCATCTTATCTAGAGATTTAATTCTCTTATTCATAAGATGTGTCCATCTTCCTAAATCACTCTTTAGTTTTGAGTTCTCAGGAGGATCATAGCCCTTAGATGCCTCATGTAGCATAGCAAGAGTACTAGCTGCTAATTTCACTTCTTCTATGTTATGAAAGTCACATTCTCTTCCCTCTATCCATTCAGATAAAGTATAAAGATCTTCATTTACTAGGGCATATGGTTCCCCATCTATGTTCAAGTGATATTTATCAACGGTATTAAAACCATTTTTTATTAGATGTTCCTTGGCTCCGTAAACAAATAATAGTTTTTGAGGTCCATAATTAATTTTTTTTAAGCACTTTTCTCCTTTATTTGTCTTAAGATAGTAAACTCCTTTGTTAGCTTTTAAGGCTTCAATCTTAATATCAAATTGTCTTTCTATTTCAAATTCTCTCATCATAATCCTCACCCCCTTTATATTTATATGACTATATTTATTCTTTTATTAACATTTTATTCCTAAGTTTAATATAATAAATTAAAAACAATGAGAAAGGATTAAATCATGAAGATAGGCATAGATGGTAGAGCTGCAAAATGGTATAGAGGAACTGGTATAGGGACATACACTTATCAGCTTATCAATAGTATAAATAAAGTTGATAATCTTAATGATTACTTAGTTTTTTTACCTGAAAATTCAGCTCTAGATTTAAGTGATAATTTTAATATTGAATTAGTTAGAGCTACAGCTTCATCAAATTTTTGGGACGAAGTTAGGGTGCCAAACATTATAGAAGATAATAATCTAGACCTTTATCATGTGCCTCAAAATGGAGTTGGACTATATACTAATATTAATTGTCACAAAGCTATTACGTTGCATGATATAATCCCATTGAGAATGCCAGAAACAGTTAGTGATCGTTATTTATATATATTTAATAATGAGCTTCCTAAAATTATTGATAATTGTGATGGAATATTAACAGTTTCTGAATTTTCAAAGCAGGATATAGCAAAAGAATTTAACTTTCCTAAAAATAAAATTTTTGTTACTCATCTTGCTGCTGAGGATATATATAGGCCTTTAGATAAGTGTCAATGCAAAAAAATAATAGAAAAAGAATATAATATTAAAGATGATTTTATACTTTATGTAGGGGGGTTTAGTCCTAGGAAAAACATTATAGGATTAATTGAAGCATTTTCACTTCTATCTAAAGAAATAAAGAAAAATCTTAAATTAGTTATTACAGGTAAAAAAGGAATTTCCTATAGCCTTTATAAACAAAGAGCAGTTGATCTTCATATAGAAGATGATGTAATCTTTACTGATTTTATTCCATTAGAAAATCTACCAATTTTTTATAATGCCTCAAAGCTACTAGCTTATCCTTCCTTCTATGAGGGTTTTGGCTTACCACCTTTAGAGGCTATGGCTTGTGGCACACCAGTTATTTCCTCTAACGTAACTTCCCTTAATGAAGTATGTAATGAATCTGCACTGCTAATTAACCCATATAATATTGATGAACTTAAAAACTCTATAGAAACTGTACTAAATGATGACTTATTACGAATGAGCATGATAAAAAAAGGCCTAATTCAAAGTTCTAAATATTCATGGAATATAACAGCAGAATCCACAATTCAAGCTTATGAAAAAATAATTAAATATTAATTAAAGTTATTCCAATAATTATTTATTTTATATTCTTAATTTTAATTAGAGGCTGCTTAGGCAGCCTCTTTATTTATTTAATGAAAATATTCACTGAAGTCTGTAATAAATCTATGAACAAATACTTCTCTATATATTTCATTATTTATTTTATCTTTTAATCTATTTAAAAATACCTCATAATCCCATTTCTTTTGTTTATAATAAAAATCTCTTATAATAGTAGTAAAATCCTTTGGAAAACTTAAAATAGCATATATTAATTTAATTTCCTCTTTACTTAATTCATCTATAGAATTATATGATTCTACAATTAATTTAAATGTATCCATATCATAATAGGTATTTTTAATAACTTTAATTGCAAAGTTGGCTATATCTATAGCTCTTGTATCTATTTTGCAATAATCAAAATCTATAATCTTAATTTCATTTCCATCTACAATAAAGTTATGGTGTGCTAAATCATTATGACATAAAACTCTCTTATTAAAATCTTCTAATAAATTGTTATAATTACACATTGCTAGAAGTTCTATAGACTTTTGTATTTCATTAATATGCTTATCCACATTTTCTAAAAATAAATTATCAAACTCTAATTTATATCTAAACTTTAGGACATATTCTTTAATACTTATAAGATCCTCCTTTGCTTTATTAAACTGATGAGGCAAGTATTCTCCTAAATTCCCTTTAACTGTGTCTGCACTTAAAATATTAAATATTCCTCTAGAAGCTAAATGCATATTAGCCATAGCTTTAGTACACAATTCTACTTCAACTGGATTGCTAAATGCAGCTTCCCTCCCTTCTATCATATTTAAAATTACATATATATTTTCTCCTGATTTATAAATATATTTTCCATTCTTATCTTCATAATAGCTTAGTAAGTTATTATATTTTTTAGAAGAATAATTTAATGCTTGATTAATAAAATCTATTCTTTTCTCTGATGAATCTGTAAGCTTTAATATCTTTTTCCCTTCATTTGTTAATAATACAAAAACCTTTCTTAAAGGAATTATATCTTCAACTTCAAAGTCTAATTTATTAAAAAACTCCTCTCTTAAATCATATTTACATAAAATATCATTATCTATATATCTAAATTTATTCATACTGCCTCCCTCATTTAAATTATTATATTATTACTGTCTAAAGCCCTGGCCTTATTTAAACTATTAAGTAATTCTCCCTCCTCCATTTGAAACTTTCCTAAAATATATTTTTCAATTATTCTAAGTTCTTCATTTGGATAAGATGCTAAAGCTCTTAAGTATTCCCTACTGCTATTTTCAAGGTTAGTAAGGCTAATGTAATAACTAATAATATCCTCTATATCTATATTAAGTTCTCTTCTTTTAATCTTTTTTATATATGAATATACGTCATGTTCCTTAAGGTTATAAGTCATATATCTTATAGTGCCTATTTTTATACTACCATCCTCTTCAACCTTTAAATTTCCTTCATCTACTCTTGTTAAGCAAACTTCATAGTTACTCATACTTCTAGCAATTATTTTTTTAAATCCATTTATATTTATATGATTTAATGATTTTTTACCTAAATTAATTAATTTTTCACCTCTATTTATTAAATAAAAATCTATAGAAGTTAAATCTTCTTTTCTTTCAATTTCCTTTAAATATTTATTTACTAATATTAGTTGAGAATAATACATACTTACTTCTTTTCCAATGGAGGCACCTATTCTTGGAAATAAATTTTCTTTATATTGCCCAATTTTATGGTGAAAGAAAACAATATTTTCAATTTGTTTATATATATTTTTACTGTCCTCATTTTTATCCTTAGCAATTTTACTGTTTAAAACATAAATATTCCTATTTTCCAAATAAGAATTTAATTCTGATTTCTGCATTCTTTCACTCCTTAATAAATAAAGCTTTCTAAGAACTTTTCTCTATTGTCTCTATCCTTTAAATACTTATTTAATTTATTTACAAGAAACTCTTCTCCCCAAGGTTGTTGTTCCCAATAATACTGAAGACCAATTTGCCAAAACCCCTGGGGAAATCTTATAAATCCTTTCATAAGCTTTAATTCATCATTTAGTATACTGTGAGTTTTTCCATAGGAACTTAATATAAAATTAGATATTTCTCTATTCCATTCATTATCCTTCATAGCTCTAATTACTAGAGATGCCAAATCATGAATATGTGTATCTAGTATGCAATAGTCAAAATCAATTATATTAATTTCTCCATTTTTATCTATTAGAACATTATGATGTGCGTAATCATGGTGGCAAAACCCTCTCTTAAGTACTTCCTTATTCATTAATTCAATATATTTATTATTCTTTATCTCATCTATTGCTCTTTTTCCTATTTCTATTTCTTCATTAATTGCTTGTAGATAGATTTCATCAAACTGTGATTTATAAGCCTTTTGATAAATTCTCTTTTTAAAATCTAATATTTCATCACACCTAGTTTCAAATACCTTTATCCAAGAAAACCAAGCTATTCTAGGAGCCATATTACTATTTAATGTAAAACCTTCGCTATAGTTATGAAATTTTCCCAAAGTTTCAGAGGCTAGCTTTAAGTCCATAAAATCCTTATAATTGCAATTTCTTGATTCTATCCATTTATTTAAATATGCAAAATTATTTCCAAGCCTTATATAATCTAAATTATCTTTAGTAGAAATTATTTCTGGTATATTTTCAAAGCCTCTTTTCTTCAAATGTTTTATTGCAGAAAGAATAAAATAAAAATGAGGATACTGATATTTAATTACCTTAATACCATAATCCCCATCCTTTGTTTTTATCTTATAGCTATTTTTAAATTTTTCTATAGTTTCTATTTCTATTGAATACTTATCCTGAATTTCATTCTTTATATATGAAATCTCCATAGGTTTCTCCTTAAGATTTATTCTATGTTATTATATGGACTTACTTATTTTATTGTGTTTATATCATAGAATTTAATAATTAATAATATCTATAATATAAAGGATAATTTTAGGAGGATTACTATGAGGATTTCCATAGATGCTAGAGGAATTAATTTATACAATGGGACAGGTATAGGAACTTATACTGAAAATTTGGTTAAGGAATTACTTAATATAGATAAGGAAAACCAATTTACTCTTTTTTGGACTGGAAAAAACTATGAAGAATATAAAAAAGATAATTCCAACATAGTTTTTACTTCTAGTAAGCATGGTGGTTTTTATGAAAATTATTATTTCCCAAACTTCTTAAAGAATAATAATATAGATCTTCATCATATTCCTCAAAATGGAATGGGTCTTTGTGATAATTATAGTACAGCTTCTGTTGTAACTATTCATGATTTAATACCTTACGTATTACCTGAAACAACTGGACGGGGATATCTTGAAAGATTCCTTAGAACTATGCCAACTATAATAGATAAATCCAAGGGTATTTTAACTGTATCAGAATATTCTAAGAAGGATATATTAAAGTTTTTTAATCATATTTCTGAAGATAAAGTGTATGTAACTCCTTTAGCAGCAAATTCTAACTTTAAACCTTTAGATAAGAACATTTGCAAAGAGACTATACAAAAAAGATTTAATTTCTCAAAGGATTATATTTTATACATAGGTGGATTTAGCTCAAGAAAAAACGCTAAGGACCTAATTCTATCCTTCGATAAAGTTTATAAGGATTTAAAAAAGCCTTATGTTTTACTTTTGGCTGGAGCAGTTAAAGATGAAGGGAAGAAGCTAGTAGATTTATCTAAGACATTAAAATCCTGTGAAAATATTATTTTTACAGGATTTATAGAAGATGCTTTACTCCCTATACTATATAATGGAGCTGAAGCATTTATATACCCTTCTCTATATGAAGGTTTTGGTTTACCTCCTTTAGAATCAATGCGCTGCAAGACACCTGTTATAACATCTAAAGTAACTTCTATACCCGAGGTTACAGGTGATTCCTGTATATTAATTAATCCTTTTAATAGAATGGAATTAGAAGAGTCCTTAGTGAATTTATTAAATAACGATGATTTAAAAGATAAGCTATCTAAAAAGGGGTATGAAAGAAGCCTCCAATTTTCATGGAAAAATACTGCCATAAAAACCTTAGAGGCTTATAAAAAAATATATAATTCTTAATTATAATATATGTCACTTAGTATTTCTTTCAATCTTTCATATTTTTTTATACTTGGGGCCCGTTCAACTATATTTATTAGTGTTAAGAATGGGCTACTTCCTTCTATATTTTCCTTGCTAAATTCCTTATCATTAACATTTAATGAATATATAGAACTTGGGAAAAATTTATTTTCTATAAGTTCTTTAGATAGTAAATCTTTATTAGTTGCTGCAAAAGCTATGAATTCTTTAATTGTTTCTCTATTTTTATCAGTATTTAAAGCAACTAAGTTTTTTCCTCCTAAATCATATAATTTATTCTCACCAATTCTATAACTAGGTGGATTTTTACATGTCCATACACCTATCTCTTTGCCTTGAATAATCTCTCTATAAAAATCTAAAGATGCTATTCTACATAAATAATTACTATCTTCTGTTGTGTATTCATCTTTATATATATTATTAAATTCTTTTACTATATCCTCTTTAGTATAAGAAGGCTTTTCACAGTCTACTAATTGAGAAAAAATTAATAACTCCATATTAGATCTATCTTTCTTAGAAAATATATTAATTTCCCCAGAGCTTTTATTTTTAATATCACTTCCTACTTCAACTAAGTCCTTCCACGTATTTAATTCTGAAACTTCATATCCGTATTTATTTAAAATATCACTTCGAACATACAATGCAATTGGATTAGATTCAAAGGGAATTCCATAATAATCTTCTTGAATTTTCACTTCTTGAATTCTGCCTTCCTTAAAATTCTTATTATACATTTCAATCATACTTTTATTTTCTTCTAAAAAATCTACTTTGTCTTTTACTTTTTCTAATTCTAGAAAGTTTAATTCTACTATATTAGGTAAGTCTTTTTTATTTAGATTTTGTATTTTTTCTAAATAATCTTCAGCTCCAATATTTACAATATGTATATTTACTTTTCTATTTCTCTCTTTAAATTCATTAGAAACTTTAAGAAAATAATTATAATTTTCATCACTTGCCCATACTGTTATATCACCTTTTAAATCACTTCTATTAGATTTACTTAATACTAAATTTATAAAAAAAATTATTAAAAACCCAATAATAAGTGAAAAAATTACTCTTTTTTTAATTCTCATATTTTCACATCCTAACCTAAAATAAATTATACACCATTATTTTAATATTTTGAAAATATTAAATTTTGATTTTTATAAATTATTATAATATAATAATCTAATATATAGATTTTAAGATAGGAGATTGTTATGCATATTGATAGCTTAAATTATTTTTTCCAAGTTGCTAACTCTAAAAGTATTTCAACGGTTGCAAAAAATGCGCATATTTCACAATCTGCACTTAGTCAACAAATTTCAAAGCTAGAAAATAAATTAAATGTAAAGCTATTTAATAGAACAAATAAAGGAGTATCTTTAACTACTGAGGGCGAAATATTATTCAAGTATGCTGAGTCAATTTTAACCTCTTATGGTAAGATGCAAGAAGAATTGTTAAATTCAATAAATAAGAAAAAATATGTTTCTATTGAAGCTGTTGAATCAATTGGATTAACCCTTTTGCCTATGGCTATTTCTAAGCTGAAGAAAAACTTTTCTGCTTATACAATTAACCTTAATACAATAGATTGTTGCTCAAAGGCTAATCTATCTAGTAACTCATGTGATATTTTTATTTGTTATACTAAGCCAGAAAATTCTAATGGTTTAACCACAAAACTAATTGGATATGATGAAATCCTTTTAGTAGCAGGACGAAACTTCCAAATAGGTTCCATAAAAAAAGAAGAAGTATTTGATTTACCTTTAATATTATCCTCTGATAAAACTTGTTTGAAAACTTTAATCTGTAATGAATTTAATTATGATCATAAAATTTTAGATTCTTCAAATATCTTATATAGTACTAATTCATATTTTTCAGCATTAAAAGGTGTTTCTTCAAGTAAGGCTGCTACATTTATTCCTGCTAGCATATATAATCATTACCATTCACTACCTGATATTAAAGTAATTAATATTAAAGATTTATCTGTTAAACTTCCAATTTATATTAGTTATTTTGACTCATTTTATAAAATTAATTTTGAATTTGTTAAAACTTTAAAAAATATACTAAAGGGTTACTTAAAATAAGTAACCCTTTAGTATGTTCTTTTTAATAACCAACTAGCAATTTCTTTTAATACAATTTTATACTTGTTATTTGGTAATTTATCAATTCCCTTAAAACATTTATTAACATACTTTTCAGCTAATTCCTTTGCCATCTCTATTCCATTATTAGCTTTAACCAAGTTTATTATTTCCATTATCTCTTCTTCTTGGTAATAGTCTTTTCCAAGAATATCTTTAAAGTCATCTTTATTATTTCTATATGCATATATTAAAGGAAGTGTGTAAATACCTTGTTTTAAATCATTTGCTGCAGATTTCTTAATGCTTTCATCATTTCCTTCGTAATCTAAAATGTCATCTATAATTTGAAAAGCCATTCCTAAATTATGACCTATATTTCCAAGTTCTCTTGAAACTTTTTCATCTGCATTACATTCTGCTGCGCCTAAATATAAAGATATAGAGAATAACTCTGCTGTTTTTCCAGATATTCTACTTAGATAATCCTTAACTGACAATTTCATTGAAAATCTAGAATTAAGTTGATTTACCTCACCCATGCAAATCTTTGACATTGCTCTTGAATCAACTTTTATTGCTTGTAGTGCTTGGTTAGTAGCTAATATTTTAAAGCATACACAGAAAAGATAATCTCCTATATACACAGCATAATCTTTTCCATACTTAGATTGAATGGTCTCTTGTCCCCTTCTAAGCTTTGAATCATCTATTACATCATCATGAACTAAGGTTGCCATATGAAGCATTTCAATTACTGCTGCAGTAGGAATAGCCTTAGATTTATCATTATCTCCGAATTTTGATCCTATTAATACAAAAGCCGGTCTTAGTAATTTGCCACCTGATTCAATTAATTCTATTATAGATTTTTCTATTTTTTTGTCCTTACATTTTACATTTTTTTTCATTAAATCTATTACTTCAATAAGCTCTTGCCTTATCTCAGGATAATTATTCCAAATATTGTCCATTTTATTCCACCCTCTTAGTGATTAGAAATTATATATCTATTTTCAATTCATAACTATTTAACTTTTGAACATTGGAAGTTTTCTTAAGTGTGTTACTGCATAGTTAGCGGTTATTCCAATAAAAATACCTGTCCCTATTCCTATAGTTGATAATACTGGTAAGTATAGCATAACCCCTATATTTTTTACTATTAATGAGGCAATTATTAATTGTCCTACATTATGAAATATAGCTCCTGCTGAACTTACTCCAATAATGCTAACCTTATCTCTAAATAACTCTTTAACTGCTACCATTGAAAGAAAACTTAATGTTCCTCCAGCTGCACTATACATAAAGGAAGATAAATTCCCTCCAAACATAGTTGATAAAGTAAGTCTTAAGAATAGTACTAAAAAAGCATCTCTTTTAGTGTCTAATGTATATAGAGCAATTACAGTAATTAAATTTGCCAATCCAAGCTTAGCACCTGGTGTTATAAAAGGTACAGGAATCATACGCTCAATTATATGTAAAACTAACGCTTGAGCTACTAATAATCCTATATATACTATTTTACTGGTTTTTCTCATAGTTTCTCCTTAATATGATAGTATAATATCATCTTCTGCCATACCTTTAATTTCTATCATAACCTTATGAGGAAGACATACTAAACTTTCTCCAGGTTTTTCAATGTATTCAGGATTCATGCAAACCTGATCTGGGCAATCAGCTTCTATTATACCTATCTTATTATCTTTTATCTTAATAATATTAACTCCATCCTTAGTTTTCAGTTCTATAGTTTCTTCCCCTCTATGCTGTGCTAAATTAATATTTTTATATAGCTTTCCAGAAACGGTTATTTCTGCATATGTATTACTAAGACCTTTTCCCACAGATGCACCTAATATTATTTCAGGTAAAAATGATAGTATCATTAATACTGCTATAATAACGAAATCTAATTTCTTAAACATAATAATCATCTCCATTATAATGAAACTAATTGTATGTACATTATAATTATACAATTTATAAGGTAGAGTAAATAAACTCTACCTTTTAAAATCTATTATACATATATATTTATTTTTTGCATACTATTCTGCATCTAAATATAATTCTTTTTTATTTCCATGTAATAAATTATTTACATATAATGGTTTTTTCTTTCCATGCCAGAAATTATCTGCCATCCTTGTTATCCAAGGCATAATATAGTAGTCAAGTCCAAATGTCCTACCTGCACCACTCATTAATGCTATTGAACCAAATACATACCATAATATGTCCCATCCAGCCATAGCACATAAGATAAAGTTAATTGGCATAACAACTGAAACAGCGCCCCATATGAATGTAAATAATCCTACTATCAAGCAAAGGCCCATTCCGATTTCCATTAATACAACTATTCTTTGGAACCAAACAGCTACTTCTGGATTTGGCATCATAAATTCCATAATTGTAGCATACCAACCTGGAATTTCTTTAAATATTGGTGTAGCCCATTCAGTTGCAGTTTCTCCAGCACCTGCTGCTGAAGCTGCTGATGTTGCATCTTGTAACCATGTAAATGGCATTTTTACATTACCTGCTTTAGTCCAGCTATCTGCACCAATTTCTATACTATTAAAGAAGCCTTTAATGCTACCAGCATCCCACATCTTTTCCCATGTAGAATCTCCTAATAACTTCTTAATACCTTCAATTAACCATAAACAACCTATATACATTCTTAATGGTATTAACCATAATCTATTTCCCTTAGATGATACATGGCCTCTCATTACTGATCTTCTATCTTCCATATTAAAGAATTCATGTTGTAAGTAGTTATAAACAGCATTAATGTTATTTACTCCCCATAAGTAGTACATATTAACTAGATGTTTCATTATCATTGCAAAGAATCCAGATAATTTAATTCCACTTAAGTTAGCAACACAGTATCTTCCACCGATTGAAACCATAAATCCATGGTATTTTCCTTGGAATTTTTCCATTTCTTTATTTTCTATTGAAGCAATTATATTCTTAACTGCTGTATTAGCTGTTTGTTCTGCTGCTTCAACTATTTGTGGAGTTCCCCTACCAGCTTCTTCTTCATAATAAGCCATATCTCCAACAACAAATACATCTTTCTTTCCTACAGCTTGCATATATTCATTAGTTTGTAATCTTCCTGCTCTAGCTGTTTCTAATCCATACTCTTTAGCATCTTGATTTCCTTGAATTCCACAAGTCCATATTAAAGTTCTTGTACTAATTTCTTCTCCACTCTTTAAAGTTATCTTATCTTCGCTAACTTCTACTATAGGTGAATTCTTTAATATTTCTACTCCATGCTTAACCATATACTTTTCAGCTTTGTCAGCTTGTTTTCTATCTAACATATTTAAGATAGTTCCCATAGCTTCAACAACTTTTAAAGTAACTTCGCTTTCATCTACATTATATTCTCTTGCTAATCTGCTCTTCCATTCTAGAAGTTCTCCAGCCATTTCAATACCAGTAAATCCTGAACCTGCTACTATAAATGTAAGCATTTCTTTTCTCTTACCAGCATTTCTTTCAAGGCTTGCTTTAGCAAACATATCTTCAATATGATGTCTTATTTTAAGTGCATCTTCAAATGACCATAAAGTAAAGCCATTTTCTTTTACTCCAGGAACTCCAAAGAAAGCAGGTTCACTTCCTGTACCTATAATTAAATAATCATATGAATATTTTCCATTTGTAGTTTCTACAACTTTATTATCTGTATCAACTTTCTCTATAAAATCTGTTACAACTTTAACTTTTGATTTTCCGAAAATTTTACATAATTCAACTTGTACTGATTCAGGATGAACTCTTCCCCCTGCAACTTCATGTAATTCTGTCATTAATGTATGAAATGGATTTCTATCTATTAAAGTAATTTCCACATCATCATTTTTCTTATATTTCTTGGCTAATTTCTTAGCAGCATGTACACCACCATATCCTGCACCAAGAACGAGTATCTTATTTTTTGACATGTTGAACCCTTCCCTTCATTTAAATAATTCTAAAATAGCATATCTAATTCTATACACTATTTGTTAAGATGTCTATATCAATCAAAAAAAAAATTGTCGTTTTTTTAACAATATTTCATTCATTTTTTTAAAATTTTCTCTTCTTAAACCCTTATATTTCCTAATTTGTAGGCAATTATTCATAAATTTTTACTATTAATTTTTCTTATATATCATAAGTAATTCGAATATCAATTATAATATATTTTGTGTATAATTAACTAGTAATTAAAACAATTCGACGTAAATTAAATAAGTTTAAGGGGGATTTTGTTATGAAATCAAGAAGAGTTATAAGCTTATTAGCAGTTGCTGCTTTAGCTACTACTATGTTTGTAGGATGCGGCAATAAAGAAGAAGCTAAAGAATCAGGATTAAAGAACGGTACATACGAAGCTACTGGTGAAAAAGACGATAAAGGAAATACTGCTTCAATTAAAATAGAAGTTAAAGATGGAAAAATTGCTACTGTTAAATATGATGAAGTTTCTTCAGAAGGCGTAAGCAAGTTAGATAACGAAGAATACAACACAAATATGAAAGCTAAAAGTGGTACTAATCCAATCGAAGCTTTCCCAGCTTTAGAAAAAGCTTTAGTTGAAAAACAAGATGCTGATGCAGTTGATACTGTAACAGGAGCTACAAGTACTTCAAACAACTTCAAAGCTTTAGCTAAAGAAGCTTTAAAAGACGCTAAGTAATATTTTTTAAATAGGGACTTTAGGCAAAAGCCTAAAGTCTTTTGTTATTTTTATATTTTTGCTTATAATAATATTAATTATTATTTTTAAGGAGGATTTTTATGCCAAAAAAAACACTAAAGCCCCTTGCTTTTTTCTTTTTGTTTATTTTCTCTCTTTCCACTTTTGTTAGTTGCTCAAAAAGCACTAAAACATCAGAACCTTTGGAAAGAACTGAATTATTAATGGGAACTGTTGTTACTATAACTCTTTATGATAGTGATGATGAAGAAATCTTAAATAAAGTATTTAATAAAGTTAAAGAACTGGAATCTATTTTAAGTATAAATGAAAATGGAACATTAGTAGATAAAATAAATGATGCCGCAGGCATTAGTCCTGTAAAAGCAGATGATTATACATATACTGTTGTAAAAAAGGGTGTAGAATATTCAAAGCTTTCTAATGGATTATTTGATATTTCAGTAGGTCCAATAGTAAAACTATGGAGTATAGGACTTCCTGAAGCAAAAGTTCCAACTCAAGAGGAAATAAATGAAAAACTTCCCCTAATTGGATATAACAATATCGAACTTAATGATGATGATAAAACTATATACTTAAAGAAAAAAGGTATGATGATTGATTTAGGTGGTATAGCAAAGGGTTATACAGCTGATGTAATTTCAGAGCTTTTAACTGAAGAAGGTGTTAAAAGTGCTATAATAAATTTAGGTGGAAATGTCTTTGCTCACGGCAAAAAAATAAATGGATCTGATTGGAGAATAGGTATCCAAAATCCTTTTTCTGAACGTGGTGGTATTATTGGAACTATTACAACTAATAATAAGTCAATAGTTACTTCTGGAATATATGAAAGATATATTGAAGAGAATGGAATTAAATATCATCATATTTTAAGTCCTAAAACGGGGTATCCTTATGAAAATGAAATTGCTGGTATCACTATAGTAAGTAATAAATCTATAGATGGAGATGCATTATCTACTTCAGTATTTGCAATGGGTGTAGAAGAAGGTATGAAGTTTGTAAATTCTATAGATGGAATAGATGCAATCTTTATAACTAAGGATAACAAGGTTTATATAACTGATAGCTTAAAAGATATATTTACCTTAACTAATACTGATTTTACATTAGTAAATTAAAAATGTAGAATTATTGATGTAATTCCAAAGGAATTACTAAAAAGATATATATTTTAGAAACTCCTAAGGGAGTTTCTTCTTTTATTTTACATTTTTCATTATTCATTTTACATTGTGAGACAGCTCCCTTTTTGTTATTTTTAAGGCTAATAAAACTGCTAATAATCCTGAAAATAATTTTACAATTATATAAATATAAGCTATCTCCTTAGCCTCAGTAACTACGTAAGCAAGTTGTCCACCAAATACATAGGCACCTGCTACAGAAAAAGCTGAACATATAACTTTCCCTCTATTATCCAACTTATCAAAATTAGTGAATACTATAACTGCTGAAGCTAAACTTCCTATTAAAGCTGTAACAGAATGTGAATTTATAGCCATAATATCTCCCAGCCTTTTAATTGTATTCTTAAATAACCTTTTTATTACTTCAATCATTACATTAGCACCAGACAAAAATATTGCTATTTTCCCTACAATAGTAATCGATTCTTCTAATGGTAATAAGTTTTTAACTATTTCTATACCTGTAATTGATTTTATTCCTTGAAGTCCTAATCCAATTATTCCCACTATAAATATAATTTTTGCAAGGCCCTTAAAGTATTTTATCATCTTATCAGGTATCTTATTTAATCCTATAATTATTAATAATGAAATTAAAACTATTGGTAAAATATTTTTAGCAATATCTAATATTGGTATTTTTAAAAGTACTCCACCTAAAAATAATCCTATAGGTAATGTTACTATCCCACATAGTACTCCCTTGCATAATATATCTATATTTTTTTTATCTATTATGCCTAATGCTAAAGGTAATGTGAAACTTATAGTACAACCTAACATAGATGCTATTAATATTCCAGAAAAATAAACTTCCAGTTTATTACTAGCAATAGCCTCTGCAATTTTATATCCTCCCATATCCACAGCAATAACAGATGATGAAAGAATACTTGGAGTAATAAAATTATCATTAAATAATGGAACTACATATTTAATTAAATAATCTGAAATTAAAGGAGTTATTGAAAGTATTCCTAGCATTGATAGAGCTAAAGAGCCCATACTTTTAATACCACTTTCTATTCCACTACTTAAATTTAATTTTCCACCAATAATATAATCAAAAATACCTAAGCTAAAGAAAATTCCAACCACATATATAACTACTTTTTCCATTCTTAACTCTCCTAATTTAAATAAGATTATTTTATCAGAATTTTAAACAACAAAAAAGAGGCTATAGTAATAGCCTCCTTTTTTGTTATTTATTTTTTAAAATTAACAATTGCAGCAACCTTGGCCATGATCTCCAGGTTTATTATCACAATTTTCAGGTTTGCCTATACACTTTCCATTATATGAGGAAGTTTCTAATTCTGTATATTTTATTACAATATTGTCTTTATAAATCTTTAACATATATTTTGTATTTGGGCATAATGGTCCTAATAAGAATTGTCCATGAC
>JAEXLD010000004.1 GCA_023445445.1 Bacillota bacterium
TAAACTCTTATATCTTTCATATCTTTCCTTAGCATTTTCTTCTGTCTTTTCAAATAGCTCATCTGCTATTTCTGGGAAAGCTTTTGCTAATGATGAATATCTAACTTCTCCCATTAAGAACTCTCTAAGACTTGCAGTTGGTGCCTTAGAATCTAAATTAAATGCATTCTTTCCTGCAACCTTTAAATCTGGGTTGTATCTATATAGATGCCAATATCCTGAATCAACTGCTCTCTTTTCTTCATATGGAGTATTAGACATACCCATCTTAATTCCATGAGATATACAAGTAGCATAAGCTATTATTAATGAAGGTCCCTTATAGCTTTCAGCTTCTGCAATTGCTTTAAGGGTTTGATTTAAGTTAGCTCCCATGCATACTTGTGCTACATATACATAGCCATAAGTCATAGCCATTAAACCTAAATCTTTCTTCTTAGTTCGCTTTCCTGTTGCAGCAAACTTAGCAACTGCTGCTTCTGGTGTAGCTTTTGAAGATTGACCTCCTGTATTTGAATAAATTTCTGTATCAAATACTAAAACATTAATATCTTCTCCTGATGCTAATACGTGATCTAAGCCACCATAGCCTATATCATATGCCCAGCCATCTCCACCAAATATCCATTGTGATCTCTTAACGAAGAATTCCTTATCCTTTAATATTTCCTTAGCAATTTCTGAATTATCTTCTTCTAGAACACTTCTTAAGTTTTCTGCTCTTTGTCTTGTTCCTTCTCCATTATCTACATTATCTAACCAATCTTTTAATATAGCATTAGCTTCTGTAGACATATTTCCTTCTTCTAAAGCTATTCTTACATTGTCTGCAATTCTATCTCTAATTGTCTTAACTCCTAAGAACATACCTAATCCATATTCAGCATTATCTTCAAATAATGAATTAGCCCAAGCTGGACCATTTCCTTCATGATTAGGTCTATAAGCAGTAGAAGCTCCTGATGCAGCCCAAATTGATGAACAACCTGTAGCATTTGCAATCATCATTCTATCTCCAAATAGTTGAGTTACAAGCTTAGCATAAGTAGTTTCTCCACATCCTGCACAAGCTCCTGAGAATTCTAATAAAGGTTGTTCAAATTGACTTCCCTTAACTGTAGTCTTACTCATAGGGTTTTCTTTTGGAGATAATTCTTCAATTGCATAATTCCAAGCTTCTATTTGCTCACTTTGTGTATCCATAGGCTTCATTACTAAAGCTTTTCCTGGTGCTGGACAAATTTCTGCACAATTTCCACAACCAGTACAATCTAAAGGAGTTATTCCTATAGTATAGTTATATTCTTTATCTCCTTTAATTCCATTTGCTTTAATACTCTTATAGCTATCTGGAGCATTTTTTAATTCCTTATTAGTTGATAAGAAAGGTCTTATAACTGCATGAGGACAAACAAATGAACATTGGTTACATTGGATACATTTATCTGGAATCCATTCAGGTACATTAACTGCTATTCCCCTTTTTTCAAAAGCAGTAGTTCCAGACATAAAGGTTCCATCTTCTGCTCCTGCATCTATAAAGGTTGATACTGGAATACTACTACCTTCTAGTTTATTTATTGGAATGCATACTTCTTCGATAAACTTAGGAACATTAATTTTTTCTTCCAACATATCATCTTCAGCATCCTTCCAATTTTCTGGAGGATTTATTTTAACTAATGACTCTAAGCCTCTATCTATAGCTTCAAAGTTCATATTAATTACTTTTTCACCCTTTTTGCCATAGGAAGTTACTACTGCATCTTTTAAATATTTAACAGCATCTTCAATAGGAATAATATTAGCTAACTTAAAGAAAGCTGATTGCATTATCATATTTATTCTTCCACCAAGACCTATTTCTTGTGCTATCTTTATAGCATTAATAGTATAGAACTGTATATTATTTTCTGCTATGTATCTCTTAATCTTAGCTGGAAGTTTCTTATCTAATTCTTCTTCACTCCAAATAGTATTTAATACAAATACTCCATTCTTTTTAAGTCCCTTTAAAACATCATAATTATATACATAAGATTGATTATGACATGCTATAAAATCTGCCTTATCTATTTCATAATGAGATTTTATTGGAGATTTACCAAATCTTAAGTGGGAAACTGTAATTCCACCTGATTTCTTTGAGTCATAGGCAAAATATCCTTGTGCATACATATTTGTATGGTCACCAATTATTTTTATAGCACTCTTATTTGCTCCAACAGTACCATCTGAACCTAGTCCCCAAAACTTGCAAGCTGTTATGCCTTCTGGAGTTGCATCTAAATCTTCCTTTGGTGTTAATGATAAATAAGTTACATCATCATCAATTCCTATAGTAAATCTATTCTTTGGTTTATCTTGATTTAAATTATCAAAAACTGCTTCTATATGTGCTGGATATGGGTCCTTTGAACCTAATCCAAATCTACCACCATAAACCTTAGGTGGATTTTCCATTTCATTAACTGCTCTAACTATATCTAAGTATAAAGGCTCACCAATTGAACCAGGTTCTTTAGTTCTATCTAATACAGCAATTTTCTTAACTGTCTTAGGAATAACCTTTAGTAATTTTTCTATTGAAAATGGTCTATAAAGTCTTACCTTTACAACACCAACCTTTTCACCCTTAGCTCTTAAGTAATCTATAGTTTCTTCTGCCACTTCAATTACTGAACCCATAGCAACTAATATTCTATCTGCTTCTGGATCTCCATAATAATCAAAGCAATGATATTCTCTTCCAGTAAGTTCAGTTATTTTAGACATATATTCTTCCACTATATCTGGAATATCATCATAATACTTATTTAATGATTCAGTTAATTGGAAGTATGTATCTGGATTTTGTGATGTTCCTCTTGTAACTGGATGATCAGGATTTAATGCATTTTTTCTAAAATTATTTAATGCTTCATAATCAACAAGTTTTGCTAATTCATCATATTCTAAAACTTCAATCTTTTGTATTTCATGAGATATTCTAAATCCATCAAAGAAATTTACAAAAGGCATTCTAGCCTTTATTGCTGTTAAATGAGCTACTGGAGCTAAATCCATAACTTCTTGAACAGAGCCTTCAGATAACATTGCAAAGCCTGTTTGTCTTGCTGCCATAACATCTTGATGATCTCCAAATATACTTAATGATGATGTAGCAATTGCTCTTGCAGCTACATGGATAACTGCTGGAAGTCTTTCACCAACCATTTTATACATATTAGGAACCATAAGTAATAAACCTTGTGAAGCTGTAAAAGTTGTACTTAATGCACCTGCTTGTAAAGATCCATGAAGTGCTCCTGCGGCTCCTGCTTCTGATTGCATTTCAACTACATTTACTGGCTTTCCAAAAATATTTTTTCTTCCCTTTGCTACCCATTCGTCTATATGCTCTGCCATAGGTGAAGAAGGGGTGATTGGAAAAATTGAACTTACTTCTGTAAGGGCATATGAAACATAAGCTGCCGCAGTATTTCCGTCCATTGTTTTCATTTTTCTCATTTTATATTAATCTCCTTTAAAATTTAATAATATCTATTTATATAAAAACACTTTAATATTTTAAGTATTTGCATAGCCATGTTCTATTATGCAATTTTGTTTTGCACATATAGCATGCTTTAATTTTACTATAACAAACTTTTCCACCATTTAAAAGATAGTAATTATTAAAAGATAATTTATATGCACTAAAAAAAAGTAGGAGAATTTCTCCTACTTTAAAATATTACCACTTTAATTCTTTTTTCATTTCAATTACAAGTATATGGGATTTTTTCTTAGCCTTAATATTAATATCTTCTTCAATTATTTCAAGAGCATCTCTTTCATTAAGTTCAAGATTATTAATATTTGAATCCCCTTCTATTTGTACTAAATAAGCCTGTCTGTTAGAATCAACTTTAAAGTCTATTTCTTTTCCCTCATCTAATTCAACTACATAGAAGTTTGCATCTTGATTAATTTTTACTGGTGCATTTCCTTCTTTACTTGATACTATATTTAGCCACTTATTTTTTCTATCCTCTTCTTTATACTTATAATCACCATAGGCTGGTTTATGTCCTCTTTTATCTGGAAGTATCCAAATTTGAAGTGATCTTATAGTTTCATCTCCTATATTTTGCTCACTATGGTAAACTCCTGTACCAGCACTCATGTATTGAACTTCGCCTCTATATATAGTGTTTTTATTTCCCATTGTATCTGAATGAGTTAAACCACCTTGGATAACATAAGATATTATTTCCATATCCTTATGTGGGTGATAATCAAAGCCAGTATTACCTGCTATTAAGTCATCATTTATAACCCTTAGAACTCCAAAGTTCATATTATCTATATTATAATAATCTGCAAAAGAGAAGTGGAATATAGTTTTTAACCATCCTAAATCACTTTTCCCCATATTTCTATGGTCTAATTTTTTTAACATAATATTCTCCTTATTTTAAAACCTTAACTCTATCTTCTATTGGAGTAAAAGTTTTTTCACCAGCTGGTGCTAGTATATTACCAAAAGGCATTTGAGCTAACATCTTCCAATTATTTGGTATATTAAATTCTTTTCTAACTTCATTATCTATTACTTCTGTATAATGTTGAAGACTTCCTCCAAGTCCCTCTGTTGCAAAGGCAGTCCAAACTGAAAATTGCATCATTCCTGAAGTTTGTGTTGCCCATACTGGGAAGTTATCCTTATATAATTCAAACTGCTTTTGTAATCCTTCTACTATTGCAAAATCTTCAAAGAATAAAACAGTTCCATATCCAGCTTTAAAGGAATTAATTTTCTCTTCTGTATCTCCAAAACTATCTTCAGGAACTACCTTCCTTAAAGCTTCCATGGTTATATCCCATAACTTATCATGAGATTCTCCTAATAAAATTACTGTTCTTGTTGTTTGTGAATTAAAAGCAGATGGTACGTGTTTAACAACTTCTTCTACTAATTCTCTTATTCTTTCATCTGATATAGGTGATTCCTTACCTATAGCATATATACTTCTTCTTTCTTTTATTGATTCTAAAAAATTATTATTCATTAATATCCTCTCCTATCTTTTTTTACCCTTATTAAATTTATATGTCCATTATTAGAAAATTACTTAAGAACCTTCCTAAATTCAATTAAATTGTCTAAAAGTTCTCTTTTATTTTCTTCACTTAAGTCTTTAAATAATTCATCCAAAAAGTCTTTATGCTTAGGGAATATATGCCCTATAAAATCCTTTCCTTTTTCAGTTAATGAAACATAATAAATTCTTTTATCTTTATCACATTTTCTGCGAATTACTAGTTGTTTTTTTTCTAACTTATTTATTACATAAGTAATTGTTCCACTAGTTACAAGAATTTTATCAGCAACCTTTTGCACAGGCTGATCGCCCTTATGATAAAGCATTTCTAAAACACCGAACTCACTGATGTTTAATCCAAATTCTTGAACATTTTTTTCTATTTGAAAAAATAAATCATCATAAGTCCTAGCCATTGCAATAACTAACTTTAAATTTATGTCATCCATATATTCACCTACATTATCTTGATTTCAAGATAATTATACCCCCTATATATCTTGAAGTCAAGATATATATTGAAAATAATTCTCAATAAAATAAGAAACTATAGATAATTAAATTCATAGTTTCTTATTTTATTCCATTATTTTAGTTTTATATATTACTTATCTTCTTTAATTAAGTTTAATACTATATCTTCACCTTCAATATCTTTAATTATCATTTTTAGCTTATCTAAATTGTCAAAAGTAGTTAAATCATACATAAATGAAATATTTACCCCACTTCTGGAATAGTTGCATAAAAATAAAGAAGAATATGAAAATATTCTCCTTTCAGTTCTATAAACTTACTTTATATTAAAATAAGTGTATTTATTTTTTCCTTCATTTTTTGATGTATATAAACACTTATCTGCTAGCTTCATTACCTCCATTGGATCTTCTCCATGGATTGGATAAAAGGCCCCTCCAATGCTACATCCTATAGCCATTGTATTTCCTTGAATAATATATGGTTTCTTTATCTCTTCAATTAGTAAATTAGCAAAAGTTACACTATCTTCTACAAGTTTATTTTCTTCAAAATTTTTAACTACTATAAATTCATCTCCACCAAGCCTTGCTACAAAATCCTCTTTTTTAACATTAAGATTAAGTCTTTTAGCTACTTCTTTTAATACTAAATCCCCTGATTCATGACCATAGGTATCATTTATTAGCTTAAAGCCATCCAAGTCTAAATAGTAAATTGTATAATTTATATTTTCATTTATTACCTTTTCCTTTATTTCCTCAAAATATCTTATAAGTGCTTTTCTATTTGCTAATCCTGTTAATTGATCATTATGAGCTATGCCTTCCATTTCTCCAAGGGCATGTTCAGTATTTATTAAACTATTTATAAGACTTTTTAATGATACTGAAAGTAACTCTATATCTTTTATTCCATGATACTCAGGTATTTCTACTCTTTCTCCTGATTTAAGTTTTTCTGCTGATAATGCTATTTTCTTTAATGGATTTGCTATAATCCTAGCTATAATTAATCCTATTAATGCAAATATGATTGCTAATGCAAGGCCTATAATTATAATGAAATTTCTAAGTTCTACTACTGGTTTATAAGCTATATCTAAAGGCTTACGAACTAATATTGTCCAATTTAATCCTTTATAATTTTTATATCCATTTTCTTCTGAACAGCCTGTTAAATACTTCCTACCATCCGTCCATTTTTCCACATAACAATTACTTTTACTAATTTTAGAAACATTAATTTTATCTAATTCAATTTTTTCTCCTAGAAATTCTTCTGGTCCTAACAATACAGTATTATCCTTACTTAAAATAAATAAATCTATGTCCTTCCTATTTTCTAAAGAATTCATTAGAGAATCTTCTATTTCTTTTGCCCACTTCCAACTTAAGTGAGTAGCTAATATACCTTTTAACTCTCCACTTTCATCTTTTATGGGGATACTAATATCAACAAATTTCATTTCTTCACCTGTTGGATTAGGAAGCAAATTTGCAAGTAATACTGCTTCATGAACATCTCCTATAAAAGGTGCTGTTAAAGCTTCACTATATACAGGCCTAGTTGATATATTTTTTCCTTCTAAAATTCCATCTGTAGATATAACAACATTTCCGTCTACATCTAATACTCCTATCCAAGCATATTCAGGAGCATTATTTTGTAATTCTTCAATAAGACTTCTTATTTCCTTTTTATTTTCTAAATCCTTAAAAGCTTCTATTTTACTTAATAGTGAAACTTCGCTATACCTTGACCACATATACTGATCTAACTTATCAGCCATTTGATATGATAATTCAGAAAGATTGCTTCCAATTTGTCTTTTATATATTTCTGTAGTTCTAATATTTATAACTAATGTTATAACTAATATTAAGGTTATAATTATGATTGAAAAGCTTAGAGTAAATATAGATCTTAGACTTATAGATTTTTTCATTGTATTCCTACAGAATAAAATACGCAAATTACATGAATAAATTAGCAATATTTATCTTATCATATACCTTTATATATCAGCAATAATATATGTAATTTGTATTTTATTTTAGTTAAAACAACAACATTCCCACTATAATTTGTGCAAAATTTAGACAAGAAAAACTATTGCAAAGAAGTAAATCTCAATGCAATAGTCTTATAGTAAAATACTATTTTAATATAATTAAATGTTTAATGTTGTTATATATGTTTATTAACATATTTACCTTCTATGTACTAATAATGTATTTCTAAAGATTATTTAATGCATCATTATAATCATCTACATAAATAATAGATTCAGTCCAACCAGGTACATCTTTACCTAATCTCTTAAATTGAGAAACAGTAATTAAATTTCCCTTTGTAATTAAGAATCTCTTTTTAAAATGAACTTCCATATATCTTTTTAACACTTCAAATAAAACCTTTGCTACGTCTGTACTTGATGGCTTTAAATCTGCAGCATCAATTATTAAAGCATAATCTTTAGTTGGTATTTTTTTTGCTATTTCATCATAATCCTTTAAAAAAGCTTTTCCTTCCTCTTCACTAAAAAAGCCTGCTGCTTGAGCGTGAAATACTTTTTTAATTTTATCTACCTCAAATTGATAACTTGAATTCTTACCTTGATACTTACTCATAGTTAGTTATTCCTCCTTTTATTTTATATATATTATTATTGAAAATAATAATTAAAACTTAAACAATAATACTGACAATACTGCACCAGATCCCATAGATGCTAATATAACATAATCCCCAGAGTTAATTCTTCCAGTTTTTAGTGCTCTGTTAAGAGCTATTATAGTACTAGTAGTTCCAGTATACCCATATTCATTACCTAAATAAGTTGTTTTGTTGGTATCTATGCCCAACTTTTCTAAAGTTAATCTAGAATCTGGAACTGTAAATTGAGAGAATATAAAATGATTAATATCTGATGCTTTAATACCATTATCTTCTGCAACTTCTTTAATTAAACCTGTCCATATATCTGATAAGAAACTTGCATCAAATGGCTTCCAGAACCATTTATTATCCTCTCCATTTTCTACTCCATGTTTTGTAATTTTTGAGTATCCCACTTTAGGCATAAGTATATTATTACATTCTGAAGTTTGTGTTAAATGTGTAGAATCAATAAAGCCTCTTTTTACATCCTCTTCTATCTTCTCTAAAACCACTGCTGATGCTGCATCACCAAAATTAGCATAAGATACTACATCATTTGGATTTCCAACAGAACTAAATAAAATTCCTCCAACTACTAATGCTCTTTTAAATCTTTTATTGGTTTTTAACATTCTACTTGCTTGATCCAAGGCAGTTAACATTCCTAAGCAATTGGAATTTATATCATAAGCCATTTGAATTCTAACATCACCTTTGCCTAACATATCTAATAATATTACTGCATTAGAAGGTGATGTGTATTCTGGAGTATCTGTTGAAAAAATAAGTAAATCTATATCCTTAATACTTATATTTGCTTCATTTAATGCTTTTAAACTGGCATTATATGCCATAGTTATTACAGTTTCATTAGGATCATTTGAAAGATATCTGTATTCACGTTCTAAATGATTTAAAAGACCCTCCACTTCAATTCCCATTTCATTAAAATGATTAATAAAATAATTGTTATGTACCTTATTTTCAGGATGATATACACCTGTGCTAATTATATTTATGTTTGTTTCTACCATAAAATTTACCCCTTAATATCTTCATGATTATATTATTTCTTTTAAACATAATGTATATTTTTTTTGCACATTATAAACATAAATAAATATTATAACAAATAATGTAAAATTTCAATAAAAATTTTACATTATTTTAATATTATTTTTTATTAAATTATATTTCTAATTAAAAATGTGAACCTATAATATATGTTTTTTGGTAAAATGAGTAAATTTATATCCAATAAGGTGATAATTGTATTTTATTTCCATGTAATTTTCTATTGTATAAATTATATTTTTATGTAAAAAACTATTGTACAGAATTAAAAATTCCATACAATAGTTTTGTATTTAAAATATTATTTTAGGGGGCTATTTTAAGGTTTAATTCATATACTTATTTCCTATAAGCCCATACTATAACAAATAATTCCAAAATACAATAGTTTTTGAATTAATTTTAATAAAATCTTAATTTTAATTATATTTTATATTAAACTTTAGTTTTTATGTTGTTTATAAGCTATCTATTATAAAATAAATCTACAATATAAAAAACTATTGAAAATAATAAAAATAATACCATACTATTCATAAATAAATAATATGGTATTATTTTGATATTAAATATTTTATTTAAACGTTTACTGTACTGTTAAAAAATATATTCAAAATATTAAAATTGAACAGTATAATTAATTCTATCTAAGCTTTCATCAATAAATATATCTTGAAGTGTTATTGCATTTCCTCTTAAGTCTACTATATTAGAAAGTTCATATTCCCATTTCCAATTACAATTATTAAATACATTAAAAGCCTTACTATTTTCATTAATGGCATAGGGCTCACTTATATTTCCTACTGCCAAAATCTCATCTCCATTGGAATACTTTTCATCTACTAATACAAACTTTTCAAATTGGTTATAATTACTAGGTAAATTATTTAGTGCATATACACCATTCTCTATTATATCATTTATAGTATCCTTAGTTGCTTTTAGTACTAATATTTTGTCTTCCCCCATTAGACAGCTTGTTAAACACATACAATCACCTCATTCTTTTTTATATCTCCCATATAATTTAGTGTATATTATATATTTTACCAAATATATAATATCTTTTCAAAATACTATATTCTATTAAATAAGAGGTTTTTTTAATATCACACTTTATTATTTATAAATATAGTATGCATTCTAAGGTTATTTTATTATTATATTCTTATTTCTATTATACTATCTTTTAATTCTTTTTATTTAATATATTCATACTTATATATGTCTTACCACTTATTTGAAACCCTTTCTGCAAAAGCTAAAAAATCCTTTAATACTATCCTTCTACCATCATCTAATATCATAGTTCCATTAAACTTCCCAAAAACTTGATTTTGATCACTACAAATTAACTTAATGTCAGTGCAAGATGCTCTATTTAAAACAGGTTCAAAGTCCATTTCAAATCTTTTATCACTACTTGTAAAAGTCCAAGGCTTAGTATATAAATGATTTCCTTCATCATCCGTTGGAATATTAAATGTAACATCCTCTAACTTATTCAAAATACCGTCATAAAAAATAACATTTTCAGTTGCTGCACTTGTATCTCCAAATCCATATCCAATATTAAAGCCTACTTCATGATTGTCCACTATTCCACAACCAGCACCCCAATACCATACGTTACTATATGTCCAAACGCCTCTACCCCAGTCTAAAATTCCTCTTGTATTTTCTTTATTAAATTCATATTTAAAATCACCTAATTGAAAATATCCACTAACTTTAAAGCCTACTATTTTTTGATTATAATAAAAATGTTTTTCCTTTTTAAAAGGAATAGCAATAACCATAGATTCTTTAGGTTCTTCATCTAATTCAAAATAACATTTAAATTCTTCTTTATTATGAAAGTTATCCATTCTGCATTCTAAAATTCTTTTTCCACCCTTATGTTTATAGGCTAAATCAATCTTTTTAGACTTATATACTACATCACCATTCTTAGAACTTGAAGGTAATTTTATCTTTCCAAGAGAAAGTGGCTGTATAGGTGATACTGTCTTTTCTCTTGCCTTTTTAAAATCTAAAATGGAAACACTTTCTAAACTCATATATGCATTATCTGCAAGAGTTAAAGCAATCCCATATTCATCATTATAGATTAAATAGTAATCCCATTCCTTAATACGTAAAGAACTAGCCTTAATATCTTTTCTATCATAATCTAATATCAGACTCCTTGCATATCCCGATTGATTTAGATTTCCTTCTTCATTTAAAAGTTTTGCATTATTTCTAATCTCTTTTTGCATAGTAATCCTCCTTTCTTTTATCATAGATACAAAGTTAAAATTCATTATATCTATATTTTACCATATACATTCTATTCTTCAGTAATATATAACTAATTTTATATAAAAAAATACACACTCTTATATAAATATAAAAGTGTGCTTCTTTATTTTTCTAAGCTTCTTTTGATAATTCTTCTAAATCAGCGATTATTACTTTAACTAAGTCTAATTTTCCTTTAGCATAGTCCTTTTCATTTAACCAATCAATTCCAAGTTCTAATGCTTTTTCTGTTTCTTTATATTCATTTAATAATTTTTTTACTAATTCTTCTCTCATAATACTTCTCTCCTTTAATTGCAATCTATTCAACAGTAACAGATTTTGCTAAGTTACGAGGTTTATCTACGTCACAGCCCTTTTGTTTAGCCATATAATAAGATATTAATTGAAGTGGTACTACTGATAATACTGGAGTTAGTAGTGGGTTTGTTCTTGGTATATAAATTATATCATCACAAACTTCTTTGGCATCTTCATCACCTTCAAGTGCAATTCCTAATACCTTTGCCCCTCTTGTAACTACTTCTCTAATATTACTTATCATCTTATCTCTTAATCTATCTTCTGTTAATAATGCTATTATTGGAGTTTCCTTTTCTATTAAAGCAATTGGACCATGCTTTAATTCTCCACCAGCATATGCTTCTGAATGAATATATGATATTTCCTTAAGCTTTAATGAACCTTCTAATGCTACAGCATAGTCAACTCCTCTTCCTAAGAAGAATAAATCCTTATTCATATAATGTTTTGAAGCATATTTTTGTAATTCTTCTTTTTGAGTTAATATTGATTCTACTTTTTCAGGTAATGCTAATAACTCTTCTTTTATTTCTTCTGCTAACTTACTATCTAAAGTTCCCTTAAGTTCTCCAAAGTATAATCCCACAACATATAATGCTATTAGCTGTGTTTCATATGCCTTTGTAGATGCAACTGCAATTTCTGGGCCTGCCCAAGTATAAATAACATGATGAGCTTCTCTTGAAACTGAGCTTCCAACAACATTTGTAATAGCAAGAACCTTTGCTCCTATTTTCTTAGCATCTCTTAAAACTGCCAAAGTATCTGCTGTTTCTCCAGATTGACTAACAACTATTACTAATGATTTTTCAGTTAGAAGTGGATCTCTATATCTAAATTCTGAAGCAATATCAACTTCAACTGGTATTTTAGCTAACTTTTCTATTATAGTTTTTCCAACTAAACCTGCATGATAAGCTGTTCCACAGGCAACTATAAATACTCTATCGAAAGATTCTAATTCTTCCTTTGAAAGATTTATATCATCTAAATTAACTGGTGTATTTCTTAAAACTCTAGATGTTAATGTATCCTTTATAGCTTTTGGCTGTTCATGAATTTCTTTTAACATGAAATCTTCATATCCACCCTTTTCAGCTGCATCTACATCCCAAGTAACATGATAAATTTCTTTATCTACCTTTTCTCCATCTTCTGTTTTAATTTCTACTCCATCTTTAGTTATTATTACAAATTCTTTATCTTCTAATAAATAAACTTCTCTAGTATGATTAAGAACTGCTGGTATATCAGATGCTATGAAATATTCATCTTTTCCTAAACCAACTATTAATGGACTATCTTTTCTAACTGCTACTATCTTATCAGGTTCATCTTTACAGATAACTCCAATAGCATAGCTACCTTCCATCTTTGCTGTTCCTTTAGTTACAGCTTCAAATAAATCACCTTTATAATAGTAATCTACTAAATTTGGTATTACTTCTGTATCTGTTTCTGAATAAAATTCATATCCCTTAGATCTTAACCATTCTTTTAATTTTATATAGTTTTCTATAATCCCATTATGAACAACACTAATTGTTGCATTTTCATTTGTATGAGGATGTGAATTGATATCTGATGGTTCTCCATGAGTTGCCCATCTAGTATGACCTATTCCTATTATTCCATTTAAAGGTTTCTGTTTTAAGTTATCTTCTAAGTTCTTTAGACGTCCCTTATATTTTCTTACCTTTATTTCTCCATCTTCTAATACAGCTACTCCAGCTGAGTCATATCCTCTATATTCTAATTTAGATAATCCCTCAACTAATATTGGAGATGCTTCCTGTCTTCCTACGAATCCAACTATTCCACACATATTATATTCTTCCTTCCATTGTCTATTATTTTTTTGTTCCAAAATTAAAGAGCTGTCGCGACATTAAAAAATTAAAAATGTATAATGTAAAATATACCCTTTTAGAAGTAATTATAAAATTTTGTCATTAGTCTACATTTCTCATTATTAATTTTCATTGTGCGATAGCACTTTGAAGGTTTTAACACCTAGCTAATATTGTGCTGTAAATCACTTTACAGTTTTGTTAGCTGTTAACGGTAGTGTGTATTACCGTGGGGCACCCGCCGAAGTTTCGATACTCCCCAACCTCGTCCACTTAAGTGAGATTCCAAATTTCACATTTGGCTAATTGAACTTACTCCTTCGAATGAATATGAGAAGGAGCTTCCTATAAAATCTTAAAGGTAGCTCGACTCGCATTCGCTCGCTGAGTAAGTTCGCCTAGCTAAATCATAGATTTAGAGGCTCACTTAAGTTCTGGCGCTTTCTTTTATTCTTCTATACTCCTTTCTTTAATATTATGTTATTTAGTTTATAGTATATATTATGCAACTACCCTTGATGTATACACTAATTTTAGCATATTTTTTTTAAAAATCAACATTTTTAATTAAAATTTAATTATTTAAGCTTATATAATAAAATTATTCCTTTATTTCTCCATTTTACTCTTGTTTACTCCTATTAATAACTATACATGTAGATGTCTAGACATATTGTCAATGCATAATGGGTAATTCATAATGCATAATTATAAAAAACTCTGACTCTAGGAATTTTATTAAATATAAAGTTATATAGTCTAATTGAAAATAATAACAAATTTATATTCAATTTGTTATAATTAGTGTATAAATAATTTAAATAAATTATTTAATATACTGTAAGGGGGCTTTTATAATGAAGAAATTTATTAAAATTATTTTAATGACTGGCATATCATCACTTTTACTAATTGGGTGTAGCTCTAAAAATTCAGATGAAAATGTAGATAACTTTATTAACACATTAATATCTGCAAAGACTTATGAAAATATAGATTTTTCTAGTGATTTTAATAATTCTATAGATGAGTCAACTAAAATTTTTGGTGAGTATTTAACAGAAGATGGTTTAGGTACTTTAATTGCTAATAGAATTCCTTCTCTTTACTATAATGTTATAGACAAAAATACTATTATTGATACAGAGGATATTAAAATAGTAAAAACAAAGGAAAAGAAAGAAGATAATTTTATTAGTTATGAATATGAGGTCTCTTATAAATTGAAATCAGATAATAAATCAATAGATATGAAGGATTATATGGCTTTTAAGGTAATGAAAGATAAGCCAAACCTTATTAATGAAGTTTATGTATCAGAAAAGAAAAGTAGCATCTTTAGTGAGTTTAAATCTATAGTTCAATAATAGGATTTATTATGGTTAATTAATTTAAATTAGAATAAAACACTACTTATAAATATATACTAAAGTAGTGAAATAAAGTACATTTAGTATATATTTATACCTTAAAACTTTTTGAAAGGAGTAGGCTATGGACTTATTTTCAAATTACCCTATATTATTTATTCTTTCTATATTTTCAATGTTTTTATCTACATTTCTATTTATTAATATATTAATTATAAAATCAAAAAGCAAAAATAAAAATAATGTCATTATACCTTTATTATTCATAATAGCATCAATTTCCTTAATAATAGAAATTATTCTTTTTCTATTACAAGATACTGAAGTAATAATGTTCTTTATATTATGTCCAATAATATTCTTCTCCATAACCCTTACTCTTCTTAAGAGTAAATAATACTTCAACTACTTATTTAAGACTAATAAATAGCTTCTTTAAAATTATATATTAATTTTAATTTCTCTTGCCTTGATAATTGTTTTATTGCATACTCCCTTTTCATGGCTTCTTTTTTATCTTCAAATTCTTCAAAATAAACTATCTCTACTGGAAGTCTTACTCTTGTATACTTAGCTCCCTTTCCACTGTTATGAGCTTTAAGTCTCTTTTCTAGGGAGGTTGTCCATCCTGTATATAATGTATTATCTGAACATTTTAGAATATATACGTAATTCATTTTTTCTCCTAGTAAAATTATTTATTAGTAAACTATTTTTTCAGCGCTTTTCATATATCGCTTTAATAATTCTATCACATTTATAAGTAATATTTATATGGTTAGTAACTATAATTACGTTTTTCCCTATTTATTTCTATGTTATAATTGGTTAAATCAAAAAAGCTACCTTGTAGTAATTAATACTTAAGGTAGCTTTATTTTCTATTTACTTAAATGAATTTTCAATTTTTGTCTTCATTGATTCTACTTTATCTTTGGCTACATCCTTCTTTTCTCTTATTGCTGTATCATATTCATTAAACAAATTTTCCATATCATCTAAGGTACTTCTTATAGAAGCGTCTTCTACTGTATTTCTTAAATTTGTAAGTTTACCTCTAAATTCTGTACTATATTTATCCCAGTCTTCAGAATTTATATTTTCTACTCCACCACCAACTTTTTCATTGAATTCTGTATATAAATTATTTACAGAAGTTCTACTTTCATTCATTGAAGAACCTTGATTATTAGTTCCATTTGTATCGGAATTTGTTCCATCTGGTGTTCCAGCTCCAGTTGTTCCATTCATCCCATTATTTTCACCCGTTCCTGTACCATTGGTTCCATCTGTTACACCTGTACCTGAATTATTATTAGTTGATGGATTTTCTGTGTTATTTCTTCCACAAGCTGCTAGTCCCAAACTACAAGTTATCAACATACCTATTAATAATTTTTTCATTTTTACTCCTCCTCATTTAGCCACATAGTTATTTTCCCTCTAGCTTTAGAAAATTATACTCTTAGCTAAATGTCATATTCTTTGTAAAGTTTCAAGAAGTTTCTACATACTTTTATTAATTGTTATTTTTTTCTAATTTGTAATTTGTTCTAGTAAATTCATTTTACATTTTGCCACAGCCCCAATTAATCCTTAGGATTTAAAATTAAGACTCCTTTAATACAATATTTATTTTTATGTGGAGTAATTTTTTAAGATTATTTATCTTGTACTAATGTATTCATGCTATCTTTTATATTATGAATATATTTGGATACGTATAAAGCAGAATCTCTTCCATATTCTCCTATTAACTTAACTATAGCAGATCCTATTATAACTCCATCTGAAATCCTTGCTATGTTTTTTGCCTGCTCAGGTGTTGATATTCCAAAACCAATAGCACAAGGAATATTAGGATTACTTTTACGCACTAAATCTACCATTGATCCAATATTAGATGTTATTTTATCTCTTTCTCCTGTAACTCCTAAAGAGGATACACAATACACAAATCCTTGGGCTTCCTTTGTAATTTCTTCAATACGATTTTGTGAAGTTAAGGTTACAAGACTTATAAAATCAATACCATATTTACTAAAAATATCAGTAAACTCATGTTTTTCTTCAAAGGGAACATCAGGAAGAATAATTCCATCTATTCCAACTTCATAAGCTCTTTTTGCAAAGTCTTCTATATTATATGAAAATACAACATTAGCATAAGTCATAAAAGCTATAGGGATATCAACATATTTACGAAGTTTAGCTACCATTTCAAAGATTTTATCAGTTGTAACCCCACCATTAATTGCTCTTATATTAGCTTCTTGAATAACTGGTCCTTCAGCTGTTGCATCAGAAAATGGAATTCCAAGCTCTATTAAATCCACTCCACTTTTAGCCATTTCATAAATAAGTTTTTCTGTTGTCTCTAAGTCTGGATCTCCACAGGTTATAAAAGCTATAAGAGCTTTTTTGTTAAGAAATGCTTTTTTTATATTACTCATAAATATTTTCACCTCTATATCTAGCAATTGCTGCACAATCCTTGTCTCCACGACCTGATATATTTATAACTATAATTTTATCTTTATCCATTGTTGGTGCTATCTTTATAGCATGTGCAACAGCATGTGCAGATTCAATGGCAGGAATAATGCCTTCTGTTTTACTTAAATATTCAAAGGCATTTACTGCTTCATTATCTGTTATAGGAACATACTCACAACGACCAATATCATGAAGCCATGAATGCTCTGGCCCAATTCCTGGATAATCAAGTCCTGCTGAAATTGAATAAACAGGTGCAATTTGGCCATACTCATCTTGGCAAAAGTAAGATTTCATACCATGAAAAATCCCAATCTTTCCTACATTTATTGTTGCTGCTGTTTCCAATGTATCTATACCACGACCTGCTGCCTCACAGCCAATTAAAGAAACTGAGCTTTCTTCTATAAAATTATAAAAAGCTCCAATTGCATTGCTTCCACCACCTACACAAGCAATTATTACATCAGGTAATCTTCCTTCCTTCTCCATAATTTGTTCTTTTATTTCCTTTGAAATTACAGACTGAAAATCTCTTACCATTGTTGGAAAAGGATGTGGCCCCATCACTGAGCCAATGCAATAATGTGTATCATCAATTCTCTTTGTCCATTCTCTCATTGCCTCTGACACAGCATCCTTTAAGGTTTTTGTACCAGTACTAACTGGAACAACTGTTGCTCCTAATAATTTCATTCTATACACATTTAAGGCTTGGCGCTTAGTATCTTCCTCTCCCATAAAAATAACACACTCCATATTCATAAGAGCTGCTGCTGTTGCTGTTGCAACTCCATGTTGTCCTGCTCCTGTTTCTGCAATTAACCTTGTTTTCCCCATTTTCTTTGCTAAAAGTGCTTGGCCTAAAACATTATTAATTTTATGAGAACCTGTATGGTTTAAATCTTCTCTTTTTAAATAAATTTTTGCACCACCTAAATCTTCTGTCATCTTCTTGGCATAATAAAGACGACTTGGTCTTCCAGAATATTCATTAAAAAGTGTAGTAAGTTCATTTTGAAAATCAAAATCATTTTTATAATAATTATATGCATTTTCTAATTGTATAATTGAATTCATTAATATTTCAGGTATATATTGTCCTCCATGAATATCAAATCTTCCTTTTTTATTCTCCATTTTGTATACCCCCTTATCCATATATTTTATCTGCACATTTTACAATATAAATAAACTCTTTAATTTTTTCATAGTTCTTAATACCTTCTACTTCCACTCCAGAACTTGTATCGACACAATAAAGCTTTCTAAAATTAAGTACTTCCCCAACATTATGAGAAGATAATCCTCCAGCTAAAATATAATCTCTATTCACATAAGATAAAAGACTCCAATCAAAGGTTTCACCAGTTCCACCATTACCGTTATCAAGAAGTATAATATCTGCAGCTGATGAATTAGCAATAACAATATCTGAAGTTGTATCTATCCTGAATGCCTTAATAATCAATTTATTAGTGTGTTTTTTTATTTCATTTATATATGTGTTATCTTCCTCACCATGTAGCTGAATAACATCTATGATATTGTTATTAATTATAGACATAATATTTTTAATTGGTTCATTTACAAAAACACCTACTACTTTAATTTTATCTGATAAATGTAACCTTAATTTTTTCGCCCCTTCAGGTGAAATATATCTTTTACTGGACTTTACAAAAACAAAGCCTATATAATTTGGAAGTAATTCATTAACATAATCTATATCTTCACTTCGTGTTAATCCACATATTTTTACTTTCATCATTAATTACCTCTAATAAATCTCAACATCTCTCTTTTATTCTCTGATCTCATTAATGTTTCTCCAATTAAAACTCCATCTACAGCTATAGACCGTAAATAAGATATATCCTCTGGAGTCTTTATACCAGATTCAGAAATAAATAATATTTCTGGTGGAACTTTTTCTCTAAGTCTTTCAGTATTTGAAAAGTTCATAGAAAAATCCTTTAGATTTCTATTATTTACACCAATAATTTTTGCTCCTGCTGAAATTGCTGAATCAATTTCCTTTTCATCATGAGCTTCTACAAGAGCAGCAATATTTAATTGTTCACAAATATCTAAGTATTTATTTATTGTTGCTGTATCAAGTATTCCACAAATCAAAAGAATTGCATTAGCCCCTATTAACTTTCCTTGATATATTTGATATTCATCTATAGTAAAATCTTTACGAAGCATTGGAATAGATACTTCCTTTCTTATTTCTTTAAAAATTTCATCTGAACCTAGAAACCATTTTGGTTCTGTTAAACATGATATAGAATCTGCACCAGCATCTTCATAGTCCTTAGCAATGGATAAATAATCAAATTCTTCAGAAATAATCCCCTTTGATGGTGATGCCTTTTTTATTTCACAAATAAAGCTCATTTCAGATTTCTTTAATACTGAAGTAAATTTATTTTCTGTATTAGACTCTATATTCCTACATAGCTCCTTTAATTCTTCAAGGCTATTTTTCATCTTATGAGCTTTTACACGTTCCTTTGCATATAATGAGATTGTATTAAGAATTGACTCCATACTATCACTCCTTATTAGATTCAATTATAAATTTCTCAAGAGTTTTTAATGCCTTTCCAGAATCAATAAGTTCTTCTGCCATCTTTATTCCTTCTTCAATGGACTTTGCTTTATTTGCAATATACAAACAAGCTCCTGAATTTATTAAAACTGCATCACGCTTTGCTCCTCTTTCACCTAAAAGAATTGAGCGAGTAATTGCTGCATTTTCCTTTGCTGTTCCTCCTATAAGTTCAGATTTATCACATTGTTCAAGACCAAATTCCCCTGGGGTAATTACATAGTTTTTATAATTACCATTATCAAATTCACATACAGTTGTAGGGGAACTCATAGATATTTCATCAAGTTTATCTTGACCATAAACTACCATTCCTCTTTTACATCCAAGGTTAGTTAACACCTCTGCAAGAGGCTTTACAAGGGATTCATCATATACACCAAGAAGTTGCATTTTAGGTGATGCAGGATTTGTCAGAGGTCCAAGAATATTAAATACTGTTCTTATTCCAAGTTCTTTTCGTATTGCTCCTACATATTTCATTGATGTATGATATTTCTGTGCAAAGAAAAAACATATTCCCACTTTCTCAAGCAACTCTCGGCATTTATCTGGTGTTTGATTTATATTTACTCCAAGTTCTTCTAAACAATCAGCAGTACCACACTTAGATGAAGCTGCACGATTCCCATGTTTTGAAACTTTAACTCCTCCTGAAGCTACAACTATTGCAGATGTAGTAGAAATATTAAAGCTACCTGAAGAGTCTCCCCCTGTTCCAACAATTTCAAGAAGGTTATAATCAGTTTCGCACTTTATAGAATTAGCTCTCATAGCGGCTGCACACCCAAAAATCTCATCTATAGTTTCTCTTTTTGTACTTTTAGTGGATAATGCAGCTAAAAAGGCAGCATTTTGAGTAGCAGTAGTATTACCCTTCATAATTTCATTCATTACAGAAAATGCCTCATCATAGGTTAAGTCCTGTTTATCTACAATTTTAATAATTGCTTCTCTAATCATTTCTATTACATCCCTTCATAATACTTAAAAAATTCTTTATTATAGTAATCCCATCAGGTGTCATAATAGATTCAGGATGAAACTGAACTCCATAAATATTTAATTCTTTATGTCTAACTGCCATAATTTCTCCATCATCTGCTCTTGCAGTAATAACAAGATCTTTGGATAAGGTACTTTCAACTACTGATAAAGAATGATATCTAGCAGCAATAATGTTAGAGGTACATCCTGAAAATAATTTGCAATTTAAATCTACATTTATCATTGATTGCTTTCCATGCATTAAAGTTTTTGCATGAGATACCTTTGTACCATAAGCTGTACAAATTGCTTGATGTCCAAGACAAACACCTAATATTGGCACTGTGTTACCTAGCTCCTTTATTACCTCAATACAAATACCTGAATCTTCTGGTTTTCCTGGTCCTGGAGATAATATAATTGCTTCAGGCTTTAATGCTTTAAGCTTTTTAACTGTTATTGCATCATTTCTAAAAACCCTTATGTCAGAATTAATTGAGCCAATAAGTTGATAAAGATTATATGAAAAGCTATCATAATTATCTATTAATGCAATCATTATAGTACCTCCTCTGCTAGCTTAACTGCCTTTACTACTGCTGTAACCTTATTAGAACATTCCTTATATTCTTTTTCTGGAACTGAGTCTGCAACAATTCCAGCTCCACTTCTTATAAAAATCTTATTATTTTTCTTATAAACAATTCTTATTGCAATACAAGTATCAAGGTTCCCTGTAAAGTCTAGATAACCAATTGCCCCGCCATATATACCACGCTTATTATTTTCTAAGTCATTAATAAGCTGACAAGCCTTTATTTTAGGAGCTCCTGAAAGAGTTCCAGCTGGTAATATTGCATTAATAGCATCCATTGCAGTTTTATCTTCTAATATTTCCCCTTTAACTGTAGAGCCTATATGCATAACATGAGAGAATTTTTCAATGGAATGATATTTTTCTACTGTGACGCTACCAAACTTACTTATTCTTCCTATGTCATTACGTCCAAGATCCACTAGCATATTATGTTCAGCTAACTCTTTTGGATCTGAAAGCAATTCTAGTTCTAATTTCTTATCTTCCTCTTCTGTTTTCCCCCTTGGTCTGGTTCCTGCAAGAGGGAAGGTGTATAATGTTCCATTTTCTAGCTTAGCCAAAGTTTCTGGTGATGCACCAGCTATTTCAACATCCATTCCTGAAATATAAAACATATATGGTGAAGGATTCATAGTTCTAAGTACTCTATAAACATTGAAAAGTGAGCCTTCATACTCTGCTTCAAGTCTATTTGATAATACAATTTGAAAAATATCTCCTTCAGTTATATGATATTTCGCTTTCTTTACCATATTGCAATACTCATCATAGTTAAATAATGCTTTAAAATCGCTTTTTAATTTTCCCTTAGTATCTTTAAGAGGAAGTCCATTTTCAACAAGCTCTGCCATTTTATTCAATTCAATCCTTCCTCTCTCATACTCTACTTCTAAATTTTCAAGGGATATATTTATTATTAAAATGATTTTTTGTTTATAATTATCAAAGGCAATTACTTTATCAAATAACATTAAATCAATATCCTTAAATACTTCATTATCCTTTGCATTAAGGTTAATACTTGGCTCTGAATATTTTAAATAATCATAGGAAAAGTATCCAACAAGTCCACCTGAAAAGGGTGGTAATCCTTCAAATTTAATACTTTTATTATCATTAATAATTTTATTTATATAGGTTGAAGGATTATCTGTATTAAATATTGATTGACCTATTTTCATTTCACCATTTATACAAGTTATTTCCAACCTTGGGTCAAAGCCTAGAAAGGTATATCTCCCTGATTTTTCATGATTTGAAAGTGATTCAAGTATAAAGCAATGTGGATATACATTCTTTAAAATCCTTAAAACTTCAATAGGAGTTTTAGTGTCTGAAAAAATTTCCATAGATATAGGTGCTGTTTTGTAGCTACTATTTTTAATAGCTTCTTTAATTTGTTCAACGCTTGGATAATACATTATAAATCTCCCCCTTCTTTTTTCTGACAAAAACAAAAAGTCCTTGACAGAAATATAATATTTCTGTCAAGGACGAATATTCATTATTCGCGGTGCCACCTTGATTTACGGAACTCCCGTACACTTAGCAGGATACTAACATATCCCCGGTAACTAACGTATACCTTCTCGTCGCATAATACTCAGGCAAGCCCTTTGAATGCGCCCTCAGCGGTCCATTTGATGATTTGTTTTCCACCTGACTCTCAGCATCGCAGGCTCTCTGTAGGAGCATAGTCACCGTTATCTCCGCTTCAACGGTTTAATATTAAAAATAGTATAACACATACTATTTTTCAAGGTCAATCCATATTTGTAAATAAATTCATCGAGTTTTGGGAACTCATTTTTTATACAATAACTTTTTCCATTTAATTATTCTACAGTAACTTTATAATTAATCCAGCTAAAATAGTAAGAGCATAAACTAAATTTGTAATAACAAAGTTTTTAACTGCTAAAACAAAAGTATCCTTTTTAGTTTGAAGTTTATTAAACTTATTAATATTTCCTTGAACTACTTTTAATACTAATAAGGTTACTAATGAAACCACTGGTAATACTCTAAGTACTACAGCAATAAATATAGAAATAAATCCAATATAGTATAGCCATTTAAACACCTTTAATGCTTTTTCTTTACCAATATATATTGGTAGTGTATATCTTTTATTTTCTATATCTTCATCTATATCACAGATATTATTTGCAAGCATTATATTTGAAATTCCCATTATTGGTGATAAGCAAATTATAAATATACTAATTAACTCTATTAAATTGAAATTTATGTTTATATTACTTAATTCATTAATATTTATATTTAATACTCCTGTATCAAATATGTGAATATAGATAGATAAAAATGTTATTATTAATCCCATAGCAAGTCCAGAAAAAATTTCACCAAAGGGTGTTCTTGAAATAGGAATTGGACCAAAGGAATATGTTATTCCAACTACAAAGGATATTGCTCCTATTAACAGCACTATAATATTAGTATTTTTAACTAATAATAGTCCTAAAGCTGCTGCTATAATTAACATTGCATAAATTAAAAGTCTAACTGCCTTTGGATTTAAGTTATGACTTACTATTGCATTATGGGTTTCGTATCCATATCCTTCTTTTTTTACTGCCTTAGCATAATCCATATAATTATTTATAGCTGTTGTGGTCATATCAAATATTATCATTGATAAAAACATTATAATTGCATTTTTTAAATTAAAATTATCATATCTGTATAAAGCATAAAAAGTTCCTACTAAATATGGAATTACACTTGCTACTTTTGTCTGTATTTCCACTAATTTTAAAAAGATTTTAATATCCATATGCTTTCCTCCCTTTAGTTATATCTGCTATTTTATCACAAATAAAATAAGTTTGTTATATAAAGTTACTATAAAAGAATCTATAAAAAATATTAATTAGTGATGATTATTTATGAAAAATTTTTATAAAAAATAAATATTAATCATTTTTATATCAATCCACTTCTTTGACATTAAATGTAAGTTATGTTATTATTATCAAAACAATTATTAGATTCTTATTTTATAGGGGGCTATCATATGAAATTATTCTTAAATGAATCAATGGAGTTAACAAAAACTCAGAGAAAAGGAAACATTATCTTACCATTTTTTATTCTTATATTAACAATTCTTGTTGGACAACTTATACTAATTCCTTTTCTATTTGCAGGAGTAATAAAAATTTCAATGTTGGAAAATGGATTGTTTAATCTATATGCAAATTCTATTCCAATTATATTAATTATTATTTATTGTAAATTTGTTGAAAAACGAACTTTACCTTCCCTTGGAATTACAAAGAAAAAATTTCCTATTAATTATCTTATTGGAGTATTCATAGGCTTAGCAATGATATCTTCCACTTTTTTAATTAATTTTCTTCTTGGTTCCATTTCTATTAGTATAAATCCAAATGGTATAAATTGGACATTTGTTATTCTTTCTTTATTGGGTTATATGATTCAAGGTTTTAATGAAGAAATCCTTTGTAGAGGATTCCTAATGAATGCAATTGCCTCTAAAAGAGGCCCAATAGCTGCCATTCTATTAAACTCATTCTTTTTTGGTGCATTACATTTATTAAATCCAAATGTAACTATTTTAAGTTTTGTTAATATTAGTTTAGTTGGAATAGTATTTTCATTAGTTTTCTATAAGACTAATAATCTTTGGGTTGTTGGAGCTATGCATAGTATATGGAATTTCCTCCTAGGCCCTGTTTTAGGTGTAGAAGTAAGTGGATTATCCCCATTCTCTTCTGTATTTAAAACTATTTCAATTGAAGGAAAAAATTTAATTAATGGAGGTTCCTTCGGATTTGAGGGTGGACTTGCAACAACTATTGTATTGACTGTATCATTAATTATCACTTTAGCAATTATAAAGAAAGATAATCCTAAAGAAGTCACTACAGAAGTATATTAGAAGCAAAGGAGTTGTTATAAAGCTAATGTCACTTAGTTAAGATTATAACATCCTAATAAAAACATGAAGCTGTCGCTATCGGAGATAAAAATCCGCTAACGATAGCTCTTTTTTTCATATTTAAAATAAATTGTTTAAATCTCTCCTAATAAAATCGAATTGTTTATAAAAAAACACTCACATTACTAATCCTAAGAAAAGCTCTTATAAGACTTGTTAATATCAATTTCTTAAATTAATTACATTGTATAAATATCATATTCTTTCCCTATTACTAGCCACAAGTTGCCAAACACTTACATTTATTATTAATGCTATATTCTAAAGTTTCTTATGAAAAAACCGATAAATAATAGTACGAAAATATATCTATAAATTTAATTGTGAGGATTATTTATGAAAAATTTTACAAAAAATAAATACATATTAATTTTATCTATAATTATTTTAGTTTCAGTTGTTTTGTTTATTGGCTATAAAGCATATGAAAAAAAATTAGTTAAGCAACAAATAGAGTTAAGTAAAACTGAAATTGCTGAAATATATACTAATTTCAAAGACGAACAAGATAGACCAAAAAAAGTGGAAATCTTAAGAAATATCTTGTATAAACTTGAAGAATATAAAAATGAAAATAAAACATATGAAGAAGTTTTAAAAGAATATAATGATAAAATTGATGAAATGAAAAATTACTTTGTTACAGAATATGAAAAAACTATCCATGATAATACTATAAATAATATTGAAGAAATACAAGATAAGGAACAGATTAATAATGCTAAAAATAATTTAAGTAATATTATAGAAGCAATAAAATCTGAAGAAAATATTATTTTAACATCTGAAGAAATTAAAAAATATGAAGAAACAACAACTCAATTAATAGCATCATATGATAGTCGCATAAAATCAATTGAAGAAGCTGAGAAAAAAGCTGAGGAAGAACGTTTAGCAAAGGAAGAAGCTGAAAGAATTTCTAGAGAAGAATCTTTGGCTGCTTTTAGATCACAAGAACAACAAACAAGCACTCCTTCAAATGGTGGCAGTGCCTATTCACAGCCTACTGAAAATCCAAAACCTGGCCGTGTTGATATAAGTAGGTTAGAGCATAATTGGCATTATAATTTAGATACCGGAGAAAAAATACCTGGAACTGATGTATGGATAGACAGATCAAATGGAAATACTTATGATGAAAATGGTAATTTTCTATATAATGGATATGATCTTTGGTAATTAATATATCTAGTTTAGTTTTATCCAATATCTAAATTTAATTGGATGGTAAAAAAATATATGAGACAATATTTAGAACAAATATATATGGAATATTAGTTAGCTTTGTGTAAATACAATAAAGGATATCTATTATGAACTGTACCTCTGTCTACTTAAAAGAGGATAGTTCAATTAGACATCCTTTATTTTACTAATATTTAAATATTATTTTATTTTAAAGCTATTTATTATTAATCTAATTTTTTAGTATCTATCCAGCTCATCATTTCTCTAAGTTCTTTACCAACTTTTTCGATTGGATGTTCTGCTTCCATTTTTCTTCTTGCATTAAACATTGGTCTTCCAACTTGGTTTTCTAATAGCCAGTTCTTTGCAAAGGTTCCATCCTGGATTTCCTTTAATACCTTCTTCATTTCTTTCTTTGTTTCATCTGTTACTATTCTATCCCCAACCATATAATCACCATATTCAGCAGTATCAGATATTGAATATCTCATCATTTCCATTCCACCTTGATATAGTAAATCTACAATCAACTTCATTTCATGTAAGCATTCAAAATATGCATTTTCTGGTGCATATCCAGCTTCTACCAAAGTTTCAAAACCTGCTTTTATAAGAGCTGTGCAACCTCCACATAAAACTGCTTGTTCACCAAATAAGTCTGTTTCAGTTTCATCCTTAAATGTAGTTTCTAGAACTCCTGCTCTAGCTCCACCTACTCCATTAGAGTATGCTAAAGCTAAATCTCTAGCACTTCCTGTAGCATCTTGATATACAGCTATTAAACATGGAACTCCTGATCCTTCAGTATAAGTTCTTCTTACCATATGTCCAGGTCCCTTAGGGGCGCACATAAATACATCTACATCTGCTGGAGGAACAATTTGCCCATAATGAATGTTAAATCCATGAGCAAATACTAATGCATTTCCTTCTTCTAAGTTTGGAGCAATTTCTGATTTATAAACTTGTGCCTGTTTCTCATCTGGTAATAATATCATTATAATATCTGCTGCCTTTGATGCTTCTGCAACTGTTGCTACTTCTAAACCAGCTTCTTCAGCCCTTTTCCAGGATTTACTTCCATTATAAAGTCCAACTACAACCTCTACTCCACTTTCATGTAAGTTTAATGCATGTGCATGTCCTTGGCTACCATATCCTATTATAGCAACTTTCTTCCCCTTTAATAATTCTAAATTCGTGTCCTTTTCATAATACATTTTTGCCATTTTTCTAACCCCCTATTATTTATACATCTTCCTCATCTATTATTTCATTAATTGCTGTACCTGGTGCAACCATAGGAAATACTTTTTTATCATTGTGTATTACATAATCTATTACAACAGGTCCTTTATATTCTAAAGCTTCCTTTAGTACTGGAAGAAGTTCCTCTTTCTCAAAAACTCTATAGCCCTTACCACCAAATGCTTCAGCTACTTTTACAAAATCTGTAGTGCTATTTAAAGTAGTAGAAGAATATCTGCTTTCATAGAAGAAGTTCTGCCATTGTCTAACCATTCCTAAGGAATTGTTATTTACTATTATAACTATTATTGGTAACTTATTTTTTGCTGCTGTAGCTAATTCATTACAGTTCATGCCAAAACTTCCATCACCAGCAATATTTATTACTTGCTTATCCTTTAATGCCATTTGAGCTCCTATTGAAGCCCCTAAGCCATACCCCATAGTTCCAAGTCCCCCTGATGATATAAAGGTTCTTGGTGTTTTAAATTTAAAGAATTGTGAGGCCCACATTTGATGCTGTCCAACTTCTGTTGTAAGAACAAAGCTTCCATCATCTAATTCACTTAACTTTCTAAATAAGAATTCTGGAGTTAATTCTCCTGTTTCAGATGTTTCTTCCACCTTTAAAGCCTTAAGCTCTCTCATTTTTTCAAGCCATTCTTCATTTTTCTTTTCTTTAAGAAGTGGAATTAATCTTTGAAGAACTATTTTTAAATCTCCAATTACAAAGGCATCTACCTTTACATTTTTATTTATTTCTGCTGGGTCTACATCTATATGAATTATCTTTGCATTTTTAATATGATTATTATTGCTTATAACCCTATCACTAAATCTTGCACCAAGATTAATTAATAAATCACAATTACTTGCTAATATATTAGAAGCCTTACTTCCATGCATTCCTATCATCCCAGTAAATAATGGATGATTATATGGGAAGGATGACATAGCCATAAGGGATGTTGCAATTGGAGAATTTATTTTATTAACTATAGCTTGAAGTTCTTCATAGGCTCCTGATGCAACTACTCCTCCTCCAGCATATATAAATGGATTTTCTGCTTCATTAATTAATTTTGCTACACTTTCTAAGGCTTCCTTTGTTATATGCTTAGTTTTTCTTTCAACTTTTTTAGGAACTATTGGTTCATATATTGCTTTAGCTTGTGTTATATCTTTAGGTATATCTATTAATACAGGCCCTGGTCTTCCTTCTTTTGCTATATAGAAGGCTTCCTTTACTATCCTCTGCAAATCATTAACATCTTTAACAATATAATTGTGCTTTGTTATTGGCATTGTAATTCCCGTAATATCTACTTCTTGGAAACTATCCTTCCCTAATAATGGCTTAGTAACATTTCCTGTAATAGCTACCATTGGAATAGAGTCCATATATGCAGTTGCAATACCAGTAACCAAATTAGTTGCCCCTGGTCCAGATGTAGCTAAACAAACTCCAACTCTTCCAGTAGCCCTTGCATATCCATCAGCTGCATGAGAAGCACCCTGTTCATGAGCAGTCAATATATGAGTAATCTTATCCCTATATTTATAAAGCTCATCATATATATTTAAAACAGCGCCCCCCGGATATCCGAATATTGTATCAACACCCTCATCTAAAAGGGATTTAATTAAAATTTCAGCTCCAGTTATAATCATAAATACCCCCCTTTTTTAATGTAGAATGTAGAATGAAAAATGAAAAATTATTGTAATAATTCAGCAAAGCTGAATTATTAAATTTCTAAACTCCGAAGGAGTTTATTCCTTAATTCTACATTCTACATTTTACATTCTTAATTACTTTAGTATTGCTCCTGTACTTGCAGAGCTTACTAGCTTAGCATATCTTGCTAAATATCCTTCTGTTACTTTTGGTGGTAATGGTTTAAAGTTCTTTCTTCTTTCTTCTAAAACTTCATCATCTACTAATAGTTCTAGTTTTCCATTTGGAATATCTATTGAAATAATATCCCCTTCTTCTACTAATCCTATAGTTCCACCTTCAGCTGCTTCTGGAGAAATATGTCCAATGGCAGCTCCTTTAGTAGCTCCACTGAATCTTCCATCAGTTATTAATGCTACATATTTATCTAAACCCATTCCAGCAATTGTTGATGTTGGTGATAGCATTTCTCTCATACCAGGGCCACCCTTAGGTCCTTCATATCTAATTACTACTACATCACCTTTAACTATTTTCTTAGATAAAATTGCTTCAATTGCATCCTCTTCTAAATCAAATACTCTTGCTGGTCCTTTGTGAACTAACATTTCTTCTAACACTGCAGATTTCTTAACTACTGCTCCATCTACTGCTAAGTTTCCTTTTAATACTCTTATTCCACCAGTTGAACTAAATGGTTCATCTACACTCTTAATTACATTGTAATCAAGAACTTCTACTCCCACTAAGTTTTCCTTATGGGTTTTAGATGTAGCTGTTATGCAATCTAAATCTAAAAGATCCTTCTTTGAAAGTTCCTTCATAACTGCTTGAATTCCACCTGCCCAATATAATTCTTCAATATGAGTATCTGAAGCTGGTGCTAATCTACAAAGATTTGGTGTTACTTCTGATACTTCATTAATCATATCTAGATTTAAATCTACTCTTGCTTCATTAGCAATTGCTGTTAAATGAAGAACACTATTGGTAGAGCATCCTAAAGCCATATCTACAGTTAATGCATTTCTTATAGCCTTTTCATTTACTATATCTCTTGGCTTAATATCTTTTTCTAATAAGTCCATTATCTTCATTCCTGCATATTTAGCAAGTCTCATTCTTTCTGAATATACAGCTGGTATTGTTCCGTTTCCAGGTAACCCTAAACCTAAAACTTCTGCTAAACAGTTCATTGAATTTGCTGTAAACATACCTGAACATGATCCACATGTTGGGCATGCTTTATTTTCCATATCACATAAATCTCCCTCTAACATAGTCCCATTCTCAAATGCCCCCACGGCTTCAAACATAGTTGAAAGAGATACATCCTTACCCTTGAATTTACCTGCTAACATGGGGCCTCCACTAATTACTATTGCTGGTATGTTAAGTCTTAGTGCTGCCATCATCATACCTGGTACAATCTTATCGCAATTTGGTATTAATACTAATGCATCAAAAGCATGTGCTTTAACCATACATTCAATAGTGTCTGCTATTAGCTCTCTTGTAACTAAGGAATATCTCATTCCTTCATGTCCCATTGCTATACCATCACATACGCCTATTGTTGGAAATACTATTGGAGTGCCTCCAGACATAAGTACTCCTTTTTTAACTGATTCCACTATTTTATCTAAATTTATATGACCTGCTATTATATCATTTTGTGAAGTTACAACTCCTATTAACGGCTTGTTTATTTCTTCGTCAGTTAACCCTGTTGCCTTTAGTAATGATCTATGTGGTGCCCTTTGTGGGCCCTTTTTCATCACATCACTCCTCATATATTTCACCTCTTATTTTATATATTTTTTATTACTAGCTTTCCTATCTCACTAGTTCCTACTAGTTTCATTCCGTCACTCATTATATCCCCTGTTCTATATCCTTCTTCTAAAACCTTAACTACTGCCCATTCTATAACTTTTGCTTCATCTTCTAAATTAAAGCTGTATCTTAGCATCATTGCTGCAGAAAGTATAGTTGCTAATGGATTTGCAATTCCCTTTCCTGCAATATCTGGTGCACTACCATGTATAGGCTCATACATTCCAAGCTTTCCTTCTCCTAGTGATGCTGAAGGCAACATACCAATTGATCCTGTTATCATACTTGCTTCATCTGATAAAATATCCCCAAACATATTAGAAGTAACTATTACATCAAACTGCTTTGGATCCCTTACTAATTGCATAGAAGCATTATCCACATACATGTGATTAACATTAACTTCTGGATAATCTTTGGCAACTTCCTCTATAACGCTTCTCCAAAGTCTTGAAGTTTCTAATATATTTGCTTTATCCACACTTGTAAGTCTTTTATCTCTTTTCATAGCTGTATCAAAAGCAATTTTAGCTATTCTTCTTACTTCATTTACATTATATCTTTCAGTATCATAAGCGCCTTGTACCCCATCAACTTCTTCTCTGCCTCTTTCACCGAAATATATTCCCCCAGTTAATTCTCTAACTACACATATATCTATACCATCGCCTATTATGCTATCCTTTAATGGTGATGCCTCCTTTAGTGGTGCATATAATAAAGCTGGTCTTAAGTTGCAATATAAGTTAAGACCTCCCCTTAATCCAAGTAATGCTTGCTCTGGTCTTACCTTGGCATTTGGGTCATCCCACTTAGGTCCCCCAACAGCTCCAAGCAATACTGCGTCAGCCTTTTTGCAAGCCTCTAAAGTTTCCTCCGGCAGAGGTGTGCCCTTTTCATCTATAGCACATCCTCCTGCTAATAAATATTCATATTCAAATACATGATTAAATTTATCCCCAACACAATTCAAAACATTCACAGTTTGTTCCACAACCTCTGGACCAATTCCATCCCCCGGTATTACAGCTATTTTATAATTCATATTTAATAACGCCCCCCTGTTTTGAATGAAGAATGTAAAATGTAAAATGAATAATTGTTGAAATAACTCAGCCGAGCTGAGTTATGAAAATTATTAAATTTCCAAGGAATTTAATAATTAATTCTTTCATTATTTTATTTTCTAAAACTCCCAAGGAGTTTTTTCCTAAATTCTTCATTCTTCATTTTTCATTTCATTTATGCATTATGCATTGATACTATGCTTGTTGCTTTTCTTTAATATAATTTACTAGCCCTCCGCAGTTAATTATTTTTTGCATGAATTCTGGGAACGGCTCTCCCTGATATTCTTGATTTTTAGTAATATTTTTTATAATGCCAGTTGTGAAGTCTACTTCAAGCTCGTCCCCTGCATCTATTGCTTTAACTGCTTCATCGCATTCTAGTATAGGTAATCCTATATTTATTGCATTTCTATAAAAAATTCTTGCAAAGGTTGATGCAATAACACAACTTACTCCACTTTCTCTTATAGCTATTGGTGCATGTTCTCTAGATGAACCACATCCAAAGTTCTTATTTGCAACAATAATATCTCCTTTTTGAACATTCTTTGTAAATTCTTTATCTATATCTTCCATACAATGACTTGCTAATTCCTTTGGATCAGAGGTATTTAAATACCTTGCTGGAATTATTACATCTGTATCTACATTATCTCCATATTTAAAAACTCTACCTTTTGCTTTCATTTTAAAAGCCCCCTTTTTTTAATGTAAAATGTAAAATGTAGAATGTAGAATTATGGATAATTCAGCATAGCTGAATTTAAAATTATATTTATTAACTTAGCTTTGCTAAGTTATTTCCTTAATTCTTCATTTTTCATTCTTAATTCTTAATTTCTTCTGGGTTTGTTATTTTCCCTGTAAGTGCTGATGCTGCTGCAACCGCTGGACTCGCTAGGTATACTTCTGATTCCACGTGTCCCATTCTTCCTACGAAGTTTCTATTTGTAGTTGAAACTGCTCTTTCTCCTTTTGCTAGGATTCCCATATGTCCTCCTAGGCATGGACCACAAGTTGATGTTGAAAATACTGCACCAGCTTCTACTAAATCTCTTATTATTCCTTCTTCTAAAGCTTGAAGGTAAATTTTTTGAGTTCCAGGGAATACAATACATCTAATTCCTTTTTTAATTTTCTTTCCCTTTATAATATCTCTTGCTATTCTTAAATCAGATATTCTTCCATTTGTACAAGATCCTATAACTACTTGATCTACTTCTATATCCCCAACATCATCTATAGGTCTTGTATTTTCAGGTAAATGTGGAAAAGCAACAGTTGGTCTTAATGTGCTTAAGTCTATTTCATAAACTTCATCATATTCAGCATCTTCATCAGCTTCATAAACCTTCCACTCTCTATCTGAATGTTCCTTTAAATATTCAACAGTTACATCATCTACAGGGAATATCCCATTTTTTCCACCTGCTTCAATAGCCATATTTGCCATTGTAAATCTATCATCTATTGAAAGATATTTTATTCCATCTCCAACGAATTCCATTGATCTATATAATGCCCCATCTACACCTATTATTCCAATAATGTGAAGAATTATATCCTTACCACTTATCCACTTTGCAGGTTTATTTTTCAAAACAAATTTTATAGCTGATGGGACCTTAAACCAACACTTACCGATAGCCATTCCAGCTGCCATATCTGTGGACCCTATTCCTGTTGAAAAAGCTCCTAATGCCCCATAAGTACAAGTATGTGAATCTGCCCCAATTGCAACATCTCCAGCAACTACTAGTCCCTTTTCCGGAATTAAGCAATGTTCAATTCCCATTTCCCCAACATCAAAGTAATTAGTAATTTCCTTTTCCTTAACAAATTCCCTAATCATTTTATTTTGTTCTGCCGCTTTTATATCCTTATTAGGAGTAAAGTGATCTGGTACAATAGCTACCTTCTCCTTATCAAAAACTTTTTCTAATTTTAATTTATAAAATTCATTAACTGCTACTGGTGATGTAATATCATTACCTAGCACTAAATCTAAATCTGCTTCAATTAATTGCCCTGCCTTTACACTTTCTAATCCTGCATGGGCTGCAAGGATTTTTTGAGTCATAGTCATACCCATGTTCTTAGTCCCCCTTTTTAAAAATAAGTTTTTAATTTCTTTTCTATATCTTTTATTAATTTATATTCAATTGAATCAACTAAAGCTATCAAACTAGCTTCTACAACGTCTCTAGATACCCCAACAGTACTCCAATTTTCCATACCATCTGTTGATTCTATTAAAACTCTTACCTTTGCCCCTGTAGCACTTTCTGAATCTAAAACTCTAACCTTATAATCTATAAGCCTTACTTCTTTTAATTGTGGATAGAAATTTTCAAGGGCTTCCCTTAATGCTTTATCTAAGGCATTAACAGGTCCATCACCTTCTGCTGCTGTCATTTTATTTTTACCTTCCACCACTACATTTATTAAAGCTGTGGATGTAAAATCCTTAGTATTCCAAGGTTGTTCCCCAATTGTTTTAAAATGTTTTAGTTCAAAGAAAGGCTTGTACTTTCCTATAGCCTTTCTAATTAAAAGTTCTATTGTGCCTTCTGCTCCTTCAAACTTATAGCCTTCATACTCTAATTCTTTAAGTCTATTAGTTATTTTTTCAACTTCATCACTTTCTCTAGTTATACTTGGAAATATCTTTTGAATTTCCTTTAAGATTGTGCTCTTTCCACTTACTTCAGACACTAGGAATCTTCTATCATTTCCTACAGCCTCTGGTCTTATATGCTCATAGGATTCTGGAGTTTTACAAATTGCATCAATATGCATTCCTCCCTTATGAGCAAAGGCTGATGCTCCTACATACGGCATATTATCTAAAAGTTTTATATTAGATATTTCTGAAATATATTTTGCTGTCTTTGTAAGTTCTGAAATCTTATTTTCAGGAATAGCTTCATATCCAAGCTTTAATTGCAGAGTTGGTATTATAGATGATAAATTTGCATTACCACATCTTTCACCAACACCTATAAAAGTTCCTTGTACATGAGATGCCCCACATTCTATAGCCATTATTGAATTAGCTACAGCCATTCCTATATCGTTATGACAATGAATTCCGATTTTGCCACCTACTGAAGTTACTACTTTTTCAACAATTTCTTTAATTTCTGAAGTTAAAGTACCACCATTAGTATCACAAAGAGTTATTACATCTGCCCCAGCTTCCTTTGCTGATATTAATGTTTTTATAGCATAATCACTATTAGCTTTATAACCATCAAAAAAATGTTCTGCATCAAATACAACTTCTTTATTATGGCTTTTTAAATATATTATAGAATCCCTTATCATATTTAAATTTTCATCTAATGATGTTTTTAATATTTCCTTCACTTGAAAATCCCATGACTTACCGAAAATTACAACTACCCTTGTATCTGCTTTTAATAAACTCTTTATATTATTGTCATCTTCAGCTTTAATATTTGCTTTTCTCGTTGCCCCAAAGGCTGATAATTTTGAGTTCTTAAGCTTTATTTCCTTCATTCTCTTAAAAAACTCCATATCCTTTGGATTAGATCCAGGATTACCAGCTTCTATATAAGAAACCCCCAGTTTATCTAAAGCAATAGCAACCTTTATCTTATCCTCAAGAGAAAATGAAATATCTTCACCCTGTGCCCCATCTCTTAATGTAGAATCAAAGATTTCTATATACCTTTTGCTCATTGCTTACCCCCTTATTTAAATGTAGAATGTAAAATGAAGAATGTAGAATTATGGTTAATTCAGCATAGCTGAATTTTAATTATTTATTTCATAACTTAGCTCCGCTAAGTTATCTCCTCAATTTTTCATTTTACATTTTTCATTCTTCATTATTAATTGAAGTATTCTCCATAATTAGTAATATCCTTGTCTCCTCTTTCTAAGGCTGCTATTCCTGTTCTAACTATTTCTACAATTCCGTAGTCTTCCATTAGTTCTATTAGTGCGTTAATCTTACTATCATCACCTGTTAATTCTATTGTCACAGTATTGTGTGCAACATCTATTATCTTGCTTCTGAATATTTTTACTACTTCGTTAATTGCCCCTCTTTTTTCTGGTGAAGCTTTTACTTTTATTAAGACTAGCTCTCTATAAATTGAATATTCTGATCCTAACTCATGAACTCTTAAAACATCTTCTAGTTTATTAAGTTGCTTTATAAATTGCTCTAATACATCATCATTTCCCATTAATACAATGGTCATTCTTGATATTTCTTCCTTTTCAGTTCTTCCTACTGTTAAACTATCAATGTTAAATCCACGTCTTGCAAACAGCCCCGAAACTCTAGTTAAAACCCCAGATGAATTCTTAACTAATACAGATAATACATGTCTCTCCAAATTATTAGCCCCCTTTTTTAAAAAATTGTGTAAAAAAACCACCCTTAATGAAAGAATCATTTGGTGGTATATAATTCCGCCCTTAATTTTTACAATCACTAGGTTCTAACAAACCCTTGCATTTAACGGTGCTTACCGGTTATCACTTATTAATACATCATCGTACTTTCAGTGACACTGCTCTGGAGTGATTATTAATTAGTAAAGTATCCATTCACACCTACCATGGACTCTCTGAAACTTTTAATCTAAATAAAGGTCTCCTTCATTGCATTTATAATAATAAGGTCATATTAAGTTTTGTTATTGCTAAAATTTTACTACCCATCCCCCCTACTGTCAAGAATTTTTAGAAAACTTTGTCAATTCACTTTTTAAAGGGTTTATCCAATATGTTTTATTATCACTTTAATAATATACTAATAACTTTATTGATACTTTAATATCATTTTCTATTATTGTATATTTATATTTCATATTTTTTTCTCATAAATTAACAAATTAATTTGTTTATTTTTTATGTATATATTTAATTTAAGTGTAAAATATATACTAATTCTTTCTTTTTCAATAAAAAAGAAAGAATTCATAATTTGAATTCTTTCTTATTTATTCTATCCTATTTTTATACATGTCATTGATACAGATGAATTTTGTATGCTTTGATGAATAACTTCTACCTTATCCTCTTTTTCTTGCGCACCTACTACATACAAAAGAGGTAGATAATGCTCATCTGTTGGTACTGCAATCTTTGATATATCTCCTAAGGATTTATAGTTAATTAATGTTTCATAGTCATAATTACTAATTGCATTAACAATATAATTATCAAAGGCTTCAGCCCATTCATGAGGCTTTCCATAGATATCATAATCTGCAGCTCTTAAATTGTGAACTATATCTCCACTACCAATTATTAATATCCCCTCTTCTCTAAATTTTCTTAATTTTTTACCTATATTGTAATGTTGTTCTTCTGTTAATAATGCATTTAAACTTATTTCAAATGTAGGTATATTAGCCTTTGGATAAAGATATTTTAAAACTCCCCAAGCAGCATGGTCTAATCCCCATTCATCAGTAAGTATCGCACTCTCATCTTCTAATTCCTTAGCCACCATTTCAGCATATTCTTTTCCACCATCTGGTTCATATTTTATATTATATATTTCCTCTGGAAATCCATAAAAATCATAAATTTGTCTAGGTTTTTTACTGTATGTTATATATGTTCCTTTGGTTTTCCAGTGAGCTGAAATTATAATGATAGCCTTTGGTTTTTCTAACTCTTGTCCAAGTTTTATTAATGAATTTGTATATTTATTATCTAAAACTACATTCATTGGACTTCCATGAGAAAGAAATAAAACTGGCATTTTTTTATTCATATCGTTCCCTCATAATTCATATTTTTATACTAATCTTAATCATATAAAATTCCTTTGTCAAATAATTCATTGAATTGGAATAGCATATTTCATTGCTTCATCATAATCTGTAAATACAGAATCTAATTTGTTATCACCATATCTGTAATATATTTTATCTGCAATTATGTAACTACCACCTTTAACATTTTCATTATTCATATCAATAGTTACATCCACAGTTTTTCCAGTAAGAATACGTGCTGATGTAGAACCTGCATCCGTTGACAATACATTTCCTTCCGCGTCAATTATTGATACATACACAGAAACTTCTTCTAATGTAAGTGAAGAATTATTTTGAATTGTAAATACACAGGCAAAATCCCTATTTCCATATCTACTATCTGTCAATTTACTATTAACAATTGTAAGCATATCTGATGATGTGTCTTCTACATTATCCTCTATTTTTTCTTCTGACTTATCTTTTGTTTTTTCCTCTACTGTTTCATTATTTTTGCTGTTATCAGTATTGGTATTACCCACTGTTGAATTTGTAGAGCAGCCAACTAATAATATTGTAAGTAGTAAAATAGTTGTTAAATTTTTAAATAACTTCATAATACATCACCTCATTTTAATTATTAATTTTCATTTCTTTTTAAATAAAAAAGTGTGCAGCCGAAGCTACGCACTTAAAAGTACTATTATCCCCTTGCTGCTATACAAGTTTTCACAAACCATAAAAATCAGTAAATTTATAGTCTAATTATTCTCAAGCAGATGAAAACATATATATTTTATAGTTTTAATATCAACTTGTGTATACTTTAATTTTACTGCTAATGTAAAATTTTATCAATTGTTCTGTTATATATTTGATTAATTTTTATTCTATTTTAGTTAAAAATAGATTATAATTTACTTCAAAAAAAGAGCTCAGAAAATTTCTAAGCTCCTTACTTAACTATTCACTTTTCATTTTTACTTCTTACTTTAACTTAGATTTTACTTAGTATTAAATCAACTAAGCCATGAGCCATTTTATCTATTTCTTCTTGGTTTTCTCCTTCTAGCATAACTCTAACTAGTGGCTCTGTTCCTGAAGGTCTAATTAAGACTCTTCCTACTCCGTTTAAAACTTCTTCTATTCTATTTATTTCATTAACTATTTCTTCATCTTCTAAGTAAATATTTTTCTTGTCATTTGGAACTTTTGCATTTACTAATACTTGTGGAAGTTCTTTCATTATTCCAGCAAGTTCACTTAAGCTCTTTCCACTTCTCTTTCTAATGGCTGCAACTTGTAGAGCTGTTACTAATCCATCTCCTGTTGTATTGTAATCTAAGAAAATAATATGTCCTGATTGTTCTCCACCTAAAACATATCCATCCTTCACCATTTCTTCTAATACGTATCTATCTCCAACTTTAGTTTTTATAGTTTTTATCTTTTCTTCCTTACAAGCAATATCTAAACCTAAGTTACTCATTACTGTAACTACTAAGGTATTATCCTTTAATTTTCCTAAATCTTTAAGGTGTTTTGCGCATAGCATTAGTATAAAGTCGCCATTAATAAGGTTTCCTTTTTCATCTACCGCTAAACATCTATCAGCATCTCCATCAAAAGCAAAACCTAAATCGCACTTCTTTTTAACAACATATTCTTGTAATTCTTCTGGATGAGTAGAACCACATTTTTCATTAATATTAGTTCCATCTGGATTATCATTTATTACATAAACTTCTGCACCTAATTCTCTAAAAGCTTTTACAGCAGCACTATAGCAAGCACCATTTGCACAATCTAATGCAATTCTAAGTCCTTTTAAATCAACTGGAATAGTTGATTTAGCATAATCTATATACTCATCAATTGCAGCAATTTCAATATGTGATCTTCCTAAATTATGACCTGTTGGACTTGGAACTCCTTCAAAACCACTTTCTATAACTCTTTGAATCTCATCTTCTAATTCATCTGGTAATTTATATCCCTTATTATCAAAGAACTTAATTCCATTATATTCAACTGGATTATGTGAAGCTGAAATCATAATTCCTGCATCAGCATTATATTCTCTTATTAAATGAGCTACAGCTGGAGTAGGGACAACTCCTAATATTACTGCTTCAGCTCCAACTGATAATATTCCTGAAACTAAAGCTGCCTCTAACATATCTCCTGATATTCTTGTATCTTTTGCTACTAATATCTTTGGCTTATGAGTCCCCTCTGTTAATACATATGCACCTGCTCTGCCTAAACCATACGCTATTTCAGATGTTAATTCTGTATTAGCAATTCCTCTTACTCCATCTGTTCCAAACATTCTACTCATATTTTTTTACCTCACTTTTTTCAATTGGTTATACATAATATCATAATAATAGTATATATTTATAGTTTATACATTACAACTTTATTATTTCTTAATTTTTTCCAATCTATCTAAAATTAACTCATACCCACCAGCTCCATAATTTAAGCATTTGTTAACTCTACTTATTGTAGCTGTACTTGCTCCTGTTTTCTCTGCTATTTCTGTATAAACCTTCTTTTCTTTAAGTAATTTAGCAACATGTATTCTTTGTGCTAATGATTTTATTTCATTTATTGTTGCAACGTCTTCAAAAAAATTATAACATTCATCTATATTCTCTAATTGTAAAATTGCTTCAAAAAATAAATCTATTTCTGGATTTTTTAGTTTGCTTTCAACTATACCCAAACAATTCACTCCTAACTTTTATTACTATTCTTTTAAGCTTATCATAACTAAAATTATATCTTTACTATTGGCAATTTACAACTATATTAGGCTAAAGTAATCAATCATCTATATCTTCATCTGCTAAAGATTCTAAATCTTTTAATCCTCTTTCCTTTAAGCTAGTATAAATTGAATCTGTTGGTACTAGCCAAACCTCTCCTGTTCCCCTATAAACATTAAGTAAACCTTCGCCATTTATTGCTGTTCCAACAAGAGTAGTACCTGACTTTTCTACTGTAAATTCTATATTCCCACTTCTTAAAATTGCAAAATTTCCATCTATTTTTAATGTATCTCTAAATAGCTTACACCTGAATACTTCCTTTTCTGGAACTGGAATTTCTAAAACTACTATTCCACTTCCACTTAATCTAGTTTGATACAGTCCTTCTTTTCCAAATATCATAGAAGATATGCTTTTTTGCATTACTGGCTCTACTTCTATTCCTTCTTCACAAGCATAAAACAATTCATCATTAACAATAATTTCCTCATCCTCTAATTCTATTAAGGTAAAGTGTCCAAACCTCGGTTCTAAAAATACTTCTCCAGTTCCTCTTAATACTGGTTTAAACATGGGCTCACCTGTAACTTTACTAGAGAAAAACTTTTTACCTAATCCTATTATTCCACCAGATTTAGTTACTATATCTATATTCCCCTTCATATAACTTAGAGCACCTGCTTCTATTTTTACTTCACTATCATCTAAAATAATTCTAACTTGCTTTAATCTTATAGATGAATCCTTCATTAAATTAATTTGTAATGCAGTATTTAAATCCTTTGCCCCTTGTAAATTATCATATTCTAAAATCTGAAATGTACTTTCATTCTTCATTTCTGATATCATATTTATTCTATTTTTCATATTATCTGAAGTTATCAAAGTATCCCCTCCCTTTAATAATTTTACCATATACTTGTAATTTTAAGCATTATATTAATAGTATTCTTCAGAAATAATGATAAAAATTAAAGAATGAAGTAATGAAAGAAGGGTGGTTAAAATCCTTAATGGACTTTTAAATTAAAAGATATTTATAATCTTTGTAATAAGTTTTTCTTTGAAAAACTTCCCTTATTCTTTCATTTTTTAATTTCTTCATTCTTTCATTAATAATTGATTTTCAATTTAGATATATTCTTTTACTTCTTCTTCCCCATTTAAAACTCTAAGTGCACCCTCAGCTAAAGCTAATAATTCATCTTCTCCTGGATAAACTGTAATTTCTGATATCCAACCTATTCTCTTTCTTAACTCTTCAACAACTTTATCTGAATATGCAATTCCTCCAGTAAGAATAATTCTATCTACCTTACCTTCTAAAACTGTTGACATTTCTCCTACAGCTTTTGAAATTTGATATATAAAAGCATTAAAGTATAATTCTGCATTTTTGTCCCCTTCACTTACAAGCTTTAATACATCTCTAGCATCATTTGTATTTAAATATGCTACATATCCACCTTTTCCAACTATCTTTTTATAAACTTCTTTTTCAGTAAAGTCTCCACTATAGCACATTTTAATTAATGCTCCCACAGGAACAGTTCCTGCTCTTTCTGGTGAAAATGGGCCTTCTCCATCTAAAGCATTATTAACATCTATAACTCTCCCCTCTTTATGAGCTCCAACAGAAACTCCTCCACCCATATGAACTACTATTAAATTTAAATCTTCATATTTAATTCCATTTTCTTTTGCATATCTTTTTGCAACTGCCTTTTGATTTAAAGCATGGAATTTACTTACTCTAGGTAATTCTGGCACCCCTGATACTCTAGCTACATCATCAAGTTCATCTACAACTACTGGATCAACTATAAAAGCAGGAATATTTAATTCTCCAGCTATTTTATTTGCTAACATTCCCCCTAAATTTGAAGCATGTTGTCCTTGTACCCCTATTTTTAAATCTTCAAGCATTTTTTCATTAACAGTATATGTTCCACTTTCCATAGGCTTTAACATTCCGCCTCTTCCCACTATTGCTGATAATGAATTTAAATCGAAGTTCTTTTCTTTAAGTACATTAATTATTATGTCTTTTCTAAAATCCATTTGATCAAATATAGAATCGTATTTAGCTATTTCATCTGATGAATGTCTTAAGGTTTCTTGGAATGATTCTTTATTCCCTTGGAAAACTCCAATTTTTGTTGATGTTGAACCTGGATTAATAATTAATAGATTATTTGACATATAACGTCTCCCCCAATACTATTTTATAGCTTCAGCAACTAATGCAGCTAAAGCAATTGAATTTACTTTTGTCTCAAAACTATCTGCTCTTGATGTTAATATAACTGGTGCTGATGTTCCTACTAAAAGTCCACCATTTCTTGTTTTAGCTGTGTAAGTTAATGTCTTGTACATAACATTTGCTGTCTCTATATTTGGAAGTAATACTATATCTGCTTTTCCTGCTACTTCTCCTGTTATTCCTTTATGATTGGCTGCTTCAACTGAAAGTGCATTATCAAGTGCCAAAGGTCCATCTACTATACAGCCCTTAATTTGTCCCCTATCATTCATCTTAGCTAATAAAGCAGCATCAATAGTAGCTTGCATATCTTGATTTACCACTTCAACAGCACATACTGCTGCAACCTTTGGAATATCTATTCCACAAGCCTTAGCTACTCCTACTGCATTATTTAGAATTTGAACCTTTCCTTTTAAATCTGGATAAGTATTAAAAGCTGCATCTGTTAATAGAATTAATCTATCTATTCCTTCTATTTCAAAAACTGAAACGTGGGACATTAGCTTTCCTGTTCTTAATCCTACTTCTTTATTAAGTACACTTCTTAAGAATGTAGCAGTATCTACTAATCCCTTCATAACCATATCTGCTTTTCCTGTTGATACTAATCTTATAGCTTCTAGGGAGGCTTTTGTAACATTTTCTTCATTAACTATCTCATAGTCTGATAAGTCCATACCTATCTTTTCTGCTATTTTCTTTATTTCCTTCTTATCCCCTACTAATATTGCATCTGCAATACCCTTTTCTTTGGCTAACTTAATTGCTTCTAATACAGGTTCGTCTTGGGCAACAGCAACGGCAACCTTTTTATTAGGAATTTCATTAACCTTTACCAATAGATCTTCAAAATTTTTACTCATATTTACACCTCATATACATTTAGTTGATTTTTACTCCCCATACTAATTAAATGAATTGTTAAAATTTTATCATGACTTTATGTTTTTATATCTATATACATTATATTCTAACAAAAAAAATTCTGAAAATACTAATTTTCAGAATTTTCTCATATTTTTGTTAAATTGGTTTATATTTACTTATAATCTTCTCTGCAACCTTAATACCATCAACCGCTGCAGATATTATTCCTCCAGCAAATCCTGCCCCTTCACCAGCAGGAAATAATCCTTCTATGGATATACTCTGTAAATTTTCATCTCTATTTATTCTAACTGGAGCTGAAGTTCTAGTTTCTATGCCTGTTAAAATAGAGTCATAATCACCATATCCCTTAATTTTTTTATCAAAATCAACAATAGCTTCCTTTAATGCTTCTATTACATATGGTGGTAGACATTTTCTTAAATCTTCGAAAACATATCCTGCAGTATAACTAGGCGTAACCTTACCAAGCTTTGTACTAATTTTATCTTCCATAAAATCTCCTAGTAACTGCACTGGTGCCTTATAGTTTCCTCCACCTAACTTATATGCTAAGCTTTCATATTGTCTTTGGAATTCCATACCTCTTAAAGGAGATGTTCCTTCAAAATCTTCTGGAGATACTGTAACTACTAAAGCAGAATTAGCATTATCTAAATCTCTAGCATGATAACTCATTCCATTTGATACTAATCTTTCATTTTCTGAAGCTGCAGCTACTACTACTCCCCCTGGGCACATACAGAAAGAATATACTGCTCTTTTTAATTTTTCACTTTGATATGTTAATCTATATTCTGCTGCCTTAAGTTTAGGATTTTTATACATTTCTCCATATTGGCTTTTATTTATAACTTCTTGCGGATGTTCTATTCTTACCCCTATAGCAAAGGCCTTAGGCTCCATGAACACTCCAACTTTATCTAACATTTCATATGTATCCCTTGAACTATGTCCTATTGCTAAAATTAAATTTTCACAAGGTATTTCATTTCCATTTGCTATAATAGACTTGATTTTTCCCTCTTCTATCTTTATTTCTTCTAACTTAGTGGAAAATAAAACTTCTCCTCCTAGTGACTTAATTTTTTCTCTTATATTTTTTACTACTCCCTTTAAAAGATCTGTTCCAACATGTGGTTTTGCCATATATGTTATTTCTTCAGGGGCTCCTGCCTTAACTAGTTCTTTTAATACATAATCACATCTATTATCTTTAATTCTTGTAGTTAATTTTCCATCAGAAAAGGCTCCAGCACCACCTTCACCAAATTGAACATTAGATTCTGTATTTAACTTTCCAGTTTTCCAAAAGTTATTAACAGACTCTGTTCTTTTATCCACATCTTCTCCACGTTCTATTACTATAGGTTTATATCCCTTTTCTGCTAATAGAAGAGCTGCAAATATTCCTGCTGGTCCAAATCCTACTACTACAGGTCTTGTTTTAAGTTCTTTTTCTCCAAAATCAATTTCAGCATTATATTTTGTAACTTCTAATCTTAAATCTTTATCTTTCAGCTTCTTTATTAACTTTTCTTCATTAGGACATTCAACATCTACACAATATACATATTTTATGTCATTTTTCCTTCTAGCATCTAAGCTTTCTTTTATTATTTTAAAGTCTTTTATTTCCTTTTTTGGAATTCTTAGCTTTTTTGAAATCTTATTTATTAATAAACTTTTATCTTCATCTATACTTAAGGATATATTATTAATTCTTATTGCCATTTAATCTTCCCCTTTCTAAGTATTACATTACTTATAAAGATATTTTACTGTTATACAATTTCTTATTTTAACATATATCAATAAAAAAAAATATGGTATATCTTTCTCTATAAATTATATAAAAAAATACTAACTAAAATTTAGCTAGTAGTTTTTTAATTTATATTATACTTTTAATCGTCAGTATTATTTTCATTACTTGGAGCACCTTGTGCTATTTCTTTAGATACAGTAAGTGATAATTGTTCTACTGCTTCTATTGAAAAACTTCCACTTAGATTTTTCAATGTGACATTTGGCGTTGCATCAAAGGTTCCTTCTGATTTAAAGCTACTAATATCTAAATTAGCTAATATATTATCTTCCGTTACACTTTCTATTTCATCTTGATATCCCTTGATAGTTACTTTAATATTTTGTTTATTAGGGATTACCTTTATTCCATCATTAGTGCCAGTAATGCTTACCTTAATAGAAAAATCTTTTGTTACCATGGAAACAACATTAACTCTTGCCGTTAACAATTCCTCTCCTTGAGCAACAGTTATTCCCTCTGGTAATAACAGATTAAGATTAATCTCCTTATTTCCTGTTATAGTTGACAAATCTATTGGATTAGTTGAGACTTCATTTATAGTATCTAAAATTTCTCTTGGGCCTAAAATTTCAACGGTCTTTCTACTACTCTCTATAGACTTCAGCTTAACCCCACTTGGTAATTGCCCAGTAGTTGGCGTTTTTACATTAACTGATTTACCCTTACTAACTTTTACTTCTATCCTAGCAGTTTTACTAGATAAGGTAACTCCTAATACTTCTGTTTCCTTTTCATCTACTGCCTTTATATCATAGTCTCCAATAATATCTTCATGAACATCTTCTTTATTATCTGTTACAACTAGCCTTGAAACTCTATTTACCACAGATTCTGCACCAGAGACATTTACTTCAACTGGATTTATAGTTGGAGTTGATGCAAAATATCCTGATTTAGGAGTAATATTAATATTAGATGTAACAGGCATAGTTTTATCAACCATGTCTTCTATTTTTATAGAAATACTTAAAGTATTTGTATTTCTTATACTAACGCTAATAGGATAATCTACTATAGATACTGGTACTTTATTTTCTCCCTTTTTCCAAGCATATTCACTTAAATCTACTTGAAGTTCAAAATCACTTTTCTTTATTTTATTAATATCATTTGTATTACCTTCTACTTTTAAAGTTACATAAAACTCTTGATTAGGTGTTAAGGCTAATTTAGATGAGGTTAAAGCATCTAAATTTACTAATTCTACTGGTATTTTACTTATTTCAGTAGTCCTTATTTTATTTTCAACATTTGTAACATAAACCCATAATCCTATTGATAATAAAAGGCATATAACAGGTACTACAAATCTACTTTTTTCCTTCTTATCCATGCCTTCACCCTCTCTCCAGCTGATTTAACTCTTTTATTCTCACTATGCTCTAGCATCTTTAGTAAAATAATTCTTAACTTTTCTTTATCATAATTTCTTGTTAATCTCCCATTAATGGCTAAAGATATAACTCCTGTTTCTTCTGATACTATTATAACAATAGAATCAGAAATTTCTGACAATCCTATAGCTGCTCTATGCCTTGTTCCAAGCTTCTTGTTTATTGTATTATTGCTTGTTAAAGGCAACACACATCCTGAAGCTAATATTCTATCATTCCTTATTATAGTGGCCCCATCATGTAATGGTGTATTAACTACGAAGATATTTTCAAGTAAATTAGATGTAACTTTGGCATCTAAAATAGTACCTGAATTAGATATATCTCCAAGTCTAGTTAGTTGTTCAACTACAATCAAGGCTCCTGTTTTGCTTTCAGCTAAATTTCCTACTGCATTTACTATCTCATTAACAGTAATATTTCTTTTTTCTTCATCTTGCATTTTATGAAGTTCTTCAAAGGCACTTCTTCCTATATGTTCTAGACCTCTTCTTATCTCTGGTTGGAATATAATAATTACTGATAATAAACCTATAGTAAGAGTCTTATTTAAAATAAAGTTAAGCATTTCTAAATTTAATAAATAGCTTATTGGTATAAGAATAATCATTAAAATAATACCTTTTAAAAGTTGTTCTGCTCTAGTTTCTTTAATTAATGAATAACCTTTATAGAATATATAAGCAACTACTATAATATCTAAAATTGATGATATTGATATGTTTTTTAATGTGTTAATTAAAAATGTACTAATTTCTTGCATCAAAGGGTCCCCCCAACTATATATATATTATAATTATACACCAATTAATAAAATCTTAGTATAATACTTTGTTTTTTTAATATTTTTATAATATTTTAATATTTTATATAATATAAATTTATGTAAATAGAAATGTGAGGTGATTAAGCTATGGATGAAAATCCTTTATCTTCTTTTAAGGAACATAAAAATATTTTAATAATTTCTTTTATATTATTGTTTCTTGTATTAGTTTCTCTATTTATTATTAACTATAACTCAAAAGAAAATAAAATTAAAAGATACTTAAAAAGTACTTCTAAGGAATTAAATGAAATTACTTTAACTCTTACTGATGGAATAAAGGATCTAACTATAGATACAGCCATTACAAAAGATATATTATCTAAAGGAATAGAAAACTTAAATAAACTTCTTCAAAATATTTCTGAAGTAGAAGAAATTTCATCAAATATCTCAGTAACTAAGTCTAATTTAACTACTGCTGTAAACTCCACAATTTCATTATTTGACTATAGCCTCGAGACCTTATCTTATCCAGAAAATATAAAAAGTGTTGATGACTTAAATAAGTTTGATTTCTTAAGGGAAGACTGTATAACTAATTATTCTAATTTAGCACCTAACAAAATATATGTTAATTTTTCTAAAGAAACTCTAACCTTTCTTAATAACTTTAGTAGTTATATGAATACCTTAATTAAAATTAATAGGGACTCTCAATTTATAAATTCTCAAAAGAGAGATTTTATTAATATTCTTCAAGGCTATAAAAAAGATATTTCTTACTTAAATGAAGATTTATCCCTAGCAATAAATAAGGTTAGAGAGGATAAAAGAGATTTAAAAGTAATTATAGATGACTTATATAAAAAAGAAGAAATCTATAATAATTTTAAAGATAAAATTACTCTTATCTCTATTCCTGAAGGCTGTATGGATATTTACGAATCCTTAAATGAATATTTAAATTCTTATTCAGCTTATTTATTATCTATTAAGGATGCCGTTATATATGAAAAAACAGCAAAAAATTTAGATTCAGTATCTAATGAAATAGATAGTAAATATAAAAATTCTAACTCTAAAAGAGAAGATGCTTTATCAGCCTACAGTGTATATGAAAACAAATTAATAAAATTTTAGTATTAAATTATTTCTTTTGGTAATAATAATTTTTGGATTATTATTTATCCAAAAGGAGGTTATTTATGAAATATTTAAGAAAAATCTCTATTTTATTAATAGCCCTTTTATTTTCAGCAAACATCAAGGTATTTGCTTATTGCAATACTATAGAAATGAGGAAAAATAACTTAAATGAAGAATTAAATCTAACATTAATAAATAAACCTAAGGAAGGAGCTATTGAAGTTTTTAGCCACAATGATAAATTAATTTATTTAACAAAAGAAGATTTAGACTTAATGGCAAAAATAGTCTATGCTGAAAGTAAAGGTGAGCCTTATGAAGGCAAAATCGCAGTTGCGTCGGTTATTTTAAATAGAGTATTGAGTCCTGGCTTTCCTAACAGTATTAAAGATGTTGTATTACAACCTCAAGCATTTTCTTGTGTTGTAAATGGTGAAATTAATGTTACACCTACAGAAGAATGTTATAATGCTGTTTATGATGCTATTGAAGGAAAAGACCCAACTAATGAAGCTTTATTTTTCTATAATCCTGCCATAGCTACTTGCTCATGGATGCAATGTGTAGAAAAGAAAGATTCTAAAACCATTGGTCAACATTTGTTCTTTAATACAAATAACTAATTGTGCTAATGCACAATGAAAAGGAGCTGTCGCAGCAGCTCCTAAATTAAAAATGTAGAATGTAAAATGTAGAATTATTGAAGTAATTCCGAAGGAATTACTAAAAAGATATATATTTTAGAAACTCCTAGGGGAGTTTCTTCTTTAATTTCACATTTTTCATTATTCATTTTACATTGTGCGACAGCCTCTTCAGTTATTCAAAAGTTCCTTTTACTATAGTCTCTCCATTCTCAACCATCAATCTTCCTCTAGCTATAACAGTATCTATTTCTAAAGTAATTTCATCTACTAATACTAAATCAGCATCTTTTCCAACCTCTATAGATCCTTTATTTTCCAATTTTAACACCTTTGAAACATTTGAAGTTATAACTTTAAGTGCCTCTTCTATTGGTATTCCATATGTTTTTATACACTTTCTTACTTCTTCATAAAGGCTTGAAACAGAACAAATTCCTATTTTTATTAACTTTCCCTTATCATCAAATATAGGCATACTTCCATTTCCATCTGATGAAAAAGTAACATTTTCAACCTTAGAATTATTTTTTATTAAAATACTTAAGGCTTCACTTGCACTTAATTCTCCTGGTGCCAATTGATCTTCTGGAGTACTTGTAGTGAAATCTATATATCCACCTTTATTAATATATTCTTCACCAGATTTAAACAAATCCCCATTTCTATTTATATGAGTAGGCAGTAATTGAGTTATTGGTATCTCTGTTTCATCAGCCAACCTAAATAAATATTCTAACTTTCTTACCCCGTCTCCTAAATGGATGTTAACTATTCCTGATTTTCCAGATAATAAACCTCCAACCCTAGACTGTGCTATGGCTTGAACTAACTCATCATATGTAGCTTGAGAGCTTCTAGTATCTGATATAGCTATTTCTCCAATTCCTATTATTTTATCTATTAACATAATATCTTTTTTTATTGATCCAGTGAGAGTTATTACAGGAATATCATAGGAACCTGTATAACAATAGGTAGTTAAGCCTTCTTCCTCTAAAGCCTTAGCCTTTGCTATTAAGCTAGACATATCTCTACAAACACCATCTGTGCCTATACATCCAACAACAGTAGTAATACCTGACCTTGTTAAATCACTTAAAGTTATTTCTGGGGTTCGCATTTTAAAGCCACCTTCTCCACCAGCACCATTAATATGTACGTGATTATCTATAAATCCTGGGAAAAGCAGTTTATTACTGCCATCTATAACTTCTAAATTTATAAAATTTTTTGGTATATCTAAATTAGCATATATTCCTTCAATTTTATCTGATGATATCACCAAGTCCTTTTTTCCTAAATACTCTGGAGCATATACTTTTACATTTTTTATTATCTTTACCATTTTACCCTCCTATAATCTCATTATTTCTTCCACATAATTATTATTATATATAGAGTTTGGGTAATTTATTATAATTTTATTAGCGTATTCCTTACTCTTTTCAATATTAATACCTTTATATAATAAAGCTCCTTTATAATAAGCTTCTTGTATATAACTACCTTCATTATAACTTAATATGTATTTATCATAATTTTCAATAGCCTTATTTATATCTCCATTAGCCTCATAGGTTGATGCTAATAAAAAGATAATGTCATCATCTAAATGACTAGTATTTGACTTATTTATTGTATCTTCTAATAAATCCTTTGCTTCTTTATATTTACCTTCTTCATAATAATCAGTGGCTTTTATGTAATTTTCTTTTATTTCATCATTGCTTAACTCTTTTAATGGCTTATTTTCTTCTTGCTTTTCCTCATCTATAACTTCATTTTCTATTTCTTCTTTTACTTCATTTTCTATTTTTTCTTTTTCTTCTTCTATATATTTATTCTCAACTTGTATATCTTTAGCTTTAAAATTAAATATATCTTTTCCTTTTAATAAACCCAAACTTATAACAATAATTATTAAAGAACCAATGAAACTAGCCTTAAATAAACTTGTATTTTTATGTTTATATATTTTTTCTAATTTATAGCTTATTTCTTTTGCTTCTTTATTATTCTTGTCTAACTTAAATACTTTGTCTAAGTGCTCCTTTACCTTATCCCTATCACCTTTTCTAAAGTAACAAGTAGCTAAAGCATTATTAACCTTAATAGAATTAAAGTCACTTTCTCTACATTTTTCTAATATATCTATGGCTTCTCCAATAGATAAGTTTTCTATTAGTTCCTTTGCTTCCTTATATAATTCAAGCTTTTTAAAGTCATTATCTGCATCCTTTAAATATAGCCTTGATATTTCATCATCATTATAATCCTTATTTATCTTCCATATATCTATAGCATCTTTTAAATCACCTTTTAAATATAAAAGAAGTCCTTTTAAATTAAGGACTTTAGAATTTGCTAAATCTCTAGATATTTCTTGTTCGCATATTTCTATAGCTTTTTCTATGCTTCCATTATTATATAAATAAAGTGCTTTTTCGTATCCTTTATTACTCATTATCTTCCCTCATTATATAAACTAATTAAAATTTAAATATAAAATATTAATCCTATTATTGCTGAAATAACTATAGCTAAAATAGGATGAACCTTTTTACTTAATAGTACTACTCCTATTATCGAAGCTATTATTAAACTCTTTAAGTCTGTGTAGGATTCTTTTGCTAAATCTATAAATGCTTTAATTATTAAAGCTATTAATACAGGTCTCATTCCAAGTAAAGCTGATTTGATTATTGAAGATTCCTTAAATTTTTCTAAGGTCTTACTTATTATTGATACTAATATAAAGGATGTGAAAATAACTCCTAGGGTAGCCATTATACTTCCTAGTACTCCAAAAACATCATATCCAACAAAGGTTGCAGAATTTATGGCAATTGGTCCTGGAGTCATTTGAGATATGCCTATAATATCCATAAATTCATTTACATCAATCCATTTATTATTCTCTACTATTTCTTTTTGTATAAAAGGTAGCATTGCATAGCCACCACCAAAGCTAAAAGTTCCTATTTTAAGAAAGGCTATAAATAGTCTTATTAATAAATCCAACTACTTCACCTTCTTCCTTAAAAATATTACCCCATATAGCGCAGATGTAATTATAACTATAACTGGATGTATATCAAAAAACACTAAGGCTATTAATGCAATTACAATTGTTAATCCTGTTCTTATATTTTTTTCTAATCCCTTACTTAAACTTACTGCTCCAACTAATACTAGTAATGGAACTGCAGCATTTATTCCCATAAAGGCAGCATTAACATAATAATTATCTCTAAATTGCATAAAAAAAGCTGCTATTAATAAAATTATTAAAAAGGATGGTAAAATTACTGCTAAAAGTGCCATAAGTGCCCCCATTAGTCCTGAAATTTTATACCCTAAAAATATTGAGCAATTTACAGCTAATGCCCCTGGAAGACTTTGAGAAACTACTAATATATCCATAAATTCATCTTTTTCTATCCATTTTTTATTATTAACTACTTCCTCCTCAATTAAAGGAATCATAGCGTAACCTCCTCCAAAGGTAAAGGCACCAATTTTAAAGAAGGCAATAAACATTTCTATAATTTTTTTCACTATTTCACCACCTCATTATATAATTATATATCTTTATTAAAATAAAAAGTCGCATTTATAGTATGCGACTTTTCGTATTTTTAATTATTCTTGTTCTAATATTATTTTCTTAGCTGTTAATATTGATGTAGCACTCATTGAGAATTCATCTAGACCATATTCAACTAATGTTGGAATTGCAGTTTCGTCTCCTGCCATTTCTCCACACATTCCAACCCACTTACCATGCTTGTGAGCTCCGTCTATAGTCATCTTGATTAATCTTAATACAGCTGGGTGCATTGGGTTGTAAAGGTATGATACCTTTTCACTCATTCTGTCAGCAGCTAATGTATATTGAATTAAATCGTTAGTTCCAATTGAGAAGAAATCTACATGCTTAGCTAATTCATCTGCATAAACAGCAGCAGCAGGTATTTCTACCATTATACCCCATTGAATCTTTTCTGAGTATTCTTTTCCTTCTGCCTTTAATTCAGCTTTACATTCTTCAACGAATTCTTTAGCAGCTTGGAATTCTTCTAAGCCTGAAATCATTGGGAACATAACTGCTAAGTTTCCGTATACAGAAGCTCTAAGTAATGCTCTTATTTGAACTCTAAATATGTCTTTTCTATCTAAACATAATCTAATTGCTCTATAACCTAAGAATGGGTTCATTTCTTGTGGTAATGGTAAGTATGGAAGTGTCTTATCTCCACCGATATCTAGTGTTCTAATAACGACTTGCTTTCCATCCATTATTTCAAGAACTTTTTTATAAGCTTCGAATTGTTCTTCTTCTGTTGGAGCTGAATCTCTGTCCATGTATAAGAATTCAGTTCTGAATAATCCAACACCGTCTCCACCGTTAGCAACTACTGCTTCAGCATCTGCAGGTGATCCGATATTTCCACAAACTTCAACTCTTCTTCCTGATTTAGTAACAGTTTTAACTGTTATTAATTTCTTTAATTCTTCTTGTTCTGCTAAGAATTTTTCTCTCTTTGCAGTATATTCATCTATAACTGATTGTTCTGGGTTTATTATACAAACGCCTTCGATACCATCAACTATAACCATATCTCCATTTTTAACTGAAGTAGTTATATCTTTTAATCCAACTATTGCAGGGATTTCTAATGTTCTAGCCATAATAGCTGAGTGAGAAGTTCTTCCTCCAATATTAGTTAAGAATCCAACTACCTTACTTCTATCTAATTGAGCTGTATCTGATGGAGTTAAATCATGAGCTACTACTACTGTATTAGACTCTGTAATAGCAAAAGCATCTCCGCCTTTACCTGCTAAATTAGAAATAATTCTCTTTGATACGTCCTTTATATCAGCAGCTCTTTCTTTCATATATTCATCTTCCATTGAATCGAATATCATTACGAATGTGTTGGTAACATTTTCAACTGCTTTCATAGCATTTGTTTTATTTGATTCAATTTCTAATAACATTCCGCCTGTAAATTCTGGGTCATCTAATAAAGTTAGGTGAGCTTCAAAAACTTGAGCTTCGTGTTCTCCTATTTCCTTTAAAGCCTTATCTCTGATAGCAGATAATTGAACTTTTGATTGCTCTAAAGCCTTGTTTAGAACTTCTTTTTCAGCTTCAACATTTGAAACCTTAGCATCTGTTATTACTATCTCTTCGTGTTCTTGTAAAAATACTTTTCCTATTGCATATCCCTTAGATGCAGCTATACCTTTTTTCATTGTTGAGATTCCTCCTTAAAATAATAGCTATAAATTTAAATAGTATATGAATTATAGATTTTACTAATCTATTTAATTAATTACAACTATATTGTATTATAACATATTTTTTCTTTATGTTAACATAAATACACGTAATTTTTATAATTTTCTATCTCCATTTTCTTTGAAATATATATACATATTATTTGTATTTTTCTATATAAGTAAATATTTTCTTAGAAGTTTTCCAATTTACTTAAATACATTATTAACTTTAAAGGAGGTATTATCATAATATATCTATTTATGATAATACCCCCTTTACATTAATTCTAAATAAATCTATTCTTCTTTAAAATCAAAGATTTTTAATATTACAAATCGTCTACTAATGCTCCTGCTTTAGCATAAGCTGTTGATTTTGCTTCAAAGAAATCAGTTTTTACAGAATTTGCATCTGCTAGTATATCCACCCAGCCTGCTGGATTAATTATATGCCCATCATATATTTCATCTAATCCTATAGCTCTCATTCTTATATTTCCTAAGTATTGTATATAATCAGTTATTAAATTTTTATTTATTCCTTGAATACTATCTCCAATAACATAGTGTCCCCATGAAATTTCATGATCTACTGCTGTCATCATCATTTCCTTTAATTCTTCTTTTAATTCATCTGTAAATAATTCTGGCTCTTCTAACTGTAATTCTTTTAGAATGTTTCTAAATAACCAAAGATGAGTATTTTCATCTCTGTTTATATATCTTATCTCTTGAGCTGATCCTGGCATCTTTCCATTTCTCTCAAGATTATAGAAAAACATAAATCCTGAGTAGAAGTAAATTCCTTCTAATATATAATTTGCCATTAAAGTTTTAACTAAATTTCTTTCTGTTGGATCATTTAAAAAATTATTATAAAGATCTCCTATAAACTTATTTCTCTCTAATAGGATTTCGTCATCCTTCCATTGATATAATATTTCGTTTCTCTTTTCTGGAGAGCAAATAGTATCTAACATATAACTATAGCTTTGAGAGTGAACAGCTTCTTGAAAAGCTTGAATTGTTAAACATAAATTCACTTCACTAGCTGTTATATAGCTATTAATATTTGATAAATTTGCTGTTTGAATTGAGTCTAGGAATATTAGAAAGGAAAGAATTTTATCATAAGCAGTTCTTTCTTCCTTTGTAAGTTTATTATAATCTTTTAAATCCTGAGATAAATTTATTTCTTCTGGAATCCAGAAGTTATTCATTGCCTGCCTATACCAATCTGAAACCCATTGGTATTTCATATTATTGAAGTCATTTAGATTAGTTGTATTTCCATTTATCATTCTCTTTTTTGATGTTTCTATATCACCGAATTCATTAAAAAGAGGCTTCTTATTAACTAACATATTGTTCCTCCCATGTGTCTTTCTCTTTTTTAACTATGCTGAACAACTCTCACAATCACTAACTGTTAATGATTTTGATCTTACATAATAAATTGATTTTACTCCAGCCTTGCAAGCTTCTATATATAAATTCATAATTTGTCTCATAGTATAATTTGTAGTTATATATAAATTAAAGGATTGCCCTTGATCTATATGTCTTTGTCTAATTCCATTAATTTGAACGCACCACTTTTGATCTATATTGTAAGCAGAGTTATAATACCAATAATTTTCTTCATTTAAATTAGGTGCTGTTTTTGGTACTATACTTCCCTTCTTTTCTTCAAGCCAGAATCTAGCCATTACTGGATCTATTCCTTCTGATGTTCCTGCAATTGTTGCTGTTGAGCCATTAGGTGCTACCGCAATTAAGTATCCATTTCTAAGTCCATATTTTAAAACTTCTTCTCTAAGTTCATTCCATTTTTCTGAATTATATCCTCTTAATCTAAAATACTCTCCAGTTTCCCAGTCTGAACCTTCAAAGCAGCTATATCTTCCTTTTTCTTTAGCTATATTCATACTTGCCTTTATAGCATGATAATTTATTCTTTCATATACATCATCAGCAAAGTCCTTATGTGCCTCTTCTGTCCAATGAATTAAGTTATTAGCAAGCATATGATGATATCCGCTTGTTCCAAGACCTATTGCTCTATACTTCTTATTAGTTACTTCTGCAAATGGAACTGAATAATAGTTTAAATCTATAACATTATCCATTGCTCTAATTTGAGTTTCTACAACATATCCAAGTTCCTCATCATCTTTAACTTCAACATTTCCTAAAACTACTGAAGATAAATTGCAAACAACAAAATCTCCAGCCTTAGTTTTTTCTACTATAACGGTATCTCCATTTTCATCCTTAATCTCTGCTTTTTCTATATCCATAGGGCTCATATTTTGCATAATCTCTGTACAAAGATTTGATGAATAAATCATTCCCTTGTGCTTATTAGGATTCATCTTATTTACTGTATCTCTATAAAAAGCAAATGGTGTTCCTGTTTCTGCTGCACTCTTTATTATTAATCTTACTATATCCTTAACAGGCATTACTCTTTTGCTTATATTCTCATCTTCAACGCATTCATAATATTTCTTTTCCCACTCTTCTCCATAAAAATCTTCTAAGGAATATCCCTTAACTAATCTGATTTCATGTGGACACATCATATACCAATTAGCATCTATATTTGTTTCTGCTAGCTTCCAGAACAAATCTGGATAACATAATCCAGGGAAAACGTCATGGGCTTTCTTTCTATCGTCTCCATTGTTTGTCTTTAACTGTAGGAATTCTGGTAAATCCTTATGCCATGCGTCTAACCATATGGCAACAGATCCATTTCTTACTCCTAATTGGTCCACTGCAATGGCAGTATCATTAAATAATTTTATCCATGGGATTATTCCACCTGAGGCTCCCTTAAATCCTCTTATAGGTGATTCTAAAGCTCTAACCTTACCTATGTATATTCCCATTCCGCCACCAAATTTTGATACTTCTGCAAAGTTATCTAGTGATTTATATATCCCCTTTAAACTATCTTCTACTGTATCTATAAAGCAAGAACTTAATTGATAAAATGGCTTTCTTGCATTTGACATAGTTGGTGTAGCCATAGTAGCCTTTAATGAACTTAAAACATCATAAAACCTTTTAGCCCAAGCTACTCTATTCTCCTTCTTTTCTGGTATAGCAAGATGCATTGCTATTCCCATAAACATTTGTTGTGGTAATTCTAATTTACTTCTATCATAATCTTGAATTAAATATCTTTTTGCTAAAAGATTAATACCACTATAAGTAAATAGGAAATCTCTTTCTGGTTTTATTTCCTTTTCTAACTCTAAAATTTCATCCTTAGTATAATTTTCTAATATATATTTTCCATATAAGCCTTTATCAGTTAATTCCTCTATAAATTCATATAGATTTCCATATAACTCTTGGCCTTCACTTAATTTTCTATTATTTCTTACTTCATCGTATAACTTATAAACATAAAGTCTTTCTGAAATCTTTTGCCAGTCTGGCTCCATATCTGTAGTTAATTCTAATGATACTTGTATAATAGAATCCCTTATCTCGTCCTCACTCATATTTGGTCTTATTATATGATTCAACGCTCCTAAAAGCCTTTCTTCTGTATATAATCCATCTCTTTTGTTAATCCCAATTAAAGCATTACTGCAAACGTTCAATAAATTCATAATTTTCCCCTTCCACTACATATAGTATATATTTAAAAACTGCTTAGTGAAATATACAACATATAGATACATTATAATTATCTTTATCCATCTTGTAAAAGTTCAGATTTTAATAATAAAATAGAAAAAGGAGATATCTCTTTTAATATCTCCTTTTTTCATCAACTGTCAAATAATATTAATTATTTTTTAAAAGCTTATATTTCACGATAATATTATTTAATTTCCTTATTCCATTCTTCTTCTTTAAAGCCTACCAACACTTTATCACCTTTAACAACTATTGGTCTCTTCACCAACATACCATTAGTTGCTAATATATCTAAAAGCTCATCTTCAGGTAAAGTTTTAACTTTATCCTTTAATTGCATTTCTCTATAAAGTACTCCTGAAGTATTGAAAAACTTATTAATTGTTAATCCACTTTTTTTAAGCCACTCTTTTAGTTCATCCTTTGTTGGATTTTCTTCTGCAATATGCCTATCTATAAATTCTATATTATTTTCCTCTAAATACTTTTTAGCCCTTCTACATGTAGTGCATTTTGGATATTCTACAAATAACACTGCCATATTATCACTCCTTAATTACTAATCTTAATTTCTTCTATTATATCATAGGATGACTTAGGTATAGTTAAATATATTTTAAACATATCTCCTTCTACTTCAATCTTTATAATTCCATTATGAAGTTCTACTATACTCTTTGTTATTGCAAGGCCCATGCCTGACCCCTCTACAGAAGAATTTCTAGACTTATCTGCTCTTGTAAATCTTTCAAAAATATCTTCAGTATTAAAATCTAATTCGTAATTAGAAATATTTTTAAATGAAATATCAACAGAATTCTCTTTAGAAA
>JAEXLD010000013.1 GCA_023445445.1 Bacillota bacterium
ATTTAAAACATTAATAGCTTTAAAAACTAGAAATGCAATTATAATTTCTCCACATCCAAGAGCAAAAAAAGCTACAATTGAAGCAGCTAAGATAGTTTTAGAAGCTGCAGTTAAAGCGGGAGCTCCAGAAGGAATTATAGGATGGATAGATGAACCGTCTGTAGAATTATCTCAAAATGTAATGAGAGAATCAGATATAATACTAGCAACAGGTGGTCCAGCAATGGTTAAGGCTGCATATTCATCAGGAAGACCAGCTTTAGGAGTTGGTGCAGGTAATACACCAGCAATTATAGATGAAACTGCTCATATAAAAATGGCCGTAAACTCAATTCTTCTTTCTAAAACTTTTGATAATGGAGTTATTTGTGCATCAGAACAATCATTAGTGGTATTAGAACAAGTATATGATGAAGTTAAAAAGGAATTAAGCGAAAGAGGAGCTTATATTCTAAAGGGTGAAGAAGTAGATAAGGTTAGAGGTATTATATTAAATGAAAAAGGTGGATTAAATGCTAATATAGTAGGCCAATCAGCTTATAAAATTGCTGAAATGGCAGGAATTAACATTCCGGCTTCAGCTAAGGTATTAATTGGAGAAGTAGAATCAGTAGAGTTAGAAGAACCATTCTCACATGAAAAATTATCACCAATTTTAGCTATGTATAAAGTTAAATCTTATGAAGAAGCTTTACAAAAAGCAGGAAGATTAATTGAATTAGGTGGTATGGGTCATACATCAATTCTATATACTGATCAAGTTAAATGCAGAGATAGAATATTAGAATTTGGTGAAAAGATGAAAACAGCTAGAACTCTTATAAATATGCCAGCATCACAAGGAGCTATAGGTGATATATTTAACTTTAAATTAGCACCATCACTTACTCTTGGATGTGGATCATGGGGAGGAAATTCAGTTTCTGAAAATGTTGGTCCTAAGCATTTAATTAACATCAAGAGTATAGCTGAGAGGAGAGAAAATATGCTTTGGTTTAGAGTTCCAGAAAAAGTTTACTTCAAATATGGATGTTTACCAGTTGCTCTAGAAGAATTAAAAGATATGGGTAAAAAGAAAGCCTTTATAGTAACTGATAAGGTGTTATTCGATATGGGATATACTAATAAAGTAACAGAAGTTTTAGAAAGTAACGGAATACAATTTAAAATATTCTCAGATGTAGAACCAGACCCAACACTTAGATGTGCAAAAGCAGGAGCAAAAGAAATGCTAGATTTCAATCCAGATGTAATAATTGCATTAGGTGGTGGATCAGCTATGGATGCTGCAAAGATTATGTGGGTTATGTATGAACATCCAGAAGTTAACTTCCATGATTTAGCTATGACATTTATGGATATAAGAAAGAGAATATATAAATTCCCTACTATGGGTAATAAAGCTATGATGGTATCTATAGCAACATCAGCAGGTACAGGTTCAGAAGTAACTCCATTTGCTGTTATTACAGATGAAACTTCAGGTGTTAAATATCCACTTGCAGATTATGAACTAACTCCTGATATGGCAATAGTAGATGCTGAACTTATGATGACATCTCCAAAAGGGTTAACAGCATGTGCAGGTATAGATGTATTAGTTCACTCAATTGAAGCATATGTATCAATAATGGCTTCAGAATACACTAATGGATTAGCATTAGAAGCTATTAGATTAGTATTTAAATATTTACCAGATGCATACAATGAAGGAACTACTAATGTGAAAGCAAGAGAAAAGATGGCTCATGCATCATGTATGGCTGGTATGGCATTCTCAAATGCCTTCTTAGGAGTAACACATTCAATGGCTCATAAATTAGGTGCATTCCATCACTTACCACATGGTATGGCTAATGCATTATTAATGAATGAAGTTATTAGATTTAATGCAGCAGATGCACCTACTAAACAAGCTGCTTTTGCTCAATACAAATACCCAAATGCGGCATGGAGATATGCAAGAATTGCTGATCATCTTGGTTTAGGTGGAAATAGTGAAGAAGAAAAAGTTGAATTATTGATAAAGGCTGTTGAAGAATTACAAGCCAAATTAAATATGCCTAAGACAATAAAAGAAGCAGGGGTTTCTGAAACTAAATTCTATGAAACTATAGATGAAATGGTTGAGCAAGCTTTTGATGATCAATGTACAGGAGCTAACCCAAGATATCCATTGATGAGTGAATTAAAAGAAATGTACATTAATGCTTATGAAGGTCCTAAGGTAAAAGAAGTAAAAAAAATATCAAAGAAAAATAAATAATTATAACTAATAAAGCAGGCTGTATCAGATTAATTTTATAAAATTAATTAGATACAGCTCTTTTATTTTTAAATTTATAAACAAAATCATAGTCTTTTATGGTATATTCTAATATATAATTAATAAAATATTAGATAAAATGGAGGGTTTATGAAAAAAAGTATAGTTATTTTAATGCTAATTATAAGCATTTTTGCTGTAAGTTGCTCAAGCAAAGAAAGTGATTTTAGTAAAAGTAATAAAACTAAAATTAAGGATACTATAGATTTAGTGCTATCATACGAAAAGGGTTATGATGATACTATAAAAAAACATATTAGTGAGGATAACTTTTATGGCTCTAATTTCTATGAGTTTTATACAATGTATGTTGGTAAAGTAGAAATTAAAAATTATAAAAGTAAAATAATTAATATAAATGAAGATGCAGGGAAATATCTAGCTACTATTTTAATTGATATAAAAGCTTTAGCAGATGGGGCTCATACTCATGATGATGGAACTGTACATCAAAGTGCACACGAAATTAATGGTGAAGATATACCTGTAGAATTTACACTTGTTGAAAAAGAAGGGGAATTTTTTATCGAAGGATTTACAGCCTATGAAAACCTTGAAAAGGCTAAAGAATTAAATGAAGGCTTTAGATAGGGTTTATAATAAGTGAAATAAGTGTAGTTTATTTATTAAGAGAATACATTTTTGTATTCTCTTTTTTATTTAATAAACATAGAAATGACTTTTTTATGATATTATTTATATATGTATTTATTAAAGATTATTTTACTATATGGAGGAATAAATGAAAAAGAATATTTTAAAAGTTATGCTAATTATAATTATTAGTATAGTAATAACAGGTTGCCAAAGTAAATCAAAGAATTTGAAAAGCAAAGAGGAAGATAAGATAAAAGATACTATAGACTTAGTATTATCCTATGAAAAAGGTTATGATGATACTATGAGAAAACATATAAGTGAGAAAAACTTCTATGTGTGTAATTATGCGGAGTTTTACTCTAAATATATTGGAAAAGTAGATATTAAGGATTATGAAAGTGAAATTGTTAGTATAAGAGAGGAGCAAGGCAGATATGTTATTTGTATGACATTAAATATTACAGCTGTATCATTAGAAGTACATCAACATGATGACGGAAGTGTTCATGAAGAAGGTAGTGATGAAGCTGTTGGAGAAGATGTGCCAGTGGAAATTATATTAAAAGAAAGAAATGGAGAGCTTTATGTAGAAGGCTTTACAGAATATGAAAATCTTGAAAAAGCTAAAGAATTAAACGAAGGATTTAAATAGAACTTTGTAAACAAAAAGAGGTGATTAAATGAAACCATTAGCAGAAGTAATGAGGCCCCAGAAATTAGAAGATTTTATAGGACAAAAAAATATACTAGGTAAAGGAAAACCTTTATATAATTTAATTGTAAGTAAAAGAATACCTAATTGTATTCTTTATGGACCACCTGGTACTGGGAAAACAACCTTGGCAAATATTATGGCTAATTATAGTGATAGAAAATTTTATAAATTAAATGCAACAACTGCATCAGTTAAGGATATTCAAGAAATCACTGAAAGTCTAGATAATTTACTTAATTATAATGGAGTAGTCATATATATAGATGAATTGCAACATTTTAGTAAGAAACAACAGCAAGCGCTTTTAGAATTTATAGAAAATGGAAGAGTAACATTAATAGCTAGTACTACAGAAAATCCTTATTTTGCTATTCATAAAGCAATATTAAGTAGATGTAATATATTTCAATTTCAATCACTAACTATAGAAGAAACTATTGAAGGATTAGAAAAGGCAATAAAAAGGTTAATAAAGGATGGAACAGAAGTAGAGTATACTATAGATGCATTAAAATATATTTCAGAGATTTCACAGGGAGATTATAGAAAAGCTTATAATATATTAGAACTTGCTATTAATTCTCAATTAAATAAAGTTAAAAACATTAATATTGAGTATATAGAAAGTTTAAATCAGTCTCACATAAGAGCAGATACTAGTGGGGATGAATATTATAATTTTTTGAGTGCTCTTCAAAAGAGTATAAGAGGAAGTGATGCTGATGCAGCAGTTCATTATTTAGCAAGATTAATTAAGTCAGGAAATCTTCAAGCTATATTAAGAAGAATTTCTGTTATTGCAGCAGAGGACATAGGTCTTGCTCATCCTAGTGCCCTTACTGTAATAAATTCTGGAATTGAGCTAGCACTAAAGGTTGGACTTCCTGAAGCTTCATTAATTTTATCTGAATTAGTAATATACCTTGCAACTTTACCTAAATCTAATAGTGCTTATATGGCAATATCTAAAGCTATGGCCGATTTGGAAAATAAAAACATAGGAGATGTGCCAAAACATTTAAAAGATGCTCACTATTCTGGAGCAAAAAACTTAGGAGTTGGAGGTTATAAATATCCTCACGATTATGAAAATAATTATGTAAATCAACAATATTTACCGGATATTTTAGAAGGAACAAAATATTATAATCCACAAAATAATAAATATGAAAATAGTATAAAAACTTATTGGGATAATATAAAAAATAATAAATTATAAAGGGCACTATATTAAGTATTATTATAGTATTTAGAAAGTGGTAATATTATTGACAAGAATTAAGTGGTTTGATAATATATATGAGGTAAATACAAGTAAAATGGTCAACATTAAAAGGGGGAAGATTAATGAAACTTTCTACTAAAGGAAGGTACGGGGTCAAGGCTATGGTAGACCTTGCAATGCACTATGGAGATACCCCTGTTTCAATAAAAACAATCTCTCAAAGACAAAGTATATCTGAATACTATTTAGAACAATTATTTTCACCTTTAAGAAGGGCAAAACTTATAAAAAGTATAAGAGGAGCTCAAGGGGGATATGTTTTAAATAGGGCACCAATAGATATTACAGTAGCAGATATTATGTATGTTCTTGAAGGGCCTGTAGAAATAGCGGAATGTATTGAAGGTACTGAATGCGACAATATAGATTTTTGTGCTACTAGATTGTTATGGGAAAAAATTAAAAATAGCATTGATGAAGTAATGGAAAGCATAACACTTCAGGATATAGTTGATGATTATAATAGATTAAAACATGAAAGTGAATCTATTAAGTTTGTTAAGAGGAGCGAGTAAAGATGAAAAACGTGTATATGGACTATGCAGCAACTACTTATGTTAAACCAGAGGTTTTAGAAGAAATGATGCCTTTTTTTACAGAAAAGTATGGTAACCCATCATCTTTCTATGGTATTTCAAGAGAAACTAAAATGGCTATAGACAAAGCTAGAAATAGAGTTGCAAAGGCTTTAAATTGTGATTTAAGTGAAGTTTATTTTACTGGTGGTGGTTCAGAATCAGATAACTGGGCAATTAAAGGAATTGCTTCAGCTCATAGAAAAAAAGGAAATCACATAATAACTACTAAAATTGAACACCATGCAGTTCTTCA
>JAEXLD010000020.1 GCA_023445445.1 Bacillota bacterium
CAAGGATATTGTATGCCCAGATGGTTGTGTTATATTTAGGCTTACAGCAAAGAAGCTTGGAAATGAGAATTTTTATAAGGGAAAGTTTTTTAAACAAATTTAATGTGATTTTTAAATTAGCATTGGTTAGATTGGGTAAAGTTATGATTAAAGTGAAGAGGGAAATTTATGAAGGTAGCAGTTGTTCAAGGAACTTCACAAAAGGATAAAAATGAATTAATTTATAATTCATTAATGAATATATTAAAAGATAAAGATTATGAAGTTATTAATTTTGGAGTATTTAAATATGAAGAGGTAGAGTATTCATATATTGAAATTGCAGTGTTAATAAGTATTTTATTAGAAAGTAAAGCTGTGGATTTTGTAGTAACTGGATGTTCATCTGGACAAGGTATGATGCTTGCATGCAATAGTTTACCATCAATAATATGTGGGTATGTTGAAAATCCATCAGATGCATATTTATTTGGGAGAATTAACAATGGAAACGCAATTTCAATACCTCTTGGATTGAACTTTGGATGGGCTGCTGAAATTAATTTACAATGTACATTAGAAAAATTATTTAATGAGCCCTTTGGAGTAGGATATCCCAAAGAAGATGCAAAAAGAAAGCAAAAGGATACGGAAATATTAAAGTATATGAATTCTATTACTAAGAGAAAGTTAAAAGATGTTATTCCACAAATGGATGTAGAGTTTATAAAAAAGCTTGTTAATAGGAGTAATGTTTTTGATTATGTAATGAAATATGGAGAAAATAATGAACTAAAGAGTTTATTAAAATCATTCAGAAGTGGTAAGGATGACAATTTAATATATGATATATAATAGAAGATTTTGGTTAAATAAGTAATAAAGAAAGAGGGATGAGTATATGCCTAGTCCAGAAAGATTCTATGAAATATTGTTGGAATATAAAGTTGATCCAAAGGTGATTACAAAGATAAAAAAGGGATTTCCTGATACTACCTTGAAAGTAAAAAAGAAAATTAAAGCAGAATTTTTCAAGCAAGCTCTTTCTGTGATGGAAACTGAGTTAGGGGTTGACAAAACCAGAGAAATTTTTGAAGCAAACGCATGTTGTAAAACTGGAACAAGGTTAAAAGCCTCCAAAGAATTTGCGAGAATTAATGAGGGACTAGGGATGGAAGAAAAACTCATAAAAATAAGTAAAGCACCATATATGAATATGGGGGCCGCTGTCTTGGATGAAAATGGTGAAATCGTTGTCCATGCAGTAAATTATATTGTTGATGGTGTATTCTGTTGCGCCTGTCCTTCAATTAGCAGACAACCAGTTTATCCAGAATCTAAGAATTACTGCTATTGTTGTGCAGGACACTTTAAGTATCATTATGAGATTATGCTTGGTTGTAAGCTTTCAGTAGCTGAAATTGTATCCTCACCTCTTGACAGTAAAGGTCAGAATTCTTGCGTTATCAAGTTTTCTGTGTTAGAAAATTTGTAGTATATATATATCAGCATAGAAGACTATAGCTAAATACCAATTTAGGTATTAATAAACAATAGAAAGGAAATCATTTTATTATATATTTACAGAAGGATTAATATCAAAGAAATAGAGTTTAAAACAAAGTGATTAATTTAATAGGAGGAAGGTTATGGATCATTATACACTTGCAAAAAGATTTATATTAAAGAATTCACGCCCTCTTGATACGGCTAGATGGAATTATTTATTTGAAAATGGAAGTAAGGAAGATGTTATAAATATTTTGAAAACATATCAAAATTCTGATGGTGGATTTGCCTATGCACTTGAGCCTGATTGCTGGAATATTAATTCAACACCTTTACAAACATGGGTAGCAACTCAAATCATTAAAGAAATTAATTTGGAAGACAAAAATCATCCAATAATAATAGGAATTTTGAATTATTTATCTTCTAATAATGAATTTAATGGCCATCTATGGAATGGTTTAAATACAGTAGCAACAAATGATGATTATCCTCATGCACCTTGGTGGGCTTTTAGTGAAAAACAAGAATCAACATATAATCCTACGGCGAGCTTAATAGGTTTTATATTGAAATATGCAGAAAAAGATACTGCTATCTATAACTTAGCATGTAAATTAGCAAAAGAAGCTTATAATTATTTTAAAAAGAACTTCCCTTTAGAATCTATGCATGAGAGTGCTTGCTTCGTAGAGTTATACCAGTATATGAAAGAATCTTCTATTTTCAATCTATTAGATATGGAAGAATTTAAAAATCTATTGCAAAAACAAATTAAGAAGGTTATAACATATGACACTAAAATTTGGAATACTAATTATGTATGCAAACCATCATTGTTTATAAACAGTAAGTCAAGTGATTTCTATTTAGAAAATAAGGATATATGTGACTTTGAATATAATTTTATTTTAAATACTCAAAATAATGATGGCTCTTGGAATGTTACATGGGATTGGAATGATTATTTTGAGCAATGGTCTATAAGTAAAAATTGGTGGAAGTCAGATATTATAATAAAAAATATTAACTATATTAGAAAATTTATTATATAGGGGGCGTAACAATGGGTTGTGAAAATAATGAATCTAATAAGTATAACAAAACTGTAAAAACCACAGTTAAAAATGGAATTTCCTTTGGGTCTTGTTTAGCAATTGTTATTTCTTATACAGCATGGAAGTCCATTCCTTGGGCTATCGTTCATGGATTAATGAGTTGGTTATATGTTATTTATTATTGGATTAAATATTTGTAATTTTCTAAAGATAGAATAAGGCTTAAAAAGAAGGAAACATACTAGCAAAGGGAGGCTTTCAATATTATTGTACTTTTGAAAATATGAAACCTATATATCATGAATTATAATAAAAAATTGATCATCTGAATTATATTATTAAAAATTCAGATGATCTTATTACTTTCAAATAGAATTCATTGTTTTAGCAAAGCTATTAATATTATTATTTAATATATTTGATTTATTAGAAGAGGTTTTTGTTATGAGTTTAACTATTAGTTTTTCAAAAAAACTCATTTTAGTAAAATCAAATTCTCCTCCGAAATGTTTTATTACATTAGCTATTTCTATTAGCTCTTTTGGAAAATTTTCATTAATTTCAGTATTAATTGAATCACCTTCTTGCATTCCACAGATAAACAAACCAATTTCCTTTTCTTTTAATACATCTAAGTTTTTTGAACAAAACTCTGATACTTCCTTTTGTATTTTACCAATATATATTGATCCACCAATAATAACTTTATGGTATAGGGACAAATCTATATCCTTACATTTCTTTAGATTTATAATATCTGGTTTATCCTTAAGTTCCTTAGCTAAAAAATCTGCACATTTTTCTGTACAACCATGTTTACTTGAAAAAGCAATAAGAGTCTTCAATAAATTCACCTCATTTTTTATATATTAAATCTTACTTAATATAATATTATCACTATTTATTTTTAAATCCAATATCTAGAAGTATATTTATCACCTTAGTATGTTGAAGTATAAAATTCAAGTTGTATAATTATAAGTAATAAGAGGTGTTAAAATCTTCAAAATAGGAGAGGTTTTAAGGGTGACAGAAGTTAAAAAAGGTTATGGAGGGAAGAGTATGATAAGCTATGAAGTTTGTCCAATTGGGAAAATTATTAATAATGAAAAGGGTACTTTTATTGAATTAGAGAAAAAGTATATTCCTGGGTTAATAGGTATGGAGGGGTTTAGCCATATCAATGTAATTTGGTGGCTTAGTGACTTTGATAAAAAAGAATTTCGTTCTATTATGGAAAATATAAAGCCTTATAAAAGCTCGCCAGAAGTTATGGGAACCTTTGCTACAAGATCACCTATAAGACCAAATCCCATTGCTTTAACTACAGCTGAAGTTATTAATATTAATTATGAAGAGGGTGTTATTGAAATTGCATTTATAGATGCTAATAATAATACTCCTGTATTAGATATAAAGCCATATACTGCAAGTTTAGATAGAGTAGAGTCACCTAAGGTTCCTGAATGGTGTAGTCATTGGCCAAAAAGCATAGAGGAATCAGAAACTTTTCCATGGGAAAATGAGTTTAATTTTTAGGAGAATTAATATGAGTTTAAAAGATTATATAGATGAAAAACCAGTACTTGAAACAAAAAGAATTATACTTAGAACATTGAAGCCAACTGATGTTAATGATTTAAAAGAATGGATGCCAAATAAATCAATATATAAGTATTGGGGAAAAGGACCAAGTAAAAGTGATTTAAATCCTGAACTTATATTTGATAAAAAAGAAAGAAAAACAAAAAGCTTTCACTTAGGAATTCTGCATAAAGAGGATAATAATGTTATTGGTGAACTATGGGTATATTTAATTGAAAATGATAGAATGGCAAAGGTTGCTTTTAGGTTATCTCCAGAATATCAAGGGAAAGGGCTTATGGCAGAAGCTTTATCTTCCGTTGTTGAGTTTTGCTTTGAAAAAACAGAATTACAGAGATTATGGTCAGATGTGCATATCTTAAATATCCCATCCTATAAAACCCTTGAGAAAGTAGGCTTTATACGTGAGGGGCATATTCGTAATGGAAAAATGGTAAATACTTATTGTGATTATTATTTATACGGAATGGTAAAGGAAGATTATTTATCTAAGAAAGTCTTGGGGGAGTAGTAAAAAGTAATATGATGTTGAAAGTAATTTTAATATGAATGATAATAGACTTAAAGGTAAAAATTAGATGATTTTAAAAGGAGAGAAAAATGAGAAATAACATAATAATTAAGGGGTTACATCAAAATAATTTGAAAAATATATCCCTAGAGATACCAAAAGAAAAAATAGTAGTATTTACAGGGGTGTCAGGCTCTGGAAAATCAAGTATAGTTTTTGATACTATTGCTGCAGAAAGTCAACGTCAAATGAATGAAACTTATAATGCTTTTATTAGGGGAAGGCTTCCTAAATATGAAAAACCAAAGGTCGATTATATAGATAATTTATCAGCATCAGTTATTATTGATCAGTCAAGATTAGGAGGAAATGCAAGATCCACAGTTGGAACAATAAGCGATTTATATTCAGCAGTTCGTTTGCTATATTCTAGAATTGGAACACCATATGTAGGAACAGCTTCTTACTTTTCCTTTAATGATCCAAAGGGAATGTGTATGAATTGTTCAGGCTTAGGAAATGTTATGGAATTAGATGTTTATAAAATACTAGATGAAGAAAAATCATGGAATGAAGATATGGTTGATTTGCCAGCTTTCCATCCAGGTAATTGGTACTTTAAACAATATGTAGAATCTAAGTTGTTTGATCCTGATAAAAAATTAAAAGATTATTCAGAGAAGGAAAGAAATTTATTACTTTATGGCTCATATGAAAAAGATGGAGAAAGAGTAAATAAGAAGGTAGAAGGATTATATAATCATTTATCAAGACTTGTTTTAAAAAGAGATACTTCTAGTATGGGAGAGTATTCAACAAAACGTTTAGAAAAATTAATATCACAAAAAGAATGCCCAGTATGTCATGGAAAAAGATTAAATAATGATGTTTTAAATTGCAAAATAAATGGTGTTAATATTGCTGAAGTCTGTGATATGGAATTTATTGAATTAAGGAAGTTTTTAAGAAATATTAAAGATGATAGAGCAGCTACAATGATAGAATCCTTAGAAGCTTCATTAACAAGAATGATAGATATAGGCCTTCCATACTTAAGTATGAGTAGAGAATCTTCATCATTGTCTGGAGGAGAAGCACAAAGATTAAAATTAGTAAGATATATGGGAAGCTCATTAACTGGAATGACATATATTTTTGATGAGCCTAGTACTGGAATGCATCCAAGAGATGTATATCGTATGATTAAACTATTACAAAATCTTAGAGATAAGGGAAACACTGTCCTTGTAGTTGAACATGATAAAGATATTATTAGTATTGCAGATGAAATAATAGATGTAGGACCATTAGCAGGAAAAAATGGTGGAGAAATATTATTCCAAGGAAGCTATGAAGATTTATTAGTTTCTAATACCTTAACAGGAAATGCAATGAAGGAAAATATAGAAATAAAGAAAAATCCAAGAACTCCAAAGGAATATTTACCAATAAAAAATGCTAATATTCATAACTTGAAAGATGTATCAGTTAATATTCCATTAAATGTTTTAACAGTGGTAACAGGGGTTGCAGGCTCAGGAAAAAGTTCATTAATTAGGGATGTTTTTGCTAAGGAATATGAAGATAGAGTTATTCTTGTAGACCAATCTCCAATAACAGCAACAGGACGTTCAACTCCAGCAACATTTTTAGGATTCTTTGATGAAATAAGAAAAGAAATGGCCAAGGTAAATAATGTAAAGCCAGGATTATTTTCTTTTAATAGTCATGGGGCTTGTCCTGAATGTAAGGGAAAAGGAGTAATAGTAACAGAATTAGTATTTATGGACCCAGTAACTACTATTTGTGAAAAATGTAATGGACAAAGATTTAATGATGAGGCAATGTCCTATAATTATAATGGAAAAAACATAATTGAGATTTTAAATATGACTGCTGAAGAAGCAATGGATTTCTTTAAAGATAATAAAAAGATTTATAAACATGTTAAAGCATTAAATGATGTTGGATTATCATATTTATCATTAGGACAACCTGCATCAACTTTATCTGGAGGGGAAAGGCAACGTTTGAAGCTAGCAAAATACATGGATAAAAAGGGCAATATATATGTTCTTGATGAACCAACCACAGGTTTACATGCTGCTGACATAAAAAAGATAATGAAGTTATTAGATAGCTTTGTAAATAAAGGAAATACCGTTATTGTAATAGAGCATAACTTAGATGTTATGAAACAAGGTGATTATATTATAGACATAGGACCAGATGGTGGAACAAATGGAGGTGAAGTTGTATTTGAAGGAACTCCTAAAGAAATGGTTGAAACCTCCAATACAATTACAGCAAAGTATTTAAAAAATAGTATAATTAATTCTCTATAGTTTATTCATCAATATTCCTTAATAACTATATATTAAAATAATAAAGTTTACTGAAGGTATTTCGAGATATAAAAAAGGAAGATTATTTGATGAATCATATAGAAATTTTTAAAAGCTTACTTCACTGTACTAGCATTAATAGTAGTACTATTTAAAGATGAGTATTTTGTAACTAGTTTAGAAACTAAAGATATAGATAAATGGAGGATATTATATGGACATAAGAACCCTAGTAAAAGCAACACGATATGGAGTAGATGACAAATACAGAAAAGAGCAAAATGAAAAAGGTAAAGAAGGGTGCGGAGGATGTTTATTAGCAGTAATTATTGTACCCTTAATTATATGGGGTATCGTTAAATATTATGGATTTATATATTCTCTACCAATATTTTCAGGAATTTTACAAGTGGATATATCAGAAAGTTTTATTGCAACGATTTTATTTGGAATTATAATTATAGGTCTGCCAATAGCTATACTTTTTACAGTAATAGCAATTGGTTCAGTTTTAATCTCAAAGTGTTTAAAAAAATAAATATTAATAAAAAAGCCATATTAAAAATATGGCTTTTTTTGGTTGCGGGAGAAGGACTTGAACCTACGACCTTCGGGTTATGAGCCCGACGAGCTACCAACTGCTCCATCCCGCGATATTAAATTAATTACTTTTATATATTAATTATATTCCTTTAAAATTATAAAGTAAATAAAATCTAGAAAATTTTTAAGATTTTTAAATGAAATTACTTAATAATATTTTATATATGATTTATCATATATTTATAGATTTAAATAAAAAGAATTTATAAATATAGAATTCTTAAAATATAGTATTGTTTTAAACAGAAATAAAAATATATTTTTTATTTCTGAAATATAATTCAAAAAGTTTGAATATTGTGATAAATTATAGATATAGGATTAAAGTAGGGGGGAGAGACATGGACACTATTATATATAGTATAGTTTTAGATTATTTAAATAAGAAAGTTACTAGTGATCTTAAGGATGAATTTATAAATGCATCAGTTCACTTTAATATAAATAATGATATCTATAATAAATATTCATCAGTAGAAATAGAATATATGTTAAGTACAATATCAGATAATAATATTACTGATTATGTTGAATTATGTTCAGTATGTGGATATGTATTATATAGATTAATAGAAAATAACGAATTAAATAATGAGGACAGAATAGAAGCTCTTCAAATAATATTAGAAATAAGTAATGATATAAGCAATTATTTAAGAGGGGCAATTGAAGTAGAGGAATTATATGAAAGGCTATTAGAAGTTACAAGAAAGCTTGGTTTAACTGAACTAGAAAGCAACAAACTAATTAATATATTAAATCAATAGTTATGTAAAGGTTAACTTTATTTTAAAAATCAAAATAGTTAATATTGAAAAAGTGAAGAGTGAAAGAGTTAAGGAGAAAAATTCTTTTGTATAACTTTAATTTAAAGTTATACAAAAGCTCCTTAATTTTTCACTCTTTTAATTTCACTTATTAATTTTAAGAAATTATGTTTGAGTTGTTATAAAATATGGTAAAATTTTAAGAAGAAAGGAGTGATTAAGATTCTAAATAAAGCAATGGAAATTTTACAAAAATATTATGGATATAACTCCTTTAAGGAAGGACAACAGGAAATAATAAATAATATTTTAAATGGAGTGGATACTCTTTGTATTATGCCAACAGGAGGTGGAAAATCCCTTTGTTATCAAATTCCTGCATTGGTTTTTAATGGAATAACCTTAGTTGTCTCTCCTTTAATATCCTTAATGAAGGATCAAGTAGATTCTATTAATGATATTGGAATAAGTGCTGCTTATATAAATAGCACACAAAGTTTAGATGAAATTAAAGAAATATTGAATAATTGTTATGAGGGAAAAATTAAACTTTTATACATAGCTCCTGAAAGATTAGAAAGTGAATATTTTAATAAGATGCTTAGAAAGCTTTGGATAAGTCAAGTAGCTGTAGACGAAGCCCATTGTGTTTCTATGTGGGGACATGATTTTAGAAAGAGCTATAGATATATATTACCTTTTATTAATAGTTTAAGAGTAAGACCTGTTGTAACAGCTTTTACAGCAACAGCAACAGAGGAAGTTAGAGCTGATATTTTAAATTTACTGGGACTAATTAAACCTTATATATATTTAGGTAGTTTTGATAGAGAAAATTTAGCTATTTCTATTCATAAAGAAGAAGATAAGGCTGAATTTGTAAAAGATTATATAAGAGGGCATGAAGATGAAAGTGGAATAATATATTGTGCTACTAGAAAAGAAGTAGATGCTCTTTATTATTATTTACAAGAAAGAGGATTATCTATAGCCAAATATCATGGTGGACTTAAAGACGAAGAAAAAAATTATTATCAAGATGAGTTTTTAAAAGATAATTATAATGTAATGATAGCTACCAATGCCTTTGGAATGGGAATAGATAAATCTAATGTAAGATACATAATACACTTTACTTTGTGTAAGAATATAGAAAGCTACTATCAAGAAATAGGTAGAGGTGGAAGAGATGGAGAAAAAACAGAATGCCATCTTTTATATAATAGGGATGATATAAGAACCTTAGAATATTTAATTTATACTACAGCTGGTAGCAACAGAAAAGAAATTGAAATTAAAAAGTTACAAGGAATTATTGATTTTTGTGAATATGATAAGTGCTATAGAAGCTATATATTAGAATACTTTGGAGATAAAAATGTAAAACCTTATTGTAATAATTGTAGTAACTGCTTAAGTAATGAGGAGCTTAGAGATTTTACAACAGAAGCTCAAATGATATTATCCTGTGTATATAGAAGCAGGGAAAGATATGGAACATCAGTATTAATAGATATACTTAGAGGATTTACAGGTCCTAAGATAATTCAAAACAATTTAAATAAACTAACAACATTTGGAATAATGAAGGAATATAGCAGTAAATTTATAAGAGATCTAATTAAAACCCTAATAGATTTAGGATATGTAAGTTTAAAAGAGGGAACTTATTCTATGTTAAAATTAAATCCTAGATCTATGAGAGTATTAAAATCTAAGGAAAAGGTTATATGTAAGCTTAGTGAAGATACTGAAGAAAAGATAATTAATAAAGATTTATTCAATAAATTAAGAATATGGAGAAAAGATAAGGCAAATGCTCAAGGTATAAAACCCTATATTATATTTTCAGATTCAACTCTTATGGAACTTGCAAATAAAGTCCCACAAAGCAAGGAAGATTTACTTAGCATAAGAGGAATGGGTGAAAAGAAATATGAAAAATATGGAGAAGAAATACTTGAATTAATGAAAATTAAATTATAATATACTATTAAATGGGAAAAATAGTAATAAGAGGTGAGAGTGTTGGGAGAATTATCTAAGCTACCTAATATAGGAGAGTTTGTTGAAAATCAATTAAATGAAGTAGGAATATCAACTTATGAAGAATTAAAAGCAGCTGGCTCAAAGGAGGCATGGCTTAGAATAAAGTCAATTGATTATTCAGCATGCATTCATAGATTATATGCTTTAGAAGGAGCTATTAGAGGAATTAAGAAAAGTCAACTACCTGAAGGAATTAAAAATGAATTAAAGGAATTTTATAATAACAATAAATAAAACTATTTTTTCTTTAAATTTAACTTTATAGAATAGTTATACTATTTTCTGAAAAGAGATTAAAAAAAGTATAATTTTTAACTAAAATGTGGTAAAAATAATCGGTGGATAATATTTTCATTATGAAAAGAGGAAGATAATATGTTAGTGGTTAATTTAGAAGATACAGGCTCATCAGAAATACTTAGAATTATTTTAAAAAGCCTTATTACTAAAAAGGAATATAATAAAGCAGAAAATGTTCTTTTTGAAGAAATAGAAAAGAATAAGTCAGAAGCAAATTATAAAGTAGCACTTGATTTTTACGAAGAACTATTAGAAAAGAGTAACGAAGATTTATTAGAAAATAATTTTTCAAATGAAGAAGTATTACAAGGATTAAAGGATTTAAAAGTATTATTTAATAAAAATTAAAAGAATGAATATAAAAGTTTAATATGGTCTGATGAACTTAAAATATTCAAAGATAAATAAATTATTTATTAAATAAGAAGTATAGATATAACAATAAGTGAGGGTAAGTTTGGAGAGATTTATGAAAGATAGTATAATTAATAACTATGAATTTGAATGTAGTGATGCAAGTTATATAGGAGAAATAAAAAAATATATTAATATAAGTAATCGTAAAAAGAGATTAAGTAGATATTCCTTAGGAATATCTATAATCTTATTAGCTTTATTAGTAATGCCTTCAATTAATATAAATAAAATATTAAATATTATTGAAGGATTATTAATTATAAATATTACTATATTTGTTTTTAATTTTGCTAATTATTTGTCCTATAAGTCTTTAATCAAATTAATGAAGAAAAATGTAATTGGTAAATGAAATAATAATTAATATACTTTAGAATAATTGTTAAAATTATTATCAATTAACAAAAAAAATAAGGAGCTGTTGAGGCAGCTCCTTCTTAAGGTGCTTATTTTTTCATATAAAGATTATTGAATACTACGAAGAAAGGACGCATCATTTCATTATCTTCATGTTCAAGTATATGACAATGCCATAGGTATCCAGGACCTTCAGTAGGATCAAAGGAGTAAGAGTTTACACCAGGAGTTACTTCACAATTTTCTAAATTATCAGGTGCAAATCTTGCTAAAATACTAGTAACATATCCAGGCTTTGCCTTAACAGTATCTTTCAACCCTATATCTGTTGGATCTGGAGGTATCATTGGGCCAGTTAGATAAGGGGTTACATCTAGTTCTTTAGTTGGAGCATCTAAAGGTGGTGTTCCATTTAATGCAAGCCAGTCAGCTCTATATGCATCAACATCAAACGGGTGATAGCCTACAACTTGAAATTGTATTAAATGCAAGTGCATAGGATGAATATCAGGAGTAAGGTTTATAAAATTAAAAGGCACAGTAGAACCAACTTGTATAAATTCAGATGGAGGATTATTAAATGGTTGTCCATCCAAATATAAGGCTATAGGTTTTCCTAAAGAATCATCTAACTCAAATAGTGTTCTATTTATAGGTTTTGAATTACCCACAAATTTAGGAATATTATTTAATTTTTGAGGAATTGAAAATTTTCTAGAACTTCTTTCAGTTACTGTAAATTGCATTACTTCCTTAGTACTTGGAAGAGCTGAAGGGTCAGAATTTAATAAAAGGATTTTAGTACCAATAGGTACTTTAGAAAAATCAATAATAATATCAGCTCTTTCAGCTGGAGCTAATGAAATTTCATTAATAATTAGAGGATGCTCCCTATAACCACCATCAGTTGTAATTTGAACAAAGCTTTCATTGTTTGAGAGCTTGAAAGTAAACTGAGTACCATTTGACATATTAAGAAGCTTAAATCTATATTTTTGAGAATCTACATTTAGGTTAGGCCATACTTTTCCATTTACTAGCATAGTATCTCCCATAGCCATTTCATTCCAATATGGATGATTTTCAGGTGAACTTCCTACAGGAGGATAATACATAGATCCATCAGTATAAAATGTTCTATCAGCAATAAGAAGTGGAATTTCATACTTACCAGATGGAAGAGGTGTATTTCTTATTTCATTAAAATTCTTTATTATATATGCACCAGCAAGACCAGAGAAGACATTAAGTCTAGTAAGACCAATGGTGTGATCATGGTACCAAAGCATAGTAGACTGTTGTTTATTATTATATATATATTCTGAGGTGGTATATAGAGGGCCTCTAATGCCATTATGAGTTATCCATGCATATGGATGGCCATCATATTTTGATGGATTTGCTCCACCATGTAAATGAATTACCATAGGCACAGGCCATTGACCTTGATAATAGCCTGGTGGAAATGGTGGAAATTCATTAGGAAACATATTGTTGCTTAGGTTAAGTGGGTTGGCCCACATTATAGTAGGATCAACAGGTACATTATAATTTCTAACAATATTATTACTCCAAGTAACATGGACAGGTATATTTTGTATAGTTTCAAATGTTGGACCTGGAAAGCTTTTAATATATCTTGGATCATTAGAAGTAGTATCTGTACACATACCTCCAAAACCCCATACTAATGTAGGATTAAAGGGTGGAGGCAGTACTTGTTGGAAGAATTCACATGCATCAACCTTATATTTATAATATACATTACTACTATCACTACAACCTTCTATTACTTTAGGATAAAATGCAGGTAATATAGGTAGCTGATTAATATACTTAGGAATAGTATTAGGATTAAGGAGTTCTTTTTGTGATTTTATTGATAAATTATTCATCATAGTTTTCTCCTTATAATATAAATTTTTATAATATAATATGATAAATAATTAGTAAAGGTGAGTATCTTAGATTATAAAAAAATTACTTTAGCAAAATATGCTAAAGTAATTTATTAGATATTATTTAAAAGATTATAATTATTTTAAAGTAATTATTTGCATATCTTGTTAACTCTTTCTGTAGTTATTATCATAAGTAGAATTAATACTAATAGGAAATATGGTAGTATTTCAAATCCAATTAATTTTGAAATTGCACCAAATAAAGGTGGCATAAAGGTACTTCCCACATAAGCAGTAGCCATTTGTATTCCCATTATTCCTTGAGATAATTCTTTTCCAAATCTATTTGGAGTATCATGAAGCATTGCAGGATAAATAGGTGCACAACCAAGACCTATGCATATTAATCCTATTAACTGTATATTACTTGAGTAAGTAATACTTAATAATATTCCTCCAGAAATACATATAATTTGTCCAACTCTTATCATTTGCTTATTATTTAACTTTATAGATATAAATCCAGCTAAAAATCTTCCAACAGTTATACCTAGATAATATAATGATACCCATTTTGCAGCTTTTTCAGCAGAAAAACCATTAATTATAACTAAGTAGGAACTAATCCATAATCCTGTAGTTAATTCTACTGCACAATAAGAAAAGAAAGATACAAGGGCAGGCTTAGCTCCAGGTAATTTAATTAACTTAGACACCTTAATTTCTTCATTAGCACTTATTTTTTCAGAATTAGCCACTTCGAACTTTTTCCATAGTGGTAGTGATAAAAATAAGCAGATAACTAGTACTGCTTGCATACTTCCTATAGTGGCATAACCAAGTCTCCAACCATTTTCTTTTAATAAAAATATAGACATTATAAGAGGGCCAGTAGTTGCACCAACTCCCCAAAATGAGTGAAGCCAATTCATATGAATAGCTTTATAATGTAATGCTACAAAGTTATTTAATGCAGAATCTACAGATCCAGCACCAATACCTAAAGGAATTGCAAGTAAGCATATCCATATAAAGCTAGGTGAAAGAAATATACCTAATAAACCTATAGCTGTTAAAAGCACGCTAAAGGCTGTAACCTTACCAGTACCAAGTTTTCTTATTAATTTTTCACTAAAGAAGCTTGATATAATAGTTCCACAGGATATTATCATTGTAATAATTCCTGCATAGGATACAGGAACATTTAAGTCTTGATGAATCATTGGCCAAGCTGATCCTAGTATTGCATCAGGCAGACCTAAACTAATAAAAGATATATATATTATTATCAGTAGTAATGTTAGCATTGCTTTCCTCCTTAATATGTTAAATGTTTTATAGGGTAATAATTAATCCCGTAATATTAATTATATTATATTAAATGATTATAATATATATATATTAATTCATTTGAATTGCATTAATTTTTAGATCCATAATGATTAATTTTTATTTTGAAAAAGATTTTTAATTTAAGAGTTATACATAATAGAACAATTTGTAATGTAGTGAATATATTATAGTATAAAACTAAGGAGGTAATTTATATGTGTTCTGGATTTAATAATGGATGCAATAGATGTAATAATGGATGGAATGGCTGTAACAACTGGTGTGGCTGTAATAACTGGAATGGCTGCAACAATTGGGGTGGCTGTAACAACTGGGGCGGTTGCAATAATTGGAATGGTTGGAATGGCTGGAATGGTTGCAATAGATGTAGAAGAAACTGCAATTGTAATAATTGTGGCTTTAATAACTTCAATGGTTGGTTTTTGTTTTAAAAACTATTAGTAAATAAAAAAATAGTTATTTATAGGGACTTTTTAATAATGTAAAATGAAAAATTAAAAATGTAGAATTAATGAAAAAACTCCTATGGAGTTTCAAAAATAAATATATTATTAGTAATTTATTTTAATTATTTCAATAATTCTTCATTTTACTTTGAAAGATTTTACCTTGTTGAAAAGTCTCTTTTTGTATTATAGATTTATTTCACATATTATATAAAAAATGGTAAAATAATAACAATAAAAGTTATTATAAGGAGGTAGTAAATGGAGATTTGGGATGCTTATTATAAAGATGAGACAAAGGCCAATTATGATTTAATAAGAGGCGAAAAAATTCCCAATGGTTTTTATCATCTTGTTTGTGAAGTCCTAGTTAAACATATAGATGGTAGCTATTTATTAATGCAAAGAGATTTTAATAAGGAAACTTTTCCTGGGAAATATGAAGCAAGTGCAGGAGGAAGTTCTTTAAAAGGGGAAACTCCAATAGAATGTGCTATTAGAGAATTGAAAGAAGAAACAGGAATTACTGCCACTTACTTAGAGGAAATTTATAATATAGTTAGTGAAGAAAATCAAAGAATTTACCATGTTTATTTATGTATAGTTGATTGTGATAAGGATTCAATTATTCTTCAAGAAGGGGAAACTATTTCATATAAGTGGATGGAAAAAGAAGAGTTTTTGAACTTTGTAAATTCTAATGAATATGCTGGGGCCCATGGAAATAGGTTAAAAGGTTACTTAGATAAAATTAAATGAGTAATAATTTATAATTTTAAAAGAAGAAGGTGATTTATATTAGAGTCTGTCCTAAATGTGGAGAAAAATTTAAATATAGATTTATTAAAAATATGTTTGGAAGTCCATTTTATAAATTAAAATGTGATAAGTGCAATACAAGACTTAAATTAAACCAAAAAGCAGATAGGATAAATTCAATACTTACATTTGTTCCCTTAACATTTTGGGGAGTATTTTATTATGAACTTATAAACTTTTTTACAAGATTTACTCAAAATGATATTGCAAGCTTCTGGGTTTGGGTAGGTATATATATAACTTGGGCAACTATTATTAATAATTTTAATTTTCCTTGGACTGAATATGAATTTTAAATATAAATAAAATTAGGATATTAAGAGATAAGAATATAATTACAAATATAAAGGAGATAATTATGATGAAGAATAAAAAGATTGTACTTAATTTAGCTATTATATTATCAGTGATTATGTTAGTGTCTTGTACAAAAGGCAATAAAGAAAACCAAAATACTATAGATAAAACAAATCAAAATCAACAAGTAAAAGACAATGATATTAGCAGAGATAAGGATGATTCAAAGAATGAGAATTCTAATGAAAATAAGTCTGAAAATACTTCTGGAAATAAAGTAACAAAGATAGAAGGAAGAAGAAAAGAATTCTTAGAAAGATTAGATAACATACAAAAAGAAATAGATTCCTTACCAGAAAAGAAGGATTCAGATGCAGGGATAACAAATGCTATGAAAAACTTTTACGGTATAGGTTATGAAATGTATGATAAGGAACTAAATAATATATATGCTTTACTACAAAAAGAGTTATCAAAAGAAGTAATGGATAGTTTAGAGCAAGAAGAAATTAAATGGATAGATGAAAAAGAAAAGGCAGCAAAAGAAGAATCATCAAAATATAAGGGAGGATCCTTTGAATTTGTAGCAGATAAAGTATCTTTATATGAAGCAACTAAGAATAGATGCTATGAATTAGTTAATACTTATATGACAGATTAGTAGTACTAAATATGAAATATTAGCAATAATTAAAGAAAAGATACTAGGAAGGTGAATATTATGGGAAATAGTGAATTAATATTAAATTTAGAAAAAGAGTTATTAAAACCAGAAGTTAGAAAATCACCTGAAAAGTTAAGGCAATTATTATCAGAAGACTTTACAGAATACTGTAGTAGTGGAGTTATTTATAACTATAATGTAAATGATACTTTTTATGAGGATAATGTATCCTTTGAGTTAAAAGATTTTAATTCAAAGGAATTATCAAAGGATTGTATATTAGCAACATATAAAATAGATAAAATCTATCATAAAGATAATTTTATAAAAAGTTCAATTAGAAGCTCTATATGGAAATTATATGAGGGCAAGTGGAAAATGGTATTTCATCAAGGAACCTTAATTGAGTAAATAATTATATTTTATATATAAGAGAAGAGGAAGTTAGAAAGTGAATAAGAGAATAAAAAACATTATAGTTATATCATTTTTTAGCATTTTATTATTTAGTATAAGTGGATGCTCACAAATCACATATAAAACATCAAAGAAAACTACATCAATTGAAGTGCAATGTGAGGAGATTTCACCAAATGGAAAATATAAAGCTATTTCATATATATTCACTGATGGAGGGGCTACTGTACCATTTAGAAGAGGAATATCCATAATTGATACAAATGAAGAAAAGGTTGGAGAATTTTTAAAAGATAATGAACCTAATATATATTTAAATAACAATTCAAGTAATGAAGCTATTGATGTTCAATGGGAAGATGATGAAAATCTAAAAGTTAATTTCAATAATGTAAAAGAAAATGAAAGCTATACTCGTTTAAAAGTTGAGATATTTAATGGTATAAAAATAGAGTATAACTATTAAACAAAAATAAACAATGAAATTCTAAGTTTACTGTAATTAGCTATTTTTAATAAATTATGTAGTAAGGTGGATTAAATATGGAGCAAATATATATAAGAGAAATAAAAATAAGTGATTATAATGATATATACTTATTGAACAAAGAATTAGGATATTTATTATCAATAGAAAAAGTTAAAGAGAGAATTTCATATATAACAGAAAATACAAAAGATATTATTTTAGTAGCAGAGCAAGATAATGGAGTTATAGGATATATTCATGGTAGTCCTTATGAGACACTTTATTTTGATTCATTAATAAATATATTGGGATTTGTGGTGAAAAAGGATTTTAGAAATTTAGGGGTGGGGAATGAATTAATAAATAATCTTGAAGCTTGGACAAAAGAAAATGGGTATAGTGGACTAAGGCTAGTATCTGGAAGTGATAGGTTAAGTGCTCATAGATTTTATAAAAATCATGGTTATATTAATAAAAAAGATCAAAAGAATTTTATTAAACTATTATGATTTAAAAGACATGAGAAAACATAATAATACAGAATAAAGAAGTAGCATTTAAAAAATATAGAATTAATAATAGTAAATGATAAGTAAATTATCTTAATGGAGGAAATGTGGGAAAAGAAATAATTGAAAATATAAAAGAAGAAATTATGAAAAGATGTAAAAGTCCTAATAATTTCTTTGGAGCCAGTAGTTATGATCATATTGAAAGCGTAGCGAAAAATGCTATTGAACTTGCAAATCTTTATAATGCAGATGTAGAAGTGTGTGAAATTGCGGCATGGTTACATGATATTGCAGCTATTACAGATTATAGTTTATATAAAGAACATCATATCCATGGAGCGAATATAGCCGAGGAAATACTTAGGTCTTATAATTATCCAGAAGATAAAATTAAATTAATAAAGTTATGTATATTAAATCATAGAGGGAGCATAATTAAAGAAAAAACAACTAAAGAAGAGATTTGTGTAGCAGATGCAGATGCCATTTCTCACTATGATAATTTACCAGCTTTATTCTATTTGGCATTTGTTAAAAGAAACCTTAATCTCAAAGATGGTGTGGAGTTTGTTAAAAATAAACTTGATAGAAGCTATAATAAAATGTCAAAGGAAAGTAAAGAGTATTATAAAGATATAAGAGAATCCATAATATACATACTAAAGTAATATAAATTTTAAAATGAATATTTTTTTATACAATCATTTGTTTTGGAATACAGATCTAAAGGTAATTTTATAGCTGAAATTGGGAAAATAATTTCTTTAATTATGATAATATTAATTATATTAGTGTTTCCAATATTCGGAGTTATTAGTTTAAAATAATATTGATTTAAATTGTTTTTAGTAGGGGGAATTATATTGAAGAAACTGCTTGCGTTAATAATTTTATTTTGTATAACAGGTTTTATTGGATGCTCATCAGATAAGGATGTAGATAAGTTTTTTAAAAAGAAAATGACTGAAATGCATAAAAAGGACAGTGACTATAAATATTCTAAAATTTATCAAGAAATGAATGTAATAAGTAAGGATGATGCTGTGATTATATTTACTGAGTCGAATAAAGATGAAGAAAAAATATTTATTGCATATTTAAAAGAAGAAAATAATAAGTGGAATTGGATACAAACAAGAGGTACAACATGGGATTCAACAATAAAATATAATTATATGAATAATGAACCATATATATATTCTGGAGCAATTAGTGATAATTCAATTTCTAAAGTATATGTAGGAGATAAGGAAGCCAAAATTATTAATATTGATGATGAAAAGAAATTTTGGTATTCAGTTAATGATAGTACAAGCGATAAAGTAAAAATAATTAAAGATAATGGAGAAGAGGAATTATTAGAGTAGTATATAAGAATATATATATTTTTTATATCAATTTTTGTGTTAGTAACTAGATAGCAGACAGAAATGTTGCTCTGAGTATACAGATAATGAATTTTGTGAAGCACTTAAGAACTATGGCAATGAAAGTATTCAAGATAGTATAAATTCAGAGAATCCTTTAGAAAGAATATTTGCTATTCTAGATAGAAGGACTTGGAAAAAATTCTTATTAATATAAAAGAATCATAGAAAATCAAGAGGAGAGGGTGGCTAGTTACTAGTGACCTTTTCTTATATAAGTAATTAATGATTTAACCATATATTGTAAGATGAAAAACTGTTTGATATACTTAAAAATAAACTAGCATATAGTTACTTATGAGGATTAAGAGAGTTAGGGGAGAATTTTTTGTGAATGAAAATATTATCTTTAGAAATATTGAAAAAACAGATACAGAAGCTTTATGGAATATGATGAATGAATTAGATTATGAAACAAAGTTTATGCTATATGAGCCAGGAGAAAGAATTAAGAATTTATCTAGACTTCAAGGAACTGTTGATAATGCTGTTGATGGTAATGATTTGTGTTTTATAGCAATGAATGAAAATGAAATCGTGGGATATATTGTAGCTCAAGTAGGAGCTTTAAAAAGAATTAGACATAGTGCATACATAGTGGTAGGAATAAGAGAAAAATATCGCCATAGAGGGATTGGTACAAAGTTCTTTAAAAAGTTAAATAAATGGGCAGAAGAGAATAACATTTTAAGGCTTGAGCTTACAGTAATTTGTAATAATGAAATAGCTTTAAATTTATATAAGAAAAATGGATTTCAAATAGAAGGTATAAAAAGAAAATCAATGTATGTTGATGGAGAATATGTAGATGAATATTACATGGCTAAGATAATTGAGTAATAGATAGGAATATTAAAAGTGGGAGGGATTGCGATAATTGTTTGTAATCTAAAAAAGATTATTATAATGCCTATGAGTTATTAAGAAAGTAATATCATATGTGAGCAAAAAGTCTTGATTTCCTATTAAGATAATGAAAAGCTGAAGAGAAGATATAATTATTAGGATAATGATTATTTTAATTTTCCTATAATTTTAAAATATTAATATTATAGAAGATATACGTAAGAAATATGATCCTTTGCAAGGGGTTATACTACCACATATTACTTTGGTATTTCCTTTTGAAAGTGATGAGTTAACTAATGAAAAATTTAATTTATATTTAAAGATTTGAGAAATTCAACTTAGTATATTGGAGAAATAAATGAGAATAAAAAGTAAATTCATACCTAATTTTATAACACTAATTAGAATTATAGGTACATTAGTAATAATATTCACAAAACCATTTTCAACAACATTTTTTATATTTTATTTTCTATGTGGATTAAGTGATGTTTTAGACGGATATATAGCTAGAAAATTTAAATTATGTAGTAAGTTTGGAGCAATATTAGATAGCTTAGCTGATGCATTTTTCATAATTATAACAATTATAAAAGTTTTACCAAGGTTAGAATTAGAATTATGGATGATTTTATGGATTGGTTTTATTTTTATAATTAAAGTTTTATCATTAATTATTGGATTTTTAAAGTTTAATGAAGTAGCATTTTTACATACCTATGCAAATAAATCAGCAGGCATATTTTTATTTTTTGCTCCATTAATATATAAATTAGTAGGAATAAATATATCTATTGCAATAATATGTAGCTTATCAACTGTGGCTGCTTTAGAAGAAATACTTATAAATAGTGTTGTGAAAAATATTAATTTAAATATAAAAGGTATACTAATGATTTATAGAAGTAGCTATAGGAATCATAAATAATTATAAAAAATAATAATTAAATAATATGATTAAAATTCAATAAATGATTAGGAGTGAGTTTTATGAGGATGTTAAAAAAGCTATATTTTATTAACATGATACTTATAATATCAGTATTATTAATATCATGTGCTTCAGAACCTGTAGCCAAAAAGCCAGTGATTTATTTATATCCAACTAAAGAAGAGGTTATTGATGTAAATTTAGAATATAAGGGAGAAATTACAGTTACTTATCCTGAATATAAGGATGGTTGGAAAGTAAAAGCTAGACCTGATGGGACTTTAAAAAATTTAGAGGATAATAAGGAATACTCATATTTATTTTGGGAAGGTATATCAGATTTAAATTATGATATATCTGAAGGCTTTGTTGTTAAAAAAGAGGAAACAGCTGATTTTTTACAAGAAAAATTAGCATATATGGGCTTAACACCGAAGGAATACAATGAGTTTATAGTGTATTGGCTTCCTATTTTACAAGAAAATAAATATAATCTTATTTCCTTTGCAGGAGAAGAATATAATCAGTACGCAAAGCTTAATATAAGTCCTAAACCTGATTCAATTTTAAGAGTAATGATGCTTTATAAACCGTTGGACAAACCTATTGAAATCAAAGAGCAAAAGCTTGAAGAATTTAATAGAAAAGGTTTTACAGTTGTTGAATGGGGAGGAACTAAGTTAGAGAAATAAAAGGTTATGGAAAGGGTGATGTAGCTATGAATAAGGTTTACTTTGTAAGACATGCAAAGCCAGATTTTACTGTAGAAGATGATTTACTTAGGCCCCTTAGTGAAGAAGGGATTAATGCCAGTAAAAAGGTAACTAAATATTTAAAAGATAAGAATATAACTAAAGTATATTCAAGTCCTTACAAAAGATCTATTGATACTATAAAGGATTTTGCTAATGTAAATAATTTAAATATTCAATTAGTACAAGATTTTAGAGAAAGAAAAGTATCTAATAATTGGATAAAAGATTTTAATAGCTTTGCAGAAAAACAATGGAATGACTTTAATTATAGTCTTGAAGAGGGAGAGAATTTAAGAGAAGTTCAAGATAGAAATATAGAAGCATTACATAAGCTTCTTAATGAGAATAATAATGAGAATATATTAATAGGAACTCATGGAACAGCCTTAAGTACAATAATTAACTATTATGACAATACCTTTAATTATAAAGATTTTAATATGATAAAAGATATTATGCCATTAATTGTAGTTATAAAATTTCAGGGGATTAATGCTAAAACTATGGAGTATATACTTAATATTTAATAGATTATTATATATTTATTCTTGGTAATTTTCTGAATTAAAAATAAATTAAAAAAATACTTGCAATTCAAAACTCCATATGTTATTATAAATGAGTAGCAAAAAGCTAACAAAAAAAATAGGTTTAATTTGGATAAGAATTTCTCGTTAATTAGAGATTATTATCAATTTGAAATCTTTAATTTAGGAGGAATATTTATGTCAGATAAGACTATAACATGCAGAGATTGCGGAAGTGAATTCATATTTTCAGTAGGAGAACAAGAATTCTACAAG
>JAEXLD010000063.1 GCA_023445445.1 Bacillota bacterium
AATTTGAAATCTTTAATTTAGGAGGAATATTTATGTCAGATAAGACTATAACATGCAGAGATTGCGGAAGTGAATTCATATTTTCAGTAGGAGAACAAGAATTCTACAAGGAAAAAGGATTCGATAATGAGCCAACAAGATGTATATCTTGTAGAAGAGCTAAAAAAGAACAAAATAGAAGATAGTTTTTGTTTATTCAAGAGTTTTAAGTTAATCTTAAAACTCTTTTTTAATATCTAAAAATATTTATTTCCAATTTTCTGGTCCCCTGGGGTGTTGCCATAATGAGGCAACACCATCTATAGTACATATTCTAATTGGCAGTCACAAGGTTCATTTTCCACATGTTTTTCACTGTAAACTAAGGCTTCTTTGCATCCCATAGCTTTATAAAATTCTTGAGTTTCTACAGCAGAGTGAGATGAAATATATAATTTTTTTGCACCAGAATTTTTTGCCCACTTAGCGGCCATTTCAAATAAAGTCTTTCCTACGCCACAGCCTCTCATATCATTTGATACATGAAGGCTAGATAAATCAAAATACTCCTTATTTTCATCTATAAATCCACATTCAACAGAGGCAAATCCCTTTAATTTATTATTAAAAAAGGAACCATAAACTACTCCTTTTGTTTTTAATGTATTCTTAAGATACTTTACAAGTAATTCATATTCTTCTTTAGTCCAATCATCAATAAAAGAGATATCTTTAATTATCCATTCACCATTTTCTTTTCTCCAACACTTTGTAACTTCTTGATAACGTTGAAAGTCACTAAATAAATCTATATTCAATTCTTCATAACTTAACTTTCTATAATCCATGTAATCACCTCAATATAATATTTTCAATAATATTATTATATATTATAGAATTATTATTTCCCAGTTTTTTGGTCCCCTGGGGTTATTTTAGGGGTTGTGGTATAATATTATGTGCTCTTATAAGGGAGGGATAATATGAATTTGAGAAGTATGTTAGACTCATTATTAAAATTAGGATCTAGTATAGCTAATAATAATGGTAAAAAATTATTAAAAGAAGGTTTTGTTAAAAAGGTTATAGGAAAGAAGATAGATGATAGCTATCATATTTATGGAAGAGTTAGAGATAGTAAAATTGATTATAGTACAGAGTATAGTACACATATAAAGTTTAACTTAAAAGATCAAGTAAAGTCTGTTAAGTGTACTTGTAATCAATTTGAGGAAAATAGTAGAGCAATTAAAAATTACGTATGTAGTCATATAATTGCAACTATGTATAAGTTCTACTATGAAGCTTCTAATAAGCTTAAAAAACAAGAAAGTAATACTAAAAATAGTATTCTTACTAATACTCATCTTCATACTAATTCTGCTACTACTAACAAGACTAATAATAATGATATTGATATTAATATTGATAGCATTAATAATATTGAGAGCATTAATAATATTGATAGTAATATTAGTATTAATAATAGTAGTAATATTAATAATAGTATCAATACAAATAACAAGCCTAAAATTAAAGGTGATATTAATAACAATAAAATAATTACTAATAACAATAAGGCCATTAGTAATATAAATAAACCTTTAAACCTTGATATAAAATTAAAACAAGTTAAAGTGAATAATAAAAATGAGTATTATCTTGAATTAAGAGCAGGGAAAGAATCAACTATAGCAGTTGAAGCATTAGCAAAATTTTTATTCCACGAAGATAATAAATTTAAATACAAAGATTATTTAATTATAGATTTTTTAAAAGAAAAATTTAATAAAGATAAAAGTAGAATAGTAAATGGAAGAACCTTTAAGCTTTATGATAATGAACTTAAGGACTTATTAAAATTAATAAATAATAAAAAAGAAATAAACTTAAACTATGATTATATGAATTATACTTCTTTAATTTATAAAGAGGATATTCCTTTAATTTTTACTATAAAGAAAAAAGCTGATGGAATAATAGTAAAACCTCAAAGAAAAAGTATAATTCCTTTAGATAGCAATAAAGATATATGGATTTATGATAAGAAGATATACTTACCTACTGAAAAACAATTGAAATATTATAAGGGTCTTTATGAAAAGCTAAAGGAAAGAGATAAATTAATTTATAAAGACACAGATAATAACTTAAAAAAGATTTTATTTATATTAGGAGAAGTTTCAAAGGATATTATTATAGATGAAACCATAAAAGAGCAAATAAATAAGATAAATACACCAAGGTTTTATATATCAAAGGAAGGATCTAATATCTATTGTACTTTAAAAATAGACTATGTTAATAACTTAGATGGACTAAAAGATAATAAAGCTATGGAAAAGCTTCAAATGGCTCTTGAAAGATATAGATTTATAAAAAAGGATGATAGATTTATATTTATTGGTGATGAAGAAGAAACCTATACCTTATTAAAAGAAGGAATAGAATTATTAAATAAAATAGGAAGAGTGAGTTTATCTAAAGAGTTCAAAGATATGAATTTAATAGATTTTAATAGTATATTTAGTTCTATAAGAGAAGAAAATGAAGGCTTTTATTTTGAATATAAGATAGAGGGATTAGAATATATAGAGATTCCAGAAGTTTTAAATGAAATAAGAAAAGGTAGTAATTTCTATAGAACCAAGAAAAATAGTTTTTTAGATTTAAAGGATGAAAAAGTAATTGGATTTTTTAGAGGCATAGAAGAGTTAAATTTATTTAATAATGTGTATAAAGAAGAAATTTATGTGGATAAATTTAATTTACTTCATTTAGAAAATAATATAAAGAATAAAAAGCTTCCTTTTATTTCTGGAGAAGAAAAAATAAATATTTTATTAGAAAAGTTAAAAAATAAAGATAAGGAATATAGCCTTCCTGATAATTTAAATGCTAATCTTAGGGAATATCAAAAAATAGGCTATAACTGGCTAAGGACCATTGAAGATTTAGGTTTTGGTGGAATACTTGCTGATGATATGGGACTTGGTAAAACTATTCAAACTATAGCCTTATTATTATCTATGAAAGAAAAGAAAAGCTTAATTATTACACCTACTTCTGTTTTATATAATTGGAAAAATGAGTTTGAGAAATTTGCACCTACTTTAAAAATAGGAATTATTCATGGAAGTCTAAAGGAAAGAAGTAAAACTATAGATAACTATAAGGAATATGATGTTTTACTAACAACCTATGGAACCTTAAGAAGAGATTTAGAATTATATGAAGATAAAAACTTTGATTTTTGTATAATTGATGAAGGACAAAACATTAAAAATAAAGATTCAAAGGTTTCAGAAGCTGTTAAATCTATAAAGGCAAATACTAAAATAGCTTTAACAGGAACTCCTATTGAAAATACTTTGCTAGAACTATGGTCCATTTTTGATTTTATAATGCCTATGTATTTATTTTCAGTGGAAAAGTTTAAAAATAAATTTATTAAAGGTAATGATGAAGACTTAAAGGAATTAAAGGAACTCATATCACCTTTTATATTAAGAAGGCTAAAAGAAGAAGTATTAGATGAATTACCAGAAAAGATAGAAAAGGAATATATAATACCAATGGCAAGTAAGCAAAGACAAGTTTATAATTCTTATATGAAGGAAGTAAAAAAGAAGTTAAAAGAAAATAAGGATAACAAGATATTAATTTTTTCTTTTCTTACAAAGCTACGCCAATTATGTTTAGACCCATCCCTTTTAATAGAGGATTTTAAAGAAGAAAGTTCTAAGATAAAGGCAATTGAAGAAATTGTAGAAGAAGCCTTAGAAGCTAATAAGAAAGTAATTATATTTTCACAATTTACATCAGCACTAAATAAAATAGGAAATAAATTAAAAAATAATAATATAGAATATCTTTATTTAGATGGTAGTGTTAAAGCAAAGGAAAGATTAAGATTAGCAGAAGAATTTAATGAAGGAAGTACAAATATATTTTTAATTTCTTTAAAGGCAGGAGGAGTAGGTCTTAATTTAACCTCTGCAAATATAGTTGTACACTTTGATCCATGGTGGAATCCAGCTGTAGAGGACCAGGCCACAGATAGAGCATATAGAATAGGTCAAAAAAATATAGTAGAAGTTATAAAGTTAATTTCTAAGGATACCATAGAAGAAAAAATTATTAGGTTACAAGAAGAAAAGAAGGAATTAATAAGTAAGGTAATTGACGGAAATATGTTAACAGGGGATAAATTAAATTCAATTACAGAGGAGGAATTACTAAATCTTTTTAGTTAGTAAATAGATATGGATATATATACAATAGGTCATTCAAACTATACAATGGAAAAATTAATACAAATGCTAAGATATTTTAATATTAATACTGTTGTAGACATTAGAGGAACACCTTATTCTAAATATAATGTTCAATTTGATAAGGAAAGAATAAAGTACACCTTAACAAAGGCAGGTTTTATATATATTTATATGGCTAAGGAGCTGGCTGCCAAAAGAGAAAATAATGTTTCATATAATAGTGAGGGATATTCTGATTTTGAGAAAGTAGTACAAGAAGAAGATTTCTTAAGGGGAATAGAGAGACTTAAGGATGGTTGCAATAAAGGATATAGAATTGCTTTACTTGGAGCTATGCAAGACCCTATAAGGTGTCATAGAAGTATTTTAGTTGGTAGAGCTTTAAAGGAAGCAGGCTTTAATGTAATGCATATTTTAGATGATTTAAGTATAAAGGATCAAGATTATATAGATGAAAGACTTTTAGATAAGTATTTTCCAGATAGAGGACAATTAACCATAGATGCCTTACTTGGAAATGAAAAATCAAGAGAAGAAATGATAAATGAGGGTTATAAAAAAGCAAATAAAGAAATAGGCTATAGAATAGAAAATTTACCTTTAAAGAAAGAGTAGCAGCAAAAGGGGGATAAACATTGAGATATGTAATAGTATGTGTAGTAAAAGGAGAAGCAGGGAGGTTTAATAATGAGCTGAGGAGAGATATTTTTAAAAAGTTTAATGCTAAGTCATCTAAACTTCCAGCTCATTTCACTATAAAAGCTCCCTTTGAATATGAAGGAAGCTTAAAGAATTTAGAAGAAGCATTATATAAATTTTGTAATGAAGAAGATAAGGCTCCTTTTACCATGGATAAATATAATCACTTTGATGATAGAGTAATTTATATGGATGTTAATATGTCCAAGGAGGGAAAAGACCTTCATGACAAACTAATAGATGTATTAGATAAATTTGATTATATTAACTTTAATAAAAAAGATGGAAAAGATAAGATTTTTCATGTAACAATAACTTCAAAAAAAGTTCCACCTATTTTTAATGAACTTTGGAATTATGTTAATCAATATTCCTTTAATTTTAATTGTTTCTTTGATAATATAAGTATCTTTAAATGGGAAGATAAGACATGGAAGCTTTATAGGGAATTTAAAATAGAAAAGAAAAAAATAGAATCTATATAAGCAGCCTATAATTAAAAATATATATTTTTATAAACTCCTCCAGGAGTTTATTTTTTTTATTTTACATTATTTATTATGCCATAGTACCTTTTATGTTAATAATATTTATTCATAAAATCACTCTTCATATTTATTAAGTTTCTGGGGAAGTATATTGATATTTTTCATTGTATAAAATTGATATATCAATAAAAATATTAATGTGTAAATAAAAAATGAAATTTATGAATAAATTTATAACATTTTCTTAATATAATATTGATTTTATTAACATTTTGATATATCATATATAAATAATAAGCAAAAGTATAAATAAGTAGGGGGCTTAACAATGGAAGAGAAGAGAGAACAATGGGGTTCAAAGTTAGGATTTATAATAGCAGCAGTAGGTTCAGCAGTAGGTCTTGGAAACATATGGAGATTTCCTTACATAGCATATTCTAATGGAGGTGGAGCATTTTTAATTCCTTATTTCTTTGCTATTTTTACAGCAGGAATACCATTATTAATATTAGAATATGGCTTAGGTCATAAATTTAAAGGCTCAACACCACTAGCTATAAGAAAGCTAAAAAGAAAGTGGGAATGGCTTGGATGGTGGCCAACAATAAATGCTTTTATAATATTAACATATTACTCAATGATTTTAAGTTGGACAGTAAATTACTTAGGCTTTAGTTTTAAAAAGTCATGGGGAGCTGATAGCAATGTATTTTTTAATGCTGATTTTTTAAAGCTTACATCATCACCATTTGAGTTTGGAGGTTATATTTTACCTATATTTATAGGAATTATAGCAGTTTGGCTTATTAATTGGTTAATATGCTATAAAGGAATTAAAGGTGGAATTGAAAAGGCAAATAAATTTCTTCTACCTACTCTTGTAGTAATAATGATAATAATTGCAATTAGAGCAGTGAATTTAGAAGGAGCATCAATAGGTCTAAATACTTTATTTACACCAGATTGGTCTAAGGTTATGGATCCAAAGGTTTGGATAGCTGCATATGGACAAGTATTCTTCTCCTTAAGTCTAGCAATGGGAATTATGATGACTTATTCAAGTTACTTACCTGAAAAAACTGATATTAATAATAGTGCTTTTATGACTGCCTTTGCAAATTGTGGATTTGAATTTTTAGCAGCTATAGCTGTATTTTCAATATTAGGTTTTATGGCTAATTATCAAGGGGTTCCTATGAGCGAAGTAGTTTCAAATGGAGTTGGACTTGCTTTTGTAGCTTTCCCAGCTGTATTTAATGAAATGGGAGCATTAGGAAATATATTAGGAGTATTATTCTTCCTTTGTTTACTATTTGCTGGATTAACTTCTTCAGTTTCCTTAATAGAAGCAGTTTCAGCGCCATTTATAGATAAGTTTGGATGGGCTAGAAATAAGGTAGTTACAGTTATTTGTATTATAGGAATTTCAACAGGACTTATTTATGCTTCAGGAGCAGGATTATATTTCTTAGATATAATAGACAATTTTATAAATAACTATGGAATAGTAGTTGTTGGATTATTAGAAGTATTCTTAATAGGATGGATTTCTAATCCTGATGTTGTTAGAGAACATACCAATGAGATTTCTTACTTTAGAATAGGTAAGTGGTGGAATGTATGTGTTAAGTTTGTAACACCTGCAATACTAATATTTATGTTAGTGCAAAGTTTAATAACTGAAATTAAATCACCATATGGTGGATATCCACTTTCAGCATTATTTGCCTATGGATGGAGCATAATTGGATTTGGAATAATACTAGCATTAATCATTAGTAAAAGAAAATGGCAAAATAATTTATTAGATTAATAGAAAATAAAGGGGGAATTAAAATGACAGGAGTTGCATTTGGATTTTTTCTATTAGGTGCAGTTGTATTATGGGGCGGCTTAGTATTAACACTAGGAATTACAATGTACAATGAAAGAAAAGAAAAAGCTTAACTAATATTAGACTATACAAAGGAGCTGTGGCAACAGCTCCTTCTTTTTTAGTAATTTTCATATAATTATTATCTATTCATTTATATTAGCTTCTTTAAGAGATATTTTTATTAGGAAATTTTCATCATGTCTTTCTAAAACACTACTTAAATCCATAAAATGGGGAATTGATAAAATATGCATAAATTGACAGTAAATATTGCTGATGCTATACTTAAAGCCATAATGAGAGAATATGTGGGGGAGTAATATGTCTACAAAAAGAGTTACCATGAAAGATATTGCTAGAGAAGCTGGAGTTTCAACAGCTACTGTTTCATATGTATTAAATTATTCAAAAAAAGAAAATATAAGTCATGAAACAAGGATGCGTATTTTTGAAGTAGCCAATAAGCTAAATTATGTTCCTAATATGAATGCAAAATCTTTAGCTAGTAAGAGAAGCTATATGGTTGGAATAATAATTAATATGGAAGCTAAAAATAAGAAAAGTAAGCTATATCAGTATTATGATTTATCAAGGGAAATTCAAAGAAAATTAAATACCTTAGGCTATGATGTACTTTTACTTCCAACTAAAGAAATGACAAAGGACGTAGAAATTGGTCAAAAGCGTTCCCTTGATGCTGTATTTATTGTAGACTTAGATAAAGAAAATTTTAAAGAAATAGCCAGTAGGTTTTTTGTGCCGGCAATATTTTTAGAGGGATATATAGAGGATGATATATTTTGCAAAATTTTAACTGACTATAATTCTGTATTAAAGAAGGCAGAAAAGCTCCTAGGTGAAAATTTCTATGTAGTTATGGAGGATTATTCAAGTAAAAGAGCTTTTGAAGATATATCTAGAAGAATACCTGAAAAGGATATATTTATTAATAAATATGGTAGTGATTTAAAGAAATTTGTTGAAGAACGTAAGGATAAAAAAGCTTTAGTAATAGGTGAATTACTAGGGATGCAAGTAGAAAAGTACATAGATAATAATAATATATGCGTAGTTGTAAATTCTGAAAGAGATCTTATGCTTTTATCAGATACTAAAAGAATTATTGTTAGTAATAGAGAAAAAGCTGAAAAAGCAGTTGAGATTATGGAAAAACTACTTAGATTTGATAATCATGGAGATATTAATAACCTTTCATATATAAAGCCAATGTAAAAATAAATAAAATTAATAAGTAAAATTGTGCAAATATCCAAAAGTACAATTTTCTTTTTTTTATATTAATAAAAATTTAAGTAATTAACAAAAGAATAATAGACTTTGAAAACCTTTAGGAATTCCAATTAAGGAACCTTAATTTTTAGTTAATAAAAAAAATTAAGTACTTTTTAATAAAACTTAAAAATTAGTGAATTGTTCAATATTCTAAATATTAAAATATGCAAATAAAATCGTTGATATTGAATTGTTCATGTACTATAATTTCAGTAGGTTAAGCGTATAAGTAAAATGTTAATCTATTTAAACAAAAGATGTTTTTAATTATATTATTTGGAAAGGAAGGTTTGGATGAAAAGGAAAAAATCATTAATATTATCAATTTTTTTCTGGGGAAGTGGTCAGTTTTTCATTTGCAAGCAAAGATTAAAAGGACTTATACTTTTTACTTTACAATTAGTGATGATATCTATGGAATTGTTAAATGGATATTGGATTGAATATTTTGCAGGCTATGTAAATGATTTCTCAATTAGGCTTCATGGAGGATTCTTTACCAAAGGGTTTTGGGGCCTAGTAACCTTAGGAGAAAAGGCAGGAGGGAAGTACGGAGATCATTCTACTATGCTTGTTATAAATGGAATGATTGCTATATTTACT
>JAEXLD010000071.1 GCA_023445445.1 Bacillota bacterium
GACTTATAGCTGGTGCTTTATTAATGCTTATTATGGGATTTAACCCTGTTGAAGGATATAAATATTTATTTCAAGGTGGATTAAAAAACTTAGAAAGAATAGGAAATACTATTGCTACAGCTACACCCTTAATGCTTACAGGACTTTCAGTTGCCTTTGCATTTAAAACAGGATTATTTAATATAGGTACACCTGGACAAATGTTATTTGGAGGATTTTGTTCAATAGCAGTAGGGTTAAGCTTAGATTTACCTAAAATGATATTAGTTCCAATAGTTGTAACAGTTGGTATTATTGGTGGAGCTTTATGGGCCACAGTTCCAGGAATTTTAAAAGCTAAGTTTAACGTACACGAAGTTGTATCATCTATAATGATGAACTGGGTAGCTTATTGGATAGTTTATTATATGGTACCACAATACTTTAAAGGTGAATTCTTAGAAACTGAATCTAAAATGTTACCAGAAACAGCTACTTTAAAAGTACATTGGTTATCAGAAATATTTAAAGGCTCATATATAAATTTAGGAATTTTCTTAGCTTTAATAGCAGTTTTAATAATATGGTTCCTTTTAAATAAGACAGTATTAGGTTATGAATTAAAAGCTGTTGGATTTAATAGATTTGGTGCAGAATATGCAGGTATGCCTGTTAATAGAAATATAGTTATATCAATGATGATAGCTGGAGCATTATCAGGACTTGCAGGAGTAATACAATATACAGGTAATGCAAATATAATGCAAATAGGAGTAATGCCAAGCCAAGGCTTTGATGGTATAGCAGTTGCCCTACTTGGAGCAAGTAGCCCTATTGGAGTTGTTTTCTCATCCTTATTCTTTGGAGTATTATATGTAGGAAAAGGCTTTATGAATGCTGCTGTAAAGGTACCACCAGAGCTTGCTGATACTATAATGGCTACAATAATTTACTTTGCAGCAACTAGTATGGTAATGGATAGAATAATAAAATGGTTTAAAAAGACTAGAAACAAAGGGAAAAAAGATAATTCCTCTGAAAGGTTGGTGGAAAAATAATGTGGAGTATAATTGAACAAGTTTTTCCATATGCAATTTCTTATACAATTCCTTTATTAATAACAGCTCTAGGAGCACTTTATTGTGAAAGAAGTGGGATTGTAAATATAGGTTTAGATGGACTTATGATAGTTGGGTCTTTTGCTGGAGCACTTACAGTATCTAAATTACAAGCAAATGGAGTGGCAGGAGCTTTATGGATTGGTTTATTAGTGGCAGTAATAGTAGGAGTATTATTCTCATTACTTCACGCCTTTGCAAGTATTAACTTAAATGCAGATCAAGTTATAAGTGGTACTGCTATAAATATGATAGCGGGTGCATTAACAGTATTCTTAGCTAGAAATATTACTGGAAGTGGAAATATAAGAGTAACCAATGGATTTATTCCAAAGGATGTTCCAATACTTTCAGAAATTCCTGTAATTGGACCACTTTTCTTTACAAAGACATATGCTACTACTTGGTTAGTTTTAGTAATTTTAATTTTAAGTATATTTATACTTTATAAAACTAGTTTTGGATTAAGACTAAGATCTTGTGGAGAACATCCTCAAGCATCACAAGCAGCAGGAATAAGTGTGTCTAAAATGAGATACATAGGTGTTATGATTTCTGGAGGAATGTCAGCTTTAGGTGGAGCTATAATTCTAGTAACATATTCAGGAGAATTTAATGGTAGTGTTGCAGGACTTGGATTCCTTGCATTAGCAGCATTAATATTTGGACAATGGAGACCACTTGGAATATTAGGAGCAACTTTCTTCTTTGGATTTGCTTCAACTATTGCAAATGTATCACAAGCTATACCATCACTAGCTCAAATACCAGGAGTTATACTAAAGACATTCCCATATATAGTGACTTTAATAGCTTTAGTAATATTCTCTAAATCATCACAAGCTCCAAAGGCAGCTGGAGAACCATTTGATGCAGGAAAGAGATAGGGAATAGGTAAAAATTAATAATGAATAGTTAAAAAGTGAAAAGTAATAGAGGAAAATAAGAGATAATAGGTAAAGGTTCATAGTTAAGAGATAAGTATTATATTATTTGGATTAAAATGAAAACAAATCTTAATAAATATAATATTTATCTCTTTTTATTTAATAACTTATAATTAATAATGGTAAATTATATAGTAAGTGAGTATAATAAATATATTAGCAATAAGTAAATAAAAAATAAAAATTTTAAGGGGGAAACAAAATGAAAAAAGTCAGAATTGCTTTAATGGGGCTAGGCAATGTTGGACGTGGTGTTTGGATGATTTTAAATTCAAACAAAGAAGAAATTATGAAAAGATCAGGCTATGAAGTAGAAGTAGCCAAAATATTAGTTAAAGATATTAATAAAAACAGAGGATTTGAAGTTCCAAAAAATCTTTTAACTACAAATATTAATGATATTATTGAAGATAATTCAATTAAGATTGTAGTGGAAGTTATGGGTGGTATTGAACCAGCTAGGGAATATATGTTGTCAGCTATGGATAAGAAGAAGCACATAATCACAGCAAATAAAATGTTACTTGCAACAGGTGGAGATGAGCTTTTTGAGAAAGCTGACAAGGAAGGTGTAATGTTTAATTATGAAGCAAGTGTAGCTGGTGGTATTCCAATAATTAAGGGTATAAATGAAAGTTTAACAGCTAATAAAGTAGAAAGACTATATGGAATAGTAAATGGAACTACAAATTATATTTTAACTAAAATGGATTATGATAATTTAGACTTTAATAGAGCTTTAAAAGAAGCTCAAGAAAAAGGCTATGCTGAAGCAGATCCTACATCAGATATTGAAGGGTTTGATTCACAGTATAAATTAGCAATATTATCTTCTTTAGCTTTTGGAACTAAAATTAAAGTAGAAGATGTTTATAGAGAAGGTATTACTAATATAGAAGCCATAGATATAGAATATGCTAAGGAGTTTAAAAAAGTAATAAAATTATTAGCTATAGTTAAAGATAATGAGGGAGGATTAGAACTTAGAGTTCATCCCACTATGATACCAGAAAATCATCCATTAGCTAATGTTAATGATTCCTTTAATGCAGTATTAATTCGTGGAAATGCAGTTGGTGATCTAATGTTCTACGGTAGAGGGGCTGGAGATTTACCAACAGGAAGTGCTGTTGTTTCTGATTTAGTAGATATTCTAAGAAACGATATTGATATAGATAATATAAATCCAGTAGTTAAAAACAATCTATGGAAAAAAGAAATTAAAGATATAAATGAAATAAGTAGTAAGTATTATATAAGATTATCTGTAGAAGATAGAACAGGGGTGCTTGGAGAAATTACTTCTGTTTTTGGAAATGAAAATGTAAGTCTAAGATCAGTTATACAAAAGGGTGTAGACTTAGTAAATGAAAATAAGGTAACCCTTGTTTTAGTAACTCATGATTGTATTGAAGGAAATCTTAGAAATGCACTAAATAGTCTTTGCAAACTAGAGGCAGTATATAAATTAAATAACTTAATTAGAATTGAAGACTTTAATTAAAATAATGAAATAGCTGTATTAATATGATTGTTATTAAATTAGTAATATCATATTAATGCAGCTTATATTATAAAAAACAAATGAAATAGAAATTCATTTTTAATTATTAATAATTATTGTTGAGAATAATATTATATAGTACTATAATAATAAAAAACAATAGGAGAGTATATAATGAGTATAAAATCAATAAATAGCAATCAAGCTGAGAAGCTTATTAAAAATACAGAGGATTTAGTAATTTTAGATGTTAGAAGACCTGGTGAATTTAAAGAATCTAGAATTGTAAATTCAATAAATATACCAGTGGAAGAAATAGAGTGGGAATTAGATCAGATTGAGAAGTATAAAGATAAGCCTATTTTGGTATATTGTAAAGTAGGAGTGAGAAGTAGTATTGCATGTAATTTTCTTGAAATAGAAGGTTTCAATAATCTTTATAATTTAAGAGGTGGAATACTAGATTTTAATGGAGAAACTGAATAGATAACAGTTTTACATAATAATTTGTATAAAATACAAGAACATAGGTTAAAATAAAGATGTAAAATATTTGACAGGTCTAAAAAAACATGTTAGAATAACATATGTGTTAAGTAGAAACAGCCGTTTCTCACCTTACGGCATAGCTTAGTGGGGTATTAGTTTTGTAATAATTACTAGTTATAATACTAGATTTTTATAAGTACTAGAGGGCGGCATAATATGTCCTCTATTTTTTGTGTGTTTTTAGATAATATTTTTGGAGGTGACTTGATATAAGTAAGGATTTTACTTGTAATGAAGCTATAAGAGTTAAAGAGGTTAGATTAATTGATGCAGATGGTGCTCAATTAGGAGTTGTTCCTACAAAGGATGCTCAAAAAATTGCAGAAGAGAAGGAATTAGATTTAGTAATGATTTCTCCAAATGCTAATCCACCAGTATGTAAAGTGATGGATTTAGGAAAATATATTTATGAGCAATCTAAGAAGGAAAAAGAAGCAAAGAAAAAGCAAAAGGTTACTACACTTAAAGAAATAAGATGTAGTTTAACTATTGAAGAAAATGATATTGCAATTAAAGCAAAAAATGCTAGAAAGTTTTTATTAGACGGGGATAAAGTTAAAATCACTGTTAGATTTAAAGGAAGAGAAGCACAATTAGGACATATAGGACAGAAAATTTTAGAAAATTTTGTTTCGAAGTTAGAAGATGTTTGCATTGTTGAAAAACCTGCAAAACATGAAGGCAGAAATATGACAATGGTTTTAGGCCCTAAAAAAGCATAACTTGAGAGGAGATTAGTATAATGCCAAAAATGAAAACCCACAGAGGTGCAGCAAAGAGATTCAAAAAGACTGGAACTGGAAAATTAAAAAGAGCTAAGGCTTTTAAGAGTCATATATTAACTAAGAAAAGTTCAAAGAGAAAGAGAAACTTAAGAAAAGCTGCTTATGTTTCAACTACTCAAGAAAAAGCAATGAAGAAATTATTACCATACCTATAATATAGAGGTTTTTAGGAGGATTAAACATGGCTAGAGTTAAGAGAGCAACAAACGCTCGTAAGAATCATAAAAAAGTATTAAAGCTTGCAAAAGGTTACTACGGTGGAAAGAGCAGATTATTTAAAACTGCTAATGAATCAGTAATAAGAGCTTTAAGAAACGCTTATGTTGGAAGAAGATTAAAGAAGAGAGATTTTAGAAGACTTTGGATAGCTAGAATCAATGCAGCTACAAGAATGAACGGACTTTCATATTCAAAATTTATGAATGGAATCAAATTAGCTGGAATTGATATGAACAGAAAAATGTTATCTGAAATTGCTATAAATGATCCAAAAGCATTTGCTGACTTAGTAGAATTAGCTAAGAATTCTTTAAAGTAGCATGTAAATAAGCCTACAGATAGAAAAGTCTATACTGTAGGCTTATTTGCTTTTACAGGATTTTATTAAAGTAAATTTAATATAAAATTTATAAGTACAAACAGAACAAAAGATGTATAATTATAATATAATAAAGGATAGTTACAGTGGTATAAAAAGAGGAGAGTTATATGAAGATAGGCTTAGTTTTATCTGGAGGTGGAGGAAAAGGGGCTTATGAACTTGGTGTTTGGAAGGCCTTAAAGGAACTAAAGATAGATAAATATATTGAGGTGTTCTCTGGAACATCAATAGGTGCCTTTAATGCAATTTTATTTGCACAAGACAGTATAGAGAAAGCAGAAGCATTATGGGAAGAAGTAACAATGGATAAAATTATTCCAATAAGTAAATTTGAATTGTTTAGAAAGGGAATAGGCTTATTTATTGGAGCTAAAAATATAAATTTTGCGAAAAAGTATCTAAGTCAAAAAATATATGAGGGTTCAGTTTCTAAAGATGGTGCTAAAGAAATAATAGATAAGTATTTAGATTTAGAAACAGTTAAAGAAAGCAATAAAATATGCTATGCTGCTTGCACGCAGTTACCAGATTTTAATGTTAAATACTTTAGAGTTAATGATTATGATGTAGATTTGGGGAAAGAAATGATAATAGCATCAGCTTCATTGCCATTAATATATGAGGCTACTAATATTATGGGAGGTAAATACATAGATGGAGGAATTGCTGATAATACACCAATTCAACCTGTATATGGAGAGGGCTGCGATGTAATTATAGTAGTATTACTTTCAAAGGAAGCAAGAATAGATAGATCACTTTACCCTAATTCTTATATTATAGAAATTTATCCTAGAAACTTAAATGAAAGTGTTATTAATGGAACTTTAAATTTAGATGAAGAAGCTAAGAAAAATAGGATAAAAGAAGGTTATGATGATACTATGAGGAATCTAGAACCTATTATGAAAATGGCTGAGTGTAAGATTATTTTAGAAGAAGAAGAAAAGTTTCCAAGATTATTTAAGACATATAAATATTTAAGGACTCTATTAAGTAGAAATGAGAAGAAAGTTAATTAATAAAGTTAAATTAAAAAATGAGCTGTTTATACAGCTCATTTTAAATTGATTTATAATTATAAGTTAAACCTTCATAGACAAATTCTTTATCATTAATACTCAATAAATCGCTAGGCTTAATTAAGCTAGGGATTTTATCTGAATCATAAATTTCACTTTTTATTAATAGATGTGAAACAAATTCTGAACAAAAATATCTATTATTCCTTTTAATTGGTTTATTAATTACCACACCTATTAAGCCAAGAAGGCTATACCTATATTTATCTTGATCTTGTAAAAATAGCTCAAGTTCATTTCTTAATGAGAAGTATTGTTTATTACTAACTTCAATTTTATATATTATACATTGGCTATTTTGAAATTTTTTATATACTCCATCTCTTAAGTTTTCTTCAACTAATCCACCTATAAATGGATTGCTAGGAAATATCCTTCCAAATGAATACATTTTTTCAAAGGTATTATCAAAACTTAAGGAAACATGTACATATTTATCTTTTGTATAATAATTAATACATTTTGATAGTACTGTTCCAGTATTGGAAAATACTAAATAAATATTTTTCTTATTCATATTTTAAATCATCCCCCAATAAATAGTTAAAGATAAATATATAATGATTATATAATATAATTCTTAATATATCCTTAAGAAAATTTAAAAAATATTAAATTTATTATATAAATATGTTAAGAGTAGGCTAATTATTAGTTTATGTTAATAAAATATAGGCTTTAAACTAAAAATAGAAATAAGTAAATAAAAAATGTTATAATTTATTAAAGACAAATACAGTAATGCTAATTAAGAGGTGATGATTTGAATAAAAATGCAATGCAAAGAGACTTTAAAAAGTTGAAATCCCAAATTAATCATATTGAGGAAATAGCACATAATTCAAAAGTAGGTGCATTAATAGAGCAGGAGTCTTCTCTTAGAAAGAAAATAAGACAGCTTATTGATATGGAAAATCAAGGGTTTAAGGATTATAAGGATGTTAGAGAAAGGTATGAAGAATTATTAGAATACATTTCTAAACGATTATTAGATGATTATAATAAGAAGCATAATTCTGATTTTGATTTTTATCAAGTTATAAGAGGTAATTATAATAGTTTTATTAATTCAGGATTTATGACAGTTTTAACCAAACAACATATACCTAAAATAATATCTAAGGAATTTGAAGAAAACTTCCCTGAAAATCCTAAGGATGAATATAAATTAGCAAGGAATTTAAAAAGAAAAGTATTTATTCATCTTGGAGAAACTAATACAGGAAAAACATATACAGCTATGGAAAGACTTAAAGAAGCAAAAAATGGTGTATATTTATCTCCTTTAAGAATATTAGCTTTAGAAAATTATGAAAAGCTAAATAATAACAATATAATATGTAATCTTTTAACTGGAGAAGAGGAAATAATAAAAGAAGGAGCTAGTCATATATCATGTACTATTGAAAAAGTAGACTTGAAAAAAGAATATGATATAGCAATTATTGATGAAATACAAATGATTAGTGATTCACAAAGAGGGGCTGCTTGGACTAGAGCTTTACTTGGACTTAGATGTAAAGAAATCCATGTTTGCGGTGCTTTAAATGCTAAAAAAATAGTTGAAGAAATATTAGATGATTGTAAAGATGACTATGAATTTAAGGAATATAAAAGAAGTATTCCTTTAGAAGTAGAAGATAAAAACTTTTCCTATGATAATGCAGAAGAAGGAGATGCTATAGTTGTATTTTCTAAGAAAAAGGTATTACAAATAGCTCAGCAATATTCAGAAAAGGGAATAAGAACTAGTATTATATATGGTGATCTTCCACCTGAAGTAAGAAGAAAACAATATGATATGTTTATAAATAAAGAAAATAAAGTTCTAGTAACTACTGATGCTATAGGAATGGGAGTAAATTTACCTATAAAGCGTATAATTTTTATAGATACTCAAAAATTTGATGGGGAAGAAATAAGAAGTTTAACATCACAGGAGGTAAAGCAAGTAGCTGGTAGGGCAGGGAGAAAAGGAATTTATGAAGTAGGATATGTAGCTACAGTTCGTGATAATCAAAAATTTATTAAAGAAAAATTAGAAGAAGAGGATACTATAATAAGAAAAGCGGTATTAGGTCCATCAGAAGCAATATTAAATATTAAGAGTTTGCCATTAAATGAAAAATTAGCTTTATGGTCTACTAGAGAAGATCTTTTAGATTATTATAGAAAAATGGATATAAATGAATATTTAATAATTTTAGATAGAATAAAGAAATATAAATTGAAAGAAGAAACTCAATGGGATTTATTAAAGATACCTTTTGATATTTCTAAAGATGAACTTATGGATACCTTCTTAGGATATGTGGAGGAGTTATTTATTTTAAAAAACAAGGTAATAAGCAAACCTCAATGTTTTAAGGGAAATTTAGATGAACTTGAAGTATATTATCAAAGAATCAATATGTATTATTCCTTCTGTAAATTATTTAAACTAGAATTTGATTTTAAATGGATATATGAAGAAAGAATTAAGGTAAGTGAAGATATAAATGATATATTAATTAGATTATAATTAATATGGTATAATGTACTTATCAAATCTCTGAAAGGAAGATAATATGGAATACAAATTTAAATTTGATGAAAAAGAATATATTTTAAGAGAAGATAATTTAGAATACTTTGCTAATGATGAAAATGAAGAACTTAAGGGTATAGATGAAGCAAAGGTATTAGAGTTATTATCAAATAGTGATAAAGTAGATTTTCAAAAAGCATACTATGAGACTTGTTGCAGTAATTGCAAAGAAGGAAAAGAAGAAAAGAAAAAAGCCTTTGACTTCTTAGAATTTTATTTTTACGCCTATGGTAAAGAGAATAATTTTGTAACTAGCAGTATAGATAATGATTATGAAGGAAAATCCTTTACTAGACTTAATAGAGAAGGAATAGTTGATAAAAGCTATATAGTAACTGTTATAGTTTGTAAACATTGTGGTACTTATTCTATAGAAATAGAAGAATTTGAACTATAAATAATATTGATGTATTAAAAATATTTTAGGGTATAAAATACATTTGAAAGGATGTGTTGTTATGCCAAAGAATACTAAAACTGAAACCCCTAAGCAAAAGGGACAAAGAAGACAAAGACTACATAAAAATCAAAATAATGTAGGCAATGATAAGAATAAACCAGAATATACAGATTTTGAAGGAAATCCAATAGAATAAATATATTTTAAATTTTAAATTAGAGACTGTTAAAACAGTCTCTTTATTTATTTTAAATAATTATATTTAGTATAGTTACTAAAAATTGTTAAGAAAAAATTAAAAAGATATAAAATAGATAATAAAGAAATAAAATTATGATATATTCATTAATATAGAAATAGAGAGGTGAAACTTTGAAAAAGAATATAGATTTATTAATTGGATTTATAATGATTTTATATGTAATAGCAATTTATTTCATGTTTGGTAAGATAACCTTTAGTGAAACTTTTTTATTTGTAGGTATAGTATTAATAATATACCACTTTATAAAAGAAAAGTTTAGAAATAAAAAACTATTAAATGTGTTTAAATTTTTAGTAGCAATTGGATTATTAGCATTTACTATCGTACAAATGGCCATTATTATTTTTCCAAAGAGTAATAGTGGATACTCAAGATATGTGCTTATCTTAGGAGCAGGAGTAAAGGGAGAAACTCCAAGCATAACCTTATCTCAAAGACTTGATAAAGCGGTAGAATATATTAATAATCAAAATAGTGATTTTAAAATAATAGTTTCAGGAGGAAAAGGTAAGGGTGAAGATATATCGGAAGCTGAAGCTATGAAAAGATACTTAACTAAAAATGGAATAAAACAAGAAATAATAATGGAAGATAAATCTACCACAACAAAAGAAAATTTGATTTTTTCAAAGGAAATTATAGAGAAGGACTCTAATAGAAAAATAGAAGATGTAGGAGTAAAAATAATTACTTCTGATTTTCATGCCTTGAGAAGTAATTTAATTGCTTCAAATTTAGGTTATGAAGATAAAAGCTTTTTAACAAATAGAACTTTACCTATTCTAATGCCAGTTATGTATTCAAGAGAATTCTTTGCAATTATAAAATATTTACTCTTAAGATAAAAATAAAATTTATTAAAGGTAATTTTAGTTTTGTGTAGAATATAAATATAGACATTACAAATTATTATGATGATAAAACTAGTATTATATCAACTTTAGGAGGGTAATATAATGAGTAGAGTTGCAGAGTGCTCAGTAATTATTAAAGATGATTTTAATAATATCTTTATTGTTAGGAGAAAAACAAAAAGAAATGAACCAAAGTTATGGTATATAGTTGGAAAGAAAATAAGGGGCAAAGAAACTGAAGAAAAGTGTATAGCAAGAGCTATGAAAGATGATTTAAAGTCAATAATTTTCAACTTAGAAAAATTAGGTGAAGCTAAGATTAACCATGAGAATGATGAGAGTTGTGCTGTTTACTTAGGTGAGTTAAAGGAAAAGGTAGTATATGGGAATGATATAGCTGAAGGTAAATGGGTTAGCATAGAAGAATTAGAAAACTATGATTTAGCGGAATATGAAAAAGAAAAGATTTTATTTTATATAAATAAATAAGAATAGTTAATAGAGTTTAATAAGGTTTAAATATTATCCATTAAATTAATTAGAGGTTGCATAAAATAGCCTCTAATTAATTTTTTATTGCTGTTTAAGATTAGTTATATTTATTTATAGGATTGATAAATAATTAACTATTACCTATTGACATAAGGAAATATTAAACTTATGATGGAATTAGAGAATAATAAATACTCATTTGTTTTTGAATTTTATTCATTATCATTTGTTTATTTAATTTGAAAAATATTATAATGTTTGTCTGACAAAAAAGAGAAATCTGATTTGAAAGAAAATAGATAGGTATATTAATAATAAAGGCTATTAATTGAACTCTACAGGTTTAATTTTTTAGTAACTTTTATTATTAATATAAATCCTGTTTTCTTTTAGGAAAACAGGATTTTTTTTGCTTTAAAAATAAAAAAATATAAATTATAGAAATTTTTGGGGGAGAAATATGAAAATTGCTGTTATTAGTGCAATACTTGAGAAACCTAGTAAATGTAATTCTGATTTCAATGAGGTGGTATCAACCTTTAGAGGAAGTATAAAGGGGAGAATGGGAATTCCTTTAGATGATGAAACATCTGTTATATCCATAGTTGTAGTTGGAAGCTTAAATGAAATTAACAGTTTAACTGGAAGACTTGGAAATATAGAAGGAGTAACAGTAAAAACTGCTATAAGTAAGAAAGAAACAATGATATCAAATAATAAATAATGTTAATTGAGAAACCTCAAATTACATAATTAATTATAAATTTAAATTTGAAGCTAGCTAATTTTAGCTCCATTAAAAGGACTCTAGGAGGGATACTATGAATATAAAAAATATAATTGATAAATTATATGAAAGTAATAATGCTAGTAGGGAAGAACTTGTATTTTTATTAGATAATTTAACAGAAAAAGATAAGGATTACTTAGTTGAAAAGGCACATGAAACTAGAATGATAACCTATGGAAATACAGTTTATATGAGAGGACTTATAGAATTTACTAATATATGTAAGAAAAATTGTGTCTATTGTGGAATAAGAAGAGAAAATAAAAATGCAGATAGATATAGATTGTCACTAGAGGATATTTTAGAGTGTGTTGAAATTGGTGATAGATTAGGATACAAGACCTATGTACTTCAAGGTGGAGAAGATGATTATTTTACCGATGAAAGAATGATAGAAATAATTAAGGCTATAAAAAGTAAGTATCCTGATAATGCAATTACTTTATCAATAGGTGAGAGAAGTTATGAATCTTATAAAAGGATGTTTGATGCAGGGGCAGATAGGTATCTTTTAAGACATGAAACAGCTACAAAAGAATTATATGAGTCTCTTCATCCAGGAGCAAGTTTTGAAGAAAGAAGAAAATGCCTAAGAGACTTAAAAGAAATTGGTTATCAAGTTGGAGCAGGTTTTATGGTGGGATTACCTAATCAAAGTACTAATGATTTGGTTAATGATTTATTATTTGTAAAGGAATTTGAACCTCATATGTGTGGAATAGGACCATTTATACCTCATAAGGATACTCCACTAAGAGATGAAAAAGGTGGAACTGTTGAGGATACTACAACAATATTAGCATTAGTAAGGCTATTGTTACCAAATGTTTTATTACCTTCAACTACTGCTCTTGGAAGTATAGATCCAATAGGAAGAGAAAAAGGCATTAAAGCTGGGGGAAATGTAGTTATGCCAAATCTTTCGCCTACTAGTGTTAGAGAAAAGTATTCTTTATATGATGGGAAGATATGTACTGGGGATGAAGCAGCAGAATGTAGAAAATGTATAGAAGGAAGAATAAATAAAGCTGGTTTTAGAGTTGAAATTACAAGAGGTGACAATGTAGCGTGGGCAAAAGATAATGGCTATTATAAAGTTAATAATGGTAATATTCAACTTGAAAATATAAGATTAATATAAGTTATAGCATAGGGGTGTATTAAATGTTTATTGATCATAATTACATTGAAAGAATTTTAGAAGAAGCTAAGGGAGCTACTAGGGAAGATATTAAAGAAGTTTTAGAAAAGGCTAAAAAAAGAGATGGATTATCTTATGAAGATATAGCAATATTATTACAAGCTGAAGATAAAGAAGATATGAAAGAAATATTTAAGCTAGCAGGAGAAATTAAAGATTCTATATACGGAAAAAGAATAGTAATTTTTGCTCCTTTATATGTTAGTGATTATTGCGTAAATAATTGTGTTTATTGTGGATACAAGAGAACTAATGATTTTTCTAGAAGAAAATTGACAATGAAAGAGGTAGCAGAAGAAGTTAAAATACTAGAGAAAATGGGACATAAAAGATTGGCTCTAGAACTTGGAGAAGATCCAGTAAATGCACCAATAGATTATGTATTAGAATGTTTAGAAACTATTTATTCAACTCAAAATGATAATGGGGAAATAAGAAGAGTTAATGTTAATATTGCTGCTACAACTGTAGAGAATTATAGAAAGCTTAAAGATGCTAAAATAGGAACATATATATTATTCCAAGAAACATATCATAATCCAACATACGATAAAATGCATCCAAAGTCTTTAAAGGGAGATTATAACTATCATTTAACTTCCTTTGATAGAGCTATGGAAGCAGGAATAGATGATGTTGGTGCTGGCGTATTATTTGGACTAGCAGATCCTAAATTCGAAGTTCTAGGACTTATGATGCATAATAGGCATTTAGAAGAAAAATATGGAGTTGGATTCCATACAATATCAATGCCAAGACTAAAGCCAGCAGCAGGGGTAACCTTAAAAGAGTTCCCTAATTTAGTAGATGATGAAATGTTTAAGAAATTAGTTGCTATTATTAGAATTGCAGTTCCGTTTACAGGTATAATAATGTCCACTAGAGAAACAGCAGAAATGAGAAGAGAATTATTAAAATATGGAGTATCTCAAATTAGCGCTGGGTCAAGTACTGGAGTTGGTGGCTATAAGGAAAGAGAAGAAGGCAATTATGATAGTATTCAATTTAAAACATCAGATGATAGAACACCTTTAGAAGTAATAAAATCAGTATTAGATGATGGATATATTCCAAGTTATTGTACAGCTTGTTATAGAAGAGGAAGAACTGGAGAAAGGTTTATGAAACTTGCAAAGAGCGGAGAGATCCAAAATGTTTGTGAGCCAAATGCCATAACAACGCTTTTAGAATTTGCTATAGATTATGGTGATAAGGAAATATTAGAAAAAGCAGAAGCTGTTATAAATAGAGAAAAGGAAAATATTAAGAGAAAAGATATTAAAGAATTATTAGAAAAGAACCTAGAGAGGTTAAGATCTGGAGAAAGGGATCTATATTTATAGGAGGGGTATATTATGAATTCAACACCCAATGCCAATAGAAAACATATAGCTATTTATGGTAAGACAAATGCTGGTAAATCATCATTAATTAATAAGCTTTTAGGCCATGAAGTATCTTTAGTTTCAGAAAAGTCAGGTACTACAACAGATCCAGTTCAAAAGGCCATGGAATTAATACCAGTAGGGCCAGTACTATTTATAGATACAGCAGGTTTTAAAGATGATAGCAGTCTTGGAGAAATAAGAACAAAAAGAACCTTAGATATATTAAAAAGAACTGATATTGCAATTTATATTTTTGATGCCATGGACATAGATTTAGAAGAGTTTAATAAAATAAAGAGAACTTTTAAAAAGTATAATATACCTTATATAGTGGCTATTAATCAAATAGATAAATTGAAGAAAGAAGAATTAGATTTATTAAAGGAAAGTAATAAAGACTATTTATTTATATCTTCAGTAACAGGAGAAGGAATAGAAGAATTAAAGGAAAAACTTATTAATATTTTAAAGGAAGAAGAGGATGAACTTCCAATAGTAGGAGATTTACTTCCTTATGATAGTAAGGTAATAATGGTTGTACCTATAGATTCTGAAGCTCCAAAGGGAAGAATAATATTGCCACAGGTTCAATGTATAAGAGATTGCTTAGATCACGGAATAAAGAGTTATGTAGTTAGGGATACTGAATTAGAGTCTGCTTTAAAGGATATAAAGGATGTTGATTTAGTAATAACTGATTCACAAGCCTTTAAAGAAGTAGATAAAATAGTTCCAAGTGATATAAAGTTAACTAGTTTTTCAATGCTGTTTGCAAGACAAAAGGGAGACTTTGAAGAATTTATAAAGGGAGCTTTTAAGATTAAAGACTTAAATAAAAATTCAAGAGTCCTAATAGCTGAAAGTTGTACTCATAATGTATCTCATGAAGATATTGGAAGAGTGAAAATACCTAAGTTAATAAATAAATTTGTTGGTGAAGAATTAAACTATGAATATAGTATTTTTCATGATTTCCCAGAGGATATAGATAAATATGATTTAATTATCCATTGTGGAGCATGTATGATTAATAGAAAAACTGTAATTAATAGAGTTAATGAATGCAAAGAAAAGAATGTACCTATAACTAATTATGGTATAGTTTTAGCATATTTAAATGGAATATTAGAAAGAAGTTTATCTTTGTTCAATTTAACAATAGATGATATAATGTAGAAGCTAAAGTTTTACTAAGGAAAAAGGGGAGTTATAATGAAAGACTTAGTTTTAGAATCAAATAGATGTTATCTTTGTAAAAATCCAAAATGTAAGGCAAATTGTCCAATAGATACTCCTATTCCAGAAATAATAGATTTATTTAAA
>JAEXLD010000069.1 GCA_023445445.1 Bacillota bacterium
TCCAAGTGGATCAATTTGCCATCCCCATTCACTTTCATCTAAGTTAGGATTTTTAAGTGATGCAAATATATTTCCTTCTGTTAGCTTATTAACTTCTGGATCTGAACTTGCACATCTTGAAGAATAATAAGAAAATGATATAAAGTCTACAGTATATTTCTTTAAGATTTCTGAATCTCCATCTTCCATCTTAATATTAATACCTTTTCTCTCCATTTCCTTAAGTGCATATGCTGGATATTCACCTCTTGATTGTACATCTATAAAGAAATAATTTTCTCTATTTCTTTCCATAGCCTTTAAAACATCATTAGGATGACAAGTATATGGATAAGTATCCCCTGCTGCTAGCATACATCCAACCATATTATTAGGGTCTACTTCATGAGCAATTTTAGTTGCAATAGCACTTGCTACTAATTCATGATGTGCTGCTTGATACTTAACTTGCTCTCTATCTTCCCCTTCTTCAAAGCATATTCCAGCTCCCATAAATGGTGCATGAAGTATCATATTTATTTCATTAAATGTAAGCCAGTACTTTACTAATCCCTTATATCTATTAAAAATAACATTACATAGATTTTCATAGAACTCTACCATTTTTCTATTTCTCCATGCGCCATATTTTTTAATAAGGTTCATAGGACAATCAAAATGTGTAATTGTAACTAGTGGCTCCATTCCATATTTATGGCACTCTTTAAATAAATCCTCATAGAATTTTAATCCTTCTTCATTTGGATTTACATCATCTCCATTAGGAAAAATCCTACTCCAAGCAATAGAACATCTATAAACCTTAAATCCCATTTCTCCAAACAATTTAATATCTTCTTTATATCTATGATACATATCTATTGCTTCTTTAGCTGGATAAAAATGTTCATTATCAAAATCAAACATCTTCATTTCTCCTGCTATAATAGGAAATCTATCTTTGCCTATAGGAACTACATCTACGTTAGCAAGACCTCTTCCTCCCTCATTATATCCGCCTTCACATTGGTTTGCAGCAGTAGCTCCACCCCACAAAAAGTTTTCTCTAAAACCCATATTTCTTCCTCCCATCATTTATAAATATTAAGAATTTTATAAAAGTATTATCTGTATAGGTTAATTATAATATATAAAGATATACTACTGTTTTTCAAAATTTGAAATTTTATTTTTTCAAACTCTAATATGGCTAATTTTTATAAAATAACTTGTATATTATATATAAATAGAATAAACCTTATTCTTTTAAGTTATCTTCTAAAATTATAATAAAAAAGATATGGAATTAGTTGTTATACTTATAATTCCATACCTATAATCTTATATTTTATTAAAATGCTGTCCACCCTGCATCTGCAACGATTTCTGTTCCATTTACAAAACTTGAATCATCAGTGGCAAGAAATAAAGCAATTGTAGCAATTTCCTCTGGTGAACCTGTTCTTGGTACATTTCCCATTCCAAGTCTTACTCTTGAGAAACCAAATTCACTTGGATGGCTTATACCTACTCCAATTTCTGACTCTACACCACCAGGGCATATAATATTACATCTTATACCCTTATCTGCATACATAAATCCAATATTTTTAGTTAAGCCCAATAATGCATATTTTGAAGCAGTATAAGAAGTACCTGCCCTGCAACCATTTAAACCACCTATAGATCCTACATTAATTATAATTCCAGAACCTTGCTTTAGCATTGAATTAACAGCTTTTCTACAAGCATAAAATGGTCCATCTAAGTTAACACTAAGTACTTTATTCCATAATTCATCTGTAACTTCTGCAACTGGCATCATTTCATCCATAACCCCTGCATTGTTAACTAAAATATCAATTTTTCCAAAGCTTTCTATAGCAAGGTCAATCATCTTTTCATTATCTTCTTTCCTAGAAACGTCCCCTTGCATAGCAATAATTTTTCCTTCATAGTCCTTAGATTCTTCAATTAATTCATTTAGTTTTTCTTTTCTTCTTGCAACTGCTACCACTGAAGCTCCTTCTTTTGCATATAAAAGAGCAATAGCCTTTCCCATCCCTGAACTTGCACCTGTAACTACAGCTACCTTACCACAAAGTTTCATATTTAATACCTCCCCGATTTATTTATTAAAAATTAATAACCTACTAATAACCTTATAGTTTGTTACTTATCAAACTATCATATCTTATGTTAAGTTATCTCATCTATTTATAGGATCTATTAATATCTACTTTGCTATAATTAAAAAACATTATAAACTACTATAATTACAATAAATACATTATTTATAAATAGTATTTTAAGTATATATTATCGTTATATTTTTGTCAATATATTCCAACCTTTCTTTATTTTACCCACACAAATGTTATAATATCATTATTACATTGAAAGGAGCTATAAATTTGATTAATATAACAACTCTTCTGTTATCATTTATAATATCAACTTTAATATTTAATTATTTATTTAAATACTTAATAAGTACTGCAAAACTTAAAATTAAGATTAGAAAAATAAATAATATAAGGTTAATGTAACCAATAAATCTCAAGGTTACATTAACCTTATATTATTTTATTATATTTTACTTTTATTAATTACTATTATATTTATTCTATATGATATAATAATGAAAGAATTAATGAATAAAGAAATTAGAAAGGAAACAAAGGATGGAAAAATATATTTCAAAGGTTGAAACTCCAAAGGTTAGTATTGCACCTATGGTAGATAAAACTCATCGTCACTTTAGATATTTTTCAAGACTTCTAACTAAAGAAGCTCTTTTATATACAGAAATGGTAACTGCTCAATCAATAATAAATGGAAATAGAGATAAAATACTATATTTTAG
>JAEXLD010000099.1 GCA_023445445.1 Bacillota bacterium
CAACTCTTTTTTTATAATAAATATATATAATATAAATTTTGATTGAACTTTTAGTTTGAGATATACGTCTAATTAAGTGAAGATATGTTAACATAGCTATGGTAAGTGGAAGGGGAAAGAAAATGAATATTTCTAATATTATTCCTATAGGTGTATTTAATAAAGTAAAAGAAGAAAAAAATAAGAAAAGTAATGTTAGATTGGCTATAGAAGGTGATAAAGAGGCTTTTAGTATATTAATTAAAGAGAATTTAAAGTCCTTATACACTGTAGCAAAAGGTATATTAAATAGTGAATATGATATAGAAGATTCTATACAAAATACTATATTAAAATCTTATGAAAAAATTGAATATCTAAAAAATGAAGAGCATTTTAAAACCTGGTTAACGAGAATCTTAATAAATGAATGTAATAACATAATAAGAAAAAATAAAAAGATTACTTATATTGAAGATTCACAAATAAATAATGAAGTTTATGAAGATAAATATAAAAATCTAGATTTAATTAAAGCTATAAATTCATTGAGTTTTGATTTAAGAATAACTATGTGGCTATTTTATTTTAATGATATGACTATAGAAGAAATAAGTGCTACTTTAAAAGTACCTAAGGGCACTATAAAGTCTAGATTAAATAGAGGAAGAGAAAAAATTTATAATATTATGAGTGAGGGATGTAATCATGAATAAATATGATAAAGATAAATTTAATGAGAGTATTAAACAAGAAGCAAGAGATATAGATATAGATGTACCAGATAAAATAAAAAATAATATATTAAAAACTTTAGGTGAATTACCAGATAGAAAAGTAAAAAGGAAAAGTAAACTTAAAAAAATATCAGGATTAGTAGCTGGAATCATAGTATGTATGCTTACATTCAATATAATTATGCCTGCTTATGCAGAAAGTTTACCAATTATAGGCCCTACTTTTAAAAGTATTAATGAAGCTATAGGAATTGGAAACCAGTATATAGAAGGATCTAAAGATATAGATATTACAAAAAAGTATGAAGACACTACAATGACAATTAAAAATATTTACTATGATGGAATTGAGTTAGCTATAGCTTATGAGTTAAAGTCAGAAAAGGGATTTGATGATAAACCAATAATATTCCCTATTATAAAAAGAGGATTTAAGGATATAAATTATAAAAATGAAGAGAATGATGGAGACTTTATAGATGATAACACTTATGTTGGATTAGCTTCTTATGCATTTACAGATAATGAATTGCCTGATAAAGCTAAAATAGAATTTGTAGTTAATGATTTATATGGGAATTGGGAAGGATATTATCCTAAAAAATTAAAATTTAAATTTTCTATAGATTCTAAGGATATGGGGAAAGAAACATATAAAGTAGATAAAGAAATAAAATATGATGATAGTATTTTCAAGATTAATGAATTAATTACATCTAATTTAAATACTATAGTATACATGGATACAGATATAGAACTTATAAAACCTGATGAAAATAATCCTGAAATTTTCTCTGAAAAGTATTCATTGCAGTTTTTAGTACAAGATGATAAAGGAATTCCTATAAGTATGATAGGAGGATCAGGTACTGGATCAAATGTAAAAGATGAAAGAGTTAAAGGAAACTATCATTGGAGATATAAAGGGGTTCCAGAGGAAACAAAATCAATAAGTCTTATACCTGTTATCAGTAAGCGTGATTATAGTAGAGATTTAATTATGGAGAAAATCAACAAAAAAGATGAAACAATTATAAATTTAGAAGATGGACAAGAATACATTATTAAAAATATTGAGTTCAAAGAAGATAGAACTGTAATAGATTTAAAAGTTAAAAAATATATAGATAGTTTAGAGCGTATAGGAATTTCAATTTGGGATGAAGATAGAGTAAATAAATATAAAGAATCTAATAACGGTCAAGAAGAAGATTGGTATAAAGATACAATAGACATAGAGATTCAAGAGACTAAATTTAATGGAATTGATGATGGATACAATTTTACTTTAACATTACCAGCATTGGATAAGAATAAAGAGTATTTTATTACTATTATGAATTATGGAGATGAAATATTAGAGGATGAAAAAATAACTATTGATTTAGAAAAATAAGAACTGTTATTATAGGTATTAACCTAAAAATACTGTATTACAAAGTTATTGTAGTACAGTATTTTTATTAAATCATTAAGTAATAATATGTAATTTTATCTAGCTAAATTTTATAGGAAAATAACTAAAATTCCTTGAAGCACTCCAATAACAGCTCCTAGGACAAGACCTAGAATTTCAATATGCTTTAATTCCTTTTTAGCTACTTTAATTATTATTTCTTCTAGTTTTTCTAAGTCTAAATCATTAATTTTTTCTTCAACGATTTTTTGAATATTAACATTTTCTTTAGCCTTATTTAATAAATCAGCACTAATTTCATTAACTGCATTAGGGACTTCATTATTTAATATATCATCAATATAAGGTGATGCCATCATTCTAAAGGGCATAGGAATAACATTAAGTTTTTCATTTATTATATTTTTAATTTTATCTGTTATATGTGAATTAAAACTTTCACCATTAGGGTTATTTAATGCTTGATCTAATATATCATCCATTGAAAGTAATTCATTAGAAATAACTTCTCCAATATTAGCTGCAATTTCATTTTTCCTTTTAGGAATTAAGCCTAATATTTCAATATTTAAAATAGGAATTTTAATTGGATTAATTGGTCTAAACATAAGTTTTATAGCTAAGATATTAGTTATCCATCCAATAAGACCACCAACAATTGTTAATATTAATATAGTTATAAAATTATTCATAAGTACCTCCCTATATCTTAAGTTTAATGATTGTGCATGTAAAATACATAGAATATTTTATAACCAACAAAGAAATATTTCAATAGAAAATTTGACTAATGAGTATAAAGTGTTTATAAGAAGAAATAACCATTTCTTATTATAATGAAATGGTTATTTTCATTATTTTATTTAATACAACTATGGGCAAAGAAGTCACATTGAAATTCAAGATATTTAATTCCATACTTAGAGGTTAAATGTTGTCCAATATTGTCAATACTGTAAATAAGGTTACCATCTATTATATAAGTATCTTTTGGCGCTTCCTCACACATAGCCTGAAATTCTTCATTTGTAAATAGATGGTTATGACTTAAGACTGAATAATCGTCAAATTCATGTAATAGGTAAAAATACATATAAATCATCCCTTTCAGTTAATATTATTTGGTTAATTGCTAAGTGTACCTTTTAACAATTATATGTAGTAAGTTTGAATTAATATTCTCATAAAGGGAGGGCTTATTAATTTAAGTTATTAATTAAAGAATTAGATTCATTAACTTGTATGCTTTATATTATCAACATCAGTTTAAAATAGACACTATAAAAAAGAGAGTTGCCACCGCAACTCTCAAAAAAATCCAATAATTCAGTTCACTGAATTATATCAAGAATTCTTTCATTTTTTCATTATTTCATTCTTTAATTATTTATCTTAAATGAGCTCTTAAGTGAAACTATTCTGTTAAATACAAGCTTATCATCAGTAGTGTATTTAGGATCTACATTGAAGAATCCATTTCTTACTAATTGGAACTTATCTTGTGGTTTTGCAATCTTAGCAGTAGTTTCTTCAATAAATCCTTCTAATACTTCTAATGAGTTAGGATTAATTTGTTCTAAGAAATGCTTTCCTTCATTTTCAGGAGCATCATCTAATATTAATGGCTCATAAAGTCTAAATTCTGCTGGTTTAGCAGTTTTTGCATCTACCCAGTGGATAGTTCCTTTAACTTTTCTTCCAGTGAATCCAGAACCACTCTTAGTTTCTGGGTCGTAAGTACAATGTAATTCAACTACATTTCCATTTTCATCTTTTATTACATCGTTACATTTAATAAAGTAAGCACCCATTAATCTTACTTCGTTTCCAGGGAATAATCTAAAGTACTTTTTAACTGGCACTTCCATAAAGTCTTCTTGTTCTACATATATTTCTCTTGAGAATGGAACTTCTCTAGTACCAGCTTCTTCGTTTTTAGCGTTATTTGGAACTGGCAGCATTTCTGTTTGTCCTTCTGGATAGTTAGTTATAACTACTTTTAATGGTCTCATAACTGCCATAGCAGCATTAGCTTTTAGTTGTAAGTCTTCTCTTATAAAGTATTCAAGCATTTGAGAATCTACTACTGAATTTGCCTTTGAAACTCCAATTGCTGAGCAGAAGTTTCTAATTGCTTCAGGTGTATAGCCTCTTCTTCTTAATCCAGAAACAGTAGGCATTCTTGGATCATCCCATCCATCAACTACCTTTTCATCAACTAATTGCTTAAGCTTTCTCTTACTCATAACAGTGTTAGTCATATTAAGTCTAGCAAATTCAATTTGTCTTGGAGTATGCTCCATTTCACATTCTTTAACAAACCAATCATAAAGAGGTCTATGGTCTTCAAACTCTAAAGTGCAAATTGAGTGAGTTATTCCTTCAATTGCATCTTCAAGAGGATGTGCAAAATCATACATAGGATATATGCACCACTTATCTCCAGTGTTGTGGTGTGTTGCATGAGCAATTCTATATATTATAGGATCTCTCATATTAATGTTAGGGGAAGACATATCTATTTTAGCTCTTAAAACCTTTGTTCCATCTTCAAACTCACCATTTTTCATTCTTTCTAGTAAATCAAGATTTTCTTCTACAGATCTATTTCTGTATGGACTTTCTTTTCCAGGTTCAGTTAATGTTCCTCTATATTCTTTTATTTCTTCTGCTGTTAATTCACAGACATAAGCTAATCCCTTATTAATTAATAGTTTAGCTTTATCATACATAATATCGAAATAATTAGAGGCAAAATAAATATTATCCCAGTTACCTCCTAGCCACTTAACATCTTCTTTAATTGATTCAACGTATTCAGTATCTTCTTTAGTAGGATTAGTATCATCAAATCTTAAATTAAATTTACCTTTGAATTCTTCTGCTAGACCTGAATTTAAAACTATTGATTTAGCATGACCTATGTGTAAGTATCCGTTTGGTTCTGGTGGGAAACGAGTTATTATTTCATCATGCTTTTTGTTTTCTAAGTCTTCAATAATTATATTTCTTATAAAGTTAGATGACATGTTTTCATTTGACATATGCAAACCTCTCCTATACAAATTATCTTTTAGTATTATATATAGTTATATACTATTTTTTTCTTTTAAATCAAATATTATATAAATAATAAACATGTATATAATTTTAAACTAATGCTGAGAAAAAATAAAGTATTACTAGGGTAAAAGATAGTTTTTGTGAGGTTTTATGAAAAAATATATATTATTAAGTAGATTTTTAGAAAATTTTATACAAGGGTAATACATTAATTATGGATATAATTAATGTATTATTGGATATTTGTTATAATTTATGGTATAAAAAGTAAAAATGGGCTATAATTATTATATATATATATTTTTTGCAAGATGGGAGAGAATTTTATGAAAGAAAAGGTTAAAGCATTTTTTGCATCTTTAGGATACTTAGGTGTAGCATTGTTGGCTCAATTATCAGTCTCAATTATTGGTGGAATAATTATAGGTGTATTTTATGTAATAAATGAAATGGGCAATGTTAGTGAAGGAGTAACTACATTTACACCAGACATAGATAGTATTATAGAATTTATATTAAGATTAACAAATATTTTTCTATTAATTTCATCTATAATAACGGTTCTTATTTTATTTTTAATTTATAAAATAAGAAAGAGAAATTGTAGTGAAGAACTACAAATTAAAAAAATTAGTGGATTAAATATTATTCTTTCAATTATTCTAGGTATTTCTTGTTGGCTATTTAATGCAGGAGTATTAAGTTTAATTGCTGAAGCAGGATTATTTTCAAGTCAATTTGAGTATATGTCAGATATATTAGAACCACTTAGTAGTGGAAGTATAGTACTTTCTATTATTACAGTTGGAATTATTGCCCCTTTTGCTGAGGAATTTTTATTTAGAGGTGTTATTTATAATACTCTAAGTAAGAAGATATCAATAAAATGGACTATTATAATACAAGCCATATTATTTGGAGTATTCCACTTTAATTTAATTCAAGGAGCTTATGCAACGCTTTTAGGTTTAGTATTTGGATATGTTACTTATAAGACAAAGTCTCTTTGGCCAGCTGTTATTATTCACATGGTTAATAACTTAGTAGCAACATTATCACCATATTTTTTAAGTGAAAGTTTTGCTGGAACCATGGTTTATATACTATTTGCTATAATAGGATCTGTTGGAATATTTATAGGAATATTATTAACTAAGAATAAGAATATAGATGAGGAAGAAATACTAAGTTTTAATAATACTAATAATTTTTAATTAGAGGCTGTTTACACAGTCTCTTTTCTCTTGCTTAAATATAAGGAATAGTATAAAATAATAATAAATAGTAATAAATGATAACAATTAATAATAAATAGTTATAAGAAGGTGTATTTTTGTGTTTATGGAAGAAAGGCTTGAGGATATATTATCTATTCTTAAAAGGGAGGGAAAAGTTAGAGTTAAAGATTTAAGTGAAAAATTTAATGTTTCTGAAGGAATGATTCGTAAGGATTTATGCAAATTAGAACAATATGGAGGTATAAAAAGAACCTATGGAGGTGCCATTTTAGAAAGAAAGATAGAGCATAATGAAAACACTTCTTCTAGGGTAATTATGAATTTAGATGAAAAAGAAAATATTGCCAAGATAGTAATTGATGAGATAGAAGAAGAGGATGTTATTTTCTTAGATATCTCTAGCACAAATTATATGGTTTCTAATATGCTTACTAATTGTAACAAAAAAATAACTGTAATAACTAATATGAATAGAATAGCTATGGAATTTGATTTTAATCCCAATATAGATATAATCCAAATTGGAGGAACATATAATAAAAGGCTTGGAGGAACAGTTGGAGCTTTTTCTATTGAAGAAATTAAAAAGTTTAAGATAGATAAAGCCTTTATAGGGGCTGGAGGCATTAATATAGAAGATAATTTTATAAGTAATTTTAATCTAGACGAAGCAGAAACAAAGAAGGCTATAATTAATTCTAGTAGAACGACTTATTTGTTAGGAGATAATACTAAATTTTATAAGGATGGTTCATATAAATTTACAACATTAAACCAGGTTCAATATATAATTACTGATAAAGAGCCTAGTATAAATATAATAGAGGCTCTTAAAGAAACAAATGTTAAATTATTGTATTAAAGGAAGTGATTTTAGGATGATAAAATTAATAGCATCAGATATGGATGGAACATTATTAAATGAAAAAAATGAAATAAATCAGGAGTTTTTTGATATTTATCATAAACTTATTGAGAAGGACATAATATTTGCAGCAGCCAGTGGAAGACAATATTACAATCTATTAAAAAGATTTGAAAAAATAAAAGATAATATGATGTTTATAGCAGAGAATGGTACATTTGTAGTATATAAGGGTGAAGAAATTCTTGTTAATGCTTTAGATAAAAATATTTCATTAGAGCTTATAAAAATAGGTAGAACTATAGAAAATTCTTATGTGATTTTATGTGGTAAAAAATCAGCTTATATAGAAAGTAGAGACGAGAGATTAGTTAAAGAAACAAAGAAATATTATGAAAGATATGAAATAGTAGATGATTTAACTAAAGTAGAAGATGATATATTAAAGGTAACCATATGTGATTTTTCAGGATCAGAATTTAATAGTAATAATTATTACAATGAATATAAAGACAAGCTTCAAGTAACAGTATCTGGAGAGATTTGGCTTGATATAACAGCTAAAGGTGTTAACAAGGGAGTTGCAATAAATAAAATTCAAGAAATGCTAGATATAGACCATAAAGAAACAATGGTATTTGGAGATTATCTTAATGATTTAGAAATGATGGGAAGTGCTTACTATAGTTTCGCTATGGAAAATGCCCATGATGATTTAAAGAAGGTTTCTAGATTTATTGCTAAAAGTAATAATGATAATGGAGTAGTAGAAGCAATAAAAGAAGTAGTAAAATTTTAGTTTGGAAAATTTAATACATATTAAATAAGAAATGGAGCTGTTGTAACAGCTCCAAATTAAGATATATCTATTTTAGAAACTCCGTAAGGAGTTTCTTCTTTAATTTTACATTTTACATTATTCATTTTTTATTGTGCGAAAGCATCATTTTACTTCTTCTAATAATATAACTCCATTTTTATTTGGAGACACATTAACCTTTCCGTTTTTAACAGTATATTTTTTACCAGTATAAAAATCCTTTATTTTAGTATCATCACTCCAAACTGAAGAAACATCTATTTCGGATTTATCATAAGCTTCAGTTGCTATAACTACCTTATCAGTTACATTATTTTTAGAATAGATTCTACTAAAAGTATAAGGAGAGATTTGTAGCATCTTATGTTCGCCAGCTCCAATAGATATATGATTAGATCTAAATTGCCCAAGTTTTTGCCAATGTGATAAAACTTCATTATCCATTGAGTCCCAATTCATATCTGATCTTGAAGGTTGATCCTTAGCTGTAGTAACAGTGTTAGTAGAAGCCTTTCTATTTGATTCATCACCATAGTATATTTCAATTCCACCTGGAGCCATTATTAATTTAGTTCCAAGATTAATCATATTACCTCTTGTTAATCCAGTATCATGGGAAGAAATATAACTTAGAACATTAAATTCATCATCATTATTTAATTTATTAGCATATTCAGAATAAATTTCTTCAAGATATTCTAAGCTATCACCTTTAGGGAAATCGAAATTAATTATGGAATCAAAACCATTATCATAATATTGATTTTTATCTAAGCCTTGTCCAAAAACTTCCCCTGTCATCCAAAAGTCATCTGTCCATTTAGCACCAGGTTTATCTGGATTATTTTCTCTCCAAGTCTTTAAGGCTTTATTACTTTCATCTTTTAATTCTTGCCATCTATAAATATCAATATGTTTAGCTGTATCAGCCCTAAAACCATCTATTCCAAATTCCTCTACCCAAGCAGAAAGCCATTTAATAATATATGTTGAAGGATCTACATTTAAATCAGTTCTATATTTTATTGCTGAAGGAACTATCCAATCTTCATTATTTTCAGCTTTATCCTTTTCCCATTTTCTTTCAAGAATTGGTGGAATAGACACAGGTTCCTTTGATTCAGTTATAATATCTGGTAGTCCAGAAAGATTCATAGTAATATCATTGCTTCCACCATGAGTATAACCAGGAAGTCCAGCTCTTATCCAGTCTGGTCCCCACCATTTAGCCCATTCTTCCTTGCTACCAGCATAATCTACAATGGTTTTATTATAAGTATCATAATTTTCAGATTCACTTGGTTGCCAATTTCCAATATCAATAGAGGAATTTTTCAAAGGCTTAAAGTCATAATCTGACATATCTTTTAAATTAGAATAACCTGGATGGTTAATAACTACATCTAAAACAACCCTAATACCCTTAGAATGAGCAGTATCAACGAATTCGCGCATATCTTCTACAGTACCCATATTTTTATCAATAGATGTCCAATCTAAAGCATAATAACCATGATATCCGTAATGAGCAAAGGAGCCAGCATTATCGCCAGAAATAAATCCATGGATTTGCTCCACAGGTGAAGTTATCCAAATAGCATTAATACCTAAATCATTAAAGTAATTATCTTTTAATTTTTTTGTTAATCCTTTTAAATCTCCACCATGAAAAGTCCCAACTGTTGAACCTTTAGCATCTATTGAAAGACGACCATAGGAATTGTTATTACTCTTATCGCCATCATAAAACCTATCTGTCATAACAAAGTATAAGCTTAAATTGTCCCAAGAAAATTCTTTATTTTCATAAGGGGTATTATTTTTATAAATATTAATAAAAATTGTTGTTGGGATAATTAATATAAGTGCAATTATTAGTGATAAGTATAGTATTCGTTTTTTTGCCATAAAAACACCTCTTTAAGATAATATAATTAGAATTTATCATACTAAAGGTCTGATAACAATTACAAAGGTCTTGCATATAGCTTTTTTGGATTTGAATACAAAATAATAATAAAAAAACTAGATGAAAGCAACATTAAAAGGACTATAGTCCTATGAATTTATGACCATAATATAATAATAAAGGACTTTAAAAAACTATACATTAGTAAGAAAATATATATATAAGATAAAATGTTGTATTTAGAATGAATCTTGGGTTAAATGTAAAATAAAGGAGGCTAAATGTGAATTTTATTGAATTAAAGGATATTCTTTCAACTACAGTAGTATATGAAGACTTTTCTTGGGATAGTAATGTCTTTAAGGGTTCAAAGAAGAGTATTATGAAGCTAAAAATAATAGCTGATAAATATAGAGGACATAATATAGATATTATAGAAAATGAAAGGGACGGATATTTAGAAAGTGATAGTACATATTTAAGAGAATTTACATATAAATTTACACATTTTATTTCAGTTGAAAAAATAATATACCCATTTGTTATTAATGATACCATTAGTTATGAAATAATATGTTTATTAGATAACAAGGAAAAGTTAATACTATCAAGTGAGGATATTAATATAAATAATGAAAGCATAGAAATTAGACTAAATAATATTAAAGTTAATTATATTAAACTAAGAGTAAAAAGTAAAAAAAATATATGGCCAAAGATTTCTGAAATTAAAATATTAAAAAATATATGCTAATAATTAAAGAAACTTATAGTTTAATAATATTAGAATTATTGTATTGCCCTTACATGCAAGAGATAAAAATATAGTGTTAGTGTGACTTATATCTTAACATTTCACCTACATGATATTTTTATCTCTATTTTAATTTTTATTTAAATATGGTTTTATTGACTTTTAGTTGAAATTTAATATATTATAACAAAAAAGAAGAATAAAATAAGGTGATTTTAATGAAGTATAAAAATGAAATTCTTGCTATTATTGATAATATAGAAAAGTCAGATGAAATAGCAATAGAGAATGCTAAAAAAAGAGTAAATTCTTTAGCAAAGCCTTTAGGGAGCTTAGGAAAGCTTGAAACCTTAGCTGTAAAACTATCTGGAATTACTGGTAAAGTAAAAAATTCAATAGATAAAAAATGTATAATAATATTATCTTCTGATAATGGAGTGGTAGAAGAGGGGGTAGCAGCCTCTCCACAATATGTGACATTAGTACAAACTATTAACTTTTCTAAAGGACTTACTGGAGTTGCAGTTTTAGCAAAGGAGAATAATACAGATTTATTTGTTGTAGATATTGGAGTTAATTGTGAAGGAGAAATTCCAGGGGCAATTAATAAAAAGATTAGAAAAGGGACATACAATATAGCAAAGGGCCCTGCTATGAGTTACGAAGAAGCTTTAAAGGCCATTTATATAGGAATTGATTTAGTAGGAGATGCTAAGAAAAAGGGATATGATATCTTAGGTGTTGGAGAAATGGGAATTGGAAATACAACTACAAGTAGTGCAGTTTTAGCTTCCTTAATTAATTGTGAAGTAGATGAGGTTGTTGGTAAGGGGGCAGGTCTTACTGATGAAGCCTTTATAATTAAGAAAAAAGTAGTTAAAAAGGCAATAGAGATAAATAAGCCAAATAAAGAAGACCCAATAGATATAATTGCAAAGGTTGGAGGCTTTGATTTAGCTGGAATGGTAGGAGTATATTTAGGGGCAGCTTATTATAAATTACCTATTGTAATAGATGGATTTATATCAGCAGTAGCAGCATTAGTAGCAACTAAATTATGTGATAATGTTAAGGATTATTTAATTCCGTCACATCTTTCAAAAGAAATAGGCTATAGTATAGCTATGGATAATATAGGACTTGAGCCAATGTTAAATTTAGATATGAGGCTAGGAGAAGGTAGTGGTTGCCCAATTGCTTTTTCAATAGTTAATTACGCTTGTGCTATGATGAATAATATGGCTACCTTTGCAGAAGCAGAAATAGATCCAAGCTATTTAGAAAAGATTAAAGATAAGAAAAACTATATTGTTGATAAGTAGAAAAAGGATTGAATAAAAATGATTATATTATTAGTTGGTGGTTCCAAAAGTGGGAAATCTATGGCTGCCCAAAGATATTCTAAAATATTAGAAAATAAAGAAGGCTCTCTTTTTTATCTTGCAACTATGAAGCCTTCAGATTTAGAGGATAATATAAGGATAGAGCAACATTTAATAGATAGAGAAGGTTTAGGCTTTTCTACTATAGAACAAGATAAGAATATAAAAGGTACACTTCATAAATTAAATAGTAAGGATACTGTCTTATTAGATAGCATTACCTCTTTAGTTACTAATGAGATGTTTTCTGGAAATAATTTTTATCCAAATGTAAGTGATAAGATATTTAATGATATAAAGCTAATAGGAGAAAAAATAGAAAATTTAATTATAGTTACTGATTATTTATTTAGTGATGGAATTATTTATGATAATTATACGGAAACTTTTAGAAAAGAAATAGGAAGGCTTAATATTGAATTGGCAAAATTTTCGGATGTTGTTATTGAATGTAGCTTTAATAATGAAATAATACATAAAGGTAGAGAGGTGGTAGGAATATTAAAATGAAGAATTTAATTAATGGTTTTATAATGGCTTTAAGTATGTTTACTATATTACCAGTACCTTATAAGGCTTGGAAGGATGATGCAGTTAGGCATATGATGAAGTTATATCCTTTAGTTGGTGTATTTGTTGGACTTATAAATTATATAGTATTTAAGCTTACAGTTTATTTTAACCTTTCTATTATTTTAGTAGCAGCTATAACAATGGTAACACCTTTTGTTATAACAGGAATGTTACATTTAGATGGATTTATGGATGTAAGTGATGCATTATTATCTAGAAGGGATAGAGATGAAAAAGTAAGAATTCTTAAGGACCCCAATACTGGAGCATTTTCTGTTATTTCCCTAGGAATATTATTTATAATTGATTTTGCAACAACCTACACATTAGTAGAAAATAAATCAAATATAGTTGGCATAATTATTATACCTATTATATCAAGATCTTTAATGGGTCTTATGTTACTAAGGAAAGAATCTATGAAGGAAAGCTCTTTAGGATTATATTTTAAAAAGGGAACTGGAAAAGTTGATATTTTAGTTTTATTTATATTTTTAATAACATCATCCTTTATATTTATGTTCTTAGGATTAAAGTTTATTTTAGTACCTTTAGGAATGATAGCTATTGCTATTTTATCTGTTAAGAAAAGCATTAAGGAACTTGGAGGAATGTCTGGAGATATTGCTGGTTATGGATTAGTGCTAAGTGAGGTATTAGGAATATTAATTTTATCAATTATTTAGTTAGGAGTGATAACTTTGATCTTAATTTATGGTGGAGCATATAATGGAAAGTTAAGTTTTGTAAAAGAAAAGTTTAATATTAATGAAAATAAGATTTTTCAAGTAAATGATGATTTAAATAGCCTAGATATAGATTTTTCTAAAGATGTAATTAATGGATTTCACAAATTTATATATAAGCTTTCTTTAAAAAATATTGATGCAAGGGAATATATAATTAATAACAAAGAACTTTTTAAAGATAAGATTATTATTTGTGATGATATTTCCCAGGGAATAGTTCCATTAAAAAGAGAAGATAGGATATGGAGAGAAAATACAGGTAAGTGTCTTCAATACATAAGTAAGAATTCTAAAGCTGTTTATAGGGTTTTTTGTGGAATAGCAACGGTGATTAAAAATGAAGGAAATTGAAGTAATATTAATAAGGCATGGAAAAACCATTGCAAATGAAAAAAGGTTATATTGTGGCAAAACAGATATATCCATAAGTGATGATGGATTAGAAGAAATAAAAATATTAAAAGAAAGTATTAATTATCCAAAGTGCCATAAATATTATACCAGTGGAGCTAAGAGAGCTAATGAAACCTTTAAAGCTCTTTATGATAATGAAGATTTTATAGAACTAAGAGGTTTCTTTGAATATGATTTTGGGGATTTTGAAATGAAATCCTATGAGGAATTAAAAGGAAATAAAAGTTACATAGATTGGATAAAAGATGAATTAGGGGAAATATCATGTCCTAATGGTGAAAGTAAAATTAAATATAAGAAAAGAATAACAAATGAATTTATAAACTTTATTAATAATTTAATTAAAGAAAATATTAATTCAGCCTTATTAGTTTCTCACGGAGGAACCATAGGAACAATATTAGAAGAGTTTTATGATAATAGCAAAAATTTTTACAGTTGGCAACCTACTTTTGGGGAAGGGTATAAAATTACAATAGAGTTTTGTGAGAATAAATTTAAAATAAGAAAAATTGAAGAATTAAAGAAGAGATAAAGGTTAGGAAGAAGAAAATGAAGGAATTAACTATAGGTTTTTTATTAGATTTAATAATAGGAGATCCACAAAACCAATTCCATCCAATTAGGTTTATAGGGAGCTTATGTAGTGGTTTGGAAAAAATCTTTAGAAAGATACTAAATAATTACTTAAAACTAGCAGGTTTATTAACTTGGATTTTTTCGGTGGTAATAGTTTATATTATAAGTTTTTTAATTCTAAAGTTAAGCTTTAATATTAATTATATTTTAGGTACTGCTATTAGTGGAATTATGATTTATTTCACAATTTCAGCTAAGGCCTTAAAGGTAGAAGGCTTAAAAGTTATAAAATTTTTATTGAAAGATGATTTAGAAGGAGCAAGAAAACAACTTTCATATATAGTTGGAAGAGATACTAATTCATTAGATAAAGAAGGGATACTAAGAGCAGTAGTTGAAACAATAGCAGAAAATATGTCAGATGGTGTTGTAGCACCATTATTTTATGCTGGATTGTTTGGGGCTCCCTTTGCCTTTGTTTATAAAGTTGTTAATACTATGGATTCTATGTTTGGGTATAAAAATGATAAGTATAGAGATTTTGGATTTTTCCCAGCTAAGCTAGATGATATATTTAATTATATACCAGCTAGGATTACAGGATATTTAATAATTATTACAGCTTTTATACTAAAATTAGATTATAAAAATTCTTATAAAATTTATACTAGAGATAAAAATAATCATAGTAGTCCAAATAGTGCACATCCAGAAGCAGCAGTGGCTGGTGCCTTAGGCTTAAAGCTAGGAGGTTCTAATTATTACTTTGGTAAATTAGTAGAAAAGCCAACTATAGGTGATAATATAAAGAATATTGATATTTCAGATGTTTATAAAACTAATAATATATTGTATTTAGTTACAACCTTAAGCTATTTAGTTGCTGTTGTATTAACTTTAATTGGAGGATTTTAAATGAGTAAGGTAGTTCACGGTGGAAATATAGATGAGATATCTAGAAATTATAATTTAGATAAAGATAAGCTTATTGATTTTTCTGCTAACATAAATCCATTAGGAATTAATACTAGAGTTAAAGACATAATAATAAAGTCCTTAGATGAAGTTGAAAAATATCCTGATATTACATATTTTAATTTGAAATCAGCAATAAGTGAATTTGAAGGCGTAGAAAACAAAAATTTAATTTTAGGAAATGGAGCTGCAGAAGTTATTTTTAATTTAGTTAGAGCTGTAAAGCCTAAAAAGGTATTAATACCTGCACCTACTTTTGGAGAATATGAGGAAGCAGTCTTAAGTGTAAATAGTGAAATTAAATATTATTACTTAAAAGAGGAGAAAAATTGGATTATTGACGAAGAAATAAATAGTTACATAAATGATGATATAGACATGGTTTTTATTTGTAATCCAAATAATCCTACAGGAACTCTAACAAGTAAAGATTCAATTATAAATATAATTAAGAAAGCAAAACTTACTAATACAATTGTTGCAGTAGATGAATCATTTCTAGATTTTATAAAGGAAGCAGAAAATTATTCAGCAATTAGATTGATAAAAGAATATGATAATATTTTTATAATTAAATCTATGACTAAACTATTTGCAATACCAGGTATAAGAATAGGGTATGGTATTTGCAACAATGAAGATATTCTAAATAAAATAGAAGCTCTTTCAGTTCCATGGAATATTAATGTTTTGGCAGAGAAGGCAGCAATATATTCTTTGAAGGAAAAAGAATATATTGCTAAGACTATTTCATATATTGAAGAGGAAAATAACTATTTATATAATAAGCTAAATAGCTTTCAGGATATAAAAGTTTTTAAGCCATCTGTTAACTTTATAATGTTTAAATTAGAAAAAGAAATTGATTTAAAATTAGAACTTATGAAGAGAAATATAATTATAAGAAGCTGTAGTAACTATGAGGGATTAAGTAATAAGTATTATAGAGTTGCTGTAAGAAAAAGAGAGGAAAATGAAAAGTTAATTCAAGCACTAAAAGATGTTATTAAATAGAATATTATAATTGACATATTATATGATTAATAATATAATTCTAAATGAAATTTAAGCTATATAACTATATAAGGTGCTTTTTTTAAAGCTTAATAGGGAATCAGGTATAATCCTGAGCTACCCCAGTAACCGTGATATGGACGAAATCTATTTAAGCCACTGCTCTATGTAGCGGGAAGGTTAGAGAGTAGGATGAAATTAAGCCGGGAGACCTGCCTTTTATGGGAAAACTATTATCTTCTGAGGGTGGGATAATAGGAATACTATTATATTTTTGAGTTAGTACTATAATTCAAAATTATAATTAAGGTATTTTAGGGCATACTCTTGGTGTGTCTTTTTTTTATTTTGTAATAAGAATTACAAAATAGCCCTAATAAAAAAATTAGGAGGATTTATTATGAAAAAAAGAAGTAGAATTCTTTCATTAGTCTTTGCAATGATGTTTTCTTTAGCATTATTTGCAGGTTGTAGTGATACTACAAAAACTATGACAGATAGGGAAGGTAATGAATTTATTTTACCTAAAAAAGTTGAGAAAATAATATCAACAGCACCATCTAATACAGAAGTATTAGTTGCTTTAGGACTTTCAGATAAACTGGTTGCTATTGATAAGTATTCAGCAGATATTGAGGGGGTAAATACAGATTTACCAAAAATTGATTTTAGAAACCCAGATGCAGAAACATTAATTTCTTTAGAACCAGATATGATTATAGCATCAGGACATAATAAAGTTGGTGAAGAAGATCCATTTAAATTAGTTAAGGAAGCTGGAATACCAGTAGTATATATTCCAAGTAGTGATAGTATAGATGGAATTTATGGTGATATAGAGTTTATTGCTGAAATAACTAAAACTGAAAAGCAAGGAAAAGAAATAATTGAAAATATGAAAAAGGAAGTTGAGGAAATAAAGGCAATAGGAGAAAAAATAACTGATAAGAAAAAAGTATATTTTGAAATTGGTTCAACTCCTACTTTATATAGCTTTGGTAAGGATACTTTCTTAAATGAAATGATTCAAATAATTGGAGCAGAAAATATATTTGCAAATGAAATGGCTTGGATATCACCTACACCAGAATCAGTTATAGCTGCAAATCCAGATGTAATATTTACAAATGTTCCAGATCAAAATGGAGTAAAATCTGTTGATGAAATTAAGAGCCGTGAAGGATGGGATAGTTTAAATGCAATTAAAGAAGGTAATATCTATAGTGTAGATAAAAATACTTCTTCAAGACCTTCACAAAATGTTATTAAGGCATTAAAGGAAATGGCTAAGGCTATTTATCCAAATGAATATAAATAGAGATAAAAAAATTAAGTCATTGATGATACTATCAGTGCCATTAGTATTTTTAATAATTTGTATTGGAACTTCCATTGGAAGTTCCAATATTAGCATTATGGATATTATATCAATAATTGCACATAAATTATTCAATATTAATTTAATGGAAGGCATTGAAGCTAAGGATGTTGCAATAATATGGAGTATTAGATTACCTAGAGTTTTATTAGCTTTTTGCATTGGTGGAGCTTTAGCAGCAAGTGGAGCAGTAGTTCAATCCATATTAAAAAATCCACTAGCTTCTCCATATACATTAGGAGTATCATCAGGAGCCTCACTAGGTGTAGGACTTTTAATTGTTTCAGGAATAACTATCCCTTTCCTTGGAAATTTTTCATTACCCCTAGTAGGATTTTTATGTAGTTTAATTACTATGATTATAGTTCTAGCCTTCGCTAGTAAGGTTGATAAAAAGCTATCTAATACAACTATTATTTTAACTGGAATGGTATTTTCATTATTCTTTAATGCTGCTTCAACAACATTAACAGCTTTATTTACAAAGAAAATGGAAGCTATAACTATGTGGCAAATGGGATCATTCTCTATGAGGGGCTGGAGTTATCTTAAAGCTGGAATTCCATTTTTCTTAATTGGAATAATAGGAGTTATGTCATTTGTTAAAGAAATGGATATTTTGACTTTTGGAGAAGAAGAAGCTAAATCTATAGGAGTAGAAGCAGAAAGAGTAAAAAAATTTCTATTCATTTTTGTTGCTATATTAACTGGAGCTGCTGTTTCAATAAGTGGAACTATAGGATTTGTAGATTTAATTGCACCTCATATAGTAAGAAAGATTTTTGGCTCAAAACATGCTTATGTTATTCCAATGTCAGTAGTTTTTGGTGGTTGTCTTATGATAATTACGGACTTAATAGCAAGAACTATTATAGTTCCATCTGAATTACCAGTGGGTGCAGTAACTGCAATGATAGGTGCACCATTCTTTGCATACCTATATTTTAAAAAGTCAAAGTAGGTGATTAAATGTTAGAAGTTAAAAATATATATTGTGGTTATAATGGAGAAGATGTAGTAAAAAACATTAGCTTTAAAGTGAATAGAGGAGAAAATATTTGCATAGTTGGACCTAATGGATGTGGGAAAAGTACTCTTTTAAAAGCTATAGCAAATTTACTCTCTTTTAAAGGTCAAATACTACTAGATGGAAAAGACACAAAATTATTAAAAAGAAAAGAATTGGCTACAAGAGTTTCTTTAATGACTCAAAGTTCAAACATATTATTTCCCTATAGTATATACGAGACAGTTGCTTTAGGAAGATATGCTCATTTAAATGGAGTATTTTCAAGACTAAGTAAAAAAGATGATGAAATAATAAATAAAAGCTTGGATAAAGTTGGAATTTTAGATATAAAGGATAAACTTATAAGTGAATTATCAGGTGGACAGCTTCAGAGGGTTTTTTTGGCTAGGGCATTTGCACAAGATCCTGATGTTATTATATTAGATGAGCCAACAAATCATTTAGATTTAAGATATCAAATAGAAATATTAGATTATTTAAAGCTTTGGGCAAAGGAAAATAATAAAATTGTTGTTGCAGTATTACATGATTTAAACTTAGTCCAGAACTTTGGAGACAAGGTTTTAATGCTTAAAGATGGGACTCTTATTAATAATGGGGATACTAAAGAAGTATTAAATGGAAGAGACTTAGAAGAGGTTTATGGAATAGATATAAAGTCATTTATGTTAAGAACTTTAAATAAATGGAGGTAAATTATGAGTAAAAAGTTTGTTATGTCATATAGCTGTGGAAAGGATAGTACATTAGCATTATACAGAATGATAAAAAATGGCCATAAGCCAGTTGCTTTACTTATAACTGTAGATAAAAAAGTATTAAGATCTTGGTTTCATGGTGTTCCAGAAATCTTGCTTCAGGAGGTTTCTAAATCTCTAAATATACCATTACTATTAGTAAAGTGTGAAGGCGAAGAATACAAAGATGCTTTTAATAAGGCACTTAATAAAGCTAAAAATGAGCTAGGAGCAGAAGCTTGTGTATTTGGAGATATTGATTTAGAAGCTCATAGAGTTTGGTGTACAGATAGATGTAATAAAGCTAATATGGAAGCTATATTCCCCTTATGGCTTGAAGATAGAGAAAAGTTAACTTATGAATTCATAGATAGTGGATTTAAGACAGTTATTAAAAATGTAAGGTTAGATGTCTTATCAACAGAATTCCTAGGTAAAGTATTAACTAAAAAAGTGGTTTCAGATATAGTGGCGGCAGGTTCAGATGCTTGTGGTGAAAATGGAGAATATCATACCTTTGCCTTTGATGGACCTTTATTTAAGTACCCAATTAAATTCAAGGAAAATGGAATTATTACAAATGAAACTCATGGATTTTTAGATATAGTAGGTATTATTAATGAGTAAGAGTATAATGCTGCTTGGTACTGCTTCTTCAGTGGGGAAAAGTACTATAGCTACAGCAATTTGTAGATATTTTAAAAATAAAGGTATGAGGGTAGCACCTTTTAAAGCTCTAAATATTTCTTTAAACTCCTATGTAACTGAAGATGGCCTTGAAATGGGAAGAGCACAAGTTGTTCAAGCTGATGCTTGTGAAATACAACCAAGGGCTTTTATGAATCCAGTATTATTAAAACCTAGTGGTAATATGAAGACACAAGTTATTGTTAATGGAAAGGTAAAATGTAATATTGATTCATATAAATATAAAGAACTAAACAAGGAGTTAAAAGAAGTAGTTAAAGATACTTATAAAGAAATGTCTAAGGAATATGAATTAATTGTTTTAGAAGGATCTGGAAGTTGTGCTGAAATTAATTTAAAGGAAAGCGATATAGCTAATATGTATATGGCAAAGGCAAGTGATTCTCCAGTGATTTTAGTAGCAGATATAGATAGGGGAGGAGTATTTGCCTCTGTAGTAGGAACTATAATGCTCTTAGATGAAGAAGAAAGAAAGAGAGTAAAGGGTGTCATAATTAATAAATTTAGAGGCAACATGGAATTCTTTAAACCTGCAATGAAACAATTAGAAGAGATAATAAATATTCCAGTACTTGGAGCAATGCCTTATTTTAATTTAGATATAGAAGATGAAGATAGTGTTACTGAAAGAATATCTAATAATAGTAAGAAAAATAAGAGTTTAGATGTAGCAGTTATTAGGTTACCTTATATGTCTAATTTTACAGATTTTAATGCTTTAAACAGATTAGAAAATGTATCTATAAGATATGTAAATACATTAAAGGAAATTGGAAAACCACATTTATTAATAATCCCTGGAAGTAAAAATACAATTGATGATATTAGATTTTTAAAAGAAAAAGGATTATATAATGAAATAGTTAACCTAGAAAAAGCTGGTACTACTATTTTGGGAATATGTGGAGGTTATCAGATGATGGGAACTATTATTACAGATGATTTAGGGGTTGAAGGAGAAAAAAGAAGTGAAAAGGGGTTTGGATTTTTACCAGTAACAACTAAATTTAATAGAGAGAAGGTTACAAAGCAATCCTCTGGAAGAATTGTTTCAAATATTATAGAAGAATTTAAGGATATAGAAGTTTGGGGATATGAAATTCATAACGGAGAAACTTTAATAACTAATGAGAATAATATATTTATTGAGTTAAGTAATGGTGAAATAGCAGGAGCTATTAATGATAAAGGAAATGTAATTGGAACTTATTTGCATGGAATTTTTGATAATGGGGATTTTATTAAGAATTTTATAAAAAGCTTACTAACTAAAAATAATATTGTTGATGATTTTAATGAAATTAGCTCTTATAAAGAATACAAATTCATGGAGCTAGATAAGTTATCAAAAATATTAGAGGAAAATATTAATATGACAAAAGTTAAAGAAATTCTTAATATATAAAGTAAAGCTTATAAATTTCTTAAAAATAAAAAAAATTAGCACAATATAATTATTATATTGTAAAATATATGTATTAGAAAAAAATGAATAAGACATAAAATGGGGGGTTCTTATGAGAAACTTTATTAAAAGTATTATCTATAAGTATAATATAAATGAAATAAAGTGGCTAGATTTAGCTTGGCTTATTATCTTGCCAATAATAAATGTTAACTATGTAATAGCAGGAGCAATAGCTAAGAGTGGTAAGGATATATCTATAACTCTAGATAAAGAAATACCTTATATATCAGCTTTTATTTTTCCGTATATATATTGGTATGTTTTTGTGTTTTTAGGATTAATATTTATTTTATCTAAGGATAGAAAGAGATATTTAAAATCTCTTATGGCAATTTATATAAGTATGTGTATTTGTTATTTATTCTATTATTTTTATCCAGTAGAGATAGCAAGGCCTATAATTCCTAATAATACACTACCTAATAGAATAGTAAATTTAATATATGAAGTTGATAGACCTTTAAATTGTTTTCCTTCAATTCACGTATTAAACACCTACATTATTATTAGGTTTACAAGGATTAAGGATAATAAATCATGGTTTATTTATACAAGTATAATAGGCATGTTAATAATTTTATCTACCTTATTTATAAAACAACATTTTATTTTAGATGGAGTTGCAGCCATTATTATAGCTGAAATAGTTATGTTTGGCACTAGAAAAATAGAGGACAAGTATCTGGAAAAAGCTTTAAATTTACCATATAAAATTGCAGCAAAAATAAAAAAGAAAATAGATATACCCATAAATTAAAATAAAAATTTAATAAATTTATATAAAAAAATTAGAGTAGGTAATTAACTTACTCTTATTTTTCACATTTTTATTAGTAAATTATCAAAAAAATTGTATATAGTATTTACAAATAATAATCACTATTATATAATAAAAGCACCGAAAAAATAAATTATATAAATAGATAATTTAGGAGGAGTTTAATTATGAAAAAATTTGTTTGTACAGTATGTGGATATGTATATGAAGGAGAAACTGCACCAGAACAATGCCCAATATGTAAAGCTGGAGCAGATAAGTTTGTAGAACAAACTGGAGATTTAAGCTGGGCTGATGAACATAGAGTTGGAGTTGCAAAAGATGTAGATCCAAGAATTATGGAAGGATTACAAGCTAACTTTATGGGAGAATGTACAGAAGTTGGAATGTACTTAGCAATGTCAAGACAAGCTGATAGAGAAGGCTTCCCAGAAGTTGCAGAAGCATATAAGAGAATAGCTTTTGAAGAAGCAGAACATGCTGCAAAGTTTGCTGAACTTATAGGAGAAGTAGTAGTAGCTGATACAAAGGCTAACCTACAAGCTAGAGTTGATGCAGAACATGGAGCTTGCCAAGGTAAGAAGGATTTAGCTACATTAGCTAAACAATTAAACTTAGATGCTATACATGA